>JBLIGQ010000011.1:0-73225 GCA_047636995.1 Flavobacteriales bacterium | reverse complement strand
TCAATATTAAAATTGTTGCTTTAAATCTCAACATGGTTCTTCAGAATTGAATTCTATCAAATATACCGAGATTGCTGTGCTCGGGTTGTGTTCTACTATCTGTACAATTGGAATCCTAATATAGTTTTACCTCTTCGCCAAGGGCTAATTTGAACCGCCTTCGCACCAACCAAGTGGTCAGATAAAAGAGTGGTGTGTCAAAAATAGCAACCAAAACTTTGAATAGAAATCCATTCAAAACAAGGATCCAAAATAAGCTCCATTCTATTTCGCCCAAAAAGCAAAGCAAAATGATGACCGTAAAAGTATCGATAAATTGAGAGGTGATGGTCGAAAAGTTATTTCTGATCCAAAGGCGCTTGCCTTTTGTCTTCTCTTTTAAGTAATGAAACACACGGATGTCTACGAATTGAGCGATGAGATACGCGCACATGCTTGCTCCAACTGCGGTTGCTGTTTGTCCGAATACGTGATTGAATTCTCCATCCGTGACGGGGGACCATGCCGTTGCAGATGCTTCGCCGGCAAGTGTGATGATCAGAAGTACAAAAACAGATGAGATCAGTCCGGCAAAAACTACTTGGTTAGCCCGCTTGGCTCCAAAAACTTCTGAAATTAAATCGGTAAGTAAGAAGGTGATTGGGTAAGGAAGTATTCCAACACTTTGTTCGAATGACACTCCTTCTTCCCCAAAAGGATTCCAAATAAAAAACTTTCTGAAGATTAAATTACAGGTGACAAGGCTTGCGATAAACAAACCTGCGAGGAGTAAATAGAGACGAAATGCGACTTCGCGGTCTTTTGCGGAAAGGTTGCTCATTCTGCAAAAGTACGAACTAAGATTAGGTTATGACTGGAGCTGCACTTGGCAAATTGAACGAATGGGGATGCGCACATTTTTTTCTAGATGGATCATGCGGTCGCCAATGGCTGTGATGCGTGTAGAGATAGGGAAACAGGAATTCTTTGCTTCAATCCAGAGAACAACTTCTTGGGCCTTGAGCGATTCTAAAGAAATGGCTGTGAAAAGTTTCCTGCTTCTTGCGCGCTGGGCAAAGGACGTTTCTAGAACGTCAGCATCAGCATATTGCATTTCCGATAGAAATGCGCGGGTGACAGGATGGTTGATTAAAAATGGTGTCATGGTAAAGTCGTTAGGTTAGTTAATAAACGACAGTCCAAGATGAAAGGTTTCAGCTAATCTCTACATGTTTGATTCGAAGTGCCTTACTTGTATGAATTGAGACCTTTGAAGCTGCGCTGGTACGAATTCCAATCACCCAAATGATGACGTTTCCACTTTTGAGTACGAAGGTGTTTTCTTTTTCGCTGGTAGTAAGCTTTTTTTGAATCAATAGGTCACTCACCTTCTGCGTGCCCTCCATGCCGAAAGGCTGAAGTTTATCGCCAGATTTCCACCTTCTAAGCTTCAAGGGGAACTTGATTTTATCCAGGTCGAAAACAGCTTCATTCGGGCTTCCCATTTTGGGAATAGCCGTGTTTTCAGAAATTTCTAACACCAAGTGAGCTGGTGAATGGATCTCGAGGTCGTCTTGAGAAATGAGTGTTTCTTCGCTTGTATTTAAAGGGATAGGGCGAATTTGAATGCTTTCTCGTTCGCGCACAATGCGGTGCGTTGAGGAATAAAGTGCTTTTCCAACTTGGGCATTGAGCAGGTTGAGGACTTCGCTTACGCGTCTTCCGGGAAAGCCGTAATCAGGTAACACGTGCAGTAATAACAAGCGTGAAAAGGGCATTTCTTTTAGGTCTTCTACGTTTAACTCAATACCATTGCTTCCCAAATTTAGCATGCCAGATTCCAATTCGCTCATGAACTGGTCAATAATGTACCCCGCTTCTGAGAACGCTGCTATCTGTCTGTGAACGTTGTGTTTGAATCCGGGTCTGATGTCTTCAAGCAACGGAATTACTTCGTTCCTAATCCGATTCCGCATGTATTTGTCAGAGGCATTGCTTTTATCTGTGCGAAAAGGAATGTTGTTTTCAGCAACATAACTGGTGAGTTCCTTTTTTGTAGCGAAGAGCAATGGACGCACAATGTCGCCATGCACGGGAGGAATGCCCGTGAATCCAGACCAACTGCTTCCTCTCATGAGGTGCCATAAATGTGTTTCCACTTGGTCATCGCTATGGTGGGCGGTGGCAATGGCGGTGGCTTGAATCTCTGACTTCAATTGGTCAAACCACAAATACCTTAACCTTCGGGCAGTAGCCTGAATGCTTTGCCCTGTTTCTTCGGCAATGGCATCTGTTTTAAAGCGTTTGACATACACTTCAATGCCGTTGTCTTTCCCCCAGGTTTGAACAATTTCTTGATCCAGTTCTGAATCTTCGCCCCGCAATTGGAAGTTGACATGTGCCAGGCAAAATTTCATTTCTGCCGCCTTGAGAAGTCCGGCCAGGGCCATTGAGTCTGACCCGCCACTGCAGGCTACAATGGTGTAGTCATCATGGGCGATGAGCTTGGTAGATTGGAGGTGTTGATTGAATTTCTGTAACATCAGCGCAATGATCTAAAGAGGGCATCAGCTTTAAGTAAGCACTCTTCATATTCTTTTTCGGGAGACGAAAGAGCGGTAATGGCTCCTCCAACTTTGGCAGAAAGGTAATGCGAATGTGCGTTATAGAGAAGGCTTCTGATCACAACATTAAAATCGAAATCGCCTTCTGGTGTGATGTAACCCACGCTTCCCGAATAGAGTCCACGTCTTGCTGCTTCATAACGGTCTGTCAATTGCATCGCGCGCACTTTGGGGGCTCCAGTCATGCTTCCCATGGGGAATGTGGCGCGAAGGATGTCTACAAAGTTGATGTCTGATGCTACTTCGGCAGATACCTTAGAAATCATTTGGTGCACCGTTTCGAAGGAGTGAATGGCACATAGTTCTTCCACCTTCACGGTGCCTTTTCGCGCTACTTTGCTTAAATCATTTCGAACTAAATCAGTGATCATGATGTTTTCACCGCGTTCTTTAATGTCGTTCTTTAATTCTGTTTTGAGTAACTCATCTTCTTCAGTTGTTTTACCTCTTTTGGTGGTTCCTTTGATGGGTTCTGAGGTGAGGGTGTTTCCTTTTTTGCTCAAGTAGCGCTCAGGTGACGCGCACAGCAAATAATTTTGCTTGTGTTTTAGGTAAACCGAAAAGGGAGCTTTGGTAAGTGAGTGCAGTTTCTGATAGGTGTTGAACGGGTGAATAGGGTGGTGCTCACTATAAAAGTCTTGGCAGTAATTGATTTCGTAGATGTCGCCCCGTTGAATGTGTTTCAGAAGAATTTCAATGGCTTTTATGTACGCTTCCTTTGGTGTTCTGGGTGTTAGTTCACCTGGGTGCAGCGGATTTTTTTCTGGATTTTCTAGCAAGCTCTTTTGGATGCTTTCTATATCGGGTTCGTCTTTTCCTTTGAGTACTTTGAGGTCTCCTCTGTTGATTTCTATGACGATGCGTGGTTCACAAAAGAAAAGGTCAGGCAGTTCAAAAAAGTCAGGTTTGTCTGTTTCGAGCGCTTCAATAGCGTTTTTGACGTCGTACCCAATCCAGCCAAAAAGCCATGTTTTCTTAGCGGTCAAGAATGTTTGGAGGTTCTCAAGGCTGGATTTAGAGGGGTTTTTAAAGCCAATTGATCTCAAAGATCCAATTGCGAGGAGAGACCTACTCTCTTTGAGCGCGTCGTGAAGGTAAATGACCGTTTGGTCATTTAGGTTGGCTAGATTTGGTACGAAGGTTTTATTTCCCAATTTGGTATAGTTATCCCATTTTGGGAATATTCCCAAAATGACACAAGATGTAGATTGCTGGCTAACAGTTGGTTTATATTGTAATGTTGGGCTGGTATGCTAATTGTCAAATACCTATATACTCTCAATGGTGATTATTCGATAACCGAAAACCAGGAGTTTATTTCAGATGATTAGCTCGATGAAGGTTCCTAACGTGGGACCTTTATCATTTTATAGAATTAATTTCTTTCGAATCATTCTCTCCAATCCGCTTACCCAAAAATCTTCACTGTTCAAGCTAGGAACTAAATCTAATGTTTGTCCGCCGTTTTCTTCGAAAATCTCCAAATATTCTCGGCCAATTTCAACAGTCGTTTCCAAACAATCTGCAACAAAGGCTGGTGAGAAAACGAGGAGTTTTTTGACCCCTTCTTTTCCCAGTTCTTCAATTACTTCATCAGCAAAAGGACGCAGCCACTTCTTGTCTAGACGAGATTGAAAGCAAACAGTGTACTTCTCTTCTGGGATGTTCAACCTTTTAGCCAAAGCTCTTGTGGTAGCAAAGCAAGTGGCTTTGTAGCAAAACTTATTTTCTTCGTTGATTTCGTCTTCGCAAGAATGATTAGAGCACTTCCGGTCTTCATAGACTTTGTCTACGTGGCGTTCAGGAAGTCCGTGGTAACTAAAGAGGATTTTATCATACGCATTCAAATCAAATTCGCCTGCTCTTTTTTCAAAGGAACCCAGGTAACCTTCGTCTTCCCAGAACTGACTGATAATCTGTATTTCTGGAATGACATACCATTTAGAAATCAATTCCATTGCCTTTTGAATGGTTGATCCTGTTGATGCCGAGGCGTAGTGTGGGTACAAGGGCAAGACTAAAATGCGGTCGTAATTGTCCTTATTCATTTTGTCAAGCACGCTTTTCATTGACGGACTTTGATAGCGCATGGCCATTTCAACGGTTGTATCTTCGCCTTTGAAGCGCTCTTGAAGCTTTTCTTTCAGTGCAACAGCATGCAGCAACAAAGGTGATCCATTGTCGGTCCAAACTTTTTTGTACTCCCTAGCCGATTTATATTTTCTTGTTGGCGCGATGATTCCATTGACGAGGATTTTTCGTCCTAACCAAGGAATGTCAATAACCCTTTCGTCCCCAAGAAATTCCCGCAAATACCTACCTACGGATCGCGGAGTTGGTGCATCTGGAGTGCCGAGGTTAATAATTAAGATTCCTGTTTTCATACAGCTTACCCAACAGTTAAAACTGCAGTTGGTTCATTAAACGTGTAAAGCGCGGTTATCTGTTGCTGCTAAAGCTGCTTCTTTCAACGCTTCTGTGAAAGTTGGGTGCGCATGACTCATGCGTGAAATGTCTTCAGCAGAAGCTCTGAATTCCATTGCTACTACTGCTTCAGCAATCATGTCAGCAGCCCGTGGTCCCACAATGTGGACCCCTAGAATTTCATCTGTTTCTTTATCAGCTAGCACTTTCGCGATTCCATCTGTGTCCATGCTTGCGCGTGCTCTTGCGCTTGCTTTAAACGGGAAAGATCCCACTTTATATGCCGTGCCCATTTCTTTCAGCTGCTCCTCGGTGTAGCCAACGCTAGCCACTTCTGGCCAGGTGTAAACCACCCCAGGAATTAACAAGTAGTTGATGTGTGGTTTTTGCCCCGACATGTATTCAGCAACAAAAATCCCTTCATCTTCCGCCTTGTGCGCAAGCATAGCTCCTTTGATGACATCTCCAATGGCGAAAATTCCTTTGACTGCTGTTTCAAGATGGTTGTCCACTTCAATTCTCCCGCGGTCATCCACTTTCACACCTGTGTTCTCTAATCCAAGTTGGTCAGTGTATGGTTTTCGTCCAACAGCGACCAAGCAGTAATCAGCTTTTAGCTCTACTTCGTTGCCTTTTTTATCGTCTGCTTTTACGGTTACGCTGCTCGAAGATCCGGTTACTTCCTTAACCTTGTGGCTGGTAAGAAGCTTTATCCCCAGTTTTTTCATGGAGCGGCCAAGTTCTTTCCCCATAGAGCGATCCATGGTTGGGATGATGCTGTCCATGTATTCCACAATGGTCACTTCACATCCTAAACGCGCATAAACAGACCCCATCTCAAGTCCAATGACGCCACCTCCAATAACGATCATCTTTTTTGGGACGCTCTTTAATTCGAGTGCCTCCGTAGAAGTAATAATGCGTTTTTTGTCTATTTTAATAAAAGGCAATGATGCTGGTTTCGATCCCGTAGCAATGATCACTTTCGTGGCCTCAATGGTCTCTGTTGAACCATCCTCTTTCGCTATTTGAACCTCAGTAGCTGACTTGAAAGAACCATGTCCGTGCAGCACATCGATCTTATTCTTTTTCATCAGAAAATTAATTCCCCCAGTAGTTTGGTCAACAACCTCTTGCTTCCGCTTGATCATTTGAGGCATATCTACCTCCAAATTGTTAAGTTTAATGCCGTGTGTGGCAAATTGATCTTTCGCTTGGTGATAGTGTTCTGAAGAATCAAGAAGCGCTTTTGAAGGGATACATCCTACATTCAAGCATGTTCCGCCAAGCGTAGCGTAGCGCTCAATCAATGCGGTTTTCATTCCTAGTTGCGCGCAACGGATGGCGGCTACATAGCCGCCGGGTCCTGAGCCAATAATGACTACATCATATTTTGCCATGGGGTCTAATCTGTTTCAGAGGCCAAAGTTATGAAACGCTCAACAACAGTCAGCAGGTTTGCACTTATTTCACATTCGCTTGATTGTATTTTTGTTTCTTTGCACCTTGGTCAAAGACAGATATTGCACAAAAGCGCATTGATCCATGTGGACATCCTTAGCTTCCTACATCCTTCGTTACCGTTTGCCAATCTTAATTGTATTGGTTGGATTGACCGTTTTTATGGGCTGGAAGGCGCAAGACGTCAGAATGAGTTACAAGTTCGGCGGCTTGCTTCCAGAAAACGATCCGACCTCAATAGCCTACCAAGATTTTCTTGAGAATTTTTCGGAAGACGGAAATGTAATCGTTCTTGGAGTTGAGGACGAAGCCCTTTACTCAATAGAGAATTTTTCGAAATGGTATCAACTCGGGCAGGATGTCAAGAAAATTCGTGTTTTTCTGGAAAATGAAGAAGGCGTTTCGGGTGAAGGCATTGCCGCAATTGATTCGGTTTTTTCAATCGGACAGTCCTATACCATTGTCAAAAATGACTCACTGCAACAATTCGATTTTGAGAAGGTATTTGCCAACATGCCTCGGACGCAGGCAGAACTGGACTCTGGCTTAGCAAAGGTCCGTTCCTTGCCGTTCTACGAAGGGCTACTATACCAAGATAACAGCGAAGCTACTTTGATGATGGTCTTCGTAAATGCGAAGCTGTTTAATTCTGAAAATAGGGGAGAATCTGTTCAAATAATCTTGAACATGGTAGATGCTTTTCAGGCTGAGACAGGACTGAAAGTGCACATTTCTGGCTTGCCTTACATACGAACTCAGATGACCGCTAAGGTGAAGGCTGAATTAAAGCTTTTTTTGTTGCTTGCTGCCGCTGTTACAGCATTTTTGTTATTGCTGTTCTTTAGGAATTTTGTGGTCATGCTGGTCTCCATGCTTGTGGTGGGAATTGGTGTTGTCTGGTCTATAGGGTTAATTGCCATTTTCGATTATCCGATCACCATGTTGATGGGGTTAATCCCTCCGCTAATGATTGTCATTGGGGTCCCTAATTGCATCTATCTGCTCAACAAATACCATGCAGAATTCAAAAAGCATGGCAACAAAGCAAGGTCGCTTACGCGGGTTATTCACAAGGTTGGAAATGCAACGTTTTTAACCAACGCTACGACTGCAATGGGGTTTGCGACTTTTATTTTCACGCACTCTGACATTCTGAAGCAGTTCGGCGTAATTGCTTCCATTAATATTCTTGCCGTATTTGCTGTTTCATTGTTGACCATACCAACGGTCTTTAGCTACTTGCCGCCTCCAAAACGCAGACATGTGCGTCACCTAGATCGCAAGTGGATCTTTCATGCCGTGAACAAATTAGTTTACATCGTAACGAATCACAGAAGACCTGTGTATATCCTCACTGTTGTGATGGTTGTTGCTGGTTTTTACGGAATTAGCAAGATGGAAACCACAGGGAATGTTGTTGATGACCTCCCTCAGGATGACCGTGTAATTAAAGATTTACAGTGGTTTGAATCTCGCTTCAATGGGGTCATGCCTTTCGAAGTAATCATTGATACGCGCCGAAAAGGGCAAGTTCTTCGTCCTAAAAATTTAAGCAGAATGGAGCAGATGCAAGAACTGTTGTCAGAATACGACCAGTTCAGCAAGTCGCTCTCCATCGTGGATGCCGTGAAGTTCGGGAAACAGGCCTTTTACGGCGGGAATCCTGACAAGTATAAGCTTATGACAAGGCAAGAACAGTCTTTCATTGGTCCCTACTTTCAAAGTGAATACGAAACAGGTGGCATTGAACGTACTTTTATGGATGAAGGACGTCAACGAACGCGCATTACGTCTCAAGTTGCAGACATCGGTACCAAAGAAATGACTGCCTTACTAGATGGGCTTCGTCCACGAATAGAAACCATATTCAATCCCACAGCTCATCGTGTTGACAGTGCATTCAACTCCGCTGCAACCATCAAAGGGCTGAATTCATTTTTAGCTGAAAACGGTGCCTTCTTAGACAGCACTTTTAAGTACCTGGCGGCTGAAGGATTGGTAGACACATCATGTGAAGATCAACTGGCCTGCATTTCATCAGTTTCTGATTTGGAGGTGTTAAAGACGGCTATTTCAAACAGCATTGACGCTACCCGAACACGGGTAACTTTGACGGGAACGAGTGTTGTGTTTTTAGAAGGAACTAGCTACATGGTGAACAACTTGTTTATTAGTCTCATGTTGGCAATTTGCGTAATTGCGGTCATCATGGCGCTGTTGTTTAAGTCGCTCAGAATGGTGCTCATTTCACTTGTTCCAAATATGATTCCGCTCATTTTCACCGCCAGTGTCATGGGGTATTTTGGCATAGCAATTAAGCCATCTACGATCTTGGTTTTTAGTATTGCGTTTGGAATATCAGTTGATGATACCATTCACTTTCTGGCGAAATACAGGCAAGAATTGCGCATCAGAGAATGGAATATCAGGGAGTCTGTGATCTTAGCCGTGAAAGAAACAGGGGTGAGCATGATGTACACTTCCATCGTGTTGTTCTTTGGTTTTGGAATGTTTTCGCTCTCAGAGTTTGATGGTACGCGGGCCCTCGGAGTTCTGGTCTCTATGACTTTACTTGTTGCGATGTTCTCAAATTTGGTGCTTCTTCCATCGCTCCTCTTGAGCTTTGAACGCTGGTTAACCACAAAGGCGTTTAGTGAGCCATTCCTTATTATTATTGACGAAGAAGAGGACATTGAATTGGATGAATTGGAAGTGCGTAAAGGGGAAATGGGCGACTAATTTTCACGACCGTTTGAAATTCGCCACCTTAGCATTCAACTTGAGCAACGCACAACTATGAAAGGAATCATTCTAGCAGGAGGAAGTGGCACACGTCTTTATCCCATTACAAAAGCGGTGAGCAAGCAGCTTATGCCTGTGTATGACAAGCCAATGATTTACTATCCGCTTTCTACATTAATGATCAGTGGAATTCGTGAAATCCTTATCATTTCGACCCCAGAAGATTTGCCCGGTTTCAAAAGACTGTTGGGAGATGGGTCCAATTTGGGCTGT
This sequence comes from Flavobacteriales bacterium, assembly GCA_047636995.1. Lineage (GTDB taxonomy): Bacteria > Bacteroidota > Bacteroidia > Flavobacteriales_D > Sanyastnellaceae > JAQWQB01. The sequence goes on along the minus strand of JBLIGQ010000011.1, from coordinate 63,722 downwards.
ACCTTCTCTTATGCTGAGCAACCAGAACCAAACGGATTGGCGCAAGCATTTGTCATTGGAGAATCATTTATTGGGAATGATAAAGTAGCTTTAATTTTAGGAGATAACATCTTTTATGGGCCAGGTTTCGGGAAGTTGCTTCGCGAAAACACAGACATTGATGGAGCGCTAGTATATGCCTACCACGTAAGTGATCCCGAACGTTATGGCGTTGTTGAGTTCGATGGAAATAGCAAAGCAATTAGCATTGAAGAGAAACCTTCTGTTCCGAAATCGAACTATGCCGTTCCAGGATTGTACTATTATGACAACGACGTGATTCAAATTGCGAAAAACTTAGAACCAAGTGCCAGAGGAGAGTATGAAATCACAGATGTGAATAAGGAATACCTCAAACGCAAAAGGCTTAAAGTTGCCAAAATGGCCAGAGGAACGGCCTGGTTGGATACAGGGACGTTTACTTCGTTAATGCAGGCGGGGCTATATGTGCAGGTAATAGAAGAGCGTCAAGGTTTAAAAATTGGTTGCATTGAAGAAATTGCTTGGAGAATGGGGTTCATTTCAGATCAAGAGATGCGTTCCTTGGCTGAGCCGCTGAGAAAAAGCGGATACGGTGACTACCTCCTTGAACAATTGATGCACCCGGATCATTGAAAGTGAAAACAGTGGAGATGACCCCCGAAGTATTGCTCAGACAATACAAAGAACAAATAGAAGCGGCCCTTTTTCAAGAAGCGCACAAAGGACAAGCAGCAGGACTTTATGAGCCCATTGAGTACCTGTTGAAACTTGGTGGAAAACGCCTCCGCCCTGCAATGGTTTTGGCCGCATGTGCCGCAGTGAAGGGAGATGTAGAGAAAGCCATTCCAGCTGCCTTGGCTGTGGAGGTTTTTCACAATTTCAGCTTGATGCATGATGACATCATGGATGAAGCTCCTTTGCGAAGAGGCCAGCAAACAGTCCATGAAAAATGGGATTCGAACACTGCAATTTTGAGCGGTGATGCCATGCTTGTTCAGGCGTATCAACACCTCGCGAAGTGTGAATCAAAAAACCTACCTCAGCTGCTGGAGTTATTTAATGCAACGGCTCTTGAAGTGTGTGAAGGTCAGCAGTTGGACATGGAGTTTGAACAACGTTCTGACGTTACAATTGACGGGTATTTAGAGATGATTCGGCTGAAAACATCAGTCTTGTTGGCGTGCTCAATTCAAATAGGCTTGCTCATAGCCGGAGCTTCTGATGAACAACAAAAACGAGGCTACCAATTTGGGTTGGAAGCAGGACTCGCATTCCAGTTGCAAGATGATTATCTAGACGCGTTTGGTGATCCTGAACACTTCGGAAAACAAATTGGTGGAGACATTCTTTGTGACAAGAAAACATTCCTTTATTTGACGTGCATGGCAAAGGCAAATCATTCACAGTTAGCCCAGTTGGATGCATGGATTGGGAATTCCTCTGACCCTGCAACAAAGGTTGCCGAGGTAAAAGGGTTGTTCATCGCTACGGGCGCAGAAGAAGAGCTTCGCGAACAAATGCAATTCCATTACGAGAAAGCCTTGGAAGCGCTTGACGGACTGGAATTGGAAGGCGAAGGACGAGCCTTGTTCAATTACCTTGCTGAATTGGTGCACATGAGACAGACATGATGACTGAAGACCTCATTCGAATAGAAAAGTTTCCAGAAGGCACGAGCAAAATGCAAGTGCTCCTTGAGACAGCAGTCCAGCTCAACAAAGACCTGGGAGCGGAGTGGATTCGAGTTGAGAAAATCCCAATCGATGCTGACGCCAATTGGCTGTTCAATGAAACGAAGCTTTTGATTAGTGAACTTTTCAATTCAGAGAAATCAAAATTAGCGCAACTCCTCTACCGCGTTGACGTAAGTGAGCGAGAAGTGAAAATCGTCATGCAGACCGCAGAAATTAATAATCTGGCAGATCAACTTGCCGTAATGCTCGTAAAACGCGAAGTGAAAAAGGTTTTGTTTCGACTAAAAATCAAATCGGGAACTGGTATATAGGTCGCTTTTACTTGTTAACTTTGTACTACAAATCGTTTTAGAATATCCTGATGGATAACTATTCATACTTGAGTAATGCCGACGTAGACGCTTTAGATGAGCTCTACAAGAATTATCGCAAAGACCCTGATTCTGTTGAATTTGGGTGGAAGAAATTCTTCGAAGGTTTCGACTTTGCAAAAATGAACTTTGAGGACGGAGGAGGAGCAATTCCTGAGAATGTCCAAAAGGAATTCAAAGTGATGAACCTCATTGACGGCTACCGCTCTAGAGGACATCTTTTCACGTTGACCAACCCAGTGCGCGCCCGAAGGCAGTATAGCCCTGATTTGTCAATTGGGAACTTTGGATTAAGCGAAGCAGATCTCGGGACGCATTTCGAAGCGGGAGAGACTGTTGGCCTTGGGAAAGCAACGTTGAAAGAGATTGAAGAGCATCTTCAGCAAACCTATTGCCAGCACATCGGAATTGAATACACCTACATTCGCCACCCAGAACGTGTTGAGTGGATTCGCAACCGTATAGAGCTCAAAAATAGACCTGTTCTCAATAATGATGAGAAAAAGCAGGTGTTCAAGAAGCTGAATCAAGCAACTGTATTTGAACAGTTTTTGCAAAGAAAGTTTGTAGGCCAAAAACGTTTCTCAATTGAAGGAAACGAAAGTTTGATTGCCGCACTTGATGATTTGGTTGAGATCGGATCGCGCATGGGGGTGAAGGAGTTCATCGTAGGAATGGCCCACCGTGGTCGTTTGAATACACTAGCGCATATTTTTGGAAAGCCTTACGAAGAGATTTTTTCCGAGTTTGAAGGTAAAGAATATGATGAAGATGAGGATTTTGATGGAGATGTGAAATACCACCTTGGTTTCAGTACTGATGTTATTACTGACTCAGGTGAAAAAGTACATTTGACACTGACGCCCAATCCGTCTCACCTTGAAGCTGTTGACCCGGTGGTTGAAGGATTAACCCGCGCTAAAATTGATCATTACCTTAAAGACGAAAAAGCGATTGTTCCTGTGTTGATCCACGGAGATGCCGCCATTTCTGGTCAAGGAATCGTCTATGAAATTGTTCAAATGGCCCAATTAGATGGCTATAGAACCGGAGGAACCGTTCACATTGTAGTGAACAATCAAATTGGATTTACAACAAACTACCTTGACGGTCGTAGCTCTACGTATTGCACTGATGTGGCGAAAGCAACTCTCTGCCCTGTCTTTCACGTAAATGCAGATGACGCTGAAGCAGTAATCCAAGCCATGAGAATGGCGATTGAATACAGACAAACCTTCCATAGAGATGTTTTCATCGATTTGTTGGGATACAGGAAATACGGACACAACGAAGGAGATGAACCAAAGTTCACCCAGCCAAAGTTGTACAAAGCCATTGGTGATCACCCAACGCCAAGAGAGATTTACTTTGAAAAATTGCTTGCTGAAGGCATTCTTACAAAAGAGGATGGCGACAACATGAGAAATACGCTAGAGGTTGAACTCGATGCAAGTCTAGACAGGTCAAAGAAGATTTCGAAGGCCTATGTGAAGCATTTCCTAGAAGAAACATGGAAGGATTATAAGTCTGCAGTTCCAGCAGATTTTGACCAATCTCCAGATACAAGCGTTCCCAAAAAGAAGCTCATTGAACTGGCGAAAAAAATTGCGCAACTCCCAGAAGGAAAGAAGGTTTTTAGAAAGACCGAAAAGTTGATGGGCGATCGTCTGAAAATGCTTGAGTCTGATGCCCTAGACTGGAGTATGGGCGAATTGCTTGCTTATGCTACGTTGCTCGTAGAAGACCACCCAGTGCGCGTCTCTGGACAGGATGTTGAAAGAGGAACGTTCTCACACAGACATGCTGTTGTAAAGACAGAAGTAGAAGAAGAGGAGTTCATTTCTTTGAACCACCTTGACAAGAATCAAGCGAAGCTATCTATCTACAACTCATTATTAAGTGAGTATGGCGTACTTGGATTTGACTACGGATATGCCTTCGGGACCCCACAAGGATTGACCATCTGGGAAGCACAGTTTGGAGATTTTGTCAATGGAGCCCAAATCATGATTGACCAATTCTTATCTGCGGCAGAAGACAAATGGAAGACCATGAACGGTTTGACTTTATTCTTGCCTCACGGATATGAAGGGATGGGTTCTGAGCACTCTAGCGGAAGAATGGAACGTTTCCTCCAGCAATGTGCTGAGTTGAACATGCAAGTGTGCAATCCTACCACTCCTGCCAACCACTTCCACTTGTTGAGAAGACAGGTGAAGCGCCAATTCAGAAAGCCATTGATTGTTTTTACTCCGAAGAAATTATTGCGCTACCCGCAAGCGGTGAGCAAAATGGATGACTTGGCAGAAGGTAGGTTCCAGGAACTCATTGACGACGTAAATGTGAAAACAAAAGAAGTAGAAACAGTAGCACTTTGCTCTGGAAAAATCTACTATGAGTTGTTAGAACACAGAGAGCTAACTAAGAGTGGTGACGATATTGCACTTGTGAGAATGGAACAACTTTATCCGCTCCCTCAAAAGCAATTGGAAGCGCTAATCAAGAAATACGGCGAAAACAAACGTTACATCTGGTTCCAAGAAGAGCCAGAAAACATGGGCGCTTGGACGTACATTTTGACTTCCTTTAGAACGGCGAAATTACCGATCAACATTGACGTAATTGCGAGGCATGCCAGTGGCAGTCCAGCAGCTGGGTCACCTGTGATTCACAAGCAACGCCATCAATTCATTATTGAAAAATTGTTCTCCTTTAGCAAGGTGAACGCATAATCACTACTAAACACCCATTCCATGCCAGTATTGGAAATGAAAGTCCCGAGCCCGGGCGAATCTATATCGGAAGTTGAAATTGCTGCTTGGTTAGTAGCTGATGGAGACTGGGTAGAAAAAGATCAAACCATTGCAGAAATAGATTCTGACAAGGCTACACTGGAGTTACCAGCTGAAGCGGCAGGAATCATTACCCTCAAAGCAGAAGAAGGTGATGCCGTTGCTGTTGGTGAAGTGGTTTGTTTAATAGATACATCTGCTAAAAGACCTGAAGGTGCTGTTGAAGCGCCTAAGGTGGAAGCTCCAAAAGCGGAAGTGAAAGCAGAACCTAAAGTAGAGGCTCCAAAGGCTGCTCCTGCTGCTGCTCCAGCACCCTTAGCTACTGAGTCATATGCTACAGGACATCCTTCTCCATCTGCTAAAAAGATGATGGATGAAAATGGTGTTACTTCGAACCAAGTTCAAGGAACAGGGAAAGACGGACGTATCTTGAGGCAAGATGTAGTTGCAGCAATGTCTGCTGGATTTGATACCAGCGCTGCTAAAACATGGGGCGGAAGTAGAGAAGAGCGTCGCGAAAAAATGTCAATGCTTCGTCGTAAAGTTGGTGAGCGGCTCGTTTCTGTAAAGAACGATACCGCCATGCTGACCACTTTCAACGAGGTGAACATGAAGCCAATCATGGATCTTCGTGCGAAGTACAAAGTAATGTTCAAAGAAACGCACGGCGTGAACCTAGGGTTTATGTCGTTCTTCACCAAGGCCGTTACAACTGCGTTAAGCATTTATCCTGATGTGAACGCCCGCATTGAAGAGAAAGAAATTGTATACCATGATTACGCAGATATTGGGATAGCGGTGAGTTCTCCAAAAGGACTCATGGTGCCTGTTGTGCGCAATGCAGAGCAAATGAGTCTCGCAGAAATTGAAGCTGAGATCAAACGTTTGGCCATCAAGGCACGCGACGGTAAAATCTCAATTGATGAGATGACAGGAGGAACGTTTACCATTACAAATGGTGGTGTCTTCGGTTCAATGTTGAGCACGCCAATTATCAATCCTCCTCAAAGTGCCATTTTGGGAATGCATAACATCATTGAAAGACCAGTTGCTGAAAATGGAGAGGTTGTTATTCGTCCAATCATGTACATCGCCCTTTCGTATGATCACCGCATCATTGATGGAAAAGAGAGCGTAAGCTTCTTGGTGAAAGTGAAAGAGATGTTAGAGAACCCAGAAACCATGTTGTTTGGGGCTACTGATCCAGCGAAGGTGTTGTTGGGATTGTAAGAAAACGAAATTCAATTAAAAAGGGCTATCCGTTTGGGTAGCCCTTTTTGTTGCTTGTACTTTTGTAAGCGCTAAACAATCCACATAAAAAATGTGGTTTCATCAATAGCGCTCGGTTGATCTATTCGCCAGGGTTGTGAGGACGGAATTCTTGCGTCCTCTACCTTATATAAAGAGGTTACCAGACAGGGACGCCATTTTGGCGATCCATCATGCAAATCACGTATCCCGATTATTTATCGATGGGTGGTTGGATTCATTCAATGTGTTTGGCAATCTTCCGTAGGAGCAATCCCGAAGGAGCAATCCCGTAGGAACAGCCCCGTAGGACCAGCCCTTTAGGTCTGGTCTTCGCCACATGTCGTAACATTCAAGAGTGTAGGGAAATCTCACAATCCCTTCAATTATCTATCGGACACAGACGACCGCTTGCGCTCGTCAAAATGTAGCCACGAGCTTCACTCATGGGAAACGAAAACCCCCAACAATTCCATTGCCTCTAATACACCGCAATATCATGATCAACCTCCTGTGCCCATGCACGAATCCCACCTTTGAGGTTGTACAAATTTTTAAAACCGAAATTGGTTTCCAACTCTACAATTGCCTGGGCACTTCTCACGCCACTTCGGCAATGAATGACCACTTTTTTCGTTTTGTCAATTTGTGTGGCGAAGTCACTGATGGAGTTCAACGGCATGAGCTCTCCGTCGATGTGCGCAATGGCATATTCATAAGGCTCGCGGACATCAATGAGCTGGAAGTCGGTTCCGTTTTCGCGCAGCTGAGCCAAACCGTGAACATCAATCTCTTTTACATGAAGAGTTTCTTGTTTCTCCGTTGTTTTCATTCCGCAAAATTGCTCATAATCAATCAATTCAGATTGTGTTGGATTTGCTCCATTCAGAGGATTCTCTGGATTGCGATGCACTTTTAACGTACGCGTTTCGAAGGTAGCTGCATCCAGTAGGAAAAGTCTACCACTTAATGTTTCGCCAATTCCTGAGATGACTTTAATGACTTCGTTCGCTTGCAATGAGCCAATAATACCCGGGAGCACCCCAATGACACCTCCTTCGGCGCAGCTGGGTACCAAACCCGGAGGGGGAGGAGAAGGAAACAAGTCTCTGTAATTTGGACCAATGTTGCCATCCTTATCTGTGTAGTTGAAGACAGAAACTTGTCCTTCAAAACGATAGATAGATCCATAAACATTGACTTTGTTCATCAGAACGCAGACGTCATTTACGAGGTAGCGGGTGGGGAAATTGTCTGTTCCATCTGCAATGATATCGTAGTCACGCACAATCTCTTTTGCGTTGGACGAAGTAAACTGCGTATTGTAGGTGACCACTTTGATGTGCGGATTGAGCGCCTTAATGCGCGCTTCAGCTGCTTCTACTTTTGGTTTGCCTACATCTGCTACACTAAATAGAACCTGTCTTTGGAGGTTGGATTCATCTACTACATCAAAATCAACAATTCCGAGTGTTCCTACTCCTGCCGCAGCAAGGTAAAGTAACAAGGGTGATCCTAGTCCGCCGGAACCTATAACCAGCACCTTCGCTTCTTTCAATTTGCGTTGACCTTCAATGTTGAACTCTGGAATGATGAGGTGCCTGCTGTACCGCTCGAGTTCTGCTTTGCTGAATTCTGTGCTCATGATTTCTTCCTTAATATGAACCGCCAGCTATTGCCGGTATAATTGAAATAAGTGTGTCTTGTTCTACCTTCGTATGCTCTTTTTGCAAGACCTGAATGTCTTCATCTTTGACATAGATTCTTACAAAGGAGCGAATGTTGCCATCAGCATCCAACAGGTGTGGTTTCAATCCAGCATGAGAAAGAAGTAGGTCTTCTATCACTTCTTTTACAGAAGTCCCATTGCTGCTGAATTGGGCTTGATTCTCTGTGAATTTACGAAGCGGAGTTGGGATTAGTAATGTAGCCATGGATCTAAATGTTAATTAATTGATTTTTGAAACTTTCAGTTCTTCACGAATGAATTCACGATTTTTATTGAGTTGCCAAGAGGTGATATCGATCACCAGTTGAGGCTGAGTGCTAAGAATGATATAGCTGAAAAAGGGCATGGCTTGTTTCAAATCATGCTCTGAAGGAACGGCAGGATGCAGTGGGTGTGAATGGTAAATACCAAGCAGTTCAAGTTGGTTTTCATGTGCGTATTTTTCTGCCTTCATGTAATCGAAAGGGTCAATTGAAAACCTTCGGCGTTGGTCGCCTTTTTTTACATTCAGAACCGGACGAATCTCTGTGACAATTTTTAGGTCATTTTCACTTGCGCCGAAGAAAAATCCACAGCACTCATTGGGGAAAGTACCTACAGCATGAGCGCTCATGACTTCGTTCGAAGCAGCGGTGATTTCAATTTCAAACATCAGTGTAAGATTTGGGTGAGGGCCTCAGAATATTTCGAGGCATCATCAGGAAGAACCGTCACGATAACACCCGCTTCTAGTTGATTTGCTAAATCAATAGCGCCTTGAATATTTGCTGCTGAAGACGGACTGATTTTCAGTCCTTGCGCATGTGTTTTGCGGAGGATGTTATAAGCACTCAACGTATCTACTGTGCGTGTGTCTGTCGCCAATTCAGACTTATAAATCCCGGGCACTTTTGCGGTCTCCAGGTGTTTCCATCCTTCCATCCCGTGCAAAGCAGTCTCTGGCTGAAGCGCAATGACCTTGACCGTTGGTTTTTCTTCTAGCAGTCGTTTGGCTGTTCCTGAAAACGTTCCTGTAGTGCCTAAGCCACAGGTGAAATGAGTTATTTCTCCATAGGTCTGGTGCAAGATTTCTTTTGCTGTGGTTTCATAATGGGCCTTCCAATTGTTGTCATTGTTGTATTGATCAGCATAAAAATAGTCTTCGGGATTTTTAGTTGCCAATTCTAAGGCAACTGATTGCGCACCATCTGTTCCTTCCAACTTGCTAGTGAAAATTACTTCAACCCCGAGGGTATGCAGAATGTGCTTTCGCTCTTTTGATGCGTTTTCAGGAATACAAAGAGTCAGGGGGATTCCTGCCGCTTTGGCAAAAATGGCGTATGCAATGCCGGTATTCCCGCTGCTTGCATCCAAGAGACGTTTGCTTTCATGCAGATTGCCAGCTAGAATCGCTTCCTTCATGATTAGATAAGCAGCGCGTGCTTTCACACTTGCACCCATTTGTTGCCATTCTGCTTTCGCAAAGATTTTAACCTTAGCATTGTGATGTAATCCTTTGATCTCCATCAGTGGAGTGTTGCCTACGTAATTTCCGAATTCAGCGAAAGTGGCAAATAAGTGGGGGAGAGTAGTTGGGTTTCCCATTTGGAAGTTGAATTTTAGCTTGACTTAATCGTCAGGTCAATTATAGATAGAGTTGTTTGTTCAAATTTTTAGGCAAAAGAAAAGGCCCTTCTCACCACAAGAAGGACCTTTTGAATTCTTTTACTAGAATGTTTCAGTTAAGGCATAGTCTTCTTGTATCGCGAGTGACCGCAACAACAACAACAACAAGTTGTATTTAAAAGACTATTTCTCATCTGAGCATTCATATTAACCAATTAATAAACCAAAAAAGAAAGCCCCTCCGAAAGAATCGGAAGGGCTCTATATTTTTTCAAATACACATTGCTCAATCCGATCCCTAAAGGGTCGTGCAACAGCAACAAGTAAATGTGAATGTGTTCAGCATAACAATTATAAAGATAGGGAAAAATAAATTGAGTTTTGCAAGCATTCGGTGGATAACAGTGCGAAAAAAACAATAATCACCTGATAAACAGTGTTGTAGAATTATTTATTTGGGTGATGGTGGTTGTTGGAATACGTCAATCCTTTCTAATTGGACCTGTATTAGGAAAAAAATAGAGGCATTGGATTTAGCCTGAAATGGGTAAATGCGTAACACGAATTGGTCATCTCTGCACTATTTCTTATTCAGATTAAACACTCTTGCCGAAGAATATTGGTTGTTTTGACTCTCTTTCCCGGAGGATCAATATTGGCCAATTCGATCGTTTCAATGCGCGTTGAATTAGATCCTTCTGATACTTGCTCTGAATAGACTGTCAGTGGTATAAACTCAGGTTGCGACTATACCTGTGAAGATTTCTCACCTACAAAGGTAGTATTCACCCGCGGGACCAGTTTGAGCATGAATACCAAGAAACACCAATTTTGTTGGGAATTCTGATTTACTGTTCTAATGGTTAGAAGGTATTTTATCTAAATACGCTGTAACGCTCTGCATCCAATCTCAGCATGATGAAAATGAGAATGGCAAACCCCATCAAGGAGGAACCCCCATAGCTAAAGAAGGGAAGGGGAATACCAATTACAGGTGCTATTCCTAAGACCATTCCTATGTTTATAAGCACGTGCATGAAGAGGATACTCGCAACGGAGTATCCATAAACACGTGAGAACTGAGATCGCTGTCTTTCAGCCAGCGCAATGATCCGCAAAATCAAGGCAATAAACAGCACTATGACCAGTGTGCTTCCTAAGAACCCCCACTCTTCGCCTATGGTGCTATATATAAAATCTGTGTGTTGCTCAGGTACAAATTTATACCGTGTCATAGGACCATTCATAAATCCCTTGCCTGTCCACCTTCCAGCGCCAATCGCCGCCTTAGCATTGTTGATGTTGTAAGCAGCATCAGGATTGCTGTTCATACCGAAAAGGACATAGATTCGCTCCCGTTGGTGGGTCTTTAAAACATCTTCTATTCCGAAGTTTACAGCATAAGAAAAGCCCATGGCCCCGATGAGTGAAAGGAGCACAATTCTGAAGTTTTTCTTCCGGTATCTAGGCAGCGTAAACGTTCTAACACCCAGAAATGTAAATGCGCCAATAATGAGGAGCATAAAGAGCATCATGAAAATCCCACTCTGTTCTCCAATGAAAACATAATCAAAGCTGGTAGCTCCTGAAAGAATAGCCACAATAGCCAGAATTATGGCGCCAAAGCCCACAATCAAAAGGTTACCACTGAGGCCCTCTCTATACATGGCGAAAATGAATCCTGTGAATACCAGAACGGTTCCTGCATCAGGCTGCAGCATAATCAAACCGGCGGGAACAAGAAGCACTAAGCCTGCTTGAAGTCGTGTTCCTAGCGCTTTAAACTTACTCCCTGTTTGGGCTATAAACCAAGCCAGCATTAGGGCTGTAGATGTTTTCGCAAACTCACTGGGTTGTATGCTGAAGGAGCCTATTCCGAACCAGGATCGCGCACCACCAACCTTTTTTCCTATGATCAGAACCAAGATTAGAAAGATAAGTACCGCAACATAGGATATAACACTAAAGCGTATGAAAAATTCCCCTTCCGTATTTAATAAGACGAGCCCTATAACAGCGCAGATCCCAATCCAGATCAGCTGTTTTCCATGGTCAGATTTGAAGTCAAATATACCAGCGTGTTCAGGGTTGAAAGCGGCACTATAGATTGTAATCCATCCAAAAAGCACCAATGACATCATGATCAGTAACGTTGGCCAATCAAGGTTTCTTCTTATGTCTCCGCTGCGTTGTGCTGTCATTCTCCTAAAAATACGGCATCTAAAATGCGCTGTTCCTTTTTTGGATCTGAGATGGAGTCATTCAGGTACTTTTCAATAAGCAAGGCAGCTATTGGCGCTGCCCAAGTTCCTCCATAACCGCTAAACTCTACATAAACTGAAATGGCAATCTGAGGATTGTCTTTTGGTGCGAAAGCCATGAACACACTGTGGTCAAGAATGGGGTCATTTTGCACGGTCCCTGTTTTTCCGCAAACTTCAAGTCCTTCTATTCGCGCTCTTCTGGCCGTACCACCTGGCTGTTCTATTACCTTTTGCATCGCGTTCACAACAGGGGTGAAATACTCAGGCCGCACCCCACAGTTTATTTTTTTTCTAAATTTATCTGGTTTTCCTGTATTCCCAATGCTGCGAATCACATGAGGTGGGTAGTAGTAACCTCGGTTTGCTATAATGGCCGCAAGATTCGCCATTTGCAACGGATTAACAAGAAGCTCACCTTCGCCAATACTGATTGAATAGATGGTGCTGTAGGCCCAGGACAATTCGCCATAGATTTTATCATAGTAGGCAGATTTTGGCACATTTCCAGTCTTCATCCCGGGTAAGTCTGTTCCTAAATCTGTTCCGAAACCAAATTTCATGATGTTGCCATTCCACTCGTTCAATCCGAGTTGAGCATCTTGAAAGCGAGATTCTTTAACGCCCTTTTCCACCATTCGTTTCATTACTTGATGGAAATACGGATTGCAAGAGTGAATAATGGCACCCTCTAAATCATCATAAGAATGGGCGCCGTGACAGCCAATAATACCTCTGTTGCAAGGAATTCGTGTGTTCACAGTGATGGCTTCCGTTTCCAATGCTATCAAACTTTGCACCATCTTGAAAATAGAACCAGGCCTGTATTGTCCTTGTAACGCCCTGTTATAAAGCGGTTTGAGGTTGTCCTGTTGCAGTACGCCGTAGTTCTTTCCACGCTGAGCCCCTACCAGTAAATTCGGGTCATATCCGGGTGAACTTACCAACGCAAGAATCTCTCCAGTTGAAGGTTCAATGGCTACTACACTTCCCAATTTATTAACCATCAGCTTTTCTGCATAGGCTTGCAAATCAGCGTCAATGGTAATGGTTAGGTCTGATCCTGAAACAGCCGTAGTGTCATACCTGCCATCAGATAAACTTTCTTGAATGTTATTTCGCACATCAACAAGCACGTATTTTGATCCTTTTTCTCCGCGTAAGTCTTCTTCGTAGACAGACTCAATGCCGCTCTTCCCGATATAGTCTCCCTGCCTGTAATAGCTGTCAGATTTCAGATCCTTGGGATTCGTTTCTGCAAAATCACCTAGCAAATGAGCCCCAATTCCCTTCTGGTAATTTCGTACCGTTCGAACTTGTCCGAAAAAGCCAGGATACTTGTGCAGTTGTTCTGAAATGCGCGCATATTCCTGCGGGTCAATCTGTTTTTTAAGCACAGATGCCTTGTATCTAGAGTACTTAATCGCTTTATTTATTTGAGTGCGAAGGTCTTCGGAACTGATGTCTATCAGTCCACAAAACGCAAGTGTGTCAAAGGCCTTTGTTTGCCTTGGTGTAACCATGAGGTCATAGATGGCTCTATTGGCCACTAAAAGCTCGCCTCCCCGATCATAAATCAGACCGCGTGAAGGGTAAATTCTAATTTTTTCTTCGGTAAGTTCGGCTGCTTTGGCTTGCCAACTGTCACTTGCAACTTGCAGGTAAAAAAGACGCGCAACGAAGATCAATCCAAAGAGAATGATAATTCCCGAAAAGATATACCGTCTGTTGCTGAGATTCATTTTTTACGACGATCAGACGGTGAGTAGATCAAGTATTGACCCAGTACCATGAGCACTAAAGTGGCTAGTGTGCTTAGCAGTACTTTCCCAAGTGTGTAGAAAAAGGGAGTAAAGCGCATGAGCTCAATGAAGAACAACCAGGTATGGTGTACCAATGCTAAAATGCCTGCATAGGTGATGTACCATCCAATTCCTAAATCTTGCAAGGTGGGACGTTGCCCCACTTCATAGCCTTCTCTTGGAGCAAGAAAACGTAAAAATAACGGCTGTATAAATCCCATAAAAACGCATGCTGAAGCATGAATTCCAAGGGTGTTCGTGAACATGTCTACGCAAGCGCCAGCTATAAATCCTATGACCATGTACATGATTCTAGGAGTAGTGATAGGAAGCATCAAAAGGCCAAAAATATAGACACTAGGTAAAATGTATCCTTGCCACAAGTCCAATCTGTTAACGATTAAACCCTGAATAAGAATCAAAAAGGTTAGCCTTAATACGTTACGAATAATTTCACCCCCCATCTTGGCCCTCCTGCTTTTGTTCTAGCTCCAATTGCTCGTCACTAAGTAAATTATGAATGACTTCGATGTAACTCAGCTGGTGAAACGGTGTGCTCAATAGCAGGTCAATTGTATAGAAATTTTCTCCTTCGGGAATGCGAAAATCTTCAATTGTTCCAACAAGAATGCCCTCTGGGAAATAAGTTGAAAATCCTGATGTGATAATTGTGTCTCCTTTAAGTGGGTTGGCTGAGCGCGAGATGTAATTGACCAGGACTTTAGAAGGGTCTCTTCCATCCCAAGTCACTTCTCCTGTTTCGCCACTTCTTTTTAACCTAACACCAACACTCATGTTTGTGTTAATCAACGGCATCACAGACGCGAAATTGTCTGATACATCTTTTACAATCCCAACAATGGACCCTTTTGAAACAACCCCCATTTCTTTCTGAATGCCATTAGTAGAACCTTTGTCTATGGTGATGAAGTTGTTCGGGCGATTTACGGAGTTATTGATAACCCTTCCAGAGATGTATTCATAGCGAAGCAAGTACAAAGTATCTTCATACATGTACAAGTCGTCAGTCAATTGCTGGTAATTTGGTTGAGAAACCGTTCGAAGACGTGCATTTTCTTTGGCCAATTCTGCATTGATAGATTGCAGCTTCAGATACTCAGCTATCTCTGTTCGTTTTTCGTATAAGTTGCCAGTAATCTTGTTGGCGCTGTGCACGAAAGTTGCACGCTGATAGTTGTTGTTTCGAACTAAAAGTGCAATAGCTAAAACCTCAAGGATAAGGAACACCAAGAAAATGTGGTAACGATAAATCAGTTGCCATAGGCTTCGCATGCTCCTCTGGTTTCTTTTGGGTTACTCTCGCATGAGGAATTGGAACCGATCTATGTTCTTAAGCGCAATTGCGGTGCCTTTCGCTACAGCGCGAAGTGGCTCATCAGCTACGTGAACAGGGAGGCGGGTCTTTTGAGAAATTCGTTTGTCTAATCCGCGCAACAATGCACCACCACCAGCAAGGTATATTCCTGTTTTGAAGATGTCAGCAGAAAGTTCTGGGGGCGTATTTTCTAAACAACTCAGAATTGCTTCTTCAATTTTTGAGATACTCTTGTCAAGTGCGTGAGCAATTTCGCTGTAGGTAACGTGAATTTCCTTTGGAATACCAGTCATCAGGTCTCTTCCTCTAACGGCATAATCTTCTGGTGGGTCATCCAATTCAGGAAGTGCTGCTCCTACTTCAATTTTGATTTGCTCAGCAGTTCGTTCTCCAATGAGAATATTGTGCTGGCGACGCATATATTCTTCAATGTCTTGGGTAAATTCATCACCGGCAACACGTATGTTCTTGTCTGTTACGATTCCTCCAAGAGCGATAACCGCAATTTCAGAGGTTCCGCCGCCAATATCAATTATCATGTTTCCCATGGGCTCCTCTACGTCTATCCCAATTCCAATTGCCGCAGCCATTGGTTCGTGAATAAGATAAACTTCCTTCGCACCGGCGTGTTCAGCGCTGTCTTTTACAGCTCGTTTTTCAACTTCTGTAATTCCAGATGGGATACAAATAACCATTCTCAAAGAAGGAGCAAACCAAGACTTCCCTTTGTTGATCATTTTGATCATTCCTTTGATCATGTCTTCAGCAGACTGGAAATCAGCAATTACTCCATCTTTCAATGGACGAATTGTCTTTATGTTCTCGTGGGTTTTGCCATGCATTTGTTGCGCTTTCCGGCCAATCGCAACAGTCTTTTGCGTGGTGCGGTCTTTCGCAACAATAGATGGTTCGTCAACAACTACTTTGTCATTGTAATAGATAATCGTGTTGGCCGTTCCCAGGTCAATCGCGATTTCTTGCATGAAAAAATTAAACAACCCCATGGTGTTCCTTTATGGCTCTCGGTAAATGGATAAACACAAATATATACATTGAATCACGCTGTTAACATTAAGCAAGTATACGTACTTAACTATCAATTGTTAGTGTTTGAAATGACGGTATCCGGTGAAGTACATTGCCATGTCATTTTCATTACAAAAATCAACGCTTAACTTATCCTTCACTGAACCTCCTGGTTGTACGACAGCATTCACCCCTTCGTTACATGCTAGTTCAACACAATCAGGAAATGGGAAGAATGCATCTGATGCCATTACAGCTCCTTTTAAGTCGAACCCAAATGAATTCGCTTTATTTACCGCTTGTTTCAAAGCATCTACACGAGATGTTTGACCTGTTCCGCTAGCGAGTAATTGTCTGCCCTTAGCAAAAACAATGGTATTCGATTTGGTGTGTTTCACCAATTTATTGGCAAAAACGAGGTCTTCAATTTGGGGGTCTGTAGCTTCTGATTGAGTAGCCAGTTTGAATCCACTAGCTTGGTCAGTATGCTGGTTTCGGTCTTGCATTAAAATTCCGTTTAATGCTGTGCGAACTTGGGTCACAGGGAACGTCCATTGCTTCTGAACGAGGATAATGCGGTTCTTTTTGCTTTTTAGAGTCTCTAGTGCATCTGCGTCAAACGAAGGTGCAATCACCACTTCACAAAACAAATCTTTGACCTGCTCTGCTGTTGCATTGTCAAGCGGTTTGTTTGAGATCAATACCCCTCCGAAAGCAGAAACCGGATCTCCAGCTAGCGCAGCTTTGTATGCTTCTGCTAAGGTTGAACGTGTGGCAAGTCCACAGGCATTGTTGTGCTTCAAAATGGCGAAAGTGGGATTATCATCTTTAAATTCACCCATCAAATTCACCGCCGCATCAATGTCTAGTAAGTTGTTGTAGCTCAACGCTTTTCCATGTAGCTGGTCAAACATACCGTCCAAATCTCCAAAGAAGTAACCGCGTTGATGTGGGTTTTCTCCATACCGCAGGGCCGTTCCAGAGGTATGACTCTCTTTTAGCACCGAAGTGTCATCTTTGGCGAAGTACTTGAAAATCATCGTGTCATAATGAGAAGACACGTTGAAGGCTTCTGCGGCAAGTTCCTTTCGGTCTTCTAACGCTGTTTCGCCGTTTCCTTCTTTTAAAAGATTCAAAAGAGGCACGTAGCGTTCTCGTGAAGCAACAATCACAACATCTTTGTAATTTTTTGCTGCTGCGCGAATAAGTGAAATTCCACCAATGTCAATCTTCTCAATAATGTCTTCATGATCTGCTCCACTTGAAACGGTAGCCTCGAAAGGATACAAATCAACTATAACCAAGTCTATAGATGGAATTTCAAACTCTGCCATCTGTGCCACATCCGAGTCCAATTCTCTTCGACCCAAAATTCCGCCAAATACTTTTGGATGCAATGTTTTTACTCTTCCACCAAGTATAGACGGATACGAAGTGAGATCTTCAACGCGATGCACGTCGCAACCCATAGCCTCAATGGCAGTTTGTGTTCCACCTGTGCTGTAAATTTTAACACCTTGACGTTGTAATTCTGCTACGATTGGCTCAAGGCCGTCTTTGTGAAAAACGGAAATCAACGCAGACGTTATTTTCTTCTGACCTGACATGGGTTGCAGTTGTTTTAAGAAGGTAAAGCAAAAAACAAAAGTAGTGTAACCAAGGGCCTTATGAAAGCGTGTTGAAAGATTAATATCAATTGTTATTAGGTCGTAAATCAGGGTTTATGGGCAGGCCGAAAGTCACATTCAAGTGGGTGAAAATAGATTTGGGAACTATTATGGTGAACGGACACCTTGCGTGGTGAATGACGGTCAATTTCCTAAGATCATTTGTACCTTGCCTAGTGAAAACGGTCATCCATTTTTACTGAAAATCAATGTTGTACTTCCGTCTACTTAGAGAAAGTTTCAGATTTGCTTGGCAAGCCATTGTAACTAATAAATTGCGCACATTCTTGTCTTTACTGGGAGTCATGGTGGGAATCTTTCTTATTACAATGGTCTTTACTGCTTCTGATTCCATGGAGTCTACGCTGCGTGATTCATTCAGTGGTGTGAATGATGATGTGCTGTTTGTTCAGAAGTGGCCTTGGGGCCCAGAGGGCGAAGGGGAATATCAATGGTGGGAATATTTCCAACGCAGACAGCCCACAGCAAGAGACATGCAGGATTTGCGTGAGCGCATGGAAACAGCAGAGGCCATTTCCTTTCAAATTGGAGATAGGGGCACAGCTGAATACCGGGGCAACATCTACCAAAATGTTCAAACGGTTGGGGTCAGTAAAGACTATGAAAAGTGTGTTGAAATTAACATTGATCAAGGACGCTATTTCACTGAAATAGAATTAAATACGGGCAGACCCGTAGCAATCATTGGTCAAGATGTAACAGATATGCTCTTCCCAACAGGTGATGTGGTTGGTAAACAGGTGAAAATAAAAGGATTAAAGGTTGAAATAATAGGCACCTTCAAACGGGAGGGCACCTCTCTGATTGGAAACGGATTTGACGAACTAGCGCTTATACCGGCCAACTTTGCTACCCGCATTATCAATGTGAAACGAGTTGATTCATCTATCCTGGTGAAAGCCAAAGAAGGCGTCACAAACGAAGAAATGGAAGAGGAAATCGTTCAGCATTTTCGAGCCATTAGAAAAATCAATCCGAGAGATAAAAATGATTTTTCCATTAACGAAATGGGAATGCTCAATGGAATGATTGACAACGTTTTTGGAGCAGTTGACATTGGAACCTGGTTCATTGGTCTCTTTGCTATTTTAGTCGGGTGCTTTTCTATTGCGAATATTATGTTCGTTTCTGTGAGAGAGCGAACGCAGATCATCGGGATTCAAAAAGCGCTAGGAGCAAAAAGCGCATTCATTCTTGGTCAATTCCTGTTTGAGGCTGTAGCTCTTTGCATTTTTGGCGCTTTAATGGCTTTCGGATTGATTGTGATTATTACCCTGATTGTGAACTTCATTGATTTCGGTTTGACATTGCAGGTGAGTTTCAATCGCTTCGTGATGGCATTGACCATTGCGGTGGTTTCTGGAATCATTGCTGGAATAGCTCCCGCGCTTAAAGCAGCCAAAATGGACCCGGTAGACGCCATGCGTGGGAAATAAAAAATGCCGAACTCATTTCTGAGTCCGACACTTTGCTAGACGTAGTTATTGGGGAGGCTAATTTTTGGCGAACTCTTCGCTGTAAAGCAAAGATTCAGTTGTTGTTATACTCATAGAATACATGCCGGGTTGCAATGAGCTGATGTTTACATTTGTTTGTCCGGTAGTTAACTCTGGAAGCTGTTCGGTCTGAACTAATTGTCCGTTCAAATTGAAAATGGTAATGAAAACAGGCTCGTTCACATCTGATGAAGATTGAATAGCTATTTCTTGATCTGTAAAGACTACAGTGAAGTCTTCTTCGCCCAATCCACTGGCTTCAAATCCTGACATTTCCTCTTCGTTTTCATTGTCATTTGGAAGCATTCCTGTCACCACAATGAGCATTTCATAATCGCTCTCGCAGTCTGCGTTAGAGGCTGTTAAATTCACATAAAACAATCCTGCCTCTGTGAAATTGTGAGCGGGGTTGAAGTTTAAAGTGTCAACAACTCCATCTCCAAAATCCCATCTAACGGCAGTTATATTCTGTGAACATTGTTCTAAGAATATGGCTACTTCGCCATTGCTAAGTGAAATCTGAGCGTCAAGTACAATGAAGTCTGATTCTACTGCATTGTCATCTCTCAAATCTGCATTTTCGATGTCTATTACGGTTCCGCAATTCGAAACAGCATCAATGAGGTAGACTCCATAAAGAAGACCTGTTACAGTTGAATCACCGTTCACAGCATTGATTTGGGTAATGCTGTTGTCTTCATATGAGGTCAAAGTAATGTCCCATTCGTAATCTTCTGCCCCGAAAAAACTGATGGTTCCATCATTCTCTTGATTGCAAGACGCAGGTGTAGAAGCCGTTTCAATAAAGGGTGTAGAAGCAGCATGTACCTGAACTTGAGCTGAACTTGAGCTGCAGTTTGGATTCGTGTTTTCAACTAGAACATCATAGAATCCGGGAGGCAAGTCTTCTGCGGTATCTGCGGTATACAAGTTCTCCATTTCTCTGAAGATATTCCCCATCTCGTCTGTCCAGGTGAATGACCAAGGCGCATCTCCAAATCCTTGCACGATGATTGACCCATTTTCTGCTTCCGGACAATTTTCATGGAAAGGCGTGGCATCCACTGGCGCACTTAAATGAAGGGCAAAGCGATTTTCAAGCATGTCTTCTGAACAGGTGAAACTGTATGAGTCACCTAAGTTAAAGGCCACTGTTGTTTCCAACTCGCGGTCTTCCAGTTGCAAACAAATGCTCCCGTCATAGCTATCCACCAGGGTGTTTGTTAAGGTTAATTCTGCATTGTTGCCCGGGCGAACCAGCAATTCAATCACCATATCTTCTTCAGGAACAGGGACCATCGAGATACTCAAAGGTCTGTTATTCGTACTGTCTGAAACAGAAGCCAAGCTAGGTAAGGCAGGGTTGTTTCCGAAGAATTTATAGGCATCCAAATTGCTTTCAAAAGTCATTTCTGCGCCGTAGCGAAGACCAATGACGGTTTCGTCATATTTAGCAGAATCGTCAGTGTGTACTTTGAGACGAATAACCGTTTGTGTAGCCAAGTCTTGGCTGCGCATAAATACGCCGCCAGCATTAGACTTAGCAGATTCTTTTATTACCACCTCTGGGTTTGGTCCGTTGGCTTTGACCCAGAAGGCCTGAAAAGAAGCAACTCTATTGTCCAATTGGCCTACACTAATTCCATTAATGTAACTCGCGTATTGGCCACTCTCAGGGTCGAAAGCGTAAATCGCATCGTCTACATCTGATTTTGTCCATCCCAAGGTCTCATCCCAGTCAATGGCTGAAGGATAGGGGTTCGCGATGAGGTTCCAACCGTCATTGTATGGGTCTGTATTGGAAATGGTTCTAGACAATGAGTAGGTGAGGTCTCCTTTGTGGAATTCTCCAGACATATCAATGGTTGTGCTATTCGGGATGAAATAGACGAAATAGCCATTGGTGTTTCCAATCACATCTGTAGCATTCGAAATGCTTTCAAAACCTGAATGAAGATCTCCTTCTGTAACGGTTTCGTCATAACGTCGAATGTTGCTCCAAGGGTCTTCCGCAGAGGGGTAGTTGGGGTAATTTGACCCCGTAAATCCAGTTGTTGGGAAATCATCGTCCCACTGATCAAATGCAGCGTTTACAATAGGAGAGCACAGCATTCTCCAGCTTCCAGAAGCCGCAGGGAAATACCTGTTATAGAGGATTTCTGTTCCTAGGATTTCTGCGCTGGACTTGATCTCGCCGATGCTCCCCGTATAGTCTGCTGTGGAGAGCAATTCAACACTTTTATCATTCCAGTCAAAGACCCCTGAATTTGGCTGGAGTGCACCATTCAAGAAAATATCCGTCAACAATCGAACGGTATCAGTTGAACTAATTTTTAGCTCATAGAAAGTAGGTGCGTTGGCCCCTTTGATCAATTGTAAATCATCTCCTGCGAACCAGAATTTACCTGTGGTAGAATGCAGGGTGCCATTGTTGGCTAGATCACCGTAAATCTTTACTTGTCCTGAGCTGTTCGAAAATGCAATGCTTGAGTTTTCGTCAATCAAAATGTTGTTAACAGAAACCGTTTGTGACAGTTCTGGTGGGAAATTCGTTACGGCTATCAGAACATTTGCCTGACTAGGAGGCACTTCGTTTCCTACCCAGTTAGCTGCATTGTTCCAATCACTGTCTGCAGCTCCGTTCCATATATAGTCATTGAATTGATTTTCACAGACTAGTTCTGCAGGAACAACCACTTCTATGGTTTGACTGCAGGTGTTAGATTGTCCATTTGGTGCTGAATAAGTCCAGTTTACAATGGTTTCACCACCACCGTAAATTCCAGAAGCGTCAGCTGTTTGATTGAAATCGTTGAAAAAAGTGATGCATCCAGGGGCATTTCCGTTTGCCCAAGCTGATGCGGTCATGTTTTGAAAGTTACCGTTGTTTGAATTTCCAGATGCATCATTGAGCACAATTCCAGTTCCTTCTGTAAAGTCATAATTCACAGCGAGGTCCTCTGCTAGAAGGTTTGGACAGTAGTCGCTGTTTAGTTCCGCTAAAGCCAATGCTTTATCCCAGATTCTAATTCCGGCTATGTCTCCGTTGAAATAGTCAGTTGGTCCTGTGTTTTCGTTATAGGAACTAGCCTCGGAACCTGTTGCAATGAAGCCATAGCGCGTTGTGGTATTTCCAATAACAGATCCTTGTGTGCTAGATACATCAAGTGTCCCGTCAATATAAATAGCAACAGTTCCATTGTCATAAACACCAACGATATGGTGCCATTGATCATCATCAACTCGAGTGTTGGAACCAAGGTCTAAAATTCCAGCATTGGTATTCACACACCAGCCAATCTCTCCTGTTTCGCCTCCATTTCCATTGATTTCAAGTCGCCAAAATTCACTTCTGTCAAAAGAGGCAATGATTTGATTCGTGCCATCAGAGGTTCGGATCCAGGCTTCAACAGAAAGTTCTGTTTGTGTTCCGCTGTAATTGAAATTTTCAATGGCGATGTAATCATCTGATCCGTCGAAGGTCAAGTAGTTTCGTTCAAAATCAATTTCAGAGCAACCACCATCAAGGGTTGGAATGGGAACTGAGACAGCCTCCTCGCAATCATTCTCTGCGTCATTCACCGAGATGTCTCCGCTGCACGAGAGTGACGCGAGTTCAAATCCAGAATCAACAAATGTTTCGCTTCCAAGATCTACTTCGCATCCTCCTGCTTGCCATCTTGTTACCAATTGATAATTCCCTGTAGCTAGATTTGAATACGTTGCGCTGCCAGAGTTGTCATTCACTGCAGTTTCCCAGATGATTCCATCATCAAGACTGAATTGAATTTCAGATTGATTTGGGTTATCAGAGAAAACGAATTCAATTTGTCCGTTACTCTCAGCGCATGAAGGCTGTGTGATGTTGACCGTTATGCTTGGGGGGTCCGAAACAACAAGCGTAACAGTTATGTCTGTTGCTGCCGGACTATAATTATTGTCTGTTCCAGTAAGAACGTAGGTGTATGTACCTGCGGTTGAATGACTGAATGTAATTTCTGATGCTGCTGCTGCTCCAGAGGTATTGCTTATGATTGAAAATCCTCCATTTCCCTGGTCATCAATGGAAATCGAAACGGATTCTCCAGGATCCATATCTAGAAAACCAAAAGTGTGTGTAACATCAACTCCTGTGCATGCATAAAGTGCGTTGTTTTCTGGAAACCCTTGTGCAATAGGAGGGGTGTTTCCTGGAGTTGCGGCGTCAATTTCAAAACACTGATTACTGAGCCAAGTAACGCCGTCATTTCCATCTGCAGGACCATCATAGTCATCACTTGCAGAGTCAAACAGGCCCATTTGTATGAAGTTTTCTCCATCGCCAAAGTTTACACCAACAGTTGCGGCTGTTCCGCCAAACCCCTCAGATCCACCAGATGCTGAACCTGCCGTCCATCCCATTTCGCCGTAGGCAAATCCAATGTTTTGACCTGCGCCA
Source organism: Flavobacteriales bacterium (assembly GCA_047636995.1). Classification (GTDB taxonomy): domain Bacteria; phylum Bacteroidota; class Bacteroidia; order Flavobacteriales_D; family Sanyastnellaceae; genus JAQWQB01. The sequence continues at coordinate 40,215 of JBLIGQ010000011.1, read as the reverse complement.
AGCACGGGGTCAGTGCCGTCAGTAATAACTACCTGAAATGAGTTGAAAAGGCCTGTGCTATATGATGAATAAGCGCTGTAAGGTCCAACTTCTACCCAAGTAGCATAAAAGGCATTGTTGTCTACATAGTACCAAACTTCACCATGGTCTAAACGCGTGTCTACGTCTGCCCAAAAGGGGGCAATCATGGGTGTGGTAATAGGGAATCCGTAAGGGGAGTACCAAGACAAAGCATTGTCAAAAGTGATGTTTCCATTGTTGTTCAGGTACAAGCTGTTGTAAGCTGTGCCGTACAAGTCGAATGTAAAAGGTAAGTTGATGGGTCCCGCAGAGCCATCATCATTCGCTGGGAATTGAGTCCAGAGTGTTGGGTCAAAATAGAGCCAGCATCCATCTAAACGGGAATTAGAACGTTCAATGATTGGGTTTACCTGAATGTAATCTCCATTGAAAGGAACGCTCAAATCTGGTTGACTCAAAGTACCCTGCTCTTTTGCCTTTTGTCTTTCAGGGTCTGGTTGTGAGTACAAAGTCTCCGTCTGTATAGAAGGGCTTGATTGCGTGTTCGTTTGCGCGAATACCCTAGGACTTGAAAATAGGGCCGTAATACAAATGATAAAACAGGCAGTTCTATAAGTGAAACTGTGGTGGGATGGGTAAGTATTCTTCATGGCGTGAATGATCATTTCAACAAGACTTTTTATAGCCGCGTTGTGTTGTTATCATTCTTCTATACGCTACGAATACCTGCGGGTTAGGGCGAAATCATCGTTTCGGAATTGCCCTACAAACAGAAGGGAAAAGGGGAAGCGAAGAGAACGGGTTAGCGAAGATTAAAACTCACGCCGAACTGGAGTGACCATATGTCTGTTCTACTTCCGATTCGTTCAAAAGAGAGGTTTCCATCACCGTCAACTTCAATGCTTTCTCGATCGACAAAATTCACAGACGTACCATTCATTTTGGTGAAACGCCCTTCAACTGCAATGGTCTCATTCAAGTTGACTCGCATTCCTGCGCCCCAACCATAGGTAAATGCAAAATCATTGTTTTGTTTTTCTCTAATATCCTCTTCGACCTCGTCAACAGAAATAATTGTGACGGTTGAAAAGCCTCTTCCGCCAGCCATTAATTCAGCATAAGGTTGGATTCTTCCTGTGAACGGACGAAGTCGAATGATTCCCGTTCCTGTATATATGTTGCTGTTCACAGCCATATTTCCTGAGGAATAAATGTCATCTCCTTCAAAATCGGTTCCTTCATAAACAGCAACCTCATTGTCCATTGTGCCTCTGCTAAGCCATGAAAAACCAATCCCGTACTCTAGAGGGATGAATCCTTTTCTTCCAAGAATTTGTGCACTTATCCCCACAGGGATGCCATCAAAGCTGGTTCTAAATTGATTTATTGGAGTGGCAATTTCAAGACCAAAACTAACAGTACCAATAGACCGCGCATTGTTTCTGCCGGTTCTATTGTTTTGGATGTTTTGCGCATCCTGATTTTGCTGACCGTATGAAACTATAGCGACGAAGAGACCAAAGAACAGAAGAGAAATTTGCTTTATCATGGCGTAGTGTTTCAAAAATGAAAACAATAAATGTGCCAAATCAAAGTTAGGGTAAATAGCCTAAATATGAGATTCAGTATTCATTAGTCCGCAAAGGGCAATTATTCGTTGCAGTTCGCTAACCTTAAATGGTTTGTGAACGAAGTGTTTCATCCCCGCATCATAGCATTCTCTCTCACTTTCCTTAATAACGTTTGCTGTGAGTGCCACAATAATTGGAGGAGTCTCGTTGTTGAAAAGAATTTCTTTGGTAGCTTGAATTCCATCCATTTCAGGCATGTGAATATCCATAAAAATAACATCATATCTGTTTTTCAAGTACATTGAAATGGCCTCTTTGCCATCTGCTGCAAGGTCAATGTCATATCCCATTTTTTCAAATACAAAATACGCCAGCCTTTGATTGATGATGTTGTCTTCAGCAATAAGGATCTTGAGCGGAAAGCTCTTAGCTAAATTAGTTGGGATTTCAGGCTGAAGTTCTTGCGTTGAGGTTTCAAATGTGCTTGCAGACAAACGCGTTGGAAAGAAAAACGTAAAGACGCTTCCCTTTCCCGGTTCACTTTGAACTTCTATATCTCCATCCATGAGGTTTGATAGTCTTTTACAGATGGCGAGCCCCAATCCTGTGCCTTCGTATTTTCTGCTGAAAGAGGAGTCTACTTGGGTAAATGAGTCGAACAAGGTTCTGAGTTTGTTTTGCGGAATGCCTATCCCTGAATCAGAGATTGTAAAGACAATTTCTAGTTGATTGTTGGCATTAGAACGGGAATCAACATCAATTTGAACCTTGCCACTCTCTGTGAATTTGATGGCATTTGAAACAAGATTATTGAGTACTTGAGTTACGCGAGCATAGTCACCCCTTGCCATTCCAGAAACGGTATGATTCACTTTTGATAGGAGGGTGTTATTCCGAACAGAAGCACGATGAGAAGCTAAGGCTAATATGTTTTTAATGAGTTTGTTTACTTCGAAATTTTCAGAGGTTAACTCCATTTTTCCAGCTTCAATTTTAGAGAAATCGAGTATTTCGTTGATGATGTGAAGGAGGTTTTCTCCGCTATGCTGAATGGTCTCTACAAACTCTTTTTGCTCTTCGTTAAGTTGAGTTCCTGATAGCAATGAGGTCATTCCTAAGACGCCGTTCATCGGTGTGCGGATTTCATGACTCATTGTTGCCAAGAAATTAGATTTTGCTTGGGTTGCAGATTCTGCAGATTCCTTGGCCAGGATCAGAGCGTCTCTTGAAGCCTTGAGTTCTGTGTTGTCTTTGATGTAGCAAATCATTGATCCGCCTGGTATCCGCGTAATGGTCAGGGATACTGATAATGGTGTTTGGTCTTTTTGTAAACACGTTGCCTCGCCTCTCCAGAAATTAGTGAGGATGAGGTTTTTAAAGATGTCCTCTTTGAAATGCTCTACCCACTCCTCATCCCATAGGTCAAACCATGAAAAGGTACATAAATCTTCCTTGGAACTGTATCCTACCAATTGAGAAAGAGAAGCGTTGGCATAATTGAATTGGCCTGATTTTGAAATAATAGCTACTCCGTCTGCCGAAAAGTCAATCGCATTGTTGAGTTCTTCTATCTTCTCTCGTGTATGTTGCATTTCACTCACGTCTTGACCGTAGATGCTCATGTACCCGTCTTTTGCGCTAGGTTCAAATCTAAAATGGTAGTGCTTTCCTCTGTGATAGGTTGTTAGGTCTTGTGGGATACTGAGGCGAAAAGATTCTAGAATAGATTCAGAGCATCCTGGTGGATAGATTATTTCTCCTGTGTTTTCGTCTGTTAAGTTTTGCTTTGCAATATCATTTACAAGTAATAGTTCTCCAGACTCACTCACGCGAATGAGTAACAATGAAGACTCATGGACGAATTTCACAAATTGATTGAGTTCTTCATATTGTCTCTCGAAATCGAAAGACCTCAATTGGATCTGTTTCATTTTGAGTGCAATCATGCTATTAGTGCTCAGGATGCCTAGAAAAGAGAGCACGAAAAACATCCCGGGGGGAATGGTGAAGATTTGAGCATTGCCCAAACTGACAGGAAATAGGATGTAAAATGTGAAGCTGCATGCCCCAAATCCAATGGTCAATGCTGTTTTTTGTACATTTCTTTGAGACAATAAAACATGTGTGGCTAGGGCTGCATAACAAAATGACAATCCGGTTTCATACAGCATCTTGCTCCCCAGGATATTGAGTAATAAGCAGGTTAGCACATAGAAAAGAGGGCTAAATTGAGGGCTGGTGCGTAATTTTACGGTGAGGTAAAAAGCACCAATGAAAACAGAGACCACGCCTACAAGCGCGAACCATTCAGATGAGCAAAGCGCAAAATTAATCACCAAAAAGAGTGCCGCACTCCAGATCATGATTAAATTAATCCCGTGATCGTAGTGAACCCTTTTTGCACGGTATTGGACGTTCAGTTTCCCCATTTCTTTTAATTAAATAGGTCACTGAATGAACTTGTTCAGCCTTGCAGCAAGCTTTTCATTTGCGCTCCAATGCGGTTGAGCAGATGGTCTAATTCGTTTAATTCTTCTCGATAAGATTCATAAGGTTGAAATGCTTTTTGCTCAATATCACGAATTAATACACTTGCACGTCTCATGTTATAAAGATCTAAACTAGCCTTCATTTTGTGTGCCATGTCTTTTACATGTTGACCTTCACTTTTTATAGCAGAAGATTTCAAAGCAACCCAGTCTCTTTCCAGAGTATGTAGAATAAAAAGTTCTGTAAAACGGTTTAAAGCCGCTTGATCTGACCCTGTTAAGGCGCGTATTCTATCAAAGTTAAAGTCTTCTGCTGCCTGCATTCTTTCAATTCGAATTTGATGGACTAACTCCAAAGATGAGGATAAGATAAGAAATGAGACAGGCGAACCTGCCTCATTTTTTAAAACATAAACCATTCAACCTCATGAATACACCGAATAATCACCATTTATAATGGTCACTTGATTCGATCTACTCTTCAAAACTAGATATTTACTAACAGGTTCATTGTAAGGCATCCGCTTATAGTTTTGTCAGTGGTAGTGCACCCATCTCGAAGGTTTTGCCGCTAAAATTTGTGAGTGTAAGAAATATCTTACAAGGGAGGGACGCGAGTTCCTACTGTTTGCGAAGTGAAATTGATGTATTTTTCGGCGCTAATGTAATAAAATGATAAAAGTCTTAGTGACAGGAGGGAGTGGTCAATTCGCGAAGTCTATGCGCGCATGTAGTGGTTTTCAGGATGTAGAAATAGACTATGTTTCACGAACTGACCTTGACATAACTGACGTCGGGAATTGGGAGCGTGTTCTCACAGAATGTCTACCCGGAGTGGTTATAAATGCTGCTGCTTACACAGATGTTGAGGCTGCGGAAGACCACGCTGCAGCTGCTTTTGCCGTAAATAGCGACGGGGCGGCAGTTGGAGCCTTGGCATGTATGGAGGCGAATGTTAAATTCATTCATCTATCAACAGACTATGTTTTTAATGGCCGTGAAAGTGAGCCATTGGATGAGCTAACCTTAGCTGATCCCTTAAATACCTATGGTGATTCAAAGAGGGCCGGGGAGAGGGCTGTTTTAGATGTTAATCCTGAAGCACTAATTATTAGAATGAGCTGGCTCTATTCCCCTTTTGGTAAGAATTTTTACACAATGATGTTAAATTTGTTTGGTACGATGGAAAACGTCAATGTGGTCAATGATCAAATTGCGTCGCCAACAAACGCCATCATTTTTGCTGAAAACTTGCTTTCAATCTTGCCTCAAATGACCAAAGATTTAAGCCTTCATGGAATTGTGCATTACGCAGAGGAAGGTCAGGCATCTTGGTATGACTTTGCTCAAGAAATTCACAAGTTGTGTGGAGCAAAATGTACACTTTCAGCTGTAGACTCCTCGTTTTTCAGGAACAAAGCTGAAAGACCAAAGTATTCTAAATTGAACAATGAGAAATTCAAGAGCGCAACCGGGGTGAACCCAATCGCTTGGCAAGCAGCACTTGAGAAGTGTTATAGGATGACTGATAAAAGAACATTAAATTGACTTATAACGAAAAAATATTACAAAAAGCTCAACCTTGGTTGGCCCTGCCTTTTGATGAGGAAACACAGGCTCAGGTAAAAGCAATGATGGAGACTAATCCTGATGCTTTTAATGAAGCTTTTTACACTGATCTTGAGTTTGGGACGGGCGGATTGAGAGGGGTTATGGGTGTTGGGACCAATAGGCTTAATAAATACACCGTGGGTTTGGCTACGCAAGGATTTGCTAACTATCTTAATAGCGCTTTTCCGCATCAAACACCGTCAGTTGCCATTGCCTATGATTCGCGAAACAGCAGTCCTGAGTTTTCAGAAAATGCGGCAGATGTGCTAACTGCCAATGGCATTCGCGTATATCTGTTTGACGCCTTAAGACCAACCCCCCTTTTAAGTTTCGCCGTGAGGCATTTAAATTGCCAAGGAGGTATTGTTGTAACCGCTAGTCACAACCCACCTGCTTACAATGGATACAAAGCGTATTGGGAGGATGGTGGGCAAATTGTTGCCCCCCATGATTCAGGTATCATTGGCGAAGTGCGAAAAATAGAATCCTATGACCAAGTAAAAACCACTGCAAAACCAGAGTTGCTTTCCTTTATTGGAACTGAAATTGACGATGCATACATTAAAGAATTGAAAAAGAAGGCTTTGAGCCCTGAGGCGGTTCAGAAGCAACAGGATTTACCCATCGTCTTCACCTCTTTGCACGGAACAGGAAGTACAATCATCCCGAGAGTGTTGCGTGAAATTGGCTTTAAAAACATACATGAAGTAGCTGAACAGGCCGCTCCAGACGGAGACTTTCCAACTGTTGAGTCTCCAAACCCTGAGGAAGGAGCAGCGCTAAAAATGGGAATCGATCTTGCAAAAGATATTGATGCTGCAATTGTTTTAGGCACAGACCCAGACGCAGATAGAGTAGGAATTGCGGTGCGTGATCACGAGGGGAACTATCAGTTGCTCAATGGGAATGATACAGGAGCCCTTTTGGTTTGGTATCAGTTAACTCGCATGAAGGCGAATGGGACCATTCCAAGCAATGGATTCATAGGGAAAACCATCGTGACCTCTGAGCTCATAGCTGATATTGCAATGCACTTTGGTTTGCCTTGTTACAATACTCTTACGGGATTCAAATTCATTGCTGATCTTATTCGAAATAAAGAAGGTAAAGAGGTCTTTATTACTGGGGGCGAAGAGAGTTATGGATATATGATTGGAGATTTCGTTCGTGACAAAGACGCAGTAGCGGCTAGCATGGTGATTGCTGAGATGACCGCGTGGGCAAAGAACGAAGGGATGAATCTGTTAGACCTACTTAAAGAGATTCACCTCTCACTTTCAGTCTACCGGGAAGCGCTGGTTTCCTTAAAAAAAGAAGGGAAATCAGGAAAGGAAGAAATAGCCTCAATGATGCAGGGTTTTAGAACAAAAACACCAGAAACATTAGCGGGTAAACGTGTAGTTCGATTACTAGACTACAATTCAAGCGAGGCAAAAAATTTAGTGGATCAGACGGTGTCAAAAATCAATCAACCGTCATCAAATGTGATTCAGTTGGTGCTGGAAGATGGTGCAATCGTGACCGCTCGTCCTTCAGGCACAGAGCCGAAAATCAAGTTTTATTTTTCAGTAAAAGATGATGATTCGACTGGCAATTACTTTGATAGACAAAGGAAGTTGGAGGATCAAATTGAACGATTGAAAAAGGAATTTTTAGGAGCAAGCAAGTGAGCAAATTAAATGAGATAGACTTTATTGGGTTTCCGATTTGCAGCATTAATGTAAATGGCGTTATTGAGTCCTATACCTCTGGATTCGAAGCGTTTTTCGGTGGGTTTGATCAAGCTCCTATTTCAGTTTGGCAACTGATCAATGATGTAAATCAGGAAGGTCTAGTTGATTATATTATTTCACAACAGAAACCGAGGTCGGTATTGTGGGATGCTAAATGCACTAAAACAAATCTACGTGTTAAAGTGACTTTTTCTCCTCGAATTCTGAAATCAGGTGAGGACGGTGCCTCACTCATGTGGGAGAAAAATGAAAACCAGTTCGAAGAGAACAATGTTTCTGCAATACTGCACTCCATTAATTCAAACCTGAAAGAGGGTTTCTATCGCGCTAGTAGCGATGGCGACTTGGTTTTTGTGAATGAAGGAATGGTCGAGATGTTTGGATTTGATTCTGCAGAAGAAATGCGGCAATTCAAGGCAGAGCAGTTTTATTTGAACCCGAGCAATCGAAATGAAATTGCTGCTGAAATCTCAATGCAGGGCCATATAACCAACAGGGAAATCTTGTTCAAAAGGAAAGATGGCAACATCTTTTGGGGGCTTTTGAGCGCAACATTGGTTAATTCAAGAGATGGAATAATAAGTTTTGACGGGGCACTTCGTGACATTTCAAACATCAAGGAAATAGAGCGACAGTTAAAAATTGAGGCACAAAAAGCGGAAGCAGGGTCTAGGTCAAAACAACAATTTCTAAGCACCATATCTCATGAGCTCAGAACACCTTTGAATGCAGTGATTGGTCTTGCCCATTTATTGATGACTGAAGAACCGAAAAAGGAGCAAATAGATAATCTGAAATCATTGCTTTTTAGTGCCGAAGGACTGCTAGGCTTAATCAATCTCATCCTTGATTTTTCTAAAATTGATGCAGGAAGGGTTCAGCTCGAGGAGTCTGTGTTTTCATTGAATACACTCCTTTGCCAGATTAAAGATACATTTCAAATCCGGTCAAAGGCAAAAAGCTTAAATCTGATTTTTGACTTGGATGAGGCCTCTCCCCTCATGCTTATAGGAGATGCGCATAGGCTGACCCAGATTTTTAACAACCTCGTTTCGAACGCGATCAAATTTACTTTTCATGGAGATGTAATTTTACAAACAAAAGTAATTGATGTTTCAGATCCACTTGTGTCTATTCAATTCAGTGTTAAAGACAGTGGTATAGGCATCCCTGAGAGCAAACAGAAGTCGATCTTCAGTTTATTTACGCAGGCCAGTTCAAGTACCACAAGAAAGTTTGGAGGAACTGGTCTAGGGCTGGCGATCACAAAAAAATTGATTGAGCTACATGATGCTGAATTAACCGTTGATAGCATTCCAGGTGAGGGGAGTGAGTTTCGTTTTGTTGTCACTTTCAAAGTGCCAGATGAAACTGCAATTGCTAAGGAGTTAAGGGTAGAGCCTGTTGTTGGTGATGGTTTAAAAGGCAAGCGCATTCTTGCTGCTGAAGACAATCAAGTTAACCAACTCTTATTGCGAAAGTTCGTGACAAGTTGGGGAGCTGAAATTGTGATCGCAGACAACGGACTTGAAGTTGTAGATTATGCGCAATCTGAGAAATTTGACCTAATTCTGATGGACATCCAAATGCCTTTAATGGATGGATATACTGCTTCTAGGAAAATAAGACAAATGGAAGGTGTAAACTGTGATGTACCAATTGTTGCAGTAACTGCTTCTGCTATGGGCGAAGTTAGCGTGCGGTGCAAAGATGCGGGTATGTCAGCTATTGTGTTAAAACCCTATTCTCCAGCGTCCTTAAAAATGATGATTGAAAGCCACATCAAATAAACCCATCTGCGCTCTTTGTTAATTCCTTCGTAATCCATTCCTGTTCTTGAAGGTACTTGTAAAAATCACTTTCTTTTAGGGCAGGAATCACCGTTGATGAAAGGTCATGAATCGGTTGGTAAAGCAATGATGATTCTTTGGTCTCTTTGGAGATTAACTCTACCTGCTCATTTAATGGATGAAAAAGCATCAGGGCAACACTGATAATTAAAGCCCATTTGAGCACCCCGAAAAATGCGCCGGCTATTTTGTTGACCAGACTCAATGAGGCGATGTCCAGTAATTTAGTAATCATTCGTCCTAAGAAGTAAACAGCAATCAGAACAATGAGAAAGGTGGCTGTAAATGCGGCTGCTGGAAGCCATTCGTCTTTCATTTTAACATTTTCACTTAACCAACGCGCAACCCCGTCAGAGAAATAAATCCCTCCGTAGATGCCCGCGAAAAGCGCTAGAATCCCAAAGATTTCAATAATAAAGCCTTTTCGGAAGGCTTTCCATCCTGCGTAGGTAAGTAGAATCAAGCAAATAATATCGAACACATTCATGTTAGGCAAGTTACTGAAGCACGCGCGAATTGCGTAACCTTCTTTGTTAGCTTTGTGCCCATGACACAGTTGAAATATTCAATTCGAAAAGGTGAACAAGGAGATGTTCCTGATTTATTACGTTTAATCAAAGCGCTTGCAGTCTATGAAAAAGCGGCTGATGAGGTTATTCTGACTGAAGAAGATTTACTTCGAGACGGATTTGGGGCACAGCCGAAGTTTCAGCTTTTAGTAGCAGAAATGAACCAAGAAATTGTGGGGATTGCTGTTTACTATGACCGTTATAGTACCTGGAAAGGGAGAACCTTGTATCTAGAAGATTTGATCGTAGAAGAATCTAAAAGACGCCTTGGTCTGGGACAAGAGCTATTGAAGGCATTGATTCAAATTGCAGAGAAAGAGGGTGTAGAAAGACTCGAATGGCAAGTGCTTGATTGGAATAAGCCTGCCATCGAGTTTTATAAATATTTGGGTGCCACGATAGAGACTGAATGGTACAATTGTAAATTTATCAAAGGGGAATATAGCCTGGCTTTAAAAGCTTAAAAAATGATTGTATATAAATTTGGAGGTGCCTCAGTCAAAGACGCTGCGGCAATAAGAAATGTTGGGAAGATACTTTTAAATTGTGAAGATGAGCATGCCGTTATTGTGCAGTCTGCAATGGGTAAAATGACCAATCACCTAGAGGCTATTTGGCGCGCTTGGACGAATGAAGAGTCTACAGAAAATCTACAGGAAGAATTCATCACATTTCATTATTCCATTGCTGAAGATCTTGCGCTTAACCAAACGGAGCTTATTGGTGTCAATCTTTTAGTGGGGGAATTGAAGGCTCTGCTGGCCCAGCCTTCAGGAGGGAATTCAGGTTTGGCTTATGATCAAGTTGTTTGCTTTGGGGAATTGGTTGGCACCAGCTTAGTTCAAGCAGGTCTAACGAAGCTAGGCATCAGCATTGAGTGGTTTGATGCCAGACACGTCTTAAAAACAGACTCTGCACATAGGAATGCAGACATTGATTGGGAACGCAGTAAATTGGGAACAGACATTCTGAAGGCACATTTTGTTGCAGGCGAGCGCAACCTCGTTCTAACTCAAGGGTTCATCGCTCAAAGCAAGGTTGGCAATACCACAACGCTTGGAAGAGAAGGGTCTGACTATAGCTCAGCCATTTTTGCGCATTTATTGAATGCGGAATCATTGACCATATGGAAAGACGTTCCCGGAATGCTCAATGCTGATCCAAGGTGGTTTAACAATACGATTTGCATTGAAGAGCTCTCTTTTAGAGAGGCTATAGAATTGAGCTACTACGGGGCTTCTGTTATTCATCCAAAAACCATTAAGCCCTTACAAAACAAGGATATTCCGCTCAGAGTGAAGTCTTTTGTTGATCCAGCTTTGCCGGGAACTATTATAAAGAAGGATGTGCAAGTGGCTAAGATGATTCCGATGTACATTTTTAAGCCAAAACAGATTCTGATTTCCATCTCGCCAAGAGATTTTTCATTCATTGTTGAATCAAATTTGAGGGATATCTTTGAGGCGCTTACATCTACAGGAGTCAGCGTAAATCTGATGCAAAACTCAGCCATCAGTTTCTCTGTGTGTGTAGACCAAGACATAGATCGGATAACAGAGTTCATTGAACTTATGAAATCAAAATATGCCATTAAATATAATGAGGAAGTAGAGCTCCTAACAATTCGACATTATGATGAGCCAACCGTGAAACAATTAACGGGTTCAAAAGAGGTGCTTGTTGAGCAAAAGAGCAGACAAACCCTTCGCATGGTTTTAAGACCACTTATCTAAAAAACCCCAAATACAAGTTAGTTATAAGTGTTTCCCCTATATTTGAAGTGACTACTGCGGGAGCATCTGCTCCTGCAAAGAAGGCAAATTTTCATAGTTACAATGTACTTGTACACTGTAATGGTAGTTTTAGTTTAATGTTAAGTGAAATGGGAACTGAACGCAGTTCTCATTTCTATTTTAAGCCCTTTCGGTTCAGAAAAAAAGCGAAAAAAAAAGAGCCGTTTTCACAGCTCTTTTCTACACCATACTAAGGTATTAATACTCATCTTCATTGAAGAAAAAATCTTCTTTGGTGGGATAGTCTGGCCATATCTCCTCAATCGTTTCATAGATTTCACCTTCATCTTCAATTTGCTGAAGATTCTCAACCACCTCAAGTGGCGCTCCAGTTCTCATAGCGAAGTCAATCAACTCATCCTTACTGGCTGGCCATGGTGCATCCTCTAGGTAAGAGGCTAATTCCAACGTCCAATACATACTATCAAATTTTATAAAAATCCCTGAATTTCAGTATGCAAAAATAGTTTTTTTGTTATGCCAGTCAAGGAAAAATTCAAATATCTAACAAGAATATATTAACTAGCTGTATATCAGTGGTTAGTGGTCATCCTCTGGGGACCCATGGGGTCTCTTTTGCACCCAATTCCTGTGCTAGTTTTCGAGATAAAACGAAGAAAAAGTCAGAAAGGCGGTTTAGATACTTGATTTGCTGCTCTTTTACATAGGACGAAGATTGGAGTCTGATTGTAGCTCGTTCAGCTCTCCGACATACGCATCTCACAACGTGGCATTGGCTTACTGCAAGATTCCCACCCGGCAAAACAAAGTTTTTCATAGGGGGAAGTTGACTGTCCATCTCGTCCATTCTCTGCTCTAAATCAGTCACTCTGCTCTGCTCCAATTCAGGGAGTTCCATCTTGTTTTTTTCAGGATCACTGGCCAGATGACTGCCTAAGGTAAATAGGTCTTCCTGAATACGCACAAGTTCAGCTTCATACCCAGCTGTTCCAACAGTATCTCTTAAAACGCCAATGTGTGAGTTGAGTTCGTCAATTGTGCCATAAGCTTCTATGCGAATGTGGTCTTTTTGTAATCGGGTGCCCCCAAGGATCCCCGTTTGACCCAGATCTCCTGTTCGAGTGTAAACTTTCATTCGTCTATTAATTAATCTTGTTCAAGAAAGTACATTTCTAACTCTCCTTTGTTCTTTGCCTTTATTTTTCCGCGTGGACTGCATTTGTAATTGTGCCTAATCAAGGCATAAGTGCTTTCGCTTAAGTTGATTCTTCCAGGTTCTCCGCTGCTCTCCATTCGCGAAGCTAGGTTAACCGTGTCTCCCCAGATGTCATAAGCGAATTTTTTCTCTCCTACCACACCTGCAATCAGAGGTCCGCTGTGAATGCCAATGCGAATGTCCCAAGTAGGTAATCCATTTGCTGTGTTGTGCAGATTTAATTCTTCCATGGCCACTAGCATAGCCTGGGCGAATGCTACTAGATTTAGCGCGTGGGATGTGTCTTCCTTTGGGATGCCTGCAGCGCACATGTAAGCATCACCTATGGTTTTGATTTTTTCTACACCAAATCGATCGCAGTTCCTATCAAAGGCCTTAAATGCGCTGTCTAACATTTTGACCAGCTCATCAGAATTCATTTGCTCAGTGAGGTTGGTAAAGCCTTTGAAGTCAGAGAAAAGTACTGAGGCACTTTCGTAGTTCCTTGTGTCAGCATAGCCTTTCTCCTTGAGCTCATCTGCGGTTTCTTTAGGGAGAATATTTAAGAGCAAGCGCTCAGATATCTCCTTTTCTTTATGCAACTCCTTGGTGCGTTGATGTACTTTTTGTTCTAAAATGACCTTGGTTTTTTTCAATCTGCTCAGCCGATATTGAAAGAAGAAATACACCACGGCTGATAGTCCTATGAGCAGGAATGCGATGAACCACGGCTCTTGATAAAGCGGTTTTTGGATAGTGAATTCATAGCTCGGCGGTTCCGTGTTCCAGAGCCCTGAAGAATTTCGAGAACGTACCTTGAAGTTGAAGTCACCTGGGGGTAACTGCGGATAAGTTTGGGCAGTGAGGTTGGTGACGTCAATCCAATCTAGGTCAAAGCCTTCCAAGTAACACTGGTAAATGAGGGCGTCAGGCTGCGACAGATCAATTCCCTTAAAATCAAAAGTGAGGTGGTTTTCATTGTGGTCCAAAGCGAGGTTTAGTGGCAACCCATTGCTTGCCTCAAAGTTCATTTCCGTCCAGTCAACGGGGTCATAGTTGAGGCGTAAGCCCGTGATCTCTAAGAACGGAGGTACGGTATTTTGGAAGTCACCATCAGGATTCAATTGTTCAAGCCCTTTTGATGTTGCCAGCCATAGTTGACCTTCATTGCTCCATGCCATATCATTAATCTGAGCATCAACTCCTTGTTCAACTCCATAGAACTGGTGGTTTAAGACCATCTCTTGACTCGGGTCCAATTCCAGGAATGTTAGTCCACCTCTTGTTGCGACCCATAAATTCTGTTGGTCATCAAGTTCAATGGCTGTGATGCGCGCATCTGTCAAATACCTACTGGAATAGTGCTTCATTTTTCCATTGAACTTGTAGAGTCCGTCTCGCTCAGTTCCCACCCAAAGATTGTTGCTCTCATCCAATTTTAAACAAGAGATTTTTAAATTCTCAGAACCCGATATTGGAAGAAAGCTCATCAGGTTTGATGGAACAATGAACGCTCCATTTTCATCAAGAGAAATGGCATAAATACCGCATGATGTGCCCACAAGAAGCTGATCTTGGTCTTTCACAACGGTGGTGATTCGTTCACAAGCAAAGTCAGTATTATTGAGTAATTTTTCTAGCGAAGAAAGGGCGTCTTCGGCAAGAAAATAGGCTTTGGGATGCGCTTTAAGTACTTCACTGATTTCCAATCGCGTCCAACAGAAAAACGACGGTTGAAAAAGAGTATCAGAATGGTCAACTTTTGAGATGGTCTTTTCTCCAGTGCGAAACAGGATGGCGTGTTCATCACTGCTCAAGACGCTGTTCAGTTCATTTCCATTGGATTGGATAATTCGTTTTAATCCGCTTGCCCCCAGCCTGTATACATCATTTTCATACGTGGTAAACCACAAAGCACTATCAGGTGCTATGGCTAAGTTTGTAATGGGTGTTTCTGGAAACCCCTGCTCGCGTGTGTAGCGGGAGGTGAGCTGGTCTTTTAGCTGACATGCCCCGCCAAAATAAGTTCCAAACCAAAGTGAGCCTGACCGGTCTTTGTATATTTTCCGAATGCGGTCATTGGAGAGTCCGCTTTCGCTGGTGTACTTGATTGTTTTTCCTGAGGCAGATTCTAATTCATAGGCGCCTGTTCTAGAGCCCAACCAAATGTGCCCTTGTTGGTCTTCGGCAATCGCTTTGATACGGGCTGTCTGAACTTCTTTTGGAAGTAACTGAATTTCTTGGTTACTCCAAATCAATGCACCCTTGAGTGTGCCAATCCATAATTGATGCTTGCTGTCTTCAAAGAGCGTCAACACCTTGTTTGAATTTCCGCCGTGTGCTTTAAGATCGATGCGCTCAAATTGGTCTTCTTTTTGGACGAAAAGGCCTTCGTCAGTGCCAACGAACATGCTGCCATCTGAGTGAAGCAACAAAGAGCGAATGGTCTCAGCCTTCAAATCAATTTTGACCAATTGATTTTCTGTAAGCTGAAACAGGCCGCGGTCAAATGTTCCAATCCATAAAGTGCCGTCTTGATCTTCACTTAAACAACGAATTTCGGAGTGAGCCAGTTCATCAGGCGCTACTGCTGAAAACACTTCGTCCTTCATATAGAAGAGACCATGGCCATCTGTCCCAATCCAGATGCCGCCATCACTTGCAAGCGCCATCGTTCTCACGGTGTCTGCTCCTAATCCACTATTGTGATCCCAAAAACGTACTTTCTCGCCATCGAACCGTGCCAAACCGGCGCCTTCAGTAGCAATTAGCAAAGCGCCATGTTGATCTTCAATGAGGTCATACACACCGTCAACAGGGAGCCCGTCAGCTTGACCTAGGCAAAAGAAGTCGTATTCCTGGGCCGCTAATTCGTGCAGGGGTGCTGTTGCAAAACACCAGCAAAAAAGGAGTGATATGTACGTTGTAATCTTCATTCCGATAAAGATTTGCCAAAATACGAGCCTTCGGTCGGTCTTCCGAATGGATTCAGCTAAATTTGGCGTTAGTTATGCAGAAAGACTCAATTACTTATCCTGATGTAAAAAAACAGGAACGCTATGACCACGCGTATCTCAAGATGGCGCAAGAATGGGCAAAGCTTTCACACTGCTCTCGGAAACAAGTAGGCGCTTTAATTGTAAAAGATGGGATGATCATCTCTGATGGGTACAATGGAACCCCTTCAGGGTTTCCGAATGCTTGCGAAGATGAAATAGGGAACACGCAATGGTATGTTTTACATGCTGAAGCAAATGCGATAACAAAAGTTGCACGTTCTAATAACAGTGCTCAGGGTTCAACTTTGTACATTACGCTGTCACCATGCAGAGAGTGCTCAAAACTCATTCTCCAAGCGGGAATCAAACGTGTAGTTTACATGGTTGGTTACAAAGATGTGAGCGGATTGGATTTTTTGGAGCAAGCAGGGGTTGACGTTGTTCACATGGCAAAACCATAAGAATAGAACATGACAGAAAGAATAGATAAAATCACTGGAGAAGCGCAGAAAGGGAATAACCCTTGGCAGCCATTGCTGTATGTTTTGGTGCTGATTTTTGGTGTGTATGTGGGGACCAGTTTTTCTGGTGATACCGTATTTACACATTCAGGTAGCTCAAGTGAAAACCCCAATAAACTGGTTAACGTCATCAATAAAATCGATGAGATGTATGTTGACAGTGTAGAAAAGAAAATGCTGGTTGAAAAGGCCATAAACTCTGTTTTAGAGGAATTAGATCCACACTCTTACTACATTTCCGCTGAAGAGTTGGAAGCTGTTCAAGAGCCGCTTGAAGGGAATTTCGAGGGAATTGGAGTTGAGTTTATGATTCAAAAAGACACCCTTATGGTGGTTTCTCCAATTGAGGGAGGGCCGTCTGAAAAGGCGGGCATTCAGCCGGGAGATAGAATCATTTCTGTTGATGAGGAACAAATTGCAGGTGTAGGTTTGACCAATACAGAGGTGATGAAACTGCTCAAAGGAGAAAAAGGGACCATAGTAAGATTGGGTATTAAGCGCAGAGGAACAGAGGGCTTAAAAATCTACAGCATCGAGCGTGACCGCATTCCGATTTTCAGCGTTGTAGCTTCACTCATGGTTAATGATGAAGTTGGCTATGTCAAACTTACGCGCTTCGCGAAGAATTCTTACGAAGAGTTTATGGTTGCCATGGAGAACCTAAAACGAAAAGGAGCCAAGAAATTGATTTTCGACCTACGTGGAAATGGAGGTGGATACCTTAATTCAGCCATTCCGATGGTTGAAGAGTTTCTAGACGAAGAAAAGTTGATTGTATATACCGAAGGCAAGTCTCAGCCACGCCAGGACTATTTCTCAAGAAGAAAAGGAAGATACAGTGATATGCCGCTAGTGGTGCTGATTAATCAAGGTTCAGCCTCAGCAAGTGAAATTCTAGCAGGAGCGCTCCAAGATCAAGATCGGTCCATTACTGTTGGGAGAAGATCCTTCGGGAAAGGACTTGTGCAAGAAGAAATTAGCCTTGCTGACAACTCAGCCCTGAGGTTAACAGTTGCAAGATATTATACGCCAACCGGACGAAGCATCCAGAAGCCTTATGGCAAAGGAGTAGATTATGACAATGACTACAATGAGCGCTTTGAATCTGGTGAATTGCTAAGTTTGGACAGCATTCGTGTTGTTGACACCTTAAAGTATATCACCCCAGGAGGCAGAATTGTATACGGGGGTGGCGGCATCATGCCTGATGTATTTGTTCCAATTGATACCGTTGGGGCTTCCTACTACCTTTCAGATTTGAGTTACAATGGTGTTTTGAGGCAGTTTGGTTTTGATTACACTGACTCACATCGCGAAGAATTTACTGCTTTCAAGAATGTAGAAGAGTTTATTGCAGGATTCACCATGACAGATGCATTGCTTGAGCAACTCTTTACCCTTGCAGAAAATGAAGGCGTTCAGCGAGACGAAAGAGGAATGAAAGAAAGTAAAGAAGTGATCAAAGTTCGCTTGCTGGCTCACATGGCGAAGAATCTTTTCGATGACCAGGCATATTACCGCGTGATTTTAGAAGATGACAACGTTTTTGAGAAGGCACTGAATGTGGCTACGAACTTTAATTCGTACCAAGTGATCAATGGAACATTAACTGCTGAATCAGCGGCTGAATAATGTGTTGAGAACTTACATAATTGATACCTTTGAGTAATAATTGAATAACCCTTAAAACCATTTACCATGGCATATGAATTACCTCAACTTCCGTACGCTTATGATGCACTTGAGCCTCATATTGATGCGCGGACGATGGAGATCCATCATAGTAAACACCACCAAGGATATACAAACAACTTAAACGCTGCAATCGAAGGAACTGCAATGGCATCTATGTCTATTGAAGAGATCTGTGCGAATGCAGGAGACAATGCAGCTGTGCGTAACAACGGTGGTGGATATTTTAATCACTCCCTTTTTTGGTCTGTAATGGCACCGAATGGTGGAGGGAATCCAACAGGTGATGTTGCTACTGCAATTGATGCGGCATTTGGCTCTTATGATGCTTTCAAAGAAGCATTTTCAAAAGCGGCAGCTACACGATTTGGTTCAGGTTGGGCTTGGTTGTGTGTGAAAGAGGGTAAGCTAGAAGTTTGCTCAAGCGCAAATCAAGACAATCCATTGATGCCAGGTGTTGGCTGTGGAGGGAAACCCATTTTGGGACTTGATGTTTGGGAACATGCATACTACCTGAACTACCAAAATCGCAGACCAGATTACATTGGCGCATTTTTCAGTGTAATCAATTGGGACGAAGTAAACCGCAGATTCGCAGCAGCGAAATAAGCGTTTTTATAAATTCTACTGAAGCCTCTCTTACCACTAAGAGGGGCTTTTGTATTTTCACCATATGCAACGAACAGCAATTATAGTAGCAGGAGGAAAGGGCACCCGAATGGGAGTTGATTTACCCAAACAATTTATTGTCATCAATGGATTGCCAATTCTTGGACATACCCTTCAGCGTTTTGCTCAATTTGATTCAACCATGGAGCTCATTGTTGTGCTTCCAATTGATTGGATTTCTTTTTGGGACGAAGAACGATCGAAATATACGCTTCCAGAGCACACCGTTGTTGAAGGCGGACAAGAGCGTTTCAATTCTGTTTTGAATGGAATTAAGGCGGTTTCTAAAGCCTCAAACCTTATTGCCGTGCACGATGCTGTTCGTCCGTGTGTGAGCTTGCCAACCATTGAAAGGTGCTTCGCGAAAGCGGGTAAAAGTGGAGCCGCAATTCCTGTTGTGAAAATGGTGAACAGTTTGAGAAAGCTTCAAGAAGAAGGAAGCATTTCAGTTGATAGATCAGACTACAGGAGTGTGCAAACACCTCAGGTTTTTCAAGCTGATTTATTGAGGGAGAGTTACAATCAGCCCTTCGCTTCAGAGTTTACAGATGATGCGAGTGTGGTTGAGAAGGCCGGACATGGAGTACATCTAGTAGAGGGTAATCCTGAGAATGTCAAGGCAACCAATCCACAAGATTTAGTGCTTTTACGCCACTTTCTGAGTTGATCTTATTGCGCGCTATCCAATGCTGATTCTGGGTCTTGCGGCGGAAGAATATCCTCCATCGACATGGCTTTGAGGTAAACTCCTTTGATAGATTTCCACGTGCTTTTTTGAAGTACTACCCAGAAAAGAAGGGTAAAAGCCACAGTAGCAAACAACATAAAGTAAGGGTTCAGCGTGGCAGATTCCATCCTGTCTGTGTCTAGTGAATCTATTTGACCAGCAAAATAGGCCCCCATAACGGCAAGGGCATTGTTAAAGAAATGGGCTACAACAGAGGTCCAGATGCTGCCAGAGTGGATGAGTAGATATCCGAAAAAGGCGCCCAATAGCATGCGTGGAATGAAGCCGTAAAACTGGAAGTGGATGGCGCTAAAGATGAATGCAGAAACCCAAATACCGAGATGAACGTTCCCAAAGCTTTTCGCTAGTTGAGCCTGTAAGACTCCCCTAAAAGCGAATTCTTCGCA
The DNA here is from genome assembly GCA_047636995.1 of Flavobacteriales bacterium. Classification (GTDB taxonomy): domain Bacteria; phylum Bacteroidota; class Bacteroidia; order Flavobacteriales_D; family Sanyastnellaceae; genus JAQWQB01. The sequence goes on along the minus strand of JBLIGQ010000011.1, from coordinate 20,407 downwards.
AATTGCGGGTAAGACTGCTACAAGAATTAAAATGACTATCAGCTCAAGCGGACCGTCCATTTGAAGCATCGTCACAGTAATCTGTTCAGCCAACTCTTCTGTGGGCTTGAAGGTTTCCTCAAGGAAACTGCCTTCGGGGATCAATTGTGAATTGAACTCAAATGACGCCTGAATTAAGGGTAGTGAGAAAAAGGCCAATAATGGGATGAATGCGATGATACGCGACCATTTTTTCGTCCAAAATCCGTCTACACTGGATTTCCCAAAGAACAACATGAACAAAAGGGCAGACCCAAGTAATCCCACAATTTGATTTGTGGCATTCATGATCATAAGCGCCATTCTGCCTCCTTCAAGTTCAATGAGTTTCCCCATATCAGAGAGCTCTTCGAACTTTAAAGTGGTAGCAACGGCTGCAATTCCTCCCCCAATTGCGAGTGCTATGGTAGACATTACAACAAGAAGACACAGGTACATTAGGGCCTTTGCTAAGGGATGCATGGTTTCAAAAACAGCTTTCATAAACCGAAGGCGGGGATTTTGTAAATTTGCAGCGAAATTCAACTTTTTTCGCCAGATGGTAAAAATACGAAACATCGAGTTAGGAGATTTCCCACTTTTGCTAGCGCCAATGGAAGACGTTAGTGACCCTCCTTTTCGCGCCCTTTGTAAGCAACACGGAGCTGATTTGATGTATACTGAGTTTATCTCCTCTGAGGGGCTGATTCGGGATGCGGCAAAAAGTGTTCAGAAATTGGATATTTTCGAGTACGAACGTCCCGTCGGAATTCAAATTTTCGGAAGCGATATTGAGTCTATGAAACGCGCTACTGAAATAACGGCTTCAGCGAGTCCTGATATTATAGATATCAATTATGGTTGTCCTGTGAAAAAAGTCACTGGCAAAGGAGCGGGTGCTGGAATTCTTCAAGACATTCCTAAAATGGTTGAACTCACACGTGAAATTGTGAAGAGCACTAGCCTTCCTGTTACCGTCAAGACAAGATTGGGTTGGGATGAAGACACAAAATACATTGTAGAGGTTGCAGAACGTTTACAGGACGTCGGGATTGAAGCGATCTCAATTCACGGCAGAACCCGGAAACAAATGTACAAAGGGGATGCTGACTGGTCTTTGATTGCCGCCGTAAAGGGAAATAGTAGAATGCGCATTCCTGTTTTTGGAAATGGAGATGTGACATCACCAGAGCGCGCCCTTGAATACAAGAACCGATTTGGGGTAGATGGGATTATGATCGGAAGAGCTTCCATTGGGAATCCGTGGGTATTCAATCAGATCAAGCACTTTTTCAAAACAGGAACACACTTGGCGCCTCCTACCATGTCTGATCGTGTAGACGCCGCTCTAACACACTTCAATATGTCTGTAAAGTGGAAGGGAGATCGTCTAGGGATCGTGGAAATGCGGAGGCATTACACCAATTACTTTAAAGGAATCCCTCACTTCAAAGAGCACCGCTTGGCTTTGGTGACCTTGGAGTCTGTGGATGATATTAGAGGTAAGTTGGAAGAAATTCGCGAAACCTTTTTGGATTTCGATTTTAGTGTGTAAAGCGTCTGATCAAGTACCTCACCATCAAGGTTGAAAATAAGGTTCCGATGAACATGACCGTGGCCATTGTGCCTAAAACATCAAGAAAGCGCACTTCTATTGGGTAGAAAGGAACAATTGATCCTTCTAGTCTCTTTAATCCAAATGTTTGTTGGGCCCAGCAAATTAATAACCCGAAGGTGAGTCCCATGAGCGCTCCGGCTAGGTTGATGAGCATCCCTTGATTGACAAAAATCCGCCGCACGTTGGCTGAAGTTAATCCCACACTTTGAAGAATAAAGATGTCTTTTCGTTTCTCTAAAATGAGCATGGTCAATGATGCCATAATGTTAAATCCTGCAATGACCATGATGAACGTCAGGATCAAAAAAGTAGCCCATTTCTCAGCGCGATTGGTCTTGTGAATCAGCGCGTTTTTATCATAGCGTGTTTCTACCACGAAGCTGGAGCCCAGTTTTTCGCGAAGTAGTTTTTTAAGGTCTTCGGGATCTGTATCTGGAGCTAAGCCTAAGTTCAAGTGGCTAACTTCGTTTTCATAATTGAACAACTCCCGGGCATAATCAAGTGGGGCGAGAATGTATTTCACATCCATTTCTGCATTGACACTAAATACTCCGCTGACGAGTATAGGAAGCGTATTTAGGGCTTTATCTTTGTATCTGCTGAGCTTTTTCCCGCGAATTGGAGCACTAATGGTGATCAATGAAAAGTCTGTGGGATGAATAGGGATGCCCAATTCATTTTGTACACCAAGCCCCGGAATTGCACATGGGATTTCATCTCGTTTTAACGCGAATGCACCTTGGCGCATCACCGTTTTCACATCAGTCACTTTATAAAAAAGGGAGTCTATGCCTTTCAAGGTGGCCACGGTTGGCTGCCCGTCATAACGTACGATTACGTCATCTTCTATGGAGGCTGAGATGGCTAACACCTCAGGAAAGCTATAGATCACGGTCGTAAGGCTGTCAGTAGCTGGGAAAACCTTGCCTTCTGATGGACTAATAGTGATTTCAGGATCGAAGGTGGTGAAAAGGTCAGCTACCAAGCTTTCAATTCCATTAAAGGCTGAAAGAATGGTGATCATTGCCGCTGTAACACACGCCACAACAAACATGGAAATTCCAGAAATAACATTGATGATGTTTCTAGATTTCTTCGAAAAGAGATAGCGTTTAGATATGTAAAAAGGAACATTCACGAAACGCTAATATAAGGTTCTAAACCTGTACTTTGTTTTATTTCCAAGCGAGAATAAGAAGTCCTTCGCCGTTCAGATGCGCTGTTTGACTATCTAGCCAGTTCAGTAAAATTACGATTGGAATGGTGAGCAAAAAGTAGAGAGGAAGAAGGAGCAGAAACAAGCGCGAGAACTTTAATAATTTTATGGGGATCCCAATCCCGATGAGGTGTGAGAGTTTTCCTGCTTTTCCGCCTGTATAATGGCCTTTGACCTTGCGGAAACCAGCATTTTTGAAGTGAGATTTAAGTCCTTCCATGCTGTAGCCCATCCGATGGAATTCCCCTTCAATTTCACTTTCTTCCCCGTATTTGAGGCTTGCAGTAGTAATCATCATCCCCTCATGTCTGAGAGAGGCATGCATGTTCTCAAGTGTCTGTTGATCCTCTTTGATGTGCTCAAGGGTGTCTGTACAAAGAATCAGATCGAAAGCGTCATTTTCTTTGAAGCAAGGGAGGTCTTTTGTGCGAAACAGTAAATTTTTGCAATGGGTATCTCTGACGAAAGCGTTCCCTTTAACGATGCGTTCTTGCTTGTCATCAATAGCTAGGATGCTAAACCGTTCTTTCTGGCAACTCAGCCAATAAGCATTGTGTCCGAATCCTGTTCCAAGATCAAGAATGTGGGCTTTTTCTGGAGAGCTGCGCATCCATTTGCGCAATTCTCTTCGAATGTGCCACGTTTTCAAGGTCATCCAATTCATCAATTGAAGAAGGATTTTCCTCAATGTAGGTGAATTGCCACAAGCTTGATTAAGCGATTTTCTGATTTTTTCGGTTTGCATTTTAGTCTTTCAACAAGCGATCTATTCCTTCGTAATAATCCAAGGAATCGTCGATGTAAAAGTTTAAATCAGGCATGCGCCTCAGGTGCTTTCCGGCTGTGCCAGCAACTTTTTTCTTGATTCTCCAGGTATTTGAGCGAATCATTTCTAAATCAGCTTCTTTGTCTTTTGAGACCATAATACTGATGTATATTTTCGCAAGCGTAAGGTCAGGACTCATTCTCACTTGCGTGATGGTAATGAATCTACCATTGAACCAAGTGTTGGTTTCACGTTGGAAGACCGTAGCGATTTCTCTTTTGAGAAGACTGGCAATTTTTTCTTGACGAATTCCTGACATAGTACAAATATAGCACGCTTAGCGTGCAAGCGAAGAATTAATAGAGGAAGTTGTTGTAGGGATAGCGCTCAAGGTGAATTTGTTTCACACGCTCATAGAGCAATTCTTTGAGGGCCTCTACATTTTCTTTGTTGAGAGCTGAAATGAAAATAACGTCTTTCCCTTCTAATTTTCCCATCCATGTTTGTTTCAATTCATGAAGGTTTTTAGGGGCTTGATTTCCAAGTTCTTCCTCAGGTATGTAATCATCTGTCTCTTCAGGGTAAACAATGGCGTCTATCTTATTGAAGAGAAGGATTGAGTGTTTGTCAGCAGCACCAATTTCTTGTAACGTGTCATTCACCACTGCCATGTGGTCTTCGAAACTCGAATGAGAAATGTCTACTACGTGCACAAGGATGTCAGACTCACGTGTTTCATCCAACGTTGATTTGAATGATTCTACCAATTGGTGAGGTAGTTTTCGAATGAATCCTACCGTATCTGTTAGCAAGAAGGGAAGGTTTTGAAGAACCACTTTTCGAACTGTGGTATCCAATGTGGCGAACAGTTTGTTTTCAGCCAGTACATCACTTTTAGAAAGTGTATTCATGACGGTTGATTTCCCGACATTTGTGTAACCTACAAGCGCAACACGAACCATAGCCCCTCGATTACCTCTTTGGGTATGCTTTTGCTTATCAATGATAATGAGGTCTTTTTTGAGGCCCGTAATTTTATCACGAATAATTCTTCTGTCTGTTTCAATTTCTTTCTCTCCAGGCCCTTTCATTCCAATTCCACCTTTTTGCTTTTGAAGGTGAGTCCACATATTGGTTAGACGCGGCAAAAGGTATTGGTATTGAGCTAGCTCAACTTGTGTTTTTGAGTGGGCAGTTCGAGCATTGGTGGCAAAAATGTCTAGAATCAAATTGGTGCGATCTAACACCTTCACTTCTTTGACTACTGCTTCTATGTTTCTAAGTTGTGTAGGGGACAGTTCATCATCAAAAATCAGCATGTCAATGTTGTTGGCATCAACGTACCGTCTGATTTCTTCAATCTTTCCACTTCCAACAAAGGTTTTTCTATCAGGATGTTCAAGTGATTGCGTGAAACGACGCAAGCAAACAGCATCAGCAGTAGTGGCTAGAAACTCAAGTTCGTCGAGGTATTCATCTAGTACTTCACGCTTTTGGGTTTGGGTAACAACCCCTACTAGGACGCAGGTTTCCTGTTCCTTTTTCGTATCGTGTAGCTTCGCCATTTAGTTCAGAAAATTTTCAACGTAAACTGCCAAGGCTTTGATCTCACCCGGGGTAAGTATGTCTTTTTGGGGAGGCATTGTGCCCTTTCCGTTTGTAATGAGCGCAACGCGCTCATCCATTGATTTCTTGCTGACAGATAAGTCAGGGGCACCGCCAATCATGAGTTTACCATCTGTGCCATGACAGATTGCGCACTTCATTTGATAGAGCTTTTGAGCGTCTGCTTGTGTTACACTCCCATCAGCTGAAAGTCGATTGGGAGGTTGGTTTTCGCCGCAGGCACATGCCAACAGAGTCAGGGTAAATAGAAATATGTTTTTCATTAAATCCAGCTGTCTACACCTAAGTTTCTGAAGGGCCAAGGAATGCTTGCGAGGATCAGGATCAGCGCAATGAGGTAGGTTATAAAAACACGTTTATGTTGTTTCATTGAGTCTGACATGCGCTTTGCACCTGAATAACCAATGGTCGCAATTGCTATTCCGATGACCATCAGTAACATGTGTTCCATGGTGAAAAAGCGTAGAATCTTATCTGCCATCATGCCTTCGGTACCCCATTGTCCTGCCCAACCGCGCATGAAGTACAAAGCAAGTCCAATTAAGAGTTGAACGTGCAAGCTGATCATAGCGAAAAGAGCAATTTTTTTCGTTCCGTCAAATGAAATTTCCTTCTTTCTGCCGCCAAATGCCTTGGCAATAGCTGCAATCATTAAGATCAAAACGATCCATCGCAGGGAAGAGTGTAAGTGAATTAAACCTGTTTCCATAAGGCAAAGGTAAGCAATGAGAAGTTTGGTTCGGTACTTTCTTAAGGACAGAGTGTGCCGTAGACTCCTAAGAATATAAGTAAGTCTGCTGCGTCATTGGAGCCGTCTCCATTCATGTCGATCTCACAGTCAGACGGACATCCATAACTCCCTAGGAAGATGAGGAGGTCTGTTGCATTAATAAGCCCGTCATTGTTGAAGTCTCCTGGGCAAGAGATTTCAATGAGGTCAGTGCCATAAACCGTAATGTCATCTACTGCAAAACTGGGGTCAGTTGCGTCTCCGTTGTCATTGTTTGTCCATCTGAAACCAATGCGAACACTGTCATTTAAATCTGCAGACGCGGGAAGAAAAACGCCAACTTCTGTCCAGATTCCTTGAGGGGAGCATAGAGGAGAAAATGTTTTTGCGGGATCTAGAAGCTCAGACCAGGTGGTTCCATCAAAGTACCAAAAAGTAGCATTGTCTATTGCATTTCCGCCTTCAATGTACGTGAATACGACATTGATATCAGATCGTCCGGTGCAGTCAATTACGGGAGATTCAATGCGCATGTCAGTTCCTCCGCAAGGTAAAAAGTCGCAAAATCCATCTAGTCCTTCATAGTAAGCCGCGCCTTGGTCTGCAGCAATGCCTAGCACACTTTGGTTTCCAACGTGAAGGGTTTGGTTCATGCCACATGTTTCGCCACAATTTCCAAGTCCTGAATTGTTTTCCATGGCAGAGATATACCAGGTGTTTCCTGTTGCTTGATTGACGCCTGTTTCAGTAAGAGTCCATTCTCCATTCACACCAACATAGCTTGTTGCCAGTTGGCCTTGGTCACATCCCGTTCCAAATTCTTCAGTCCAAAAAATCCACTGTGCGCTTGCAGAAAAGGAAAGTAGCAGTGTGCAAATTGAGAGTAATAGTCTCATAGTTAAAGGTTTCCTTCAAGGTAGTCAAATTATCATAAGTCAATCGAATGCACTTTCAAACATTGGGAAGTTTTGGTTTAGGGCATAAAAAAAGCCTCTTCAATTTTGAAGAGGCTTTTAATTCTATATGTAAGGTCGTTTTATACGATTCCTTGATCAAGCATTGCATCAGCCACTTTCACAAATCCGGCAATGTTTGCTCCTGCTACGTAATTCACGTGACCGTCTTGGGTACCGTATTTAACGCATGCTTCGTGAATGTCTTTCATGATTTGGTGCAGACGACCATCAACTTCTTCGCGAGACCAGCTCAAACGAAGTGAGTTTTGGCTCATCTCCAATCCTGAAGTTGCAACTCCACCAGCATTTGATGCTTTTCCAGGAGCGAACAAGATTTTGTTCTCATGAAAAACTTCAATTGCTTCTGGCGTAGAAGGCATATTTGCTCCTTCTGCAATACACATGCAGTTATTGTTTGTCAATGTTTTTGCTTCATCCCCGTTCAGCTCATTCTGAGTGGCACAAGGAAGGGCAATGTCACATTTAACTCCCCAAGGACGGTCACCCGCATGGAAGTTTGCTGATGGAAATTTGTCAGCATATTCAGAGATGCGTCCGCGACGAACATTCTTCAGGTCCATGATCCAAGCTAGCTTCTCGGCATCAATGCCGTCAGCATCGTGAATGAATCCTTTCGAATCAGATAGTGTTACTACTTTCGCGCCAAGCTCAGTTGCTTTTTGACAAGCATATTGAGCAACGTTTCCAGAACCAGAGATCACAACTGTTTTTCCAGCAAAATCTTCGTTCTTCGTTTTCAACATTTCTTGAGCGAAATAAACGGTGCCGTATCCAGTTGCTTCAGGACGAATTAATGATCCTCCCCAGCTTCTTCCTTTTCCAGTAAGAACGCCTGTGAATTCATTGCGAAGACGCTTGTATTGACCGAACATATAGCCAATTTCTCTACCTCCAACACCAATGTCACCAGCGGGAACATCTGTATCAGGGCCGATGTGGCGTGCAAGTTCAGACATGAAGCTCTGGCAAAAGCGCATTACTTCATTATCTGTTTTTCCTTTAGGATCGAAATCAGCTCCTCCTTTACCACCGCCCATTGGGAGTGTAGTAAGAGAGTTTTTGAAGATTTGCTCGAAGCCCAAGAATTTCAAGATGCTCAAGTTTACACTTGGGTGGAAACGAAGTCCACCTTTGTATGGCCCGATTGCAGAGTTGAACTCTACTCGGTAACCTCTGTTTACCTGAATATTCCCGTCTTTATCAGTCCAAGGCACACGGAACATAATGGTTCGTTCCGGTTCAACAATACGCTCTAGGAGCATCTTGTTCTTGTACTTAGGGTTTTCTTCCATGAATGGAATAACCGTTTCTGCAACTTCCTCAACTGCTTGAAGGAACTCAGGTTCATGGTTATTTCGTGCTTTTACACGATCCATGAATGACGCTATCTGAGCGCTAGATGTTTCTGTATGTTTCATCAGCTTTTCTATTGAACGGCGGCAAAGTTAGCGGATTTTTCAAGACACAAGGGCATTAAAAAGATCTTTGAACTGCCTGCTACACAAGGGTTTCGCAATTATTAATATAGTGTATAATGTACACTTAGGTTGTTTTTATAGACAACCTGTGCGTCCACCATCAACTGGAAGGTTCACTCCTGAAATGTAAGCGCCTGCTGGAGATGCCAAAAATGCAATGGCATTTGCAACTTCTTCTGGCTGTGCAACACGTTTGAGTGGGACTTGATTGGCCATTCCTTGTTTTACCTCGTCAAACGACTTACCTGAAGCTTCAGATTTTTTGGAAATGATGCCTGACAGGCGGGAGGTGTCTGTAGCCCCGGGGAGCACATTGTTAACGGTGATTCCAAATTCGCCCAATTCATTGGCCAAGGTTTTAGACCAGTTGGCAACAGCTCCACGGATGGTGTTGGAAACGCCTAAATTATTCAAAGGCTGCTTTACAGAGGTGCTTATCACATTGATGATTCGACCGTATCCTTTGCGTTTCATTCCGGGTACCAAGTGCTGAACCAAAATGTGATTGCAAACAAGGTGTTGATTAAACGCAATTCTGAATTCTTCAATTTCGGCCTTAATGGCTAGTCCTCCTGGAGGTCCTCCTGTATTGTTTACCAAGATGTGAGCCTCATCATTTGCAATAAATGTTGCAAGTGCTTTTTCTAAGGTTTCTGGGTGTTGGAAATCGGCTACCAAATAACTGTGCTTCTCATTGTTAATCGAAGCGAGTTCGGTAACGGCGTTTTTGAGTTTTTCCTCATTCCTAGCCACTAATACAAGGCGTGCTCCCATAGAAGCAAGTTCTTTGGCTGTTGAAAAACCAATGCCCTGTGTGCTGCCGCATACAACAGCGGTGATGTTCGTTAAATCAAGATTCATGAGGCCAAAGATAAAAATTGGGTAACCCGAAAGCATCTTTTTTCGTATCTCTTAGAAGATAATTGTGTAAATATGATATTTCGTCCAGTAGTAATCGTTTTCGCTGTCTTCCTTTTTGCATGCAATGCACAAGAAGAAGAGGTGCATGAAAAGAGTGAGATAGCTCAGGAGAGTGAGCGCCACATGATTGAACTCACCAATTTTGGATACCCCATTCAATGTGTCCTCCCAGCTGATTTAGCCTCGAAAGGAGAAGCTGTTATAGATTTTAATCGAAGTACAGGTGAGCTCACCATTTCTGTTGGGTCAGAATATATTTTTCATGTAACTGAAGACCCTACCCCCTTGGGGAAACTGCGTGATGAGCTTCGCTACGATGATTTATTCAACTACACGTTTTACGAAGAAGGAAATGATGGATTCTTGTATGAATCAATTTTGCCTACGGGGGAAAGCTATAGTTTTCATGTGATGCGTTCCTTCGAAGTTGACGGGAGAAAATTCATCGCCGTTACAGATGATAACAGTGTTTACACGAAATATGAAGCGCGGTTAGTGAGTGAAACGATTAATTCACTTTCGAAAGTGCAATAACTATTTGTGTAAAAGGTTAAATTCTAATCCTTTGCGCTTACATTTGATTTACAACTTAACCCTATGCGTGCTGCTCTACTATTACTGCTTTTTGCTTCTCCATTGATTTCTAACGCTGGTGTTTTTGTGTACAATGGTGTCTATCAAGGGAAAGACCTCTATGTGAAAAACCCATTTGCTGGAGATGGCGTTGGTTTTTGTGTTTTCGAAGTGAAGGTCAACGGGGAAGTGACGTCTGATGAAATCAATTCAAGTGCTTTTGCGATTGACTTGGAATTGTATAAGCTGAAAATTGGGACGCCCATTGAAATCACGATTCGTACAAAAGAGGATTGCGAACCAAATATCATCAACATAGATGCGATTGCTCCAGCGAGCACTTACAGCTTAGATGAGATCGCTTTGGTTGGAAATCAAACCCTTACCTGGAAAACATCAAAAGAATCAAGTAATATCCCATTTGTGGTTGAACAATTCAAATGGAACAAATGGGTTGATGTAGCCGAAGTTGTTGGAGAAGGGAAATCGAAAGGGAATGTTTATACAACTGAAATAAGTACCCACAATGGTGAAAACACGTTCAGATTGAGGCAAGATGACGCAATGGGAAGTCATTATTCTGATCGCTATGTGGTTCAAGTTACAACTCCTGAGATCAACATTATTACTGATAAAATCTTCGAGAAGATTGAGTTTTCGTCAAAAACAGATTTCGAAGTATTTGATGAATATGGAATTGTAGTAGCCCAAGGTAGGGGTGCTTCTCTTGACTGTGCCAAATGGACACCAGGTAGTTATTACATCAATTACGGAGGGAAATTTGGTCAGAAAGTGCGCAAGCGCTAGTCTGATTCCCTAAATTTGTGGCGTGAATAAAATAGAACACCTCGGGATTGCGGTGAAGGATTTGGCCGCATCTGAACAGATTTTTACAGACCTTCTTGGCGCTGCTCCCTATAAACGGGAGGAAGTGGAAAGTGAAAACGTAATCACTTCTTTTTTTCATGTGGGTGAAAGCAAAATTGAATTGCTTCAGGCTACATCAGATGAAAGTGCGATTGCAAAATTCATTGAATCAAAGGGCGAAGGAATTCACCACATCGCTTTCGCTGTTGATGACATTCAAAGTGAAATAGACCGACTGACATCTTTGGGTTACCGGATGATTCATGAAAAGCCAAAAGAAGGAGCTGATAATAAATTGATTGCTTTCCTTCACCCAAAATCATCTAACCGAGTGTTGGTAGAGTTGTGTGCTGAAAAGCCCGCAGAAGACTAGCGCTTTTTCTTCTTGTTAGTCGTCTTGCGCATTTCTTTCCCCCAAAGCTCTGTTCCTCTCTTCTCCGTTCCTTGTCCTACGCAATCTTCTGGCTTTGTTTGAGCGAAGAACACAAATCGAATGCTGATGATAATAGGTCTGTACCTCGAATTGAAATAAGGGAGCGTAGATTTCCCATCCTCAAGAGGTTGTATATTCAAGATGGGAGTTTCAATAGAAGGAATGATCATTATCCCTGATTCAGGCTTGAATCCAAATCCTGCTTTCGCATGCAACTGCCCTTGCAAATTGTTCGCATTGATTACGGGGATGTTTCCAGCAACGCCCTCAAAATCAAATCGATTGATTGCTTTGTAGTCTAAATTCGCTCCCAGTGAGAATTGAAGGAAGGTATTGTCAGAGAGTTGTACAATGTGATTTATATTGAAATAACCTCCTACAAAGCCTTGACTGAAATTACCCTGATTAGAAACATTGAGCATTGATGAATCTACCATTGCTCTTCCTTCAAACTCTTCTGAGCCTCTGAAGAGTTTGAAATGAACTCCGTAATCAAAGTAGTGGAATAGAAGCGGCCGAGCTACAAAATGCTGTCCACCGAACTCGAGGTATGCGCCCAATTTGCCATGGGCTGTAAAATCACCGTAATACAAGCTATCAGTGCCCTGGTCACCAGGAACAAGCAATGACTGGCTGTTTTCTTCGGTGTTCGGGATCAGGTAGGTTACCCCAGGAGCAAAATGCCATCCATTTCCATTGTACTTCGATCCGAGTTGATACAGCGGTCTGTTTTGCCTTCCGCTTTGAGCGAATGAAGCAACAGAGATAAGCAAAGTAAAGACGAGAATAAGGTTTCGCATACACCAAATTAACGCATTAACAAACGATTATCGCATGCAATGCTCTTTCTTATTGACTTGGAAATGTGGGCCTAAAAGAAGGCGTTAAATTCGAGCTAAAATGGCTTTTTCGATCTCATCACTCTCCCAAACATCTTGAATATCAGGACGATCCATAACTGCTTTCATAATCTCATCTTGCTTCTCGCCATTTCTTAGCGCCTCGTCATACGGAATATGAGAGAAAGTCACTTGTGAATACAATGGGACCCATTTTGACGGATATTTATTAGCAAATCGCTTTTCGATTTTCTTCTGGAGCAGGAACATTGGATCGCCAGTTTTGTCGCGCATTTCAATGTAATTACGCAAGGCCAGTTCACGAATGGCTTCGGCTTCTGGATAACGTTTTTGAGAAAATGCTTCGAAGGTTTTCGCCCAGTCTCTGTGGTTGGCCTCGAACAAATCATTCAAGACTGTACAATCTTCAAAGCCACTGTTCATGCCTTGTCCGTAGAATGGAACAATGGCGTGTGAAGCATCGCCTAAGAGGCAAATTCGATCTTCTAGGTGCCAAGGCGAGCATGAAATCATGACGAGTGATGAAGAGGGGTTCTCATGGTAGTCTTGCATCAAGGTGGGCATGTGCGGAATGGCATCTGGAAATTCTTCTTTGAAGAAAGCCTCAATTTTTTCATTTGTTGAAAGTGCCTCAAAAGATTTTTCTCCTTCAAATGGGAAGAACAATGTGCAAGTGAAACTCCCATCTTGATTTGGAAGTGCGATCATCATGAACTCACCACGTGGCCAGATGTGGAGCGCTTCAACTTCAATCTGGTGTGTGCCATCTGGATTCGGTGGAATCACCAATTCCTTGTAGCCGTGCGTCAAATAACTTTGAGAAAAATTGAATCGATCCCGTCTTGACAGCTTACTTCGAACCGCAGAGAAAGCGCCGTCTGTTCCGAAAATCCGATCGTACTTCTCTTCCTTGTGTTCACCCGTTTCCTGGTTTTCAAGGGTCATGACATTCGATTCCAAATCGATGTCGCGCACGCTGTGATTGAAAAAAACATTGACATTGTCATACTCATCAGCCTTTTCGAGTAGAATCTTGTTCAATCCGCCTCTGGGCACTGAATAGATCGCTTGTCCTTCGTTTCCATAAGGTTGAAAGGTAATGGACTCATCTTTTCCGTGCATCACTCTGCGGTGCATGGGAATGACCATCTCTTTTATTTTCGGTCCAAGTCCAGCACCTTCTAAGGCCTTCCACCCTCTATCAGAGAGGGCTAAGTTGATTGATCTTCCACCAACAAAGCCTGCTTTTCTAGGATCATTTCTTCTTTCGTAAATGTCTACTTGAAATCCTTTTTGTGCCATATATACGGCCCATAAGCTTCCAACCAAACCACCGCCTGCGATGGCTATGCGTTCATTTGTGTTCATGCTAATGCTTGTTCTAAATCTCTGATGAGGTCTTCAGCGTCTTCTACGCCAACACTTAAACGGATAAGGGAATCTGTAACACCTGACTTTTCACGCTCTTCTTTTGGAATCGAAGCGTGTGTCATTGAAGCTGGATGACCAATTAAGGATTCTACTCCTCCAAGTGATTCAGCTAAAGCGAAAACTTTTACTTTCTTCAATATTTCTTGTGCATCTTTTAGTTTGTTCCCTTTCAAAGAGAACGACATCATTCCACCGAAGTCATTCATCTGCCGCTTGGCTACTTCGTGGTTTGGGTGCGAAGGAAGTCCAGGGTAATTAATTTTGTCAATTTTCGGATGGCTCTGAAGGAATTCAACAATTGCTTGTCCGTTTTTACAGTGCTGTCTCATCCGTAGGTGCAATGTTTTCAAGCCGCGAAGTACCAGAAAGTGGTCAAATGGACCGTTAATGGCACCGCAGCTATTTTGAATTCGGTACAACTCATTCGCAAGCTGGTCATCTTTGACAACCAAAGCACCCATCACCACATCTGAGTGCCCACCCAAGTATTTGGTTACGGAGTGCATTACAATGTCGGCTCCAAGATCCAATGGGTTTTGTAAGAAAGGCGTGGCGAAGGTGTTGTCTACTCCAAGCAGAATGTCTGTTCCTGCAGTTCTTTTCGCTACTTCAGCGATGTCAACAATCTGCAGTGTTGGGTTGGTAGGTGTTTCCACCCAAATTAATTTAGTTTTGCTGTTGATGAGCGCATCCAATTGATCCATGGTGCGCAAATCAGCAAAATGAAATTTGATTCCAAACTTCTCAAATACCGTTTTGAAGATGCGGTAAGTTCCGCCGTACAAGTCATTTACAGAAATGACTTCGTCTCCAGGGCTCAGCATTTTGATTACGGAATCAATGGCTGCCAATCCGCTACCAAAAGTTAAACCATGTTTTCCGTTTTCTAGCGCTGCCAACGCATCTTGAAGTGGAGTTCTGGTTGGATTGTGTGTTCTAGAATATTCATAGCCTTTGTGTTCACCAATGCCTGATTGAACGTAGGTTGAAGTTTGGTAAATTGGCGTCATGATGGCTCCAGTTGTTGGGTCTGGCTCTACTCCAGCGTGAACGGCTTTTGTGCCGAACTTCATGTTCTTCGTATCCATAACGGGGTCTTTCTGGTTTTAACTTGCCATGGGCGCAAGATACCAAATCATTCTGCCTTCACTAAGCAGATGCACGTACCTTTTTACTTGTTCTCCTTAACCAAGAGGGAAGAATAGCCGCGCCTACGAACAAATAAGGAAAGTAGGTCATCAACCTCCAAATAATGGCTGCAAGAACCAACAGTACTGGTGCAAGAGACGGGTCTTCCCAGGGCAGGTAGAGAAAAAATGCAGGCATCAGTAATTCAGCAATTCCGCTAGAGCCAGGTGTCACACTAATGAGCAAGATGACCCACATCACCAGTTGTCTTCCAATAACTTCTATGTGGTCAAAGTTGCCCACAAAGGCGAGTAAAATGAAATTGAGGGTCAGGAAGCGGGCTCCCCAGCTTAGAACAGTGGATCCCAATGCTTTGAACCAAAACCAGAAATTCTTTCCTCTAAATTCCTTTGAAGCCAGAATGATTTCATCCCCTAGCTGAGCTACTTTGTGACGCCATCTTCTGATTAATTTGAACGAAAAGATGCCCACAAGCAGCCGTTTAGTTTGATTTGGAAAGTAGAATATCCCCAACAAGATCATGGTGGTAAGCACTAAAATGAATGCATATCCAGTGTAGAAAAGTGTTCTTAAAGTGGCAGGTGTAATGACGTCAAAGAGCGGTTCTTTAGGAAAAAGATTATCTGTGCCAATGAACAGAATAACAAGAGGAACAGATACAATGTAGAATAGTTCATCTAGCAGGGCTGTAATGAAGATAACGGCTGTGCTTTTCCCGAGGTTGATCCCCTCTCTTTTTAGCACGAAAATGGCTACCCCTGAGCCACCTACTACACTTGGGGTGAGGGCGCTAGAGAACTCCCAAAGCATGATGACGTCGAAGCTTTTTCGCCAGCTGAAAAATTTATCTGTTAGTAAACGAATTCGGTACATATACCCTAAATCACGCAGGGCTACCATGAGCAAGGCAGCTAATAAGGCCCAAATGGCTTTCGTATGCCAATGGTAGTTTACCAGCAATTCAGAGGCGGTTGTTTTTCGCCATGAACCATCTTGAGCTACACGAAACTCTTCTTCATTGCTGGTATTAGGGAGGGCTTTGGTTTCGCTTCCGATCCATTTATAGGTGATTTCGGTGGAAGGGTCTGCGGCAACGAAAGTAACGTTTTGAAGGTTCCACCAAAGGAGTCCTCCAGCAGCAACCAATCCTAATAGCACCGGTACAAGAATTTTGCGCCAGCTAAGTTGAGTTGTTATGTCTGTTGTTTCGTCTGTCACAAAAGTGGAATCACTCAAAGTTAGCCAATCTCAACTAGGAAGCCCACACTTTGGTACCTTCTGTGCAGTTTTTACAGATGTCAATTTCTGAGCGTGATTTGAGCACGGAACCCCTGAAGTTTTGGTAAGATTTGTCGCGCCAAATGCTCGTGAATGTTTGTTCCGAAGTACTTCCTAAGTTGTAAGTAGCATCTTTGTCAAAGCAACATGGTACTACATTTCCATCCCATGTGATGACGCAGCCTTGCCACATTCTCCAGCATTGATTTAGGAGTTTATTTTTGAGGCGCCACTTTCCATTTTCCATTTGAGTGTACCTGCTGTATGCTTGATCATTTGGGATGAGTTCATTGCCGTTCTCATATTCGTAAACTTGTGCAGTCTTTAATCGTACTTCATTTACGCCAAGTTCTTTAGCAAGCTTGTGTACGTCATCTATTTGGTGCTCATTCGGACGAACAACAAGGAATTGGAAAATGACGTGAGGGGTCTTGCTTCCCATTTCTTTTTTCATCGCAAGAATGTTCTTGGTGCCCTCAATCACCTTCTCCAACTTTCCATGGATGCGGTAGCTCTCGTAAACTTCTTGCGTTGTTCCATCAACGCTAATGATTAATCTAGAAAGTCCACTTTCAATTGTTTTTCGCGCCGCTTTTGGAGTAAGAAAATGGGCGTTGGTAGACGTAGTGGTGTAAATACCTTTGTCACTGGCCACTTTAACGAGCTCTGTGAATTCAGGGTGCAAGTAGGGTTCGCCCTGAAAATAAAAAATCATGTTCCCGAGGGATTTGCCTGTTTCGTGGAGAAGTTTTTTCAAGGTCGAAGGGGCCATCTTTCCAGTGGCGCGTGAGAATTTTTTCAATCCAGACGGACACTCAGGGCATCCCAGGTTGCAAGCCGTAGTGGGTTCAACTGAAATACTGAAGGGCAGTCCCCAGTGCAAGGGTTTTTTGACCCAGCGGGAAAGGTAATAACTGGAAACCAGCTTGAGTGCATTCACACACTTGTATACGGTAAGAGCTTTGATTTGTTGAAGTATGTCTGTAGTCTGCCAGTTCATTCTTCAAAGGTAAAGAAAAGGGGGGGGGAGCACTATGTGAATCAAGGCCGAATTTTAATTTCTTTCAATTCCTTAGCTGCAAGAAGAGTTTAGGATAAAAAAAAGAGGCCTCCAAATTGGAAGCCTCTTTCTCATTTCATAGTGTAATTAGATTATGGACAAACAGCTCCAAACGAACCTAGGAATTGTAGGAGGTCAGAAGCGTTGATCAAGCCATCTGCGTTCAAGTCAGCAGGACAGTTGCTGCCTAATGTGAACAAACAAGCACCATTATCCATAGTTGCTGCTGCATCATAGTTGTCAGCCTCTAAGTAAGTACAACCAAGGAAGTAGCAAGAACCATCATCACAACCAGCGATTACGTCATAGTTGTCTGCAGTAGGGTCTGTACAACCACTGTAAATACAAGATCCATCATCGCAAGAAGCGTTGGCATCATAGTTACACGCATTAGCGAAAGTACAACCACCGAAAACACAATCCCCAGAAGAGATTGTAGCAGTAGGATCATAATTACAAGCAGAAGAATCAACACAGCCAATTCCACATTCGAAAACGGTTACGTCGAATGAGCCTGTTTGACCTTGATATCCTCCAGCTTGAAAATAATAGGTAGTTCCAGCAACAGAAGGGAAATCTAAACGTGAGGCCAATGAGAAGAAATCATCATTGCACAAAATTTGTGCTCCGCCACATGCATCATAAACCACGGCTCTTGTATCACCTAGTGATCCGTTCAATTCAGTGAAGAACGTAATGGCTCCTCCTCCAATTGAAGTATAAGTGAACCAAACATCTTCAATCTGAAGTGAACCACCACAATTTGGATTTGCACCATTTAAACACGAATTCGTGTTATCAGCAGTAACAGTTGTGTTTGTTGACAATGCAATTGCACCTGAACATACATCGTTTGAAGGTCCGAATACACAAGATCCATCATCACAACCAGCAGCAGGGTCAAAGTTGCAGGCACCAAGGTCAATACAACCAGCAGCCAAACAAGATCCATCATCGCATCCAGCAGCAGGGTCAAAGTTGCAGGCAGCAGGGTCAATACAACCAGCAGCCAAACAAGATCCGTCATCTACAGTGGCAGCTGAGTCATAGTTACAAGCTGCAATATCTATACACCCAGGTATCTGTGGTAGGAGTGTGAAACATCCTGTGAAATTGCCGCTAATAGTTCCATTGAATTGTGTGCCATCCCATGATGCCTGGTAAATAGTTTCTACTCCACCATCGTAGTTGTGCATATAGAAATCAGTACACAATGACCATGTTCCAGTTTCTGCATAGACAGGGATGTTCCATGATTGATCACCGCTGAAGAACATGTCTACTTCGGTTGGAAAACCTGTGCATCCAAAGTCAAAAGCAAGAGTCCAAGTGTTAACCGTCATATCGACTACTGGATTGTCTTGAAAAGTACAAGATCCGTCATCGCATCCAGCCGTAGCATCAAAGTTACATGCTATAGGGTCTGTACACCCTGAGTAAGTGCAAAGAGCTAAGTCAGGACAAGCATTCGGGTCAAAGTTACAAGCGAATGTGTCAGTACAACCGAGAGCGTTACCTGCACAGCAGTTATAGGCATCAATACATACAACATCCCAATCATTGTTGATACAAAATGGGTCATTGTCAACTTGCGCTTGCGCACAAAATTGATCCGCTAAGATGTAGTTTGCTGGTTCACCACCAGCGCAAACGAGCACCATTGGCTCACTGGTTGACGCACTGAAATCAGTTGGGATGTAGTATAGAGGTAAGATGCAAGATCCGTCATCGCATCCAGCTGCAGGGTCAAAGTTGCAGGCAGCTGGGTTAATACAACCAGCAGCCAAACAAGATCCATCATCACATCCAGCAGCAGGGTCAAAGTTGCAGGCAGCTGGGTTAATACAACCAGCAGCCAAACAAGATCCGTCATCGCATCCAGCAGCAGGGTCAAAGTTGCATGCCATAGGGTCTGTACATCCTGAGTAAGTGCAAAGAGCTAAGTCAAGACAAGCATTCGGGTCAAAGTTACAAGCGAATGTGTCAGTACAACCGAGAGCGTTACCTGCACAGCAGTTATAGGCATTAATACATACAGCATCCCAATCATTGGTGATACAAAATGGGTCATTGTCAACTCGCGCTTGCGCACAAAATTGATCCGCTAAGATGTAGTTTGCTGGTTCACCACCAGCGCAAACGAGCACCATTGGCTCACTGGTTGACGCACTGAAATCAGTTGGGATGTAGTATAGAGGTAAGATGCAAGATCCGTCATCGCATCCAGCAGCAGGGTCAAAGTTGCATGCCATAGGGTCTGTACATCCTGAGTAAGTGCAAAGAGCTAAGTCAAGACAAGCATTCGGGTCAAAGTTACAAGCGAATGTGTCAGTACAACCGAGAGCGTTACCTGCACAGCAGTTATAGGCATTAATACATACAGCATCCCAATCATTGGTGATACAAAATGGGTCATTGTCAACTCGCGCTTGCGCACAAAATTGATCCGCTAAGATGTAGTTTGCTGGTTCACCACCAGCGCAAACGAGCACCATTGGCTCACTGGTTGACGCACTGAAATCAGTTGGGATGTAGTATAGAGGTAAGATGCAAGATCCGTCATCGCATCCAGCAGCAGGGTCAAAGTTACATGCTATAGGGTCTGTACACCCTGAGTAAGTGCAAAGAGCTAAGTCAGGACAAGCATTCGGGTCAAAGTTACAAGCGAATGTGTCAGTACAACCGAGAGCGTTACCTGCACAGCAGTTATAGGCATTATGACATAAAGCATCCCAATCATTGGTGATACAAAATGGGTCATTGTCAACTCGCTCTTGCGCACAAACTTGATCTGCTAAGATGTAGTTTGCTGGTTCACCACCAGCGCAAACGAGCACCATTGGCTCAACGGGTGACGCACTGAAATCAGTTGGAATGTAGTATAGAGGTAAGATGCAAGATCCATCATCGCATCCAGCAGCAGGGTCAAAGTTGCAGGCAGCAGGGTCAATACAACCAGCAGCCACACAAGATCCATCTTCGCAATCAGCCGTAGGGCTGAAGTTACAAGCGCCAGGGTCAGTACATCCGAGTTCTGCGCATCCACCAGCTAAACAAGCATCATAAGCATCTAGACAAAGACTGTCCCAAGACGTATCAACGCAGTATGAATCATTGTTTACAGTTTCTTGCGCGCAATCTTGGTCTGCTAAAATGAACCCAGCAGGAGCATTACAATCCCATTCCATTGGGGATCCATTTAAAGTAGTTGGAATGTACCAGCTACCTGATCCACAATCAACATTTCCTGAAAGACAGAAGTTGTAGTCATTCAAGCAAACAGAATCCCAATCACTATTTACACAAAAAGGATCAGTGTCAAAACTTGCTTGTGCGCAAATTTGATCTGCGAGGAAATAATTAGCAGGAGGGATGTCTCCAGAACAAACCAATACCATTGGTGTAG
>JBLIGQ010000010.1:0-79638 GCA_047636995.1 Flavobacteriales bacterium | reverse complement strand
GCGCGATTTACTTTCACGGAGGTACTATTCACTTTCGCACAGGCAATTTTCACTTTCGCACAGGCGCCATTCGTTTTCGCAGGCACCCCATTTGGTTTCACACAAGCGCCGTCTCCTGCCCACGAATGGAATTCGTGGCTACTGTCGTCCACTTCACGATTGCCGACTCCCCCGACCCTGCCACCTTACCACGAATGGAATTCGTGGCTACTGTAGACAACCCAGACGTTGGTTGTTGTTTGGGAATGTATTTAAAATCGAAAACAGAAGAAGAACATCACCGTTAATGGTACAACATGTAGCCACGAATTCCATTCGTGGGCATCGAAGGAGGGAATCGCATGGGCGGATGTCAATCCGCCCGCAGGGAAGGCCGTTCACCTTTTATTTTCTACCCTCTGTAACATTACATAGCGCTCATTCGCCATACAATTGCTTGCTTCGTGCAACGTTTAGCAACTACGGTTGTCATTAATACTGAAAACTTACCTGTTACTTATGTACAAACTTACTTTAGCCTCTCTCTTTCTGCTGATGCTAAGCGCTTTCCCTGCTCTTGCGCAAGACAAAGTATCTATCAGTGGAAACATTACTGATGCTGCCACTGGCGAAGAACTCATTGGATCAACCATCTTCATTCCCGAAATTGACAGAGGGACCGCCACCAATGTGTACGGATTCTATTCTATAACATTGCCACCTGGTGACTACACCTTGAAAGTGTCGTACATCGGATATGAGCAACTGGTGAAAACCATTTCGCTCACCCAAGACTTGCGCCTAGATCTGCAACTCAACACCTCTGGAATAATGGTAGACGAAGCAGTGATTGAAGCTGAACGTAATGCCACCAAAAACATTGAGTCTACTGAGATGTCTACCGTGAACATGCAAATGGATGCCATCAAAAAAATCCCCGCTTTCATGGGCGAAGTAGACATTATCAAGGCCATTCAACTGCTCCCTGGTGTTCAAGCAGCCGGCGAAGGAAGCTCTGGTTTTTACGTCCGCGGGGGTGCCGTAGATCAAAACCTCATCCTCCTTGATGAATCACCCATCTACAATGCCTCTCACTTACTCGGGTTCTTTTCGATCTTCAATAGCGATGCCATCAAAGATGTGCAACTCTATAAGGGCGGAATTCCAGCACGCTACGGCGGAAGACTTTCGTCTGTGCTGGACATTAGAATGAAAGACGGAAACAACAAAGAGTGGCACGGACAAGGTGGGATTGGAACCGTTTCGTCAAGACTCACTCTCGAAGGGCCCATCAAAAAAGACAAGGGCTCAATCTTAATCTCAGGACGAAGAACCTATGCCGATCTCTTTTTGAATTTTAGCAAAGACCCTGCGGCCAGAGAAACACAGCTCTACTTCTACGATTTCAACCTCAAAGCAAATTACAAGCTTGGAGAGGATGACCGCGTTTACCTCAGTGGCTACTTCGGTAGAGATAAATTTGGATTCAGTGATGTCTTCGGATTTGGCTGGGGAAACATGTCAGGAACTGCTCGCTGGAACCACATTTACAACAGTAAGCTCTTTTCGAATCTGACTGTTACCTATTCTGACTACGATTATTACCTCGAACAAGATGATGAAGATTTTGGCTTCCTCTGGGAATCTGAAATCAAAGATGTAACCACCAAACTAGATTACAACTATTACATCAGTCCGGCCCATACACTGCAATTTGGTGCTTCGGGAACCTATAGAACACTGGACCCCGGGTTTGCCAGAGGAACAGGAGATGCTTCGCTCTTGCAAGGCATCCGTGTTCCCATCAACAACTCCATGGACTATGCCGTTTACATCAGCAATGAACACAGAATCACAGATCAGCTCTCTGCCATCTACGGCCTGCGCTACTCCCTCTTCCAAAACATAGGGCCAGCAACCGTGTTCCAATACGATGACAATTTTGACGTCATGGACTCCACCGTGAACGGTTCAGGAGCTTACAATACCTATGGCGGACTGGAGCCGCGCCTCGGGGTGAACTACAAACTGAATGGAAAAAGTTCTGTCAAGGCCAGCTACAACAGAACGTATCAATACCTGCAATTGGCCACCAATAGCACCTCTTCGTCTCCGCTAGATGTTTGGTTCTCTGCTAGTCCGAACATCAAACCTCAAATTGCTGATCAATATGCCGTTGGTTACTTCAGAAACTTCTTAGATAATACCGTAGAATTTTCTGTTGAAGCCTATTACAAAGACATGCAAAACACCATCGATTTTGCCAACCACGCTCAATTGCTCCTGAATATTCATTTAGAAGGAGAACTGCGAACAGGGAAATCAAGGGCGTACGGATTGGAGTTCCTGGTGCGAAAACAAACAGGTCGCTTAACCGGACTTGCTTCCTATACCCTTGCACGTTCAGAGCGAAACATTCCTGACATCTACGGTGAATGGTATCCTTCAAACTATGACAGAACACACGATGTCTCAGTGGTGCTTTCATATGAATTGAATAAAAAATGGTCCTTCGCCACAAATTATGTGTACAGTACCGGAAACGCTGTGACTATGCCTACAGGAAGGTTCGAATACCTGGGAATGGTTGTTCCCGTCTACTCAACCCGCAACGGAGAACGCATGCCGTCTTACCACCGCTTAGACCTCTCTGCAACCCTAACTCCTAAGAAGAATGCAGAGCGTAACTGGAAAGGTGAATGGGTATTCTCTATCTACAACGCCTACAACAGGCACAATGCATATACAATCAACTTCGTTCAAGACCAAGACAATCCGAACGAAACGTATGCCGAACAAACTTATTTGCTGCCCATCGTGCCAGCCGTTACTTATAACTTCAAATTCTGATTCCGATGAAAAGATCTAAAATCCTCTTTTTCGCCCTAACGGCCCTTTTCTTCGCCAGTTGCACTGAAAGAATTGACCTCGATTTAAATGACCAAGACGGAAAGCGATTGGTTGTTGAAGGTTGGTTTACAGACGAAGAAAAACAACACGAAGTAGAATTGACGTGGACCACCAGCTTCTTCTTAAATGAAGCCGCACCCCGCGTGCAAGGTGCCTTGGTGAACATTACTGACGGTGAAACCACTTGGGACTTAACTGAAAGCGCACCCGGAATCTACCTCACACCTGAAGTGGCGGGAATTCCATCTACCACCTATACCATCAACATTGAGGTAGAAGGCGAAAACTACACGGCTTCTTCGTTCATGCGTCCCGTAGCTCCAATAGACTCATTGCATGTGCGTGAGCTGGATCCCTTTGAGGAATTTGGCTTCCCTGGAGACCCATACTACAGCGTGCGCTTATGGACCCAAGAACTTCCTGGCACCGGTGACCGCTACATGTGGATTACCTATGTCAACGGCGAGTCTGTGCGTGATACGCTGCGCGAACTTACCTTCGTAGATGATGAACTGTATGACGGCGCTTACGTTGAAGATCTTGAAATTGACTATCTGGAAATCGAAAGCGAAGCAACTTTGGGAGACACGGTCTTTATTGAGCAATACAATATTGGCGAGGCCGCCTATGATATCTTCATCGGCATCATGAACGAGACGGAGTGGAACGGAGGTTTATTTGACGCGCCGCCCGCAAATGTGGAAACCAATTTAAGCAATGGTGCATTAGGATACTGGGGAGCCGCTGGTGTCTCAACAAAATCAACGATTATTGCAGAATGAAATTTCTACTGCCTTTTGCCTTGCTGTTAACCGCACTCTTTCTTGGAACAGGGTTCACAACCCCTAGTTCAACCGCTATAGATGTGTCTATTCTTCCTGCCGTTTTTGAAAACAACCTCATCTATGTGAAGGTGCCTGTCAATAAAAAAGACACCCTCTTGTTTTATACAGACACGGGCGGCAAAAATTTCTTGTACAAACAAGGCCTGAAAAAACTAAAAGTGCGCTACAAAAAAGAAAACCTCTGGCGCCATACCGGGTTTGATACGCTCTTTCCAAAAGCGGGAATTCCTCTTCCAGATGTTGCGAAGATGTACAAGCTGCGCGAAAAAACAAAGGAAGACGGAATGTTAGGAAGAGAATGGTTCCGTGAAAAAATCTGGGAACTCGATTACAACGTGGAGCAGTTGCGTGTACTTCCTGAATTGGATGGCACGTGCGTGAAACTCACAGATTTAACGTTCATAGAAGATACCTACATCAAGAAAACCGATAAGTGTGGGCGCTTTTTTATGCTGGTCGAAGGGGAATCTTTTCCGATGCTATTTGATACAGGCGCGCAAGTTAAACTCTCTGCTGACGCGAAAACAAAGCTGAACCAACCCGAACTCATTGCTGGAAGCTTTATCAGCGCCATTACGTTTGACAAATGGAAGGCAGCACACCCTGAATGGGAGGTAATCAAAGGAGGAGATGTTTCTGTTGGAACAGAAGACCTCATCAAAGTGCCTGAGCTGCGTGTTGGTGAAGTGACCATTGGCCCTGTTTGGTTCGCTAAGCGCAGCGATGAAAACTTTGTGACGCTTTCAAGCATGTGCACTAACCTTCCCGTTGTGGGCGCTATGGGCGGAAATGCGCTCTCACAATTTGGATCTATCATAGCTGATTATCCGGGCCATAAGCTCTACATCAGACGCTAACCTGCGCAAAACGAACATCCTTTTGAAGAGCCCATCATTTCAACACAACGCTGTTCACTTTTGTAGTTGGACGAACACCAAAAGCACATCGTTCCCCGTTTCTTTGTAGTATGTCGAAATCTCCGTTTAAGACAACCCGCTCCAACTGGAGCACATCGCTCTCAACCATCGTTGGGATGACGCTGACATTGACCATGCTAGGGCTCATTTCGCTGCTCTACCTGTTCGGGGAAAAATGGCAAGAACAGCTTCGCGAACAGGTCTTAGTGCAAGTTTTTCTAGACAAAGAGATGGATGAAACAGCCATTTCACGTGTGAAGAAACAACTGGAAGGTCAGCCTTTCACCAAAGAAGCAAATTACATTACTGCCGAAGCAGCCAGTGAAACCATGGAGGAAGAATTGGGTGAAGAATTCGTAGATTTCTTGGGCTATCTGCCCATTCCACCAAGCATAGACCTCCAACTCATGCCTGCTTATGCTTCGCTAGACAGTTTGAACTGGATTTCTGAAACCATCGCCTCCGTTGAAGGGGTCACTGAAGTAGAATACCAAAAAGTCTTGTTAGGCAAGCTCGAAGAAAACCTCAGAAAAGCAAGTCTTCCACTCATCATCTTAGCCGGACTGTTACTACTAATTGCTATTGCGCTCATCAATAACACCATTCGCCTTTCCATCTTTTCACGCAGGTTTATCATTAAAAGCATGCAGTTAGTGGGCGCTACTAGAGGATTTATTCGCAGGCCATTCATCAGTAAAGGCATCTGGTACGGTATCGTCTCTGGTATTCTCGCTTTTGGCGTCATTGTAGGTCTCCTTGCCCTTTTCCGCAAAATGTCAGGCAACATGCTGGAACAGGTAGACATCTTTACTTTTGGTAAACTGTTTGGGATAGTGGTTCTTTTAGGAATTCTTATCGCTTGGATTTCAACCCACTTCGCCGTAAATAAGTACATTCGCTTGCGTCAAGATCAACTGTATTGATCAGCATTAATTTCGTTTCTTTGTACCATGGACAATAAGCAATTTCCTTTTCAGCGTCAGAACTACATCCTTCTTCTCATCGGAATAGGAATTATCCTCCTTGGCTTCTTATTGATGTCTGGTGGCGGTTCTGAAGATCCAAATGAATTCAGCGATGCCATCTTTAGCTTCCGTAGAATTACCCTTGCACCCATAGTTGTATTGGGCGGATATGGATTTGTAATGTATGCCATCATGAAAAAGCCAAAGGGAAATGAAAACAACGAGGCCTCGAAAGACGCTTAATTCCTTCTCAATCCTTCCCTTGTGATCAGTCTTGAAGCCATTATTGAAGCCATTATTCTTGGCCTAGTGCAAGGTCTTACAGAATTTCTTCCTGTTAGTAGTAGCGGCCATTTAGAGCTCGTTAAAGAACTTTTTGGGAACGATATGGTGCCGAAAGAAAGCATCACGTTCACCATTATTGTGCATTTCGCCACCGCACTCAGCACCATCGTTGTGTTCAGAAAAGACATTGCCCAACTGATTTCTGGGCTTCTTTCGTTCAAAGACAAAGAGGCCATGAACTTCAGCCTCAAAATCGTCCTCAGCATGGTGCCCGCTGCTTTGGTGGGTATTCTACTCGAAGACGAAATCGAAGCTCTATTCAGTGGGAAAATAGTGCTCGTAGGCGCCATGCTCATTCTCACAGGCTTGCTTTTATTCCTCGCTGACAGAGCCAAGAGTACTGATAAAAAAGTCAGCTTCAAAAGCGCTTTTATCATCGGTGTTTCGCAAGCCATCGCCATACTTCCGGGAATTTCACGTTCAGGAGCAACCATCTCTACCAGTGTGCTTCTAGGCATTGACAGAGAAAAAGCTGCCCGTTTCAGTTTCTTAATGGTCGTTCCTCTCATCTTTGGGAAAATGGCCAAAGACCTCCTAAGTGGTGAGGTCGCTTTCACCTCTTCGAGCATCCCTATTTACGCAGCCGGATTCACTGCCGCTTTCCTTGCCGGCCTCCTTGCCTGCACATGGATGATTTCTCTGGTGAAGCGCAGCAAACTCAGCTACTTCGCATACTACTGCATAGGTGTTGGTCTGCTGGCGATTGTTCTTTCGTTCTAATACCCACCGAACTTGGTAATTCAATAACTTTTCGTTCTTGAAATCCAATGCACGCCATTCATTGTGTAATTTGGTGGCTCATTGCACATTATGAAAAAGTTTTTACTCCTCCTTGCTCTTGTTTCTGCCGCATCAACTCTTTTCGCCCAAAACGAAGAAGTAGGCGGTTGCCACGTATTTAGAAACATTCACAGCACTCCTCGTCCGAAGAAATTGACCCTTGCAGAACAAAAAATGCTGCAGACGAGCATCCTTCGTGCAGACACCATCGACATCTCACACTATGAGATAGATATTGATGTGACTGATTACAATGGGGGAACCATCAAAGCCGCTACAACCATCACCTTCAGTGCCATTGAACCAGATAGAGAAAGCATTATCCTGGACCTTTTCCAGCTAGAAGTAGACTCCGTTACCAATGGAAATGGCTTGCTAACTTACGCGTATGATCAAGAGTTCTTGCAGGTTTATTTCGATGAAACGCCAGTGGTGGGCGAAGAAAACCAACTCACAGTATACTACCACGGTGAGCCACATCAGGATCCGCAATGGGGTGGTTTCTATTTCGAAGCTGATTACATCTACAACCTTGGAATTGGCTTGTCATCCGTGCCTCCTAACTTCGGAAAGGTATGGTACCCGTGCTTCGACATCTTTCTTGAAAGAGCAACTTATACCTATCATGTAACGGCTGCAAATGGCATGGTTCCTTCGTGCCAAGGAGAAATGACAGAAGAAATCCTGCTAGACGGAGATACCATCCGTAGAACCTTCGAGCTAGACATTCCGATTCCATCCTATTTGAGCGCAATCGCCGTGGCTGATTATGAAAGCACCGATTATGAGTACGAGGGAGCAAATGGCACGCACGACATTAGACTTACATCGAAGCCGGCAAATCAGGCTGGTATGCAAGCGAAATTTGCTGAACTCAATTACGCTATTGACGCCTGTGAATACTGGTGGGGACCCATGGTTTGGCCACGTGTTGGATACATTTATACCACAGATGGTGCCCTTGAAATTCCAACAAACATTGCCTACCCGCAGTTCATGGTCAATGAAAGCCTCAATAGCAATGGCGAACTGATGACACACGAGCTTGGACACTATTGGTGGGGCGATGTTGTAACCATGCGCGTTCACAACGATATGTGGATCAAAGAAGGTCCGGCGGAATACAGCTCATTCCTGTTCTACGAGTTCCGTGATGGAAGAGAAGAATTCATTGAAGTGGTTAAAGACAATCAACTTTATGTATTGGAGTCTGTGCACATTCAAGATGACGGATTTTATCCGCTATCACCAATGCCAGACCCTGTGATTTACGGAAGACATACCTATCAAAAAGGCGCAACAGTGCTGCATAACCTCCGCGGATATCTAGGTGATGAGCTCTTTCGACAGGGGATGACTGCCATTCAGCAGAACAATGCTTTTTCGAACATGAATCCTGAAATTTTCAGAGACTTATTGAATGAATATACAGGGGAAGACCTCACTTCATTTTTCGATGATCAAATCTTAAAACCAGGATTCAGCACCTTCGTCATAGATTCTGTAAACACTGTCAACAATAGCGATGGCTCATTTTCGAACACCGTTTACATCCAGCAGAAATTGCGTGAATGTCCGAGTTTCTATTCGAATGTCCCCCTTGAAATTACAGCTATGGACCAAGATTGGGTCAAGCACAACTCCATGATCCTCTGTGATGGCCAATTTTCTGTCATCAACTTAGACACTGACTTTCTGCCTGAATTCATCAGCCTTAACAGCAACGGGGTTTTGAATCAAGGACGCATGGATTATGAATACATTGAAGACGACACTTCAGGGCCAATCAACCGTCCGTATGTGAGTTTTCGCCTCGGGTGCAACAGCATTACCGAAGGAGATAGCGCGTTCGTTCGCATTGAGCACCAATGGGCAGCACCAGACAATGACAACCTAGCTGACTACATTGATGAAATCTCTTCTACACATTACTGGACCGTGGATGGAATCTGGCCAGAAGATGTGGAGATGGATGGCAGATTGAACTACGACGGTTCAGAACCAACAGACCTCGACTACGACCTCGTTGGGTTCAATGAGAATGACATCATGCTTGTCTGGAGACCCAATAGCGGTCACCCTTGGATTAAATATGGCCCGTATGAACTCCAAGCGGGTAGCCTCACAAATAGCGCTGGAATGTTCTCAATAGAACCCCTTTACAAAGGACAGTATGCCTTCGCGAATGGAGATCCTGAACTTGCCGTTGATGAGCTGAATTTAGCAAACGAACTTCTTGTTTACCCAAATCCATCAAGTGAATCTACCACCGTTAAATGGAGCGCCTCAGGTGCTCAGAATGCACAAATGCACAATTTGAACGGCCAACTTGTTTTTGAAGGGCGAATTGAAGCCAATGCAAACCAAATGGAGATTGTCGTATCAGACCTCCCAAGCGGATGGTACTACATCTCAATCATGGGCAAAGCCAACCAGGTTATGGGAAGCACGATGATTGAGGTGATTCATTAAGCGACCTTGTTTTAGTAATGAATACATGCCATTAAGAGTCACTCTCAAGCGACTGACTTTTAACAATCTAACATGCTCAATTGAGGAAGGGTGAGTTGAAGAAGCTAGAACGAGCATTTGTTGTCTGCCGTTGATACTTTCTTCTGGAACCGATAGAAAAAGATTCCACACAACAAACGACTTTGATGAACATCGTACGTCTGCAAGCAGAAACAACACGCTTATAAAACGCCTCTCGAACGAGCCAAAAAAAAGGTTAACATTGAGAACGAAATGTAGGAATAACCAGAGATCAAAGCTGTTGGAGTTTTTGAATGACCGGTGGTTCTTAGCCGCTGGTCTCTTTCTTAAATGGGAATCAACAAAAGGGGCTGTTACGCAGGAAAAGACTTGAAAATGAGCAGAAAGGATTCGATTACGTGACAGGTACAAAGTAGGAGTTAACGGCTACAAAGTTCCTGGTGGGTGGTGGTGATTAGGCCAGAAGTGTTTTTTAACTTCGGGTCGCTGGTTGGCTGGTGGGGGAGGGATTGGGAGGGCCCGGGACGGGCTATGTCAAGTCTAAATTTAATGTGATTTCATTCATTTAGAATCCCTTCGTCAAATCACCTCACCAAACCACTTCGTCCATAAAAACCCTTCCTTTTTCATAGCACCCATTATAACAAATAGACGCAAGTAGATTCGCGCTGCACCTAGCCATTGTCCGTGTGGCCTCGACCCTATAAATCACAGATTCCTTCCCTCTCAAAAGTTGGTAAGACGCATGGTTTTGATTACTGCCTCTACTTCTCTGATGTACTCTCGTTTGCCAAAATAAGGAGCATAAGCATATCCTTCTACAGTTACAATGCGTTGACGCGCTTCATCATAAACGGTCATGCTAAAAAATGGCCCGCCCATATAGTCATCGTGCATCTCCCAAAGCCCTTTGATTTGCGAAGAAAATATGCCGTCAAACGAAAGCTCCTCGTATGTTGGAACAATTTGCCGCGTGGTTTTCATGTAACTGCCTTCTGAGTCTCCAGGAATATTCGCCTTCAAAATTGAATCTCGTTTGTCTAGTAGCCAAGTTAAACTGAAGACGGAGTCTGTTGTATACGGATACGTGTAAATAAGCCATCCTTGCTTGACATCATGATTGTTCCCTCCTTTCATGCGCGTCATCTCGCGATTGACCCAAATGAAATCTTCTGACGCTTTCGCTAAGTGCGCATCTTTAGGGAAATCAAGTGCCACTCCAATCTTTCCTTGAACGTCCTGCTCCAATGGAACATTCGGATAGGAGCGCACGAGATCTGCAACGCGCTCAAGCTCTTCACCATTAATCACATTTACCAATTCTGCCCCTTTTTCTTTGATCAGGTTTGCAATCACTTCTGGCGTTTTTCCCTTGATTTCCACAAAGAGTTGACCATTCGCGTACTTGTCGCGAATGACCCTCATGCTTGGTGTTTGAGTATCAACACGGTCTCCCATGTCAATCAATATGATGTTGCGGTGTGGCTTCCAAAGCCGATCGAAATCCTTCTTATTGATCACGGCAAGTGAGAATTCAGCCTCGTATTGTGGAA
Source organism: Flavobacteriales bacterium (assembly GCA_047636995.1). GTDB lineage: Bacteria > Bacteroidota > Bacteroidia > Flavobacteriales_D > Sanyastnellaceae > JAQWQB01. The sequence goes on along the minus strand of JBLIGQ010000010.1, from coordinate 68,851 downwards.
GCAAATCGTACGGTTTTCCAGAAATCTCTTCGATGGCCTTCCCTATTGGTCCGTCCCAAAGTTGATTTTCAATTACAATAAGGAGTTCTCCTGCAGGACCAACTTTTCCGGGAAGAACAAGCTCATTACTTTGTTCGCAACTAGCAAAACAAAGTACCAGAGAACAGGCAATAAAGAAACGTGTCATGACTTAATCTTTTGGATTCGAATTTTTTGGCCTTGTTTCAAACTCTTGGCATTCAATCCCCTGTTGAGTGTCTGCATTTGTTCAACAGAAACTCCGTCATACAAGTTAGCAATATCCCAAAGGGTATCGCCAGATTTTACGGTGTGGTAGCGGTATTCTCCGGTAGTGTCGGTTTCGATTTGAGCTTTGCTCTGCTCTTTAACGGTTGACTTGTCACTCTTAGTGCTCTTGGCGCTCGAATAAATGTAAAGCTTCTGTCCCGCTAGAATCGTTGTTCCACGAATGTTATTCCATGCCTTCAATTGACTCACAGTGCAGCCGTGCCTCTGGGCGATAGACCCTAACACATCTCCACTTCGAACGTAATAAACCGTGGGGTCACGCTCTAACTCTTTAGACACTTCTGGAGCCTCGTCTTTCTTGTAATTGTAAATGCTATCTGCGTTCTCAATGAACAAGGCAGACGCCTCATAAGGCAAGCGCAATACGTTCTGATTTCCCCCTCCTGGAATAATTCCCTTGCGGTAGGTTGGGTTCAATCGGGCCAGTTCCTCTGCGTCAATATGTGTAAAGGCTTCAATTTGGTCGAAACGAACTTGACCCATAACAACAATGGTGTCTGTCTCTATCCAAGCGCAGCTAGCATCTGCAGGGTAAATGTTGTGGTCTGATGGGAAATTCATGAGGTAGTTCACAGCAATAAATGCAGGCACATATCCTCTGGTCTCTTTCGGTAAATATGGACGGATTTCCCAGTAGGTAGACTTCCCTCCTGACCTGCGAATTGCCTTATTCACATTTCCTGGTCCAGCATTATACGCTGCCAAAACCAAGTTCCAGTCTCCGTACATCGAATACAATTTCTCGAAATAGGCACAGGCCGCATTTGTAGATTGAATGGGGTCCATGCGCTCATCTACGTATGAGTTCACATCCAGACCGTAAGCCTTACCCGTTCGAAACATAAACTGCCACAACCCGGTGGCGCCAACGCGTGATTTAGCAAGCGGATTAAGTGCGCTTTCTACAATAGACAAATATTTAAGCTCTAGCGGAAGGTTATTCTTATCTAACTTCTCTTCAAATAATGGGAAATAGTAAACAGAGTTCCCAAGCATCTGTCCTAGGTGCTTGTTTCTTCGTGAGCTGTAGAACTTGATGTAGTCTAAGATGATGTCATTCGGAGCTAAATCTACAGGTGACTCTGAATTGAGCAAATCCAACCGTGCAAAAATAGACGCAGTGTCAAGTGGCGGAACAAATCCGTTCTCATACCCATGGATGTTCCAGAGCGATGTATCTGTGCTCAAACAGTTCATTGCTTTAAAAGAAGATTGCCAAATTGAGTCAATTTGATTCAAATACAACCCATTGATCCAAACGGCCTCCTCTTCAGGGGTTAGAACATTAGTGGTGTCTTGGGCGAAAGCGCTCGGAGCAAGTAAAAGAAAAGATAGAGCAAATAGAATATGGTACTTCATAGACTGAGTACGCAAAATAAGGTGGCTTTGTTGTAACTGTGTAGTTGGTTGTCGATTAATCGTTCGACTCTTTGTTCTTTTCGGAATCCTCATCTCCTTGTGAAGCATCTTTGAATTCTTTCATTCCCTTACCAAGGCCTTTCATTAGTTCAGGAATTTTCTTCCCACCAAACAAAAGCACAACTACTAATAGGATGAGGACGATTGCCCCAGGTCCCATATTTTGAATAAAGAGTGTCATAATGTTATTTTTCTAGTCTCACTGCAAGAGCCTCTTTGGAACTCTTCAGGCTAAATGTGCAAAAGAACACGTTCATCCTTAGAGCAAAGGTAAAACAATCCCTGATGAAAAGGACTATATAGCGATGTTATCAAGGAGCCGCACTCCATCTGCCCAAGCGACGGTTAGAATTCGAGCCGGAGCCGCACTCCAGTCTCTGAGCGATTCTAAGTTGGAGCTATTTACCACCTCCATGTATTCAGGTGTTAACCCACGAACGCGTTCAAGCTCGTAAAAACCCCATTCTGCTAAAGCTTGTGGACTCATTTCCTTTTTTAATCCCTCCATCTCTTTCAATACGCGAATGATTTCAAGCGCTCTGATTCTACCTTCAGGTGTGAGCCTTACGTTGCGTGAACTCATGGCCAATCCGTCTGAATTCCGAATCAATTCGCACCCAACAATGTTCACAGGTAGCGATTCTCTTATAGCAAGTTCACGAATAATTGCCAACTGTTGAAAATCCTTTTCGCCAAAATAAGCGTTGTCAGGACCTATGGTTGTCAGCAACTTACGTACAATCGTAACCACCCCATTGAAGTGTCCAGGCCTTTTCGCCCCTTCTAAAGACGATGTTAAAATACCATAATCCGTGTTTTCACTCGTTACATTTTCTCCGTACATCGCCTCTGTGGTTGGAGCAAAAACAACTTCACATCCCGCTGCTGCAGCTATTTCCAGGTCTTTTCCAAGGTCCCGTGGATACTTCTCTAAGTCAGAAGCCACATTGAATTGAGTAGGGTTAACATAAACACTTGTTACCACTAAATCATTCTCCTCTGCTGCACGCGAAATAAGTGATTGATGTCCGGCATGTAAAGCACCCATCGTTGCTACGCAACCCACTGACTGTCTGGTAGAAAAGAGAGATGATCGCAACGCTGACCACTCATCCGGATGTGTGAATACGATCATCTAAAATAGGTAGGTAAATAATAGACAAAACGGCCAAAGCTAAAGGATTCATTTGAAGAATCAAGCATTTTTCCGTAATTTTGCACATATTCCTGTAAACAAACATATCCTGATGAGTAAAGCAAAGATCCTCTACGTTTCGCAAGAAATTGTCCCTTTCCTACCAGAAACTCCACAATCACGGATTAGCCGAAACCTCCCACAGGGTGCCCACGAAAAAGGTAAAGAAATTAGAGTGTTCATGCCTAGATATGGCAAGATTAACGAGCGCAGACACCAGTTACACGAAGTAATTCGTCTCTCTGGAATGAACCTAATTATCAATGATACCGACCATCCACTTATCATTAAAGTAGCATCTATTCCTGTAGCACGTATGCAGGTATATTTCATTGATAATGAAGAGTATTTCAAGCGCAAAGCTGTACTAACAGATGAAGAAGGGAGCCTGTTTGCTGATAGCGATGAACGTGCAATATTCTTTGTACGCGGTGTACTTGAAACAGTTAAAAAGCTCGGCTGGGTGCCAGATGTAATCCATTGCCACGGCTGGATGTCTGCTTTAATGCCATTATATGTTAAAGAACTTTATAGCAAGGATCCGCATTTTGCCAATGCTAAAATTGTTTTCTCTGCCATGGGGCAAGAATTCGATGGCAGCCTAGATGCAGGTTTGAGCAAAAAAATTGCACTAGATGGAATTGATTCGAAGAAGGTTTCTTTAATTGAAGACCCTACATTTGCGAACTTAAGTAAACTCGCTATCAAATATTCAGATGGCGTAATCGTTGGTTCTGATGATGTAGATGCTGAAATTCGCACCTTCATCTCAGAATCTGAAACTGCATCAATTGAAAGCACAGACGAAAACAATATTATTACAGATGCTACAGCCTTCTATGATTCGATCATTGAGGGAAAGCAAATCTTGGTGGAGGAATAACTTGACTGTGACCTCTCGCCGCATCCATACTGGGCGGCCTCTTTTTGGGGCCGCCATCTTTTTGCTCATGAGCGTCCTGCTAACTCAGTGCAAAAGACCTGAACAAGATTTAGGCCTAGGCCTGCAATCAGAAGATGATCTGCTCGCTGTGACTAAAACTGACACGCTAACGCTTGAGGCGTTCAACGTGTTGGAAGACTCCCTCCGAACTGATGAATTGTCTCTTTCTCTTCTAGGGAACTACATCGATGAATTCACCGGCCCGGTAAAAACCTCCATCTACACCCAACTTAGACTCGAAACACCTGACATCGTTTTCGGCACGAACCCGATTGCTGATTCATTGGTCTTAAGCTTGAGCTACACGAACGGTATATACGGAAGGCTTTCTCCGCAATACCTCGAAGTGTTGGAGCTGCAAGAAGACCTCTACACTGATTCAGCGTATTACAGCGTGAGAGACTTTACAACTGATCTCATTAGCTTGATTGAACCTGGAGATGAAACTCACCAGTTCAATATCAATGACCAAATCTTCCTCTCTGAAGATGATTCATTGAACGCCCAGCTGCGCATTCATATGAAGGCCGAACTTGCGGAGCGTTTCATTACAGCGGGCGCGGAGGTGTATGATAGCAATGAAAACTTTCAAGAGTTCTTTAAAGGTATTTATATCCGCTCAAGAAGCCAGGAGGGCGGTGTAGCAACACTCAACCTCCTTAGCGGAGAATCTGCCATGACGCTGTTTTACCACAATGACGACGATACGCTCTCGTTTGATTATACCATCAACAGCCTTTGTGCAAGAACGGGTAGATTCGAACACACGTTTACAGGTCCGCTTTCTGGGTTGAACAACGACGAAACTATTCCTGCCGGAAATCAGATTATTGTGCAGGCTGCAGCCGGGGCCAAGGCGAAAGTGATCTTCCCTCATCTTGATAATTTCAATGCAATTGAAACGCGAACGGTAAACAAAGCAGAATTGATTGTTCCCGTGACAGACGGACGAGACAACCGCTTTGCCCTTCAATCTCTTCTCTTTTGCTTGACAGAAAATGCAGACGGTAACCCCGTCTCTTTGCCGGGGCAGCTATCATCCCTAATTGACATCGACGGTAATTACGATGCCATCAACAACGAGTACCGTTTCAATATTTCTCGCTGGTTCCAAGACTACCTTAATGGAAATCAAGCAGTCAACTTTATCTACATTGTGTCTAACAATGCTGGGGTTGCTGTAACACGTGTTCAACTAAATGGCCCTGCCGGTTCTCTAATAGATCCTGACAGAAAAATGAGACTTGAACTTACTTATTCTTATTGATTCCAAGAATATCTTACTTTCGCATTGACCCAAGGGTTTAACCTTTAGCTTTTAAAAGTATGTGTGGTATTGTTGCTTACCTCGGAACTGAAGACGCCTACCCAATTCTCGTTAAAGGTCTGAAAAGACTTGAATACAGGGGATATGATAGTGCAGGAGTTGCTCTATTAAATAATAATGACATTACGCTCTACAAATGCAAAGGAAAGGTCTCTGATCTTGAGCACTACGTTGCGGAGAGCTCAACCACGGGTAATGTAGGCATTGGCCATACTCGTTGGGCTACACATGGCCCACCAAACGATGTCAATGCCCACCCCCACCTTTCTGGCACAGGAGATTTGGCGATTATTCACAACGGAATCATCGAAAACTACAATACGCTCAAAGATGAGCTCATCAATCGCGGACATAAATTCACCAGTGATACTGACACAGAAGTGCTTGCTCACCTCATTGAGGAAGTTCGATCTAATGCGAAAGTAGACCTGTTCGAAGCAGTGCGCATCTCATTGAATGAGGTTGTTGGAGCGTATGCTATTGTTGTTATGGATAAAAACAATCCTGACCAACTGATCGCTGCCAAGAAAAGTAGTCCGCTTGTGATTGGAATTGGCGAGGACGGAACGTTTTTCGTTGGGTCTGACGCAACACCAATTGTAGAGTACACCAAGAACGTGGTTTACCTAGAAGATGAAGAGCTTGCCCTGATGAGCAAAACTACCGGTCTGAAGATCGTTACCATTCAGAACCGTGAAAAAATACCTTACATCCAAGAGCTTGAAATGCAATTGGAGGCCATTGAAAAAGGAGGGTTCGATTCATTTATGTTGAAGGAAATCTATGAGCAGCCTCGCTCAATAAAGGATTGCTTTCGCGGAAGAATGAACCTGCAAAAAGGAATGGTTAGACTTTCTGGAATTGAAAAGTTCGAAGAAAAGTGGATCAATGCAAAACGAATCACCATTGTTGCCTGCGGAACATCTTGGCATGCTGGTCTCGTTGCCGAATACCTCTTTGAAGATTTAGCACGGATTCCTGTAGAGGTCGAATACGCGTCTGAATTCCGCTACCGAAATCCGATTATCGATGAAAATGACATTGTTATTGCCATCTCTCAGAGTGGCGAAACAGCTGATACTTTAGCGGCCATTAAACTCGCAAAAGAACGCGGTGCACATATCTTTGGTGTCTGTAACGTGGTTGGATCAACAATCTCAAGAGAAACAGATAGCGGTTGTTACACACATGCTGGACCAGAAATTGGAGTTGCCAGCACTAAGGCCTTCACCGCTCAGGTTACAGTGCTCACACTGATGGCACTTACCGTTGCTCAAAAAAGAAATGCAATTCAACCAGAACGCCTGCACAGGCTAATCGCAGAAATCAACTCTATCCCTGATAAGGTTGAACAAGCTCTCAAGTCTAATGACATCATCGAGCACATTGCAGAAATTTACAAAGACGCAACCAACGCACTTTACCTCGGAAGAGGGTACACTTTTCCTGTAGCACTTGAAGGCGCTCTGAAATTGAAAGAAATCAGTTACATTCACGCAGAAGGGTATCCTGCTGCTGAAATGAAACACGGACCAATTGCCTTAATTGATGAGGAAATGCCTGTGTTCGTCATTGCAACCCAAGGTCAGAGCTACTCAAAAGTAGTAAGCAACATTGAAGAAGTAAAAGCTAGAAAAGGAAAAATCATTGCCATTGTGACTGTTGGTGATACCCAAGTAAAGAAGCTTGCTGACTATGTCATTGAGATTCCAAAGTCAGATGATTGTTTAGTTCCTTTGATTGCCACGGTGCCCTTGCAGTTGCTCAGCTACCACATTGCTCTGATGCGAGGGTGCAATGTTGACCAGCCAAGAAACTTAGCGAAATCAGTGACAGTAGAGTAAATTTGCCCCAAGGCAAAAGCGGCATCAATCCATTCTAAAGTGCTTAGTTTCTGGCCGTCTTAAACTTGAATTGTTAATAACCCATATAAAATACTCTGTGCAAGCGCTATTAATTTATTTTCTTGCACATTGGAAACGTAATACTAAATTTCAACTATCATGAAAAAAGCAATCATTATTGCTGCAGCCGCATTATTTTGCGTAACAGGCACGAACGTGCAGGCTCAAAAACAAATTGGAGGAGACAAGAACATTGAGTTCCAGTTCGCTCCACTTGGGGGAAGCCCAATCTCTATTAGCGGAATCCGATTCCGTACATTTCTTGACGAAAATTCTGCTTTCCGTGTGAATCTATTCATTGGTTCTCAAACTGACAAGTCAGTTACATCTCAAGAAGGAGAATTGAGTATTGAGGATCCTACTAGCCCAATCCTTTACATGTATGATCGCACATTCGATCTTACAATTCGTCCTGGGTATGAAATCCACTTCGATGGAACAGATCGCCTTTCTCCGTATGTAGGAGCTGAGCTTGATTTTGGAATTGGCAGAATGAGCACTGAACAGGAGTCTTGGGGAGCAAATGACATTGATAATGTTGGCGAACCAGAACAAAATGTTGTTTGGACGCAAACTGACAAAGATGGCTTTACAAGAATCGGATTAAATCTGTTAGCTGGATTTGACTTCTATTTTTCTGATAGTATTTATCTTGGTGCTGAGATGGGCTTCGGCTTCTCAAACACAAGCATGAGTGATTCAACAGTTGAGTTCTCTGATGTAGCAGCTTGGAGTCTTGCTGAAACAGGTGGAGGAGATGCAACATTGGAAGCACCAGACGCTATCGTCAATGGTTCTACTTTCAACGTTGGTCCTACTGTAAACGGTTTGATCCGTCTCGGTTTCTTGATCAACTAATAGAACTATGAAAACTGTATCAACACATTTCTCTCTTCGTTTAATCGTTCTTTTCGCGGTTATCACATTTGCTGCTTCTTGTGGAAAACAAGATGATGCTGATAGATCATACTATGCACCACAACAAATTGAGGTGGACGCAGATGATTTACGTATGGCACAGGAAATGATGGCTAACATGCCTGAGATCGGTATCTATAACGAAGAACGCGGTATGATCTATCGCTTCAACCTTCAAACACGTGACTTCAGCTTTGCTGACGCAAACGATGGATGGAACTTTTCTGACTCAGATGGTCCTGTTTTCGTTGAAAGCCCTGAAGGTGGCGGCATTTTAATCATTCCATCATGGTCTTTCGGAGCGAACTCTGGAGGTACTGTTGTTGCAGGATCGAGTACAATTGACATCGATTATACATTTTGCTTCGGAGCCTCAGATGAAGCGCTTGGCCTTGATCTTTTCGATTACGGCGGCAATTTTGACGGCATCTCTATGGTCCTTGGTATCGGAGGAGATTTTGACGCACTATTGAACGATGATTTCGATGAAGATGCTGATTTTTCAGACTTCTTCCACGGATATGCAATGTACTTTGTCTATGACAACGAAGCTTCTGGAACATATGAAATCCTTAACTGGCTTGAAGATCTTGAAGATGATCTTGACAATCTAGGTGAAAAAGGATTCTCTTATGTACTTGACTTCCAAAATTTCAATCTCTATTTCTCTGCTGAGGGTACGTTGAACGTATCTGGTGGTGACATGTCTTTCACTGGTGAATATCTAGGTCTTCTTGAGATCTTTGATTCCCTTGAAGATGATGAAGACATTGATTTTGAGCTTGTCTCTGGATTCGGAACGATGGGTTGTAACTAATTACAATCCCTTTACATAACTTTAAAAGCGTCTCCTAGGAGGCGCTTTTTCTTTTTCTATGAAAACACTTTTCTCTTTCAACGGCAAGAATTATTCAGCTGACCTATCATTAGGTTATGACCTTTCCATTCCATTGGTCGCCGGTCCTAACAGACTGGCAGCTTGGTACGTTCCAGAAATTACCATTGAGACCGTGCGAGCAGATGGTTGGGTTGGAAGTGTTGCAGAAGGCGGAAGTGTTAACTTTAGATCCATTGCTTTTAACCCACACGGACACGGAACCCACACTGAATGTCTTGGTCACATCACCAAAGAAGTGCACTCAATCAATGAACTCTTTCATGATTTTCATTGCATTGCCCAACTTATTACTGTTGAACCAACCGTTAGCAAGGGCGAAGAAAAAGGGTCAGAAATAGGTGATCTCGTTATTGAGTCAAACCAAATTCCAGATGGAATCTTACCTGAAGCGTTAATTCTACGAACAATACCAAATTCTGGCGCGAAACTGACACAGGTATACAATGATACCAATCCACCGTACTTGTCTCTCAAAACAGCCTTAAAACTCGTTCAGAAGGGAGTGAAACATCTCATCTTGGACTTGCCAAGTGTAGATCGTGAAGTCGATGGTGGAGTGTTGCAAGCCCATCATGCCTTTTGGGGTCTGCCAAATGCGCCAAGGAAAAACGCCACAATTACTGAGCTCGTTTACATTCCTGCTCAAATCATTGACGGCCTCTACCTCCTGAACCTGCAAACAGCCCCCTTTGTGAATGACGCAACACCAAGCAGACCTATGATTTACAAAGCTCACTCTGAATAAAGGGGCAATCGAATTTTGAAGCAGGTTCCTTTATTTTCAGATGTTGCAAAACTGATTTCGCCATTGGCTTGATTGATGATGTTTTGAACCATTGCTAAACCCAAACCTGTTCCTGTTGACTTCGTGGTGAAATTAGGTTCAAAAATCTTTGAGCGCATCTCCTCTGGTATCCCACTCCCGTTATCACAAACCTCAGCTATAACCTCTTCGCCTTGCATCTTAAGCCTGATTTGAATGGCGCCATTTGCCTCCTTAGGGATAGCTTGGATGGCGTTTTTCACTAGGTTATTGAAAACGCGAATCATTTGGTCCTTGTCTGCATAGACCAAAGCCGCACCTTCTATATGGTTGTCATATGTTATTTCAACTCCCCCAGATTTATCAAAAAGATCAAAGCAGCCAGAGATAATTTCCTGAAGGTTCACCACCTCGTTCTGTGCCTTTGGCATTTTGGCGAAATTGCTAAACTCACTCGCAATTTTTGACAACGCATCTATTTGCTCAATCATCGCATCACGAAACGCCCCGAGCTTAACAGGAAAATTTTCGTCATTTACATCATAAGATCTACTTAGATGCTGAACGCGGAGCTTCATAGGCGTTAAGGGGTTCTTTATCTCGTGCGCCACCTGTTTCGCCATTTCGCGCCAAGCGCTTTCTCTTTCGCTACGCGCCAAAACACTTGCTGAATGCTCAACCTCCTTCATCATTCGGTTGTACTCCTTCACCAAAGCGCCAATTTCGTCATCACTCTGCCACTCAAGTGGTTCATTTCTCTTACCCAACTCAAGCGCTTGCATCCGCTTGCCAACCTTTTGCAGGGAGGATGTAATGTAGTTAGAGAGTACAAAAGCCAAAAGACTTGCCCCTACAAACAATAAGACATAGATCTGCGTAAGTTGACCAAGAAACGATCTTAGCTCGCCTTCGTCAACTTCTTTCTTATCATACCTCACATTCGTGATAGCAATAGGTTTCCCTTCTATATCCCGGAAATACCAATACGCCATAATGTAGGTGCCGTGGTCTATGTCCTTAGCCAACTCTGCTCTGGAGTTACCCATGGAGAGTTGCTTCATTACAGAGTACTCAATCTTCTGTGTGAAACCCAACGCATCAAAATCTGTAGTGCTCGAGCTAATCAGCAAATCGCCCCGCAGAGTATAGAAATTAATAGCTAAACCATGGACGTCTGCTAATTCGCACACCTTATCTGAAAAGAAAATAGGAACAGAATCTGTTGCCATAAATCCGCCATTCGTGGCTAAAAAATACCCCATGCTCTCCTGCACTGCCATCTCTTTTCTGCTCAGTCGCGAAAGGTTGTACTCCTCTTCTTGGTTCTTAAAATTATAAAAGGCGGTTATGCCCGTCACAATGAAAGAGAGAAGGATTAGAGTCAACATCGAAAAATAGATGCGCTGACGAAGAGTTAAACGGAATGCTATTCTGGCCATGAGTTCGAAAGATACGCCATGAAATTCTTTTCATGCGTGTGACCAGTACAACAAATATCATGCTAGTAATGGGCAAAAAAAAAGCACCCTTTTCAGAGTGCTTTTAAATGTTATATAGATTCTTGTTATCCGTTCAGTGCTTCAGCACCGCCCACAATTTCAAGGATTTCATTCGTAATTGCCGCTTGACGAGCCTTGTTGTATCTCAACTTAAGCTCTTTAACCAAGTCATTCGCATTGTCAGTTGCCTTGTGCATTGCCGTCATTCTGGCCCCATGTTCAGAAGCGTAGCTATCTAAAAGAGCTTTAAACAGTTGAACTTTCAATGAGTTCGGAATGATGCGTTCAATGATGTCTTTTCGATTTGGCTCAAAAATGTAATCATTTGCTGCCACAGGAACTTCACCCTCTGTTTCTAAAGGAACCACAGGAAGCATCTGCTCTGTGCAAAGAATTTGAGTTGCCGCATTCTTGAATCGATTGTAAACAATTACAACCTTATCATAGTCACCAGCTACAAATTGATCCATAATGGACTGCGCCACCTCAGAGGTAGCATCGAAAGTAAGATCACCATAAATGGTGTGAGGCTCATCACTAAAGCCTTTGGTTGTGATGATTCCGAGTTTCGCAAAAGCATCATTTGCCTTTCTCCCAAGCGCAAGCACACTCACATTAACTCCAGTATAATCAGAGGCGATCAAATGTTTGATACGCTTAATTACATTGTTGTTGAATCCGCCACACAAACCCCTGTTCGAAGTAATAGCAACCATAAGAACATTCTTGACCTCACGTTCTTCTGAATAAACTCCTTCTGAAGAATCAAGACTAGAGCTCACATTGGCAAGGATGTCTTGAAGCTTCTCAGCATACGGACGCATACGAACAATCGCGTCTTGGGCACGGCGTAACTTCGAGGCAGAAACCATTTTCATAGCCTGCGTGATTTGACTCGTAGATTGAACCGAGACAATTCTATTACGTACTTCTTTAAGCCCTCCTGACATGATTATGCGTATTTGGCAGTCATTTCTTTACAAACCTTCTTCAGCGTGTCCGTTACCTCCTCGGTAAGCTTCCCTGCCTTCAACGTATCAAGCACATCACGGTGCTTATTACGTAGGTAACTCAAGTACTCTACTTCGAACTCTCTAACCTTGTTCACTGGAACCTTGTTTAGAAGTGCCTTCGTACCACAAAAAATAATGGCGATTTGCTCTTCTACAGTCATAGGAGCATTTTGCCCTTGCTTCAAGATTTCAACGTTACGTGCACCTTTCTCAATAACAGCCTTCGTTGCTTCATCCAGGTCAGACCCAAACTTTGCAAAAGCTTCAAGTTCACGGAACTGAGCTTGATCAAGCTTCAATGTACCCGCAATCTTTTTCATTGACTTAATCTGAGCATTTCCTCCTACACGAGATACCGAAATACCTACGTTAATAGCAGGACGTACTCCTGAAAGGAACAAACTCGACTCAAGGAAAATCTGTCCGTCAGTAATCGAAATTACGTTCGTTGGAATGTAAGCCGAAACATCTCCTGCTTGTGTTTCAATGATTGGCAAAGCCGTCAATGATCCACCACCTTTAACAATTCCTTTCAATGAAGCCGGAAGGTCATTCATTTGAGAAGCGATATCGTCTGTAGCAATTATCTTCGCAGCGCGCTCTAGGAGGCGGCTGTGTAAGTAAAACACATCTCCTGGGTAAGCCTCACGACCTGGAGGACGACGAAGAAGAAGAGAAACTTCACGGTAAGCTACTGCTTGCTTTGACAAATCATCAAAAACAATCAATGCAGGATTACCTGTATCACGGAAGAACTCTCCAATTGCAGCTCCTGTAAACGGTGCGTAAAACTGAAGTGTTGCTGGATCAGCAGCAGATGCAGCAACTACTACCGTGTAGTCCATTGCTCCTGCGTCTTCCAATGTCTTAACGATTCCCGCTACTGTTGAACCTTTCTGACCAATGGCCACATAGATACAGTATACAGGCTCGCCTCTGTCATAAAATTCTTTCTGGTTGATGATCGTGTCAATCGCAACGGTAGTCTTACCTGTTTGACGATCACCAATGATCAACTCGCGTTGGCCTCTTCCTACTGGAATCATTGCATCAATTGCTTTGATACCTGTTTGAAGCGGCTCAGTAACTGGCTGACGATAGATAACACCCGGTGCTTTCCGCTCGATAGGCATCTCATAGAGCTCACCTGCGATAGGTCCTTTTCCATCAATTGGCTGTCCTAGTGTGTTTACAACACGACCAAGAAGCCCTTTACCTGCTTGAATAGACGCAATTTGTCCGGTACGTTTTACGCTTGAACCTTCTTTCAACTCACCTGAAGCTCCAAGTAATACAGCTCCAACGTTATCTTCTTCGAGGTTCAGTGCGATTCCGCGAACACCATTCTCAAATTCGATAAGCTCTCCTGATTGTACATTAGACAATCCGTAGATACGGGCAATACCATCTCCAATCTGGAGAACAGTTCCTACCTCTTCTAGCTCAGCCTCAGACTTAATGCCTGAAAGCTGTTCTCTGAGAATTGCAGATACTTCTGCGGGTTTCAAATCAGCCATTGAATGACGTTTGGTGCATTCAAAAGAATGCGATTTTTAAATGTTTAGATTGACGGTTGATAGCTCTTATCAGTGAAGTTTCGACGAAGCTTACGTAACTGCGAAGTTACCGAAGCATCAATCATTTTATCTTCAACTTTCAAGATGAACCCACCTACAATATTTGGGTCTATTACCTCTTCGATTTCTGCAGTTCCCTGATTCATGTCAGCTACCATCTTATGGATAGTAACACGATCTGCATCAGAAAGTTTGGTTGCAGTAATCACTTTAGCAGTAAGGATGCCTTTACCTTGTTTAACAAGTTCAATAAAGCGCGTTGATACTTCCAAAAGAAGCGATTCACGGCCTTTGGAAGTTAAGATCCTTACAAATCCTTTCGTCATATCGGTGATGTGATCACCAAAAATAGCGTCTAGGACTTTTTCCTTCTTGTCTGTGCTAACCACAGGGCTCTGGAGCAAAAGACGCAAGTCTCTGCTTTCTTCCAAAGTGACAAGAATAAGATTCATGTCCTTCTCAACTGCATCAGTCTCGTTGCGTTCTGCAGAGAGTCCAATGAGCGATTTAGCGTACCGTTGTGCAACTTTCGGATTGAGCATAATTCTTAGTTGAGATCAGTCTCTTCTAGTAATTTACCTACCAATTCAGTTTGCTTCTCATCGTTAGACAAGTTTGAACGAAGTACCTTTTCTGCAATGTTAAGAGACAACAATGCTACGTGCGACTTTAATTCAGCAAGTGCAGCATTCTTTTCATTGACAACTTCTTCGCGCGCATTCGCAACGATTTTGTCAGCCTCTTGCTTTGCACGGTTCTTCGCGTCAGCAATGATGTTCTCTTTCAATTCACGCCCTTCCTTAAGAAGTTCGTCACGCTCATTACGAGCATCTTGAAGTAGTTGTTCATTGTCTGCCTTAAGATTAGCAAACTCTTGGCGTGCTCTTTCAGCCTCATTTAGTGAGCCAGCAATTGATTCTTCACGTTCCTTAAGCCCTTTTAAGATAGGACCCCACGCCATTTTGCGTAGGAGAATAAGAACGATGATAAAGGCAATTGAAGCCCAAATAATGGTACCTAGAGCGGGTGATAACAGCGCGTCCATACCTGTTCTCTTAATTATTTAAGAGCAACCAATAGACAAACAATCACTGCGAAAAGAGCAACACCCTCAACAAGTGCGGCAGCAACAATCATGTTTGCACGAAGGTCACCTGTAGCTTCTGGCTGACGTGCCATAGCTTCTAAAGCTGAACCACCAATGCGGCCAATACCAATTCCTGCGCCAATTACAGCTGCGCCAGCACCGATACCTGCAAGACCTTGTCCAAGGAAGTCGTTAAGAAGGATAGTGAGCAATTCCATTTTGTTAAAATTTATGATTTGAATTAATGATGTGCGTCTTGAGTTGCATCCCCAAAGTAAAGAGCTGCCAACAACGTAAATACATACGCCTGAAGGAAAGCTACCAATAGCTCAAGGAAGAACATGAATACCATGAAGGCTACAGCCCCCACTCCAATCCCCATTCCGAGACCAGTACTTTGCTGACCAAACATGATGATCAAGCTGACAAAAGCCAAAATCACAATGTGACCGGCACTGATGTTCGCTGTAAGTCGAATCATCAATACGAGCGGCTTTAGGAAAATCCCAACCACTTCAATTGGTACTAGAATCATTTTAATTGGCACTGGAACTCCTGGAGGCCATAATAAGTGACCCCAGTAATGCTTATTTCCATTGATGGTTGTAATCACAAACACCATTGTAGCGAGCACTAATGTCACGCCCAATGTGCCCGTAATGTTGAAACCACCTAAGAATGGAACCAAACCTAAGATGTTGCAAAACCAGATGAAGAAAAATACCGTTAATAAAAAAGGAAGGAACTTATCTGCCTTCTTCGAACCCAAAGAAGGAATTGCAACCTCATCACGTATGAAGAGAATCAACGGCTCCAATGCGTTTTGGATTCCAGTTGGTGCCTTGCCTTCATTCTTCTTATATCCTTTCGCCACTGCTCTGAAAACAATGATCATAAGTAGAATGATCAAAAGCATTCCGAATACAGATTTGGTAATGCTAATGTCAAAAGGCATCGCATCTAAAGGCTTATGTGTTACATGATCAACATTGGCATATACACCATGCTCATCTGCGGTATCAGTAGCGTATAAAATCTTTTCGTGGTAATTAACAAACCGTTGTCCGTTTGCTTCTACTACATTCTTTCCTTCATCATCATGGTGGAATTGACCTGAAGAGAAAACAGTAAGTCCATTCTCTGTCCACAGAATAACAGGAAGAGGAATGCTTACTGGATGAACGCCATCAGCTTCGTCACCCCAAAGGTGAACACTGTGCGCGTCAGATATGTGATGAATAATGTATTTTCCAGCGTCAAAAGGCTTCTTATCGCCATGAGCTTGACCATCTTGCCCACTATCAGATGCTGAAGCAGCAAAGGGAAGGAACAACGCTGCAGCTAGAACTACATTAAATACATGCGAAACAATCTTTCGAAAATCCATTATCACTGGTTTTGCAACCCTTAAAAAACGGTGCAAAAGTAGTTAAATAATGTTGATAGTATGTTCTGTAAAAGAAAAAAGATCACCTCAATTGAACTTTCTTCCTATTTCGGGCGAATGGCAGTCAATACGGTTCGAATCAGCACAATCGTATATGTAACATAAGCTAGAAAAACCGCAGCTACCACTGGGATTGGGTCTGAATCTGTGGAAAGCATATAAACAAGCAAAAAGATAAGCGCAGACATCAACTTAATTCCAACCACCCCCGTAAAGGCCGTGATGAAACGTGATGGACTCTTCGTGTTTGCGCTAATCAGCATATTGTATAAGAAAACATTCAATAGGCTGTACCCAAGCAAAACAACAGGGATGACCCAATTATAAGGGTTGTTCAGCGCATAAACAAAAACCATGTAGATGACGAGCAAAAACACGAGCGCAGAGAAATTGGCGATAAGAAAGAGGCGGTTGTTCATTTTTTCGAGAAATCCTTAATCACATAATACATGGCTGCGAAAACACCTATTAACGCTCCAATAATAGTCCAGAGCGGTTGTTCGTTTTCTACGCATTCATCTAACTTCATGCCTGCGTACAAAAAGAGGCTTATAGCAGCAGCCATTACAAAGCCAACATTCGAATACTTTAAGAAAGCATTAGGCTGACTTTTCTTCGGACTTTTGTCCTTCTCTGAATCCGCCACTTTTGATGTCTTTGATTTTACTTCCCATGAAACAGGTTCCTGTAAGCGCCGCACCTGGCTCAATACTAAGCTTTCCATAGTGAATCTCTCCATCTACTGTTGCCGTAGACTTAAGCGAAAGCAATTCTTCTACTGCCAGTTTTCCGGAAAGGGCTCCTTCTACCTCACAGTTCTGACAAACCACCGTTCCTTTCAAGCTTCCCTGAGGCCCCACAACCAATCTCCCTTTTGTTGTAAGCTCTCCTTCAAAAGTTCCATCAATGCGAATGTTACTCTCACATTCGATTTCCCCCTTAAAACGAGTTCCTTCAACAATGCGGTTAATTCCATTTTCCAACGGGTTTTCTACTGCGCGGGCCATTCGCTTATATCTTTTCATGGTGGTTATTCAACGTAATTCGCTTCATAGAAAACCTGATAGCTCTCTATCTCCTTCGTCTTGAAGAGTGTTACGTAGTTCTCTTTCGAAATTAAAGATACCTTATAACCTGCTTCGCGAAGCTCTTTTACGTCATCATTATTGTTAAACGTGCTTATAAAACTCTTCGCATCATCTAAGCGATTAAATGTTTTAACCAACACGAGCTGATTGTCTCGGTCTATCAAACTAGACGAGACTTTCAGGCCAGCTGTAGCGAAATTCACTGAAGTAAAGTTAGACAACGTTCCTTTGATCTTATTCACGGCTCCTTCGCCCATTGGAAGAATGAGCATGAAATAGTGCCTCGAGTTCGCATCATACTTGTATGGGCTGTCAACCGGAGCTTCTTCTGTGGGTTCTTTCTCGTCCCCCTCGCCACGAACGGTGTTACCTCCGTTCAGTTTCATAAGAAGGTCCTCAGCAAATAAGGCCTCTTCTGTCCCCGGGCATTCTGCTTTTACACCTTCAAGGGCGTCCAAATAAGTTGCTCGAATACCCACCTGACCGTCTAGGTAACCAACTGCTTGAGCACGAAGCACCTTGTATTTACACAGGATTGAATTTTCTGGTTCAGTGCGAATGACTGAGTCGGTCTGCAGAACAACGTCTCTGTATTGCCTCGAGTAATACTGTGAAAGCACCCCTTCATAAGCTGTGCGTTCTTCTGCCTTTTTAAGCTCAGCATAATCTTGGTAGTTTGGATTTTCAACCAATTGAGACCACTTTGAATTTGGATACTTCTCAAAGATGATGTCTCCCCAGTGTTTGCTATTGCATGTTCCACAAAAAGGATTTGAATAGCTCTCTGTATTTTCTCTGAAGAGGTAAGTTCGATGAAGCAGGTAGTACGACGTTGGGTGGAATTCGCTCTCGTCAAATCGAGTTACAAGTACCTCCCATTGCTCAATGGCGTTATCTAAATCCTCTAATTTTTCTCTGTAGATCACGCCTGAATTGTAATAGGCATTTGCAATGTCTGAATCTCCTTGAGTAAGGTCTGCCTCTGAACAAGGTAGGGCCGCTATAAGCTCCTCAACTGAAGGGATCTCATCTCCTTCTTCTTGCTTTTCTTCAACAACCACCTCCTCGTCTTCTTCCTCATCCCCTTGGTCAAAAGACTGCTGAAGTTTATTGCTTCTTCTCCAGTTATCTTCTAATTCTATACTCCCCCATAAGTTCGTAAATGCTTGCTGCCCACGCTCTTTTAGCACCGTGTTATAAGGCCAAAAGGCGGCTGAATTTCCTTGATCAACACCCTGGTTTGCCGCAGCAAAGGCTGCCTCTGCAGCAAGAAGTTCTTGTTCCTGCTTTTCAACCATTTGACGACGGATTTTCTTCATCTTCCTGATCAACTGATCATCATCTAAACCGCATAATTGGCTAATGCTGTCTTGCTCATCAATGACATTCAAGTACGTAACAAGCTCCGTCAGACTTTCCGCTTTGTTCTTCACATCAAGATAGCGCTTATGCTCTTCTTCAATGTTCTTGTAAGTACTGTCGTAATATGCCTGCGCTAGCGGGTAATCTTTGTCTTCCAAGTAAAGATCTGCCAAGCGAAGAAAGCTCTTCATCTTTTGGCGCTGATTATCTATGTTCGCTTTCAAGGATTCTTCCAAGTAGCTAATTCCAATGTCTCTTTTCTGCTCTTTCAGCTCTATTTCTGCAAGGGCGTAATAAATTTGATCCCGGTACTCTTCGTTTTTTTCGTCTTTCAACATTTTAAAGAGCGTCTCTTTAATCTGACCTGAGTTTCCCCCTCTTCGTTCAAAAGCCAATGCCTGACTAATCTTCGCATAAAACTCCATTTCGAAACTCGGCTTCAGCTTGAGCACGCTTTCATAGTAGTTAATGGCCTCCGAAGATTTATTCATCTTCTGCATAAGTTGCGCAAGAATGTATGTGGGACGAGCGCGATCTCTTTTCTTTTCAATGTATCTCAGAGCCTCTTTTAGCGTTTCTGCCGCCTCGTCGTAAATCTCTTGTTTGATAAAGTAGTCTGCATAAACCAAAAGAACCTCTGCTTTCACCTCAGGCTCAAGGTTCTTTATCTGCTCTGCCTTTAAGATGGCGTTTTTGGCAGAAGTCCATGCTTCTCTTTGCACGTGGCAACGTGTTAACCAAGAGTTTGCCAGCGCCTGCATTTCGGGCTCTCTGTATTTTCTGCTGACGTACAAGAACATCTCTTCTGCCTTGAAGTAGTTCTGCTTGTAAAAATAAGCTACCCCAATCAAGAGGTAATTATCGTCAATCCATTTATTAATTTCTGGCCGTTTACTCTTTTTCTTGCTCCTTCCTTGCGGTTTCATCGTATGCCGCTCAATTACGAGAGAACTTTTTTCAATGGCTCTTTCCATCTGCGGAAAAATTCCTTGAGCAGCTTGTTCATCTCCCATGATAAAAAGAGGGAGAATCTCATCGTAATCGTCTAGTTGTTGGTCTGCAAGCTGCAAATCTGCCTCCCGCATGGCTTCCTTTGCGTAGAAATAGCCATTGTAGCGCGCTGTAGTGTTGTGAAAAACACGGTAAACAAAGCCATCCTTCTTCGTTGTGCAGGAAGCACAAACGATCAGAACAAAAAGGATCAGACGTGTAAAACGGGGATAATTCAAATTGAGACCAGTTTGGTTTTCAGTTTTTATTTAACAGAAAACACGCAAAAATATTTTAATTTTTCTGTTTTTCTTCTGCCTTTCCCTTATTTCGCATAATAGAACTTAGAAAAAGTGGCAAATAAGAAGAAAAAATTATTAAGAAAGCTCAAGAATAAGTATCGGCTTTCTCTGCTTCGCGAAGCAAGTTACGAAGAGCAATTCTCTTTGCTACTAACTCCCATGAACGTAATTATGCTTTTCTTGGGTATCTTCATTGTTATTGGAGGTATAACTTACTCAATAACGGCTTTAACGCCCTTGCGTCAATACGTTGTTCCTGGTTACGCTGATGATCAATTGAAGGCTGACGCGAAACAAGCACGACAAACGGTTGATTCTTTGCAGAACAAACTGAGTACCCAATTAAATTACCTTGATAACTTGCGAAGAATCTTCAATGGTGACATTTCCGTAGACAGCTTGAGTGGAGAGTTGAATCAAGACTTACCCCCAACTGATTTGAACTTCACGCTTTCAGAAAGCGATTCTGTTCTTCGCGCTCAAATTGAAGAAGAAGACCGTTTTGCCCTGCGTGTAGACGCTACTGAAAACACCACAGGGCTTCCCGTAAGCGGTTTCTTGTTTAAGCCTGTTGATGGCACAATCAGTTCGCTCTTTGACGCAGACATTCAACACTATGGCATTGACCTAGTTGCGCCTGAAAACTCTGTCGTGAAGACTGTGTTAGCCGGCTCTGTTATTTTAGCAAGCTTCACTTCAGATGGAGGAAATGTAATTGCTATTCAACATGAAAACAACCTGATTTCTATTTATAAGCACAATTCTGCGCTGTACAAAGAAGTAGGTGAAACAGTCAAAACGGGTGAGTCAATTGCAATAATCGGCAATACGGGAGATCATTCTGACGGACCGCACCTTCACTTTGAACTATGGGTAAGGGGGTCACCAGTTGACCCCCTTCAATACTTGGTCTTCGAAGAATAAGTTTACTCTACAAATAGAATGTCAAAATCAACAAGGTCAACAAACTTCTGAATACGTTGGTCAATCTCCTCATTGGTTAACTTTAACAAGCGCTCTGGTCCAAATGCTTCACAAGTGAAAGAGGCCATTGCAGACCCTATGATTACGGCACGCTTCATGTTCTCAAAGCTCAAATCTTTTGTGTGAGCTAAGTACCCTATGAACCCTCCAGCAAAAGTGTCTCCAGCTCCTGTTGGGTCAACAACGTCTTCCAAAGGAAGTGCTGGAGCAAAGAAAACTTGCTCCTTGTCAAACAACAATGCCCCGTGCTCGCCTTTTTTGATAATCAAGTGAGAAGGACCCATTTGTAGAATCTTTTGTGCTGCCTTCACCAACGAATGTTCGCCTGTAAGCTGTCTTGCCTCTTCATCATTGATCGTAAGAACATCCGTTTTTGCGATCATCTCTTTTAAGGGCTCCAATGCAATGTCCATCCAAAAATTCATGGTGTCAAGTACAACTAATTTTGGACGGCCCTTCAGTTGTTCAACTACAGAAAGCTGAACATTTGGATCCAAATTTCCCAACATAAGGAAATCACAATCTTGGTAGCTCTCTGGAACAACTGGCTTGAAATCTGCCAAAACGTTAAGCTCTGTAACCAGTGTATCTCTTGAATTTAAGTCGTAATGGTACTTACCCGACCAGAAAAACGACTTCTCTCCTGCTTTTATTTGCAGTCCCTCTTGGGCGATTCCGCGCTGCTTCATGTCGGCCAAAAAGGCTTCTGGAAAGTCATCTCCAATGACAGAAATAAGGTTAGACTTCTTAACGAAGTAATTGGCAGCCAATGTAATATAAGTGGCAGCACCACCCACAACTTTGTCTGCTTTTCCAAACGGTGTTTCAATTGCATCAAAGGCAACTGTTCCTACTGCGATCAAACTCATAATAAAATTTTTTGCAAAGGTATTGTTTTGAAACGAAGATTAATGTAATATTGCACCCCGTTTGAATAAAGCGGAAAAAACATTCCCCTGTAGCTCAGCTGGTTAGAGCATCTGACTGTTAATCAGAGGGTCGTTGGTTCAAGTCCAACCGGGGGAGCAAAGAAGTCTCGAGTAATACTCGGGACTTTTTTATGTCTATTTATTCCCCGATCGCTCTGTTTCGATCAGAATTCTCAAGCCACCAAAAACGCTCCAATTTTCATAGGGTCTGCGCACAATTGTAGTTGTTCGTTGTTCGGTTGAACTTCTCTTTGCATAGCCCCCCCCCGCGTGAAAAAAGAGGGCGCCACCCAATTTATACGACACAGAAGCGGAAGATTGAATAATCCTATACCTTAAGCTTGATACTGATACGCTTCCATCAGAACCCGTAAGCCTATCTGTAAACTGCTGATTTGAGTAACTGATCTTTCCATCAATCCTCAGTTTCTTTGTGCGCAATTGCAACCTCATGCCCGCGTTTAAATCATTCCTTCCAAAATCACTCTTGCCTAGATCACCCCGCTGCTCATAGTTTAAAAAGGGAACCACCCTAGAGTTCTTATTGATGGGGAAAGAATACACCGCAGAAGCACTTATAAACCTCCAATGGTGGGGATTGTAAGACACATCCGGATTGAAGGGTAAGAATTGATCAGCGGCCCCTCCCGGAAAGCCTGGATCTAAAATCATTGTATTATCCCAATCTATAAACTGTTGGTTTCCGAAAGAAACGCCGAAAGCAAATCGCTGCTGCGTAGCACCCTTTCCAATGAAGATGGTGTCTGATACACCAAAACTCCACATATTATGGCTCAAACTGGGTAGTGTCTCTTCATAAAAACAGCTTAGACACGCCTCATAACGCGCTCTATGAAAACGAGGTGTAACCAGCAACACATTTTGATCTGATTGAATTCCTGCTGAAAATTGAAGGAACAACTCTGTTCGTGATTGAGGGATGAGTAAGTCGGTTGAAATGAGGTCCAATCCTACTTCTTCATAGCTCCCCAATCTAACTTCACCAGCAGCAAAGAACCAATCTTCCGATTCATACCTATAATTCAAGGAGCTATTGAAATTGAGTGTGTTAGCTGACTTTAGGTCTCTATAAGTGCGAAATAAGGCGTTGTTCTCCCAGCGAATTTTATGTTGCTTGTTTTCGAATAAAAAAGCGAAGGAAAGCTGCTCTTCGTGGAAATAATCACTGACGAAAACAGTATCTGATTCCAGTGAATCTGGTCCTAAAAACTGAACGTCATTTGGCGCGCCATAAATATTCATCTGATACCCGTAAACGGGTATTAGATCAATTTGGAGCGTTGATTGCGCATGAATGATGGATTGGGGCCCTAGGTATAAAATAAGTGCCAGGAAAGGCAAGAATGGTTGTTTCTTTCTCAATCCGACTCGGTTAGAAGAAACGTTCATTCCAAAAAGATTAGAGAAGGTTAATTCGTTTTCCAAGTTGATCTTTGTATGACCCGCCGATTGGAAGTTCCTTGTCACCGCCGTCAATAACTAAACCGTTTGAAGCGATGGCCATAATTTTGTCCATGTTCACAATGAACGACCGGTGAACACGAAGGAAAAAGCGTTGCGGTAATTTCCGTTCAATGTCTTTCATGGTTGAATGAATTGTATACTTCTCTTCGGTTGTGTGAATTACAACATAGTCTTTCAGCGCCTCAATGAAAAGTACATTTTCAACTTTTACTTTTACAAGTGCCGAGTTGTGTTTTACAAAGAGGTATTCAGCATCATCTTTATGCTCTGTTATGGCACGGAGCAAATCTGCTTCAATTTTTAATTCCTTCTCCTTCTTGTGCTTGTGAATAGCCATTTCAATTGATGTATGAATATCAATCTCCTTGAATGGCTTCAAAATATAACCATGCGGTTCTGTAACTTTCGCTTTCGCAAGTGTCCTTTCGTCTGCATAGGCTGTTAAGAAAATAATAGGAATGTCTATCTCCTTTTTGATCGCTTGGGCTGCCTCGATTCCTGTCATCTCTCCTTTCAGCATAATATCCATCAAGGCGAGATCTGGTTTCAATTGCAATGCAAGCTCAATGGCTTTTTCACCTGTATCAGTAGACCCAACAACATTGTAGCCTAACTTCTTAAGACTGCGTTCAATGTCTTTGCGTACAATGCTTTCATCTTCGGTAACGAGAATATTAACTGCCATAGGAAAAGAGTGGATTATTGCTTGTCAAAAGTAAGTAAAAACCTTGTGCCCTCTTCGTTTCTAATTTTCATGGTCGCATCTAGCTGCTCAACAAGAGCATGAACAAGGTAAATACCTAGTGAGTCTGACTCTTCTGGATTGTAATCTTCTGGCATTCCAACACCATTATCTCCTACTTCCAAGTGTATTTTTCCATCTCTTTCCTTGATGATCAACCTGAGTTCACCTTTTTTTCGACCTGCATAGGCATACTTCATCGCATTACTCACTAACTCATTAATAATCAATCCACAGGGAATGGCTTGATCTAGTTTGAGGTAAATCTTATCGAAGTCTGTTTTGAGTATAACCTCGCATTCTTTAGACCCGTAAGATTGGATAATACTGCCTGTGAGCGTTGAAATATACTCTGTGAACTCAATAGAAGAGAAATCTGATGTTTGATACAAGGTTTCATGAATGTAACTCATGGTCTTAATCCTGCTTTGGCTTTCTTCCAAAATAGCCAGCGTCTTTTTGTCATCAACAAACGAAGACTGAAGATTGAGTATACTCGAAATTACTTGAAGGTTGTTTTTCACACGGTGATGAACCTCCTGTAAAAGCACTTCTTTTTCTTTCAACGAGTCTAGAATTCTTCGGTCAATTTCTTTTCTCTCAGTCATGTCATAAGCAAGACAACTTACTTCTTTCAGTTCATTATTTATCCTTACTGGATTGACAAATATTTGCAGCCAGAGTTCTGTTTTATTTGCGGTTATCAGTGGTAATTCGAATTGAGTTGCTGTCCCGTCAAACGCCCTTTCGAAGTCCTTTATTTGTTGTTGGTGCGCATTTTCGTTCAAGTTTTTCTCTAGCAAAGAAAGCACTGGATCTCCTATTTCTATTTTGTCATCTAAATCAACGGAGGCCCATCGTCTGAAATTATTATTAGCAGAGGTTAAGGACCCCTCAAGGTTCATGGTCCACATCATCATGTTCTCTGTAGAGTTGAAAATAGACTCTAATTTAGCGCCTTGATCTATTGCTTTTCTTTCCTGTTCTCTGAGGTCTGTGATGTCTCTGTAGATTGCTCTAATTCCGTCTGGTTTTCCATTTCTTTCTTTGACACTACTGTCTCCGTAAACATTCAGAATTTTACCCTCTTTTGACTTAAACTCCAATTCTCTGGTTTTCCCCGCGAAACTCTTCATAGGATTTTCAAGTGCAATTTTCGAGGAGTGAACTACATCAGAAAATCGCAATGACCGCAAGTCTGTCTTTGTATATCCGAGCGCTGTTAGAAAGGCCTTATTGGCATATTTAAAGTTTCCTGCTGTATTAATTGAAAAGATAAGATCAGAGGCGTTCTCGAATAAATCTCTGTAACGCTCCTCACTTTCTCTTAGCTTCTGTTCTGCCTTTTTAAGTTCTGTAATGTCTCTGGAAACCCCCATAGAACCCACCACTTCATCATCCTCATTTCGAATAACACTAGCGGAAAGCAAGCTTGTAAATAATTTCTTCTTCTTCGTTATATTGTCTATTTCCCCTGTAAAAGATAGGTCCTTCTTGACGCATGATTCAATCTTGTTATACTCTTTAGTTGTTTTGTAGAGCATTCTTAGCGGCTTACCTACTACTTCTTCAAAGGCATAACCAAATTGTTCTTGAGCTGCCGGATTGAATTCTGTAATTAACTGCTCCCTATCTACCGCTATGATCATGTCTATTGAGCTTTGGATGATGTTTCTTCTGAAGTTCTCCGCTTCTAGCAGTTTTATCTGTGTGAGTTTGTGCTCCTCAATTTCACGTTTAAGTACCACGTTAATTTCCTCGGCAATTTGCGCACGCATTGTTTCTTGCATGAGCTTCATTCGCATACTTAAGTTGTTCAATGTAACTTGAACAGAAGGCCGGTTGTCATAAACAGAGAGTGTTGGCTTAAAACCAACTTCTAAATGGTTTCCTTTACTATCAATAATCCTGTACTCACGGTATTCAACTTCTTCGCCCTCTCTCACTACTTCCAGGTCTTGCTGAATACTCGTCCTTAACTCTTCTGGGAAGAAATCACTAAAGAGCTCATCAAAAATATCATCCTCATCTTGAAATTTCAGCAACTGTAAACCGCTATAATTCACATATTTGATGCGACCATCAATCAAAATAAAAATTCCATTTGGTGAGTTTTCAACCAAAGATTTAAATCGCTCAGTACTTTGTTCAAGTTCTTGCTCTGTTCGCTTTCTATATGTTATATCATAGAAAAGATAAACGTTCATTTCTACTTGTTGGTATTCAATTTTACTCCCTCTGGCTTCCAGAATAAGGACTTGACCGTCTTTGTTTTTAGACCATATTTCCTTTCGTTCTTGGTTAGGGTTAGACACCAATAATTCCATGCGTTTAATGTCTTTTTCAGACATAAACCATTCAATATTTTTACCTAAAATCTCTTCAGCATTTTTATATCCAAACAGGAGCGCAAATTGCTTATTACAATCTCTAATTTGCCTGTTAACAAGAAAAACAATTCCCTCAATTGCCACATCAGAGAGTAGTTTAAACCGTGCCTCACTTTCCTTTAAAGACTCCTCGTAAAGCACTCTTTCTGAAACATCTCGTACAATTACTTGCTTGACCTCTTGGTTACCCAAGGATGAATTCGTAATTGTTACTTCACTGTAAAAAAGTGATTTATCTTTTCTTCGAGACAAGGTTCGAAGTTTACATGTTTCCCCGTTCTTGAGTTGTTCCAATTTGAGCTGAAACACTTCGTAATCATTTTCCGATAGCTGGAATAAACCAATTTTTGGATCAAAAATATTCAGCTCGAAAAGTTCATCCTCATTGTAACCAAAAATTTCTTGACACCTTCTATTTACTCTTCCGGTAGAATTATCCACGATTAAAAGAAGGGCATCAGGTGAAGAATAAAAAAGTGATTCGAAGCGATCCTTATTCTGTTTCTGCTCTGTTATATCTACTATGGTTCCAACAATGCTTTGTTGACCATTTTGTTCTAAGATAAAAGCATTCTCCATGCACCAAGCAACGCTTTCATCTTTACGCTGATAACGCATTTCCCAATTGACAAGCTTTTTCTGTCTAGTGAGTGCTTTTAAAAAATCTTTTCTATCTCCTTCATGAACATAGAGATCACAACCTTCTTTGCCTATTAATTCTTTTGTTGTGTAACCTAAAATATCACTAAAAGCCTTATTGAAGGCCAAAAGCTGACCATCTATATTGGTTTCATAAATACCAGCAACATTGTTTTCAAAAACCATGAGGGCTTGTCGACCAGGAAAAGATAAACCCGCCATTCGTAAAGTTAATAGACAAAGGTTTGGTGTATTAAAACAAGCAGAGGCACATACTTCTAATCCATTATTAAACTTTTTAAATTGTAAAGGATTCTCTTTCAACTGGTGATAGGATTCCTTCGAAAAAGAGGCGATTTCCTCGGGAAAAGTAGAAAAGATTTGTGCACTCGATAGACCGAATAGTACACTCAAAAACCACTCAGCAGATTTATTAATGCTGTATGGTCGGCCCTTATCTATATCGAAAACAACATAGGCTTCAGAGCTATTTTCAATCCACAATTTTATTTTATGTTCCATGCAAGAGCATATTATTCCTCAAAATTTTGTGGCAGTTTAGCACCATCTATTTTTATCTTCTCACCGTTCTTGAATTTGATTACCATCAAGAGCATGCCATCCTCATTGTAGTACTTCCAGTCACCATCTTTTTCTCCCGCTTGGTGCTTTCCTTCGCTCTTAGTATTTCCGTTCGCATACCAATATTTATGCTTCCCAATAGGAATGCCACTCAAATAAGCGCCTTTAAATAGTTTATTTCCGTTCTCATGTGTAAATAACCAATCTCCCGTTGGCTCACCATCAATAAAGTTAACATCTTCTTTATGGTCATTAACGTGATAGAGCCACGGACCATTTTTGAGACCATCGATGTATGCTCCTTTTTCTAACACATTGCCCTCTGAGTCATATTCAACAGAGAGTCCGTCTTCCTTACCTTTTCGGTAACCCTCTTCTCTTTCGGTTTCACCACTTTCAAAGAACCATTTCCAATTGCCGTTCGCTAGACCATCTCTGTAATTTCCATTTTGTTCCTCTTTTCCCGAAACAAAAAAGAATAACCAAGGTCCTTCGCGCTTGCCATCTACATAAGCACCCTCTGCTTTTAATTCACCGGTAGTATAAAATAGTTTCCAGGGACCTTGTTCTCTGCCTTCAGCATCTATAATACCCTCACCAAGTTTTACATTTCCATCATACAAATAGGCAGTTGTTATTTTACCGTCCTCATCGTATTCACGAAAAACGCCTTGCTTAGATCCATCACGGTAACTTCCTACAAGCTTCAAACCTCCTCCTGGATAGTATTCCTTCCGAATATCTAGCATTACGGTTTCACTTGCATCAGTGATCAGCTCACCTCCAACATATTTTTCAATGCGATCAAGGTTATCTCGTTTGTCATAAAACTTGAAAACGCCATTCCTAATTCCATTTGTAAAATAACCATCCATTTGTACTTTACCGTTCGGATATAGCTCAACCCAGTAACCTGTTTTATTCCCTATTTTATTCGTTCTGTTCAGTTTTTCTATACTTCTAATAAAGCCTGAATTGTAATTGAGGTAAGTTATTATTCTTCCATCTTTTGCATATTCAAAGCCCCTTCCTTCCTCCTTATTTTCTGAAAATGTTAAAGTTCGATACAACTCACCTGATTCATAAAAATAGCTGGCTTCGCCTTTCTTTAAATCGCCAACCCAAGGTATATTCGCTACTAAATTTTCATTTTCAGAATAGACCCGTTCTAATCCAGTTCGTTGGTTACTTTCATAGATAATAATCCGTTCTAGTTTTCCGTCCTCTTTGTAAAATTTCCACTCATCCTGAAGCAAGCCATTGCTCCTATTTCCTTCCGTTTTTAAGCTTCCTAATTCATAGTAAGTTTTCCAGTATCCCTCTGGTTTTCCGTTTATTAAGCTCCCTTCACTTGACAAAATACCATTGGGATAAAAGAACTGGGTGAAGTGAATTGAAGTCGTGTCTATTTGGCCTTCCAAAGAAAGCGATAGAAAAAGGAAGAACGAAATTCCAGCGGCAAAGTTTATTAACCTCATTAAGTACTATATATCTTTATTTATATAAAAGAGAAGTAATAGTAATAGGGGTGTTCATACGGTGTATAAAAAGGTGATACTTTAGTTGATTAAGTGACTTTTCAACGGCGCTAACCTCTTTATGAACATGTTTTGAACCTATTTACTTCTTGATTTGCAGGACGTTCGTGTAGTTATTCACAAGGTAGTCCCTAAACGTATTTTTAATATGTTTCAGTCTAAATGGTGGGTTATTTTTGTGGATAGCATGTTGATGATATTGCGATAAGTAGTTTGATAAAATACACGATTGTTCATAAACTTGGTTACCTGCATTATTTTTTTAAATTTCCTAGAGAAAGATTTCAGATGTTGTAGCCATGTAATTAACATGTTTTAAACAAGATGTTGACAAGATACATCATCGGAGTAATAGCATGATAAGGATCACCAGGATTGCATCTAAAAGTTGTTAATTTGATATCAAAATTGGTACCATGAAAGTAGTTATTGGAAGTGATCATGCAGGATTTGAAAGGAAGGAGTTCATAATCAATTGGTTAGAGTCTAATGGGTATGAGGTAGTAGATAAGGGCACTTATTCTGATGCCTCTGTAGATTACCCTGATTATGCTCATCAGGTTGCTTTGGAGGTGCAAAATAAGAATGCAGACCATGGTGTGCTAATTTGTGGCTCTGCAAATGGGGTTGCAATGAGCGCTAATAAGCATAGTAATGTGCGCGCCGCTCTATGTTGGGAAGCGGAGATAGCTTCGTTGGCGAGGTTGCATAATGATGCGAATGTATGTTGCATACCCGCTAGATTTATTAATGAGGCGAAAACGGTGGCTATACTGGTGGCTTATTTTAGTGCAAAGTTTGAAGGTGGTAGACACGAAAAAAGAGTAAATAAAATTGCATGTTCATGAAAAATATAGTTGTTTTTTTCGCTTTTATGGCGATTAACTCGTTATCAGTTATTGGTCAGGATTCTCTTGCAATGAGATATGGTAAAACGATAACTCCAGGAGAGCTTAAGGAGCACCTGTACATTTTAGCCGATGATAAGTTTGAGGGCAGAGAAACAGGGAAGGAAGGTCAAAAAATGGCCGCTGATTACATAGCAAATTATTTTAGTACGCTTGGGGTAGAACCCCTGGAGGGAGGTAGTTATTTTCAATCTTTTCCTCTAAAATCGGAGCGTACAGTAAAGGCCCAAATAACGATAGGAGATGTGGTTTTGGACTACATGGATGATTTTTA
This sequence comes from Flavobacteriales bacterium, assembly GCA_047636995.1. Taxonomy (GTDB): domain Bacteria; phylum Bacteroidota; class Bacteroidia; order Flavobacteriales_D; family Sanyastnellaceae; genus JAQWQB01. Next base: position 38,339 of record JBLIGQ010000010.1, on the reverse strand, counting down.
CTTCTTTCCAGGGTTTGACGCTAATACGATTAGTGGTGATGCTATGTTTTTGGGATATGGGATTGAAAGTGAGTATTACAATGATTATGAGAACGTTGATGTAAAGGATAAAATAGTATTTATACTGCCCGGTGAACCGATAAATAAGGATGGGATCTCGCTTGTTACGCGGGAAAGTGGTTTGAGTGAGTGGTCAGGTGATTGGCGGGTTAAGCGTGAGGCTGCACAGAAAAAAGGAGCGAGAGCGCTCATTATTTTGAATGAAGATTATGACCAGTACCTTGGTAGGGTTAAGTACTGGTTAGAAAATCCTGGTATGCGTTTAGATATGGAGCGGGAAGAGAAGGAGGAAGTGCTTCCCACGCTGTTTATTAAATCATCAGGCATGGATCGGCTTTTCAAGGAAGGGAAAGCGGGGAGGATTGCAAAGCTGAAAAGAAAGATTATAGGGAAAAAGGCGCCGGTCAGTAAATCTTTAAGAAAGCCTGTTGTAATAAACATAAAGCGTGAATTGAAGGAATATACTTCAGAGAATGTTCTGTGTTATATTCCAGGAGCGGATCCACTTTTAAAGGATGAGCTGGTTGTAATAACGGCGCATTATGACCACATAGGTGTACAAGGTGGGGATATCAATAATGGAGCAGATGATGACGGTTCTGGCACAGTTACAGTAATGGAGATAGCTGAGGCGTTTAAAATAGCTTCTAATGAAGGCAATGGTCCTCGTAGAAGTGTGTTGATTATGACGGTCTCGGGTGAAGAGAAGGGTTTATTAGGGAGTGAGTGGTATGTGACACATCCAGTTTTCCCATTGAAGCAGACTGTAGCAAACTTGAATGTAGACATGGTTGGAAGGAAAGATGCTGAGCATGATGATGGAGAGTACATTTATCTGATTGGATCAGACAAGCTGAGCACAGAGCTCCATACAATAAGTGAGAACGCGAATGCAACGTACACAAATTTAGCGCTGGACTATACATATAATGATCCGCAAGACCCGAATAGGTTCTACTATAGATCTGATCATTACAATTTTGCGAAGAACAATATTCCCGTAATTTTCTATTTCAGTGGAGTTCATGAAGACTATCATCAACCAACTGATACACCAGACAAAATTATGTACGAGAAGACGGCGAAAATTGGACAGTTGATTTTTTATACAGCTTGGGATTTAGCAAATAGAGATCAACGTATAGTGGTAGATGTAATCAGTGATTTTGAGTAAGATTACGGTTCATTAGTTGGAAATAGAAGGGAATACTTATGAGCGTCGCAGGAATGCTGCATGCTAAGATAAATGTGACCAAAAGTTCTTCTCCAAACCAGTGATTTAAACCGTGGTTGGTATGATCGACTATGTACATCGTCATATAAGTGAGTGTTCCGATCGAGATGAGAAAACCGAGAGGGAAGAGAAATTTAGTGAGCACGGCAGGGAGGTCTTCTGATTTGTTCAGGGAGGACAATAAAAGGGAAGTGTCTAGCACCTCTGGGTGGTCTAACTCGTCGTAGAAACGACTCCATAAGAAATATACATTTGCTCCATGTAAGAGATGCGCAAGGGCAAGGAGGTGGGAATTAATAAGATCTTGGCTCTCAGAAGGGAGAAAGACAATACTGATAAGATAAAGTGCAAAGAAGGGCGTCGAGAGAAGAATCAGGTAGGTACCTAGATCTTTCATAGCGCAGTTTCTGCTAGTAGAGTATTGACAAGGTTTTCAGTAGAAGATTTAAAGTTGTCATACTCCCGTCCAGCACCAGGGCCATAGAAGCCGGTATGAATCCGTTGGACCTTTCCTGTTTGATCAATGAAAATAGATGTTGGGAAAGACATTATGTGATTAAGCATAGGGAACACATCGTTGGCGGCTTGTTTCGTAGCGCGCCCCCCAAGATAGGGAGTGAACTGGAGGTTGAGTTCTTGTTGGTAGGTTTTAAGCCGAGAGATGTTTGTATTAAAATCTGTTGATGCTTCGAATGCCACGGGTATTATCTGTAGCCGTTCGTCGTTGATTGATTCCGCGAGTTCATTGTAATATCTTGTTTCATCAAGGCAATTTGGGCACCAAGTTCCTATAATTTGTATGATTGTAACTTTACCTATATAGTCAGGTGTACTGAATGTTCTGATATCTCCATCGATACCCATAGTGCTAAACGTAAAGGGTCCTTCGGTTATTTGAAAGGTAAGAGAGTCTGGGTTTGTAAGAGTGTAAGAGTCGTTTCGGGAAGCCTTAAATGGTTCTGTCCAGTGCGTTCCACTTTTGAATGTTCCCATCGTAAGAGAGTCTGCTGTCATCGTCATGTCGAAGTGGAATGCATGACTACCATCGAAGCACTGTAAAGTGGCGTGATCTATATTGAGAGAGCCCTCAAGAAATCTATAGTCTCCGGTTTCAGTTAAGAAGGTTCCTTTTAGTTTATTTCCGGCTTGGTGAATAATTCCAACGGCGGGATATTCATCTTCGGTATCAGGGCTGAAGCGCACTGCAAATCTTTGTGAGCGTGCTGTTGCCCAGTCAGTTCTATTGATTTCAGTGTCTTTGGTCATGACGAAATCAATAGAATAACTACTGGATTTACCAGGGTTGTACCATTTGCCCGAGATGGTGTTGTTGTTTTGAATACGGCCGATAAAATGGGTATGATAAACAGGCATTTCGATGTAGATCGTATCATTGGTCACAACTGATTCGCTTTCAATGCGCTCTTCGGCATTGTGAAAAACGACTTGTAGATCGTCTGTCAGGGTCAGATGTTGAACAAGTGGAGTACCATCCAGATCCATGATCATGGTCCAAGCACCAGCATTTAGAGACGGTGGGGTTGGTGACGAGTTATCGTCAGGTTGAGAGGTTTTACATCCTGTTGTACACAAGAGTGCCATAAAGAAGAAGCTAAGGCGCATAGAAGGTGAAAATAGCAAAAAGCCCCGACATATTGTCGGGGCTCGTTGTCAATTTTATAGGTCAAATTTGATTCCTTGCGCTAATGGAAGTTTAGAACTGTAGTTTATTGTGTTTGTTTGTCGGCGCATATAGGCCTTCCAAGCATCACTTCCAGATTCTCGTCCACCGCCGGTTTCTTTTTCACCACCGAAGGCTCCGCCAATTTCTGCACCAGAAGTACCAATATTCACATTAGCGATTCCACAATCAGATCCATTGTTAGAAAGGAAGTGTTCAGCAGTGCGTAGGTTGTTGGTCATAATAGCTGATGATAGGCCTTGTCTTACACCGTTCTGCAGGGCGATTGCTTCGTCAACATCAGAGTAGGTCATGATGTATAAGATAGGAGCGAAGGTTTCTTCTTGAACAATATCAAAGCTATTCTCAACTTTCGCGATAGCAGGTTTTACATAGCATCCAGAAGCATGGTTTGGGCCCTCAATCACACCGAAGTCTGTTAAGAGGTCACCACCTTCTTTCTTCACTTGTTCAATTGCGTTGAGGTAGGCATTCACAGCATCTGTATCAATTAATGGACCTACGTGGTTGTTCTCATCTAAAGGATCTCCAATGCGGAGCTGGCTGTATGCTGAGATTAAGTTTGACTTTACTTTTTCGTAGATATCGTTGTGTACGATTAATCTACGTGTAGAAGTGCAACGTTGTCCTGCGGTTCCAACAGCACCAAAAACAAGTGCTGGAATGATCATTTGTAAATCAGCATCTGGCTCAATGATTACGGCGTTGTTTCCACCGAGCTCTAGAAGAGATGTTCCTAATCTAGCGGCAACAGCTTGTCCAACAATTTTACCCATACGGATAGATCCGGTTGCACTTACCATAGGCACGTTCTTATCAGTAGTCATCATTTCACCAACCTTATAATCACCGTTGATGATGCAAGAGATACCGTCTGGAAGATCGTTAGCAATAGCTATTTCGTTCCATATGTTCTGACATGCGATGCTACAGAGTGGTGTCTTTTCAGATGGCTTCCACATGCAAACGTCACCACAAACCCATGAGAGTGCGCTATTCCAGCACCATACGGCTACGGGAAAGTTGAATGCTGAGATAACACCTACAATTCCAATGGGATGCCATTGTTCGTACATTCTATGTCCAGGGCGCTCAGAGTGCATTGTAAGACCATATAGCTGACGTGACAAACCAACGGCGAAGTCGCAGATATCGATCATTTCTTGAACCTCACCTAAACCTTCTTGGTAAGATTTGCCCATCTCATAACTTACAAGTGCTCCAAGTGCTTCTTTTTTAGCACGTAGCGCATCACCGAATTGACGAACATAGTCGCCTCGTTTAGGCGCTGGATAATTTCTCCACACCTTATAAGCTTCTAAAGCGACTTGAGTTACTTTGTCATAGTCAGCTGCGGTAGCGGTAGATACTTCTGCTATTTTTTCTCCATTTGTAGGAGAGTAAGAAGCGATCATTGGTCCAGAGCCAAAATGGTTAATTCCGGTTGATACACCTTGGTTCTGTGCTTGAATTCCAAGCTCGGTAAGAACTTGGGTAATGTTGATTTGAGTTGCTTTTTCCATGCTTGATTTTTGATACGCGCAAAGGTAATGAAAAGCAGGCCAGAGGGAAAACCTCTAAACACCTAAGAATCAGCGGATTGTGAGAACGCTGGAAATGGGGGTTTTTTAAACGTTCTTTGGTTTTGAATACCTGGAGTGCCGCGAGGTGGTTAAACTCAACCTAGGGCTTAATATTGATTATTTATGTGTTCCACGTGGAACGCTATCTCCCTAAGTAGACAAGGAGAACAGAGATGTCTGCTGGACTAACTCCAGAGATTCGTGAGGCGTGTGCAATAGTTCTAGGTTGAGCGTCAGTTAATTTGTTGCGTGCCTCTGCGCTGAGGCTCGTTAAACGGTTAAACTCAAGGTCGGTGGGAATGGCGATGTTCTCAAGGCGCGACATTTTTTCAGCCATCTCTTTTTCTTTCTGGATGTAGCCTTCATACTTCATAAGAACTTCGGTCCCCTCAAGGACGCTTTCTGCATAAGGACAGTCTTTAAGGTGACCTGCTAGGAGGTCAGACCCTTTTCGCAAAAGCCCAAGGTTCATGTGCGGGCGTGTAATGAGGGAGTCTAGTTTCACCTTTTGGGCAATAGGGGCGCTGTTGATTTCAGCAAGAACGGGGTTGATTTCTTCAGGGACGGCACTTGTTTTGGTAAGAAAGGTTCTTAGGGATTTGACAGATTTAAGTTTTTCTTCGACCCCACGCATGCGTTCATCTGAGGCCAAACCAATGGCGTGAGAACGAGGTGTTAATCGCTCATCAGCGTTATCTTGTCTAAGTAATATGCGGTATTCTGCACGGGAAGTAAACATGCGATAAGGCTCATCTGTGCCCTTTGTAACCAAATCATCTATGAGCACACCAATGTAGGCCTCTGATCTTTCTAGTACAAATGGCTCTTGATTGTTAATCTTAAAATGGGCATTCATACCCGCCATGAGTCCCTGGCAAGCCGCTTCTTCATATCCGGTTGTTCCGTTGATTTGTCCGGCAAAATAGAGACCACCTACCAGTTTTGTCTCTAAGGTGTGATGCAATTGTGTGGGCGGAAAGTAATCATATTCGACGGCGTAGCCGGGTCTGAACATTTTGGCTTTTTCGAACCCGGGAATTTTTTGCATTGCCTTTACTTGGATGTCTTCAGGGAGGCTGGTTGAAAAGCCATTGACATAGATTTCTACGGTATCCCAACCTTCGGGTTCGACAAATATTTGGTGGCGATCGCGATCAGCAAAGCGATCGATCTTATCTTCTATGGACGGACAGTAACGAGGACCTTGACCTTGGATTCTTCCATTGAACATGGGGCTTCGATCAAACCCCTCTCTGAGTATATCGTGAACAGTGGGATTGGTATAGGTTATGTGGCAGCTTCGTTGTTTTAGTATTGGGTGGCGTGGCAAGTAGGAGAACATGCGAGGGTTTTCGTCACCCGGCTGCTCTTCCATTTTGGTGTAATCAAGGGACCTGCCGTCAACTCTTGGAGGGGTGCCCGTTTTCATCCTACCGGTCTTAAAACCGAGGTCTTCGAGTTGTTGTGTAATGCCATGAGCTGCGCGTTCACCAGCTCTGCCGCCTCCATAGTTTTTTTCACCGAGGTGAATCAATCCATTCAAGAAAGTTCCATTGGTAAGGATCACTGATTTGGCTCTTATCTTTACGCCGATGGTAGTTTCAACGCCTACACAGACTCCATTTTCTACTATTATTCCAACAACCATGTCTTGCCAAAAGTCAACATTCGGTGTCTGCTCAAGTCGATTTCGCCAGTCAGTTGCAAATAGAAGTCGGTCATTTTGGGTTCGAGGACTCCACATTGCTGGACCTTTAGAGAGGTTAAGCATGCGAAACTGGATAGCAGATTTATCGGAAACGAGTCCACTGTAGCCGCCAATAGCGTCAATTTCACGAATGATTTGGCCTTTGGCAATGCCACCCATAGCAGGGTTACATGACATCTGGCCAATGGTGCCCATATTCATGGTGATAAGAAGCACTGATGAGCCTAGATTTGCGGCGGCAGCAGCAGCTTCATTGCCGGCATGTCCTCCGCCAACAACAATAACGTCGTAATTTTGAATCATAATAAGATGTGTTCCACGTGAAACAATGTGTCCTAGAAGGAGCGCAAAGTTAAGCAGTAATCTTCTTTAGAACGCATGATTACTTGTTCTTCCGGAAGTTTGTCTTGGTATCCTGCAAGGTGCAGAACTCCATGAATCAAAACCCGATGGAGTTCATCTTGCACAGAGACCTTTAAGTCAGCAGCATTTGCGCGAATTCGATCTATGCTAATGAAGAGGTCTCCGGATAATAAATGGTCTGAACAATAGTCAAATGTGACTATGTCAGTTTCATAATCATGATCAAGATGTTCCTTGTTGAGCGCACGAAGGTAGGGGTCAGAGCAGATAATGTAGTTCAAGTCTCCAAGGGTTTTCCTTTCGTTTATGACGCAAGTAATTACCCAGTCTTTAATGCGGGTTTTGTGTTTAACGACGTAGGAAGTGTCTTCTTGAAAAAAGTGAATTTTATTCACTCTAGAGTGCTTCAAATTCTAGTTGCACAAGCTTTCCATCATCCAAGAACTCACAGTTATCTGCAAGGTTTCGCATGAGGAAAACACCTCTTCCATTAGGTTTTTCTCTGTTTTCTGGGGAGGTAGGATCAGGTAGATTCTCATAGTCGAAACCAGGGCCTTCGTCCTCAATAAAGAAGCGCAAAATTTTTCCCTCGATTTCATAGGCCACACGCACCTGTTTGGATGCATCCAGCTTGTTCCCATGAACAATCGCGTTGTTGACTGCCTCTGTAAGGGATATTAAAATATTCCCATAGTGGTCTTCCTTGACATCCTTTGCTTCGCAAATTTCGTCAATCAAATTCTCTACTACTGCGATGTTCTCAGTAAGTGAAGTGAATTTTATCTCTTTACCCATTTCAGGCATGATCATGTCCAGTTGTGGCTTTAGCGATCTAAATTATTAAAATAATCGTTGACCTTGTCTTTATAATACGGCTTTAGCGAAGGGGGCATTGTTCGTAACAATTCTATTTCCTTCTCTTTTTGCTTCTTGTACTCTTCCAAATTTGCCGGAGTTCCCCGTAGTTGTTGACTTCCAGACTGCGACTTTCGTTTTTCTTCCTGTCCTCGTGTACGCTCCGATTCTTCGGCTTCTAACAAACGAATAAGGATATCTTCTTGTCTAATGAGGGTCTCCTGCGTGATGTTCTTATTAACGATGTCCTCCTCAACTTGTTCCATTTCTTTGGCAATTTGTTTGATGCCATTTCCTGAGCCTGATCCGTCTTGGTTCAGATCCTGCCCCAATTTATCCATCATCTGCCTGATAGCCGCCTGTTTAGCCGCCATCTGTGCAAGCTCTTTACTCATACCCTCTTTTCCCTTTTCGCCTTCGCCCTTTCCAGATTTTCCGCTTTTACCCATAGCGTCTTTCATTTCCTCTAGCTGCTTACTGAGCGCTTTCTGCATTTTCTTGAGGTCTGAGGATTTATTAGAGGGTTTTGGCGCGCCTTTCCCGCCGGGTTTTTCACAGTTCCCTGTTCCTGGTTTTTTACAGGCCATCTGACTCTGCATTTGTTGTAGGGCTTCATCAAGCAACAACGCTAGGTTGTTGAAAGAGGTCATAACATATTGCTGGTTTCTGGTTACTTCTGGTGTTAGGCGCTCTCCAATATCAGCAATGGCATCAGACATGTGCTCGTTAACGAGGTTGATTTCTCTATTTACAATAGCTTCTATCTGAACCACACGCTTGCTTAAAGCGAACAATGAGTCTTCAACCATTTTTGCGTCATCTTTCAGTTTACGCTGCTCTTGGCCATATGTGACGTATTTTGGGTCATCCTTTTCAATAGACTTAAAGTTCGCCATGAGCTCCTCTTGGTCGAATGAAAGCGTGATGATGTTTTCAAGTAAGGCACGCAAAGCTTCCATATCTTCTTCAGCGCTTTCTTCTTCGTTTTGAGCCATAGACTCCTCCATTTCCTGAGCCATTTGTTCCATCTCGTCAGCAGCATTTTCCTGAGACTCTGAGGCTTTCTTGCTTTTCTTCTTTTCCAAAGATTCAGCACTTTCTTTCATTTCCTCTTTGATCTTCTCTTCTTGCTCACTGGTATCAGGTAAATCTTTTTTGTCTTCTAACTCTTCGTTCATTTTTTCGAGTTCCTCCATCTCCTTTTGGAGCTCTTCGAACTGTTCATTCAACTTTTCCTGATCCTTTTTGAGTTCTTCTAAATTGGCATCTTCCTTTTTACTCTCCTCAGCTAGCTTTTGTTGTTCGTCAGCAAGCTTTTTAAGGTCTTCAATGGTTTCCTCCATCTTCTGTTCAAACTCCAACTGCTTGAACTGCTCTAATGCCCTGTCAAGTTCTTTTTCAAGATCCTCCTGAGACAGCTCCATTTCCTCTACTGACTCCTGAAGCTTGTCTTTGTCCATTTCTTCCATGAGTTTCTCAATGTCATCATAGAGCTTTTTTAATTCATCAGTCATCACTTCATCCATCAACTTCTGCAGTTCTTTTTGTTTCTCTTGAATGGATTCGTTTTGTTGTTCGAATTCTTGTTGGCGGTCATTTTTTTCTTCATTTTGTTGCTGCACTTCTTCAATCTGTTCTTGCAACTTCTTCTGCTTATTCATTAGGTCTTCAAGCTTCTGCTTTTCTTGCCAGCCAACTTCTTCTTTTTGGAGTAAATCTTTTCGTAATTCTTCAAATTCTTTTTGAAGTTCACGCGCATCTTCTAGGCTTTCCTTGAGCTTATCTTTAATATCTTCGTTTTCTTGATCTCTATTATCTCGCACTTCATCTAAGGTAGGAGCGGCGTAAACTCTTTCTAGCGTTCGTGTAGATTTGGAGCCATTGACCCCGTCATTATCAAATACTTCAAAGAAGTAGCTCAGCTCTTCGCCTGCTTGAACTCCAATTTCCTGAAGTGCCCAGTGGTAAAAGAAACGGTCAGCCGCAGCGCCTGGCACAGGAAGGTTAATGGTTTGACGTTGATTAACATCGCGAGCTGAGTTTTCACTTTTCGTAAACGTGTAGTTGAATGTCAATCGCTTGAAACCATAGTCATCTTGAACTTCCCCTGTGAAGAATACGTTTTTAGAGCGAACGCTGTCTTTCTGTTCTTCAATTTGAATCGAAGGGTAGCGGTCAGGCGTCACATTTAGACGGTAGCTCATGCTATCTGAATTCGACACACGTGCATTCATAGGCATCAAAGAGTAGCTTGTGCCTCGTATGGCTCTGGTTGATGAGCTAAATCTATTTGGACCGCTTGGAACGAGCGTTAGGATGCTATCTCCCATTCTTAAACGAAGTGAAGAAGCATTCTTTGTGTTGAAATTCCAGGCTACTTCAGTGCCGGCCGGGACGGTAAAATCTCCAGCATTCCTGAGTGTTTCGTCTTTTAGCCCTGTATAGGAAGGATAGTTAAGGGCTACTTCGAAATTCACGAGAACAGGTTTCTCAAGCATTTCGAGGCTGAAGGGCCCGAAATAAAAACCATTGGCATAAAGCCTGAATTCCTGACTGGCATCTACGTTTCGGAACAAATAATTGAAGGCTGTTTTGCCATCATTTGTCATCTTGAAACGGTTGCCATTCAGCTCAATGTATACCTTGTTTGGGATTTCTGAGCCATTGGCCGCAACGAGGAGATTAAAATCTTCTCGTTCAGGAACTTCAAGTGATGAGTTGGAAAGCTCCAATGAGAAAGGAGCTACGGGAACAATTTCTTCATTGAAACGCAACAAACGGTCTGTAGAGTCTTTCAACAAGCTTGGTGCGGCGAACAGTAAAATGAGAATAACAGCCAAAGGGGGTAAGGCATACTTGAGGTATTTCTTGTTCTCACCAAGGTCGATTGCAGAAGTAAATGGCACAGGAGAGAGCTCACTGGTTCTTTGCTCTATGCTTGCCGCAAGAAGGCTGTCAGAATTAATGACACCATGACTTTCTTGCAACTGCAGGGTGTTGATCAGCTTGTCTTTTACTTCTGGAAAGTGATTTCCAACAATGAGTGAAGCCTCTTTGTATGAGAGCGTCTTGCCCAGGCGAAATAACTTCAGCGTAGGCAAAATAATGTACCAGCCAAAAACAGTCAAACTTGTTAGAGCAAAGGCCCAAAAAAGTACTGTTCGTGTGTTGGAACCAAATTTACCAACTGCTTCGAGCAGTGTGATGGCCAAATAAAAAGCCAAGATGATTCCAACGCTGTATATAACCCCTCTGAGGATGCGATTCTTGTAATATTTTCGAATGAAGTCATCAAGCTTGTTGAGCAATGATGAGTGATTCTGCTTTCCCATTTTTCTTTTTCACCAATCAGGGACACGTTTCCCCACGTTAAAAATACGTAAATACCTCCCGAGATGTTCTCACGAAAGTATGAACCTCAAGGAATTACGAAAATTTAACGGATAAGCACAATTCTTGTTTCTGCTTTAGTGAGTTGATTGTTAGAGCTTAGCACGTAAACTCCGTTTGGCAGATGACTTAAGTCCAAGCGTGAAAATCCACCATAAAACGATTGTTGAAGCACCTGTTTCCCGGTCGCATCTGTCAAATTAATCAACCAATCTCCTGCCGGAAGGTCAAAACTCACCGAGCCAGTGGTTGGATTTGGCCACGCAAGGAGCTTTAGTTTTGAGGTTTCTTCAATTCCAACGGTCACTTGGAAAACCTCAGAAGACACTTCACAGCCATAAGAAGTGGTAATGGTTACTGAATAGTTCCCCAGCTCTGTTGCATCAATGATGTTGCTTGTTGCATTATCTATCTCTAGGCCGTTGAGAAACCATGTGTAAGAATCAAAACCAGCTCCAACTTGAAGGGTTTCGTTTACCGCATTGAAAACAAGGCTGATTTCCGGACAAACTACGTATTCACTGCTCGTTGCCTCACAGCCAAACGTGCTGGTAACTGAGCACTGATAAACACCCGGCCCTAAAAGCAAAAGTGAATCTTGCGCCCCATTTTGAACGGTATCTCCGTTAAGCGTCCACAGGAAGACATCAAGCGTTGGATCATCATAGTCTAGCGTGTTTTCATCTTCGAGGAAAATGAACTCAGCAAACGGAATTGGAAAAACGATAACGGTTTCTTCGTTATTGAAAACATTGCTGATTTCAAGTGTTTGAGTTGTGTTCCCTTGAGAACCACCGGCGTTGAAGGCAAGGGTACCCTCTGCCATTTCGAAGGATGTAGACCCTAAAAAGTCATCGTCTGAGCCAAATATCCCACCATTGTCTTGGTCGTAAATCGAAATGCTGTACGGGGGATTATCCAGCAGCAAACCAATGTTATTCCAATTGCCAGACTCCACATCTGTAATGGCGTCTGAGGTATATACCGTTCCTCCGTCTGAATCTGTGATTACAAAGTAGGGATCAGGGTTAAACAGCAGCTCAGTAAGTTCTTCTACATCGCCAGCCCAGCCTGATGCCAAGCTATTAATGGAAACGGATTGGAGCACAAAATTTTGAATAACTGTTTCTAAAGACACGGCATACTCACCGGGGTCAGCGTATGTTTGAGTAGGCGGAATCATCAAATTACTGATGTTGCCATTTCCAAAATCCCAGTTGTAAGAAGTGATTCCAGGAGCACCATCAATGAGGGCCTCGAAGTTTGTTTCAACCACGCCACAGCCAAAAAGAGTGTCATATGCGAATGAGGTGTTTCCGCCTTCTCCTGCGGTTACGCTCAGGGGCAGTACAAAAGATTCGTTAATGGTTTGCTCAAAGCCCAAAGCTGAAACGAGTACCGTTACACCAATGCTCACTTCATATTCACCAGAAATTAGAGGGGTTCCACAAATGGTGGTGCATCCATAATTGTCTCCTTCGCTTGGATAATAGGTGTTGTTAGGGCTGTTCGCTTCGTAGTCTAGCCCGAATGGGATGCCTGAAACGGAGTTGATGACCACTTCAAGTAAACTTGCCTCTATTCCAGACTCAGGGTCAACAATGGTGCTTGGTAGGAAAAAAGTAACCACGGTTTCGTAGTAGGCGCCAGCGGTGGCATCAGGAAGTATTTCAGGGCAAATCGTTGGGAAAAGGTCTTCAGAAACACACGTTTCATTCGGAGTGCAATCAGGACATTGGCTTTTTGCGGCAAAACCAGCTAACACAAAAAGTAAGAAGAGTAGTCGTTTCATTTTCATAAGGTTGAGAACGGAATTTAACACAATTTCAAGAACGAATCCTATTCCTTTTTTTTCGATTTAACTCTGAGTTAATTCGGCGGGTCAAAATACCTAACTAACTTCGCGTATTCAGAAACAAATAACACATGAGAACCTTCGGTTTTGTTTTTCTTCTTTTTTGTTCCCTTTTGAGTTTCGCTCAAGGTGGAGGAACAATTGATTTTGACTTGGTAATCAACGAAGTAGACGTTGATAACCCAGGGACGGATGTACAAGAGTTTATAGAGCTCTATGGAACGCCGGGTGCTGTTTTAGACGGCTTGGTGGTTGTGAGTTACAATGGGTCTAGTGACCAAGTTTACTTGCAATGGGATTTGGATGGGTATGCTTTGGATGACGAAGGTTTCTTCGTTTTAGGAAGTGCCGCTGTTCCCAACGTTGGACTGGTTTTCGATAACAACCTGCTTCAAAATGGTCCAGAAGCCATTGCGATTTACTTGGGTGATGCTATTGATTTCCCAAATGGAACCGACCTAACAGCCGTGAATTTGATTGATGCAATGGTTTATGAAACCAATGACAATGATGACACGGGGCTGCTTTCTTTGTTGGAGGTAGGACAGGCTCAGGTTGATGAATCGGCTAACGGAAATTCAGGGGGTGATTCAATGTCTAGAATTCCTGATGGCGGAACACCTCTTTTAACAGAGACCTATGCCATGCAAGTTCCAACTCCCGGATTCACGAACGTGTTGCAGTGTGATGGGGGAACAATCCAATTTGAAGAAGGAGGAACAGAAGAGCAGGCGTGTGTTGATTTAAACGAAGCCTTTTTGGAGTTCACCGCTGCAACCACTGCAGATCAGAGTGAATATATTTGGATCATTACAACGGAGTCAAATGGTATTGAATCATTCACCTTTGACCCAGAGTTTGATTTTACGGGGCAACCTGTTGGTTTTTGCAGAGTATGGGGCCTTTCTTTCAGCGGAGAATTGGACCTCTCTTCCCTTCAACCTGGAAATCCATTGTCAGGAGTGAGTGCAGATGAATGTGCTTTTCCGTCAGCTAACTTTTTAACGGTTGAGAAAGTCACTTGCATTGCTCCTGTGTGTGATGGAGGCACAGTTACCTCTGATAATGGCACTTCTCCAGTGATTGTTTGTCTTGACGGAGCGAATACAGCTGTTACGCTGAGCTTTGCCACGGAGGCGCCTGACGCATCGTACGTTTACATCGTAACAGATGAAAACAATGAAATTATTGAATTTGTAAACGACATTGAGTATGATTTTGGTGGGGTCGAAGAGGCCACATGTTTTATTTATGGCTTTAGCTATCTAGGTGATTTAGTGGAGTCTACTTTTGAAGAGGGAGATCCTGTATTACTTGTTCAGTCTACAGATTGTGGGTCTCTTTCATCCAATGCCATTGAAATAGAAAAAGTGCTTTGTGATGGTAGCGCTAGTTGCAGTGACCTATTCTTCTCTGAGTACATAGAAGGAAATGGTTCAAACAAAGCATTGGAGCTTTACAACCCAACGCCGTTCGATGTTGATTTATCTAACTATACCATTCAAACCTACAATGACGGCAGCACTGTTGCACAGAATAGCTTGCAGTTGAGCGGAACGCTTGCCTCAGGAGCAACATATGTCATTGTGAACTCTACTTCTATTGCCCCGCTTCTTGCCCTTGCAGACATTACGAGTAACGTAACCCTGTACAACGGAAATGACGCAACCGTTTTGAGAAACAATGGCGTAATCATTGATGCAATTGGAATAATAGGAAATGATCCAGGCAAGGCAAACCCATATCCTGTAAGCGGTGGTGAAGGAACCCTTGCTGAGTACACACTCGTTCGTCAGTTAACGGTAACAGAAGGAAATGAAAACTGGTCTATTGTTGCTGAGCAATGGGATGTATATTCGGTTGATACTTTTGATTTTCTTGGCGAGCACAGCGTCATTCCGTGTGATTACAACGAGGAGCCATCTGTAGGTTTCGCCGCAACAACAATGAACGTAAACGAAGGAAACTTTGTGAATGTAGTTGTGAATGTGGCTTTTCCAATTATTGCTTCTGAAGTACAAGTAAACTACATCGGAGGAACAGCTACGTTGCTAGATGATTTCGAAGATGTCTTCCCGGTTGTTCTTAGTTTTCCAGAAGGTGATTTTTCTTCACAGAGTTTTTTCTTCCTAACAATTGATGATCTTGATCTTGAGCCGGGAGAAACAATCATACTAGAGTTAGAAGCGTTAACTGACGTGACTTTATTGAATACAGAGATGGTTATAAATATTCTTCCAAGTGACCAAGATATTCCGCTTTATTCCATCGAAGAAGTTTCAGGGAATTCTGAAACACTTGAAGCCGACTCGTTAAATGTGTTGTGTGAACTGCGCGGAATCGTTCATGGCTTAAACACCACTCCTGAAGGCCTTCAATTTACATTGATAGACCCAACAGACGGAATTAATATTTACAATGCAATCAGCAGCTTTGGGTACACTGTTGTTGAAGGTGATAGCATTCATGTAACGGGAATCATTGACCAGTTCAATGGTTTGACCCAATTGGTAGCTGACACTATTTATTTGATTTCTCAAGACAATGAGTTGAATGAACCTGAATTGGTTGGAGACCTTGATGAAACCACAGAGTCTCAAATGATCCAGCTCAAGTGCATTGAAATTGTTGATTTAGCAGACTGGACCAATGAGGAGCCTGGGTTTACTTTAACCGTGACTGACGGAACAAATGAATATGATTTGCGAATTGACGCTGACGCTGATATTTTTGGAACAGATGCTCCAGGGGGCGTGTTTTCTGTAAGTGGAATTGGAGGACAGTTTGATTCCTCTTCTCCTTATGATGAGGGCTATCAAATTCAACCGCGTTATTTGGCAGACATGACCGATTTTGTGACGGCTGATTTCGAAGAACCGACTGCAATCATTGTAGGTGAAGATGTAACGTTTACGAACTTGAGCGAAGGCGCCATATCTTATCTCTGGAACTTTGGTAATGGCTCTACGAGTAGTGAGTTTGAGCCAACAACGGTTTTCAATTCTGTGGAATCATACACCGTGACGCTTACGGCCTTCAATGCCACCTGTTCTGATCAATTTACATTTGATGTAGACGTGAATGTTGGCGTGAATGAGCTGGAGGCAATTGAGCTGAAGCTTTATCCTATTCCGGCCAATGAGGTTTTGAACATCCAAAGCAATTCGCTTATTTCAAGCATTGAAGTGCATGATTTGGCCGGAAGAATAGTTTTGAGTCAAGGCATTGTGAATGGAAACAAACTCGCGCTTAATATCCGAAGTTTGGCAGCTGGAAGTTATGTGCTAAAAGTTGCGTTTGAAAATGGGACGAAAGGGATGCGTTTCATCAAGCATTAATGGTGATCATCCTCTATAGAATTGAATTTCTGAGTTCTCTTTGAGTTTTTTTGCTAAAATCCACACGTTATGTTGAGGAAGTTTTTGGGTTTCTTTTTGAATGGACTCATCTTTTCTGTGCCTTTAGTGATAACCGTATTTATCGTTTATCAGCTTTTCAACTTCTTTGATGGGTTGTTACCTGTTGAGAAACGTTTTCCGGGATCGGGAATCCTTGTGCTTCTTATTGGGATTACTTCAGTAGGTTACCTTGGAAGCACTTTCGTGGCGCAACCCATTCGCAATTGGTTTCATAATCTTATTGAGCGCATTCCACTTGTAAAGACGCTTTACTCTTCCATTACTGACTTGTTGAGCGCGTTTGTTGGACAGAAGAAACGTTTCAATAGGCCTGTACTTGTGAAGATGTCAAATGAAACAGATTTAGAGCGAATTGGGTTTGTAACTGATGAAGATTTGGGTCTTTTAGATGGGTCAAGTGATAAGGTAGGTGTTTATTTTCCGCACAGTTATACGTACACAGGAAACTTATGGATCGTTCCGAAAAATCGTCTTACAGCGATTGACAAAAACTCATCTGATGTTATGAAATACATCGTTTCAGGTGGTGTGGCTGATTTTGACGACTACGAAGATGAGCAGCAGAACTAAGAACCTTTTTTTACTCCATCTAATCATCTTGATTTTTGGATTTACAGGTATTTTGGGGAAACTGATCTCCATAGATGCACTTCCATTGGTTTTCTGGAGATGCCTTGTAGGAGCTGTCGCTTTGGGCATCTTTATGGCCATCAGAAAATCCATTCGAACCTATTCGTTAAAAACGATGGCGAGGTTTTCTTTGATCGGACTGATAACCGCGGCACATTGGATTACTTTTTTCGGGTCAATCAAAGTTTCTACTGTGAGTGTGGCGCTTGCTACGTTGGCTTCAGCCTCATTGTTCGTCTCCTTTTTAGAGCCACTTTTTCATCGGAAGCGCATAGATCCAAAAGAAATCGTCCTAGGCATCTTGGTCATTGTTGGTCTGGTGTTTATTTTCAGTTTCGAAACCTCTTACAGATTGGGAATTGTTTTGGCACTCATCTCTGCCTTTTTAGCAGGATTGTTTTCGGTTTTGAATTCGCTCGAAATTAAAAAGTATGACGCCCTAAACATTTCATTGTATGAGCTGTCTGCAGCGGCAATTGGAACCTTTATTTTTCTTGGCCTAAGAGGTGATGTGAATTTAGACCTCGTAATGCTTTCTACGTCAGACTGGGGCTATATGCTGTTGTTGGGAACAATTGCAACTGCATTTGCCTTTGTTGTAAGTGTAGAAGTGATGAAAGTGCTTACCCCTTTCACAGTGGCCATTTCCATCAATCTTGAGCCGATATATTCCATCATCTTAGCGCTAATAATTTTTGGTGATGAGGAGAGGATGACGCCGCAGTTTTACATTGGAGCAGTGATTATTTTGGGAGCTATTTTCATAGATGCGGTGCTAAAACGGAAATCAAATCGCAAACAAATCGGAAGCAATCCGGTCTGAAACCAGCCAAGCCTTTTCAGTCACACGAAACCGACCGTTAACTTCAAGCAGACTGCCCTCTTTGATGAGGTCATTCCAGAACAGAGGTTCCACTTGGTCAGGACGCAAACCAAACATCGATTTACACTCAGTCAAATCAACTCCCTCAGCTGTGCGAAGGCGCGTCATAATGTGCTCATTGTATTGATCAAACCTGCTGAGCAGTTCTGTTTCGAAATAGCTTGCATCACTCTTCAACGCATTGATGTAGCGGTTGTTGTTAGAGACATTCCACCGGCGTGTTTCCCCATCAAAGGAATGCGCCCCAGGACCAATGCCGAGGTAAGCAGCACCTTTCCAGTAATTTCCATTGTGCCTTGAACGTTCTCCTGGAAGTGCAAAATTGGAAACTTCGTAATGTTGGTATCCTTGTTCTTGGGCGAAGGCGGTAAGTTGCGAATATTCGCCTTCAATTTGCTCATCAGTAGCCACGCGCTCAAGTCCTTTGTTCACCTTCACACCAAGTGCAGTTTTCTCTTCTACGGTTAAGATGTAAGCTGAAAAGTGAGGGACATTTAGCTTTTTCAATTCAGCAAGATTTTGTGCCCACTCATCACCTGCCCAATTTGGGAGGCCATAGATGAGGTCTACAGTCAGGTTTTGGAAGCCTATTTCACGTGCTTCCCAGACCGCATTCAAGGCTTCGTTGCTGTTGTGCGCACGATTCATCCACGTAAGGTCTGCATCATGAAAGGATTGCAAACCAATGCTCAAACGATTGATTCCAATGTCTTTCCAGTCTTGAAGAGCTGTTTTACTGAGGTCATCTGGATTGGCCTCTAGCGTTATTTCGGCCTGGTCAGAGACGGTAAATTCAGACCGCACTCTAGAGAGTATTTCTGCAATGTGTTTCGTTGAGAGAATGGATGGTGTTCCGCCGCCGAAGTAGATCGACTCAACCGTGGTCAAAGCCAACTCAGCCTTTCGGATAGCGATTTCGTGCAGCATGGCTTCTACCATTTCTTCGCGGGTATTGAGCACCGTTGAAAAATGGAAATCACAGTAGTGACAAGCCTGTTTGCAATAGGGAATATGGAAATAGATGCCTGACACTAGTTGTAATCTTCAAGTACTTGTTTCAACCTTGGGTTCTCTTCTGCCGCAGCAATTTCACGCAACGCAGTATTCACTTTTTCCAGCAAAGGATTGACAGTGTCAGAGGTGACTTCTGCAGCACTCAACCGCAACTTTACATCTCCTAGTAGTCTGTATGCCATCATTTTCACCCGCCAAGTATCCTGTCCGTCAGCAATTTCACTTACAAGGGCAATTGTCGGTTCTGAGGCTTCAATATCTAAGCGTCTTAAATAAGTTTGGTAACGCGACAGCAATACGTATTTGTCATATCCTTTTTTGGCACGAATCTGTGTTTCAAAAAACGACTGGCCAGAAAGGACTTTCGTTTCTACATACACATCAGCTAGAGCCATTAAAACGAGTGTATTGGATGTGTTTTCAAGTTTCTTTGCTTCGGAAATGGCAAGCTCAGGATTTTTCATTGCAAGTGCGTAAAGAGCAGCGGCATTCACATAGTAAGACAGCTCTTTGTTGATGCAATTAAGCAGAAAAGCTTCATCAAGGTGCTCTGGCCCAAACTCACCCATAAACTCAAGGGCAGTGGCTTTGGTATATGTTTTCGGGTCTGTTTTAACGATGTTCTGAATGCGCTCAAATGCCAGATCACTGATGCTATCTTTTTGTGCCAAGAAGTCAATAGCTTTCGCACGAATGAACCAAAAATCATCAATCAGTCCATCTTCAAGAACCGCATAAAGTTCATTTTCGCTTTCGTCTTCTGCTGCTTCGCGAAGCGCATCGAAACGACTTTTAAAATTCCCTCCATTGGCAAACTGCTTTTGATAGGTATCAAGCGCGCGCGTGTCATTGATCACAGCAAGCAACCTCTTTTCAGGGTCTACATTAATCCAATCTGGTTTTTCAGTTACATCAAATGCGAAGAGCTGCTCATATTCAGTCATCATCACCTCTTTTCGCGCCACTTTATCACCTATGTGAAGGTCAATGGAGATAGGCAATTGAAAGAGTGGATAAATCTCAAGATCTTGTGTTTGAGTAACAACCACTTGCTGCACCATGGTTTTGTCATCAAAAAAGTACGTGATGTCTAACTCAGGGTGTCCGGCCTTAAGGAACCATTGTTCGAAGAACCAGTTTAGGTCCATCCCTGTTGTTTCCTCAAAGGCAAGGCGCAAATCTGCAACCTCAGCATCTTTGAACTCATTGGTGTTGAGGTATAAATTCAATGCGGCAAAGAACGCTTGATCACCAACGATGCCACGAAGCATGTGCAGCACCTGTCCGCCTTTGTTGTAAGAATGCGCATCAAACATGTCCTCCTTGTCTTCGTAGTCGAATCTAATCAATGGAACACGCTTGTAACGCGACTCATTCAAATACCCTTGCAAAGACCTCCAGCTGTGGTAGTCAGCTTCATCTTGTCCGTATTTGTGCTCAAACCAGAGGTATTCTCCATAAGTGGCGAAAGACTCATTCAGCGGCAGGTGAGACCAGCTTTCGCACGTTACTAGATCGCCAAACCAGTGGTGAAAAAGTTCATGAGCGATTACCGCTTCGTTGTTTTCATCAATCAGTTCTCTGCTGGTTTGGTTCACGAATTCGCCATGAATGGTGGCAGTGGTATTCTCCATGGCACCAGAAACATAGTCTCGAACTACAATTTGAGCATATTTGTCCCAGGGGTAATCGTAGTTCAGTACCTGTGAATAGAAGGTCATCATCTCAGGCGTATCACCGAAGATTTGGAACACGTAATTAGCATAATCAGGTTCAACGTAATAGTCAACGGGTACAATTCGGCCTTTCGAGTCTTGCCATTCATCTCTGCCTATTTTGAAATCACCAACGGCCATCATCGTGAGGTAGGGTGGGTGTTCCAAATCTTGTTTCCAGTAATCTGTTCGGGTATCATCATCATTGAAGTTGCTGTAAACGAGCTGCCCATTGGAAAGGGTTTGAAAATCTTTTCGGGTAGTGATGAAGATTTCTTGAGACATGCGTTCAGAAGGCGTGTCTATTGTTGGGAACCAGACAGAGCTTGCTTCGGTTTCTCCTTGCGTCCACAATTGAGTAGGTTTGCCCACTTCAGAGCTATCTGGATTGATAAAATAAAGCCCTTTAGCGTCTGATATTGCTTCGCTGCCAACAGCGGAGTATTCATTTGGTTTCGCAACGTAATCAATGCGAATGGTGTAGTTTTCGAACCGCGTAAATTCCTGGCCTAAATTGATGTCAATAAAGGCTGAGTCATAGCTAAAGGCAAGTGTTTGATCTCCTTCGTCCCCCACCAAAACAACGGTGTTAATGTCCATCCCCTTCGCGTCTAGCATCAAACGATTAGAAGGATAGAAATACGGCTTTAGAGTGAGTTCTGCTGAACCCATGAGGTATTGCTTTTTCCAATCAAATGTCACTTCCAATTTGGTGTGAATAAGGTCATGGACCTTGATCTCTGTTGGGCGGTACACCCTTTTCTCAGGAACAATTTCAGCCGTTTCCAGCTCAACCACAACCGGAGCTGGAGTGGGAAGAATTTCTGTTGTTTTACATGCGACCAAAGCACATGCAACCAAAACAATGAATGCTTGTTTTTTCATGGTGATTCAGATTGCCACAAAGGTACTAGAAGCTACTTTGCAAACAACAGTTGTAGCAAACAACGCCGTTTTTGGCTAGTTTTGTAGCGCATTTTAATTGCAGTGCCCATGAAAGCCAACGTAAACGGGAAGAAGGAATTGGAATTACTCAAGAAGGGTGAGCAGTTTCAAATTGACGGAATCAAGTCTGACGTAAGTTGGGAATGGTTAGGTGAAAGACGTTTATTGCTGCGCGAAGGGCACGACCAATATGAAGTTGAATTGGTGCATGCAGATGTGGAGGCCAAGCTTTTAACAGTGAGCATTCGTGGAAACCAATACGAAGTGCAATTAAAAGAGGACTTTGACCTCTTGCTTGAAAAAATGGGGATGGGTCCTGGCAATTCTACTGTGCTGAGCAAAATCAAGGCTCCAATGCCCGGCATGGTGTTAGAAATATTTGTAAAGACAGGTCAGCAAGTTGCAAAAGACGATCCTCTGCTCATTCTTGAGGCCATGAAAATGGAAAACGTCATTAAATCTCCCCGTGATGGAGAAATCAAATCGATTGGCGTGATCAAAGGGAATGCCATTGAAAAGAACGCCCTCCTGATCGAATTTCAGAACTAGACGCAACCACTTTCTGGGTTTTTTGCGTTGTATACACATGTGCATGTGAAAAACATCACAACTGCTCTGCATTGACAGGGGCGGCCTATCGTAATTTTAGTCTTTACTGCGTAAGAAGGGCTTCAATCAGCATTTATTATGACCAGATTAACTGTATTTCTACTGATGACATTGCCAATTGGTGTTCTCACAGCTCAAACCTGTGATGACCCAGCTCTTTTATGCGCTGAAGTGAATAACCCTAATAACATCACAATTGCTAACACGGTGAGTTTTTCTTGCATAGACGCCTCATTTTCTTATTTCTACACATTTACGACCAACAACTTAGCTGCTCCGGGGAATGTTATTGTATCCTTCAATGGAATAGATTGTTTCACCAACGGATTGAGTGATACCATTCAAGCGGTTATTGTTGAGGTACTGCCAGCAGCAGACCCCTGCTTAAATTCAAGTTATGTGGCTGTTTCTGATTGTGTTGAAGACACGCTAGATTTCAGCATAGAAAGTGCTGACCTCAACCCAAGTTCAGAATATTTAGTAATCATCGGAACGAATCACAGTCCGTTTGATGGCCCTTGCGGAATGGATGTGCAGATTGAAGGCTCGGCTGTTGACATTGTTGCTGGTTTTATAGGTGATTTTGGTTTCGTATCAGGAGATGTGGAAATCACACTTGGAGAAACAGCGAACATCAGCGTTGAGGGTGGAAGCGCTTCACAGGACTATTCCTGGTCTCCGAACACCTTCATTGACACTCCCATTGGAAGCAACATAGACGCTACACCAGAAGAAACCATTGACTACGTAGTTACAGGCTTTGTTGGAGACTGCGAAGTAACAGACATCATTACCGTCATTGTTGGACCTCCCATCGGAATTCCAAATACCATTACACCCAATGGAGACGGAATCAATGACCTTTGGAAGATTGGAGGGATTAGCGACTTTCCTTTTGCAGAAATCACCGTATTTACCCGGTGGGGCCAGAAAGTATTTGTAGACACGGGCTACGAAGAACCATGGGATGGCACAAATAGAGGGAAGAAACTACCAACAGCAACATACTATTATGTTATTGAATTGAATTCGCAGGCTGTAAACATTGAACCCCTTACTGGGACAATAACACTCATCCACTAATGAAGGTTCGTTTCGTTATAACGCTGTTGATTATCGCTTTTTGCCAACAGGCAGATGCGCAACAACTCCCTCTTTACTCGAATTACGTCCTGAATTATTTTCAGATGAACCCAGCCGTGGCAGGCTCAAAACCGTGCCTAGACATGAAGCTTGGTTACCGAAGGCAATGGGCGGGAATTTCTGAAGCGCCTGAAACGGCCTTTGGTAATATTCATGGAAGCTTTGGTAAGAAGAAGCATAATTTTCATGGTCTAGGCGGACAAGTTGTAAATGATGACGCAGGGCCATTGGCCATTACAGGACTCAATATTGCCTATGCCTACCACATGAAAATGAACCGTAACTATTACCTCAGTGCAGGTTTTGGTCTTGGTTTCATGCAGTACCGCGTAGATGTGGGTACCATTGTTCTTCCAGATGTTCAATTTATTAATGACCCGGCATTTAAAGGAAGGGTAAGCGAATTCTTGTTCCCGCAAATTCAATTCGGCCTTTGGCTGTATAAAAACGATCGGTTCTACGGATTCTCTATCCAGAATGTGGTTGAAAACAACTTTGAGAGCATTGGACTGGATTCAAAGATGCAAAGACACTTCACCTTTGCAGCGGGTAAGAATGTTGAAATGCAAGATGGTTTTTCATTCAAACCGTCTGCAGTACTGAGGTATGCAGCTCAGTCTAGGGTCGCTCTGGATGCTACCGCCATGTTTGATTACAACTCAATGGTTGAGCTAGGAGTTGGGTTCAGATCTGAAAGCGGATTAACAGGTTTATTCAGGGTAGACATTTTTAAATATGTGACCTTGGCCTATGCGTATGACTTCGCATTGTCAAAGATTAGATACGATGGTAGAAATACCCACGAAGTTATATTAGGTATTCAAGCATGTGCAAAAGGAGAGGGTGGCAGATCGAAATGTGCAGCATATGATTGATTTAATGAGAGAAAACTGAAACAAGAGTACCACCCTATACGTATGTGTGGAAGGAGGAAACCCGAAACATTCATTCTTTGAAGTTCACCTTTCGAATAATAACGGCCCTAGCGGCCCTACTTGTCTTCACCCCGAGTTCGTTCGCCCAGCACTACTGGACGGGAGGAAATGGTTTATGGGATAATCCTGCCAAGTGGTCTTCAGAACCAAATGGACCGGGTGGCTTTGGTATTCCAACGGCGCAAGATGATGTCATCTTTTTCAATGAAAACGGTGAAATTACCATCCCAAATGAGGCCCATTGTGCTAATTTAACTGTGCAAAACGGGAACGGAGGAAGCCTTTCAGGCGGAAACCTTCACCTTTCAGGAAATGTATCGAATCAAACGAGTTTCGCCATTCAGTGCGAAAAATTGGTGTTCGAAGGAGGAACAACACAGCTGTTCAATTCCCCTCACAACATAGAAGCCGATGTCATCATCAGTGAAAACACAACACTGGTGCTCCAAAGCAATTTGATGCTGGCATTGAACGAGCTGAAAATTGAGCACGGACATTTAGACGCAACGGGACGCGCCATTGCCTGCGCAAACTTCGCCGCAACAAACAGTCACACGACCTTGCTTTTACACGGAACCAAAATTGTGGTTTCTGAAGCGCTTTACGCCCACCCCTCAATACAAGCAAGTCAACTGGAAGAAACAGTTTATCCCGAGATAACGTGTGAGGTAGACCCAGGTCCACTTTGGGTCTCCTATAACAGAGAAAGTACCTGCGGAACATTAGCGGGTCAAACCCCTTTCACTATTTCTACATCGGTAGTTTCTGATTACAACGGTGAAGACGTATCCTGTAATAACAGTGAAGACGGGGAAGCATTTGTTTCAGTCATTGGAGGTGTGGGTCCGTTCTCTTACAGTTGGGTTGGCGGTCCAATGACTCCAAATTATCCAGGCATGGGTGCGGGAACTTATACCGTGCTCGTAGCAGACATTGGACAAGGAATTACGTGTGTAGACAACATTCAGCTCACAGAGCCCGCTCAGCTTACCGTAGTGGAGTTTAATTACAATCCACCTTCCTGCGCAGGAGAATGCAATGGTTCAGGGCTCCCTGTTGTGAATGGAGGTGTAAGCCCTTATACATATTCGTGGAGCAACGGTGAAGATGAACAATTCGCTACAATGCTTTGTGAAGGACCTAATGCCTTCACGTTCTCTGATATAAATGGATGTGTTTTCGACACAACATTTACGGTTGAATTGGATGAGATTTTCGTGAATCTAGACATTACAAACATCCTTTGCTTCGGCACAGATTCTGGCGAAGCAACGGCAAACCCAAGTGGGGGAGACGGCGGACCTTATACCATCACCTGGGACATTCCCGCAACTGGACCAACTGTTACAGGTCTTGGCATTGGTGATTATGTGGTGACCGTTGAAGATGCCACAGGATGTTTAAAAGACAGCACGTTCACCATTACAGAAGAACCACCCGTACTCATTACTATAGATAACACAGTAGACCCAAATTGCGCTGATACCTTTGATGGAAGCATTGATGCTACCATTGTAGACGGAACAGAACCTTACGTGATTGAATGGACCGGCCCGAACGCATTTACTTCTGATCAAGAAGACTTAACAGGACTTGAATCCGGCACCTATGACCTTTTAGTCACTGATGACAATGGCTGCACGGCTTTGGCCTCAGTAGATTTAACAGGCCCAGCGGCCATTGTTGCAGATGAAACCATTACAGATTTGCAGTGCTTCGGAGACGGAAACGGAGCCATTGGCATTGTGCTTTCAGGAGGAGATGATCCTTTCGATACTGATTGGACCGGCCCGAATGGGTTTGTCTCAGCAAACGAAGACATTTTTAGCCTAGAAGGTGGTGAGTATACCTTAGTGGTGACTGATGATTCAGGATGTGAGGCTACTTTTGTGTATACCGTAGACGAACCAGAAGAGATCATCATTGATGCCACCGTTACACCCATTGCGTGCAACGGAAGCGATGACGGCTCCATTGAATTAGTCATCACTGGAGGGTCTGACCCTTACACCATTGACTGGTCAGGACCGAATGGGTTCTTTTCAAATCAACCCTTGATTTCAAACCTCGAACCCGGAGATTACAACCTGTTGGTTTTTGATGATGCGGGCTGTTTCGAAACCCTTTTGTTTACACTTGATGATCCCGCACCCATTGATATCGACATTGATTTATCGCCTATTTCATGCGAAGGAGCAGCAGATGCGTCGGCTGATGTTACCGTTACAGGCGGGTCACCCGATTATCTTTTTGACTGGTCTGGTCCCGGCGGATTTACATCTGACCAAGAAGACCTCACTGATCTAGATGAAGGAGTTTATAACCTGATTCTAACAGACGCTTCAGGATGTGTAGTTCCTGCTTCAGTTGTTGTGGCCAATCCAGATCCGATCATTACTGTTTTAGTGCCTTCTGACGTAAGTTGTGGCGGTTCAGCAGATGGCGAAATTGAATTGAGTATTCTGGGTGGAAGTCCTGATTACCAGACTGATTGGGTTGGTCCTGACGGATTTATCTCAGACGAAGAAGACCTCACTGATTTAATTGCAGGTGAGTACTTTGTAACCATCACTGATGTTGCAGGATGCTCTATTGAAGCTTCTACAATAGTAGGAGAAGTTCCGCCATTAGAAGCAACGCTTGACGTAACCCCAATCACTTGCAACGGTGAAGACAACGCATCCATAGACTTAACCATGGTTGGCGGACAGCCTCCCTATCAGTTCAACTGGGCAGGACCGAATCTGTTCATTTCGAATGACGAAGACCTTTCAAATTTAGAGCCAGGACTGTACAACCTTTTGGTGATTGATGAAAACGATTGTTTCATTGAAACAGCGGTTCAAATTACAGCACCTGATCCCATTGACGTGGTTGTTGACCAAACAAACCCCACCTGTTTTGATTCCAATGACGGCACCATCACCCTGACTATCTCAGGAGGTACAGAACCGTTCAATGTAACATGGGATAGCGGTGATGCAGGAGCATTCTTAGAAGACCTTCCTGAAGGAGATTACACCCCAACCATTACTGATGATGCAGGTTGCGAACTTGTGCTTCCAGCCATCACCATTACCGCACCAGAAGAACTTTTGATTACCACAGACGTAACCCAAATTCAATGTGGCGCCGCCGCTACTGGAGCCATTGACCTTGAGTTTACGGGCGGACAAGGGGACGTTGTAATCTCATGGACAGGTCCAGACGGATTTGTTTCAGACCAAGAAGACCTGACAGATTTAGAAGAAGGCGTTTACGACCTTTTACTTACTGACGAAGCTGGATGTACAGCCGTTACCAGCATTGAACTTCTACCATCAGATCCGTTGGTAGTAACAAGTGCACTTTCGCCACTCCTGTGTGCAGATGATTTAGGAACCATTGACCTGACCATTACAGGAGGGACCTTGGACTATGTCATTGCTTGGACTGGGCCGAACGATTTTGTTTCAGATCAAGAAGACCTTTCAGGACTGGAACAAGGAATTTATGACCTCATGATCACTGATGCTGCAGGTTGTACATATGAAGAGTCTTTTGATTTAAGCGCACCAGATCCATTGGTGGTAGACAGTGATGTTACTGACCTCATTTGTGGAGGAGGAGAAATTGGCGCTGTAGACTTGACCATTTCAGGGGGCACACCTCCTTACGATGTGATTTGGACGGGTGACATCAACACCACAGATGAAGACATTTCTAATCTGGGCGAAGGAACCTATGATGTACTTGTTACAGATGACGGTGGATGCAGCGTGAACCTTTCGTTCGAATTCATTCAACCAGATGAACTTGACATTGAAGTGACGGCGGTTGATCCGCTCTGTGCAGGAGAAAACACGGGGTCTATTTCAATCCTCATCAACGGAGGAACGGAGCCTTATGATGTGCTTTGGGCCGGGCCGAATGCCTTCGCCTCAACTGCAACAGACCTTTCCAACCTTGAAGCAGGCAGTTATGATTTAACGGTTTCTGATGCTGGAGTTTGTGCAGCAGCACTCACAGTGGACCTCATTGATCCAGATCCCATTGAGGTTGTTGCAGACATTACAAACGTATTTTGTGGCGGTGAAACATCAGGAGCAATTGACATTACGATTTCAGGTGGAAATGATCCGTACGATGTGGTGTGGAGTGCCCCAGGATTCAATGCCATTACAGAAGACCTTACTGATTTAGAGGCAGGAGAATATACCCTAGACCTACAAGACTTTAACGGCTGCACGGTCACATTTACGTTTGACGTAAGCGAAACCGTTCCCATTGAAATTGACTTAACTGTAGTTGGTTCTACGTGCAATGAATTGACAGGAGAAGCAAGCGCTACCACCTCTGGAGGCGCAGAGCCCGTGACGTTGGCTTGGTTTGATGAAAACATGGTGTTGATCACCAATGGACCAGCTGTCAGCGGACTTGGAGCAGGAACCTATGTTGTGCAAGCAACAGATGACAATGGCTGCCAAATGGCCGAAACATTCAGTATTTCAGATACCGATGCCATTCAGCTAGACGTGGATGCAACTGATCCGCTTTGTGCAGGAGACACCAACGGAACCATTGATTTGACCATTACCGGAGGCACAGGAAACCTCGTCATTGAATGGACAGGTCCCAATGCTTTTACTGCAGATCAAGAAGACCTTTCAGACTTAGAAGCAGGAACCTACAGTGTAGAAGTAACGGACGAAGAAGGCTGTATTGCCGCTATGACCCTAGCGCTTTTCGAACCAGAAACCTTAGACGTTCAAGCCCTTGTGGCAGGTGTTAACTGCGGAACAAACGGAACAGGAGCCATTGAGTTGGAAATCACAGGAGGAACGGGCGTCATCACCACTGATTGGGTGGGGCCAGACGGATTCGTTTCGGCAGATGAAGACCTGTTCAACTTAGAAACAGGAGATTACACGGTATTGGTGAGCGATGAAAGCCTTTGCACATTTACCATGACCTACCAAGTGCCAGAACTGATTAGTGTTGAGGTTGAGTTTGTAGTGACGCACATAGATTGTTTCGGCACAAATGACGGAGCCATTTCCACCACCGTTACAGCAGGCGAAGCACCATTTGATTTCCTTTGGTTAGGACCGAATGGCTTTACCAACGTGAACGCAGACATTGCTTTATTGGAAGCTGGTGATTACACCTTAACCGTTACAGATGACAACGGGTGCTCTGTAGAAGAAACCGTGACCATTGATGAGAATCCAGAATTGGAGTTGACCATTGTAGAGGCAGCACCAGCGTGTAACGCGGCTGACGGCGCACTTGAAGCGGTTGTCACTGGCGGAACCATTGCAGATGATTACTTCTACTTCTGGTATGACCTAGACAACGGGAACACATTGATTGGCACTACCGCCTTGGTTGAAGACCTCCCTGCAGGACAGTATTTTTTAGAGGTGTTTGATGACCTTGGTTGCCTTGTTAGCGCGCAAGTGCCTTTGGCGAATAACGTAGGAGAGATTACAGCAGACCTCGGATTTCCACTGTGCTTTGGCGATTTCAACGGAACCATTGACGCCACCATTACAGGAGCAACAGATCCACTGACCATCAGTTGGACGGGGCCGAATGGCTTTACTTCAAATCAGGAAGACCTTTCAGACCTAGAAGCAGGAACCTATGTCATTGAAGTGATAGACGGAGCCGGCTGTCTTTTGACCGAAGCCTTCGAATTGACAGGTCCAGAAGAATTGATTTTAACAACCGTGGGCGGTGATCTGCTTTGCGCAACCGTTGCTGCGGGCAATGTGCTTTCTACCATTGAAGGCGGAACAGAAGACTATACCATTGCTTGGGTTGGACCGAATGGCTTTACTTCTGACGAACAAAACATTAGCGATCTTCTTCTTGGGTGCTATGACCTCCAGGTAACAGACGCCAACAACTGCATCGCCACGTCGCAAGCGTGCGTGAATGCGCCAGACAGCATTCAAATTGACGCCATTCCAGTCAACATCGCCTGTTTTGGGGCAACAACAGGGTCCATTGAAATTGAAGCCACAGGCGGCGTAGGCGGATTTACCTACGCTTGGGAAGGGCCAGAGCCTTTCATTTCAGATGAAGAAGACCTTTTTGACTTGGGAGTTGGTTTGTATGACTTGATCATTACAGATGCAAACTTCTGCACATTGGACACCTTCTTCGTTATTTCCCAAAACCCAATGATAGAAGCGGTGGCAGACACCATTTTGCCTTCTTGTCCGGGCTTTGCAGACGGACAAATCACCTTAACTGTTTCAGGCGGTGTTGGTCCGTACACCCCCGTTTGGTTTGAAAACGACATTGAATTCACAACAGGATTAGTAGCCAGTGACTTGGATGCAGGAACCTATGTTGTAGAAGTGTCTGACGCATTTAACTGCACAGAAATATACGAGTTTGTGTTGCCAGATCCGGTGCCTTTCCAACTAGATTCGTTGGTGATGCCCATCATGTGTTTTGGCGAAGATAACGGCTCTATTGAAATTGAAATTTCAGGTGGAACGGGAGACCTTACGACCATTTGGGTGGGCCCGAACGGATTTAGTTCTACCAACGAAGACCTGTTCGACCTAGAAGCAGGAACCTACCAATTGACCCTTGGAGATGAGGTAGGATGTGTGATGACGTTCGAATTCCAGATTGTTGAGCCAGAACCGCTTGATGTCAGCATTGAAAACCTAATTAACGCTTCCTGCCTTACTTCAGATGACGGAAGCATATTGATCAACGTTCAAGGCGGGGTAGAACCATACAACTTCAGCTGGGTTGGGCCTGACGGTTTTACTTCAGATGAAGAAGATTTGGTAGATGCACCCACAGGATCGTATGATTTATTGATTACAGACGACTTTGGGTGCACTTTCGAACTGAATTCGATTCCCTTAGGTTTCAATGGCGAAGTGACCGCTGATGCAGGTCCAGATGTGGAGCTGTGTGATGCTGCGGAAATGACCATTGTTGGAACCAACACGGGCGGTGTAGATGAGTTTTGGACAGACCTGACCGGACTCCAAGTGGATCCAGATGGAACGCTTTCGCTCAACCTTGATCCTGGAACTTACACCTTCGTTTACAATGCGGTTGACGGACAGTGTTTCGATACTGATACCCTTGACGTCACTATTTTCGACCTTCCTGAAGTAGAGGCAGGCGATGACCAAGAATTGTATTTCGAAGAGCAGGTAGTGATAGGAGGAAGTCCAACTACCAGTGACGAAAACGTCTTTACTTGGTCGCCTTCAGAACTGTTGATGGACGATGAATTATTGAATCCGCAAACAGTTGAGATGACCGCTGACGCCTGGTTTAATGTAGAAGTGGTTGATGTGAACGGATGTGTAGCATCAGACTCAATGTTCATCAGCATCATCCCACAATTGGATGTGGTTTCAGGCTTCTCACCGAATGGAGATGGCATGAATGACTTGTGGGACATTGGAAATACAGGCTTCTACCCAACATTGGTGATTTCCATCTACAATCGCTGGGGAGATTTGCTTTTCCAGGACGGAAATGGCTATGTACAACCTTGGGATGGAACCTACAATGGAACTCAATTGCCCATTGGCACGTACTACTATGTAATTGAAATTGACGAACCCGAATACAAAGCAACACTGAACGGTCCTGTGACCATCTTAAGATGAGGTATTTGTTGACATATCTATTTACGGCACTCTTCCTTTTAGGAGGGGTGAGCACGTTTGCGCAACAGCTGCCTCAAATTAGCATGTTTCAGGACAACTACTACGTGTTGAATCCGGCTTATGCTGGTTCAGCCAGGGAGTTTCAGGTGTTCGGAATGAACCGCACACAGTGGACGGGCATTACAGATGCACCAAGAACATTTTCGCTTTCGTTGCAAGGTCAACTGAAGAATCCACACGTTGGAGTGGGTGGACATTTATTCACAGACAATGTGGGTCCTACCAGAAGAACAGGCATTCAATTGTCTTACACCTACCACTTCTTTATCAATGAAAAGATCAAGATTGGGTTAGGCCTTTCGGGAGGCATGTTGCAGTTTGCTATTGATGGGACCAAGATATCTTTGAAAGAGGAAGGAGATCCTGCCTTGTATTCAGAGCTCAGATCCCAGACCGTATTCGATGCTACTTTCGGCGCGTATGCGCAGGGAGAAAACTGGTGGGCAGGGTTTACGCTTCCGCAGCTCTTGCAGAATCAAATTCGACTCTATGACTCAGTTGAACAAGCATCAAACAGGCTAGAAGACCACTACTTGATTGCTGGTGGATATAAATACGCGCTCAATTCAGACTTTACTGTTGAACCTGCCATCTTGCTTAAATACGTAAAACCAACACCTTTAAAATGGGAGTTGAGTGCACGTTTCACTTACCAAGACATGGTGTGGTTGGGCGCTTCGTTTAGAAGCAATGACGCCGCCGTTCTGATGGCAGGCTATGAATACCGCAACGCCATTAGCATTGGCTATGCGTATGATCTAACGACATCGTCATTGCGAGACCACACTACAGGGACCCACGAGATTCTGGTTGGGTTTAGGTTTAATCAATAAAACATACTAATACCCAGCGCCCACGAGCGAAGCTCGTGGCTACATTTGGTACTATTCACTTTTATCTCCAAGCCCTCGAATGGAATTCTTGGAGAGTTTCTCCTCGATCCATTTATTTTCTTTCCACCTTTTTTCTCCAAAAGGTGGAGCCAAAACCGTGACTACCACGAAAGAATTTCGTGGCTACTTTCAATTTCTGCAATTCACTCCTCTCTCCATGCTCCATGCCCACGAATGGAATTCGTGGCTACTATAACAGCCCAACTCAAGGGGGTGGACCCTTTTCCTACGAACTAGGTTCGTGGCTAGTACTATTCACGGAACCTATTGAACCGAGGCTCAAACAGTGCATTCCGATTACGGAGGTTCATTGCGAAATTGTACGGGTCAGTTGATAAAGTCAGTGTTGGTAGAGGCTTCAAAGGGAGCTGTAACAACAGAAAAACGACTATCTATTTCTAAAGTCTTTAACTCTTAGCTTCTCTATTCATGAACAATCCCGTTTTGGACGGCAGTAGCCACGAATGGAATTCTTGGGCAGGCGGCGGCGGGTATGATCTAGAAGAGGTCGCGAGCTTAGCTCGCGAAAACAAGAATATGCAGTGAGTGGGCGCTGGGGTAGTATAATGGGACACTGCTTCGCAGGGTCAGGAGTGGCTGGTGCCTATGTTATGACCGCTGGTGCCTGTGCGAAAGTGAAAATTGCCTGTGCCAAACTGAATAGTACCTCCGTGAAAGTAAATCGCGCCCATGTGCAATCAAATGGCGCCTCTGTGAAAATGAAAATTGCCTTTGTGAAAGTGAATAGGGAGGGTAAGTGAGCGAGTAGGGAGGTAGTGAAGCATAGTAGGAAGGTGGTGACGACTGATGCCGAGGTCGGTTTTGTCAGGAGGAAGGACGTGAACGCAAATAGGAAGGCAGAGAAGGGAAGTAGGAGGGGATGTTGATCAGTGGGAAGGTGCTGTTGACGAGTAGGAAGGGTAAGAGGATGAGTAGGACGAGCATGAAGCAAAGTAGGAAGGGCGTGAAATGAAATAGGAAGGGTCTGTTGACGAATAGGACACGCGTGTTGGTGAATAGGAAGGACGTGAAAGCAAATAGAACGCGCGTGATGCTAAATAGAACACGCGTAAAAATGAGCAGCTAAAGTTGTTTGTTGAATGTAAACCGTGTGAGTTAAAACACCCTTGTAACGGGCGAGAGCAGTGGATACAGCTCGGTATTTGTAAAGGGTATTTACCTGATTATCAACCCGCTTAAAAAGTTAGACCTGTATAAATATGCTTTTTTTTCGGGCTGAAAAATTTGGTATGCACGCATCAAATGTCAAGATTTGGTGAAACGCTTTTGCACGAGGCGGAAGTGAAATACTAAACTATTTTGATATGAATAAGTCAGCCAATGCACAACTGCGGATGATGTCTGCTGTTGTGAACTACCTTGAGAATGAGGTAGAGAATTTTACAAAAATGCCTGTACTTCAGGCGAAGTTCGACCAATTAAAAGCCCTACAATCTGATATTTGGGCGTTAAGCACGAAGCGCTCAAAGAACTTGAAAGGGATTACCCAGACCAAGGATCTTCAGCGCGAACGGGTGAATGTGATTGCGATTCAACTGTCGTCTGCCTTGACCACCTTTGCCAAGGAGCAGGAAGATGTGTCGCTTGAGGCGCGCGTAACGGTGACTCCAACGGAGTTAACGAGAGGAGCGGTGAACATGAACATCGATCGTTTAACCGCCTTGTTGGAAGAGGCGGTGAATATCGGTTCTGAGCAATTATCACCATTCGGGTGGGATCAGGAACGATTGGATTCATTTTCAGCGCTTGTTTCCAACTTTTCAGAACAGATGACCGCGCCGCGACAGGCCATTGCGCGTCGCACGGTACTCACGCAAGAGCTTTATGCACTTGTAGATGAGGCGAAGAAGTTGTTTGAAGACTACTTAGACAAGCTTGTGGTTCAGCTTTCAGAATCTGCACCAACCTTTGTCAAAGGCTATTTCACCATCCGAAAGGTAATTCCATTTGGCAGTAGGTCTGCTTTTACAGATGATAGTGGAGGGGAGGATGATAGTGGGTTACCGCCGAATTCTCTAGATGATGGCGGAGCTTTAGCTTAAGAACGCTTAATAATAATGGGACGCTGCTTCGCAGAGTCTGTCTGCGCGTGAGTCTGTGGTTCGGTGGCTGAGAAAAGCCGAAGCCCTTCGACTACGCTCAGGAACGGGCTATGATGCCGCATAAGGATCGGCCATCACTTAAGCTAAGCCATCTACCACGACCTAGCGAAGCAGGTCGCAGCTTTTTAGCCTGGAGTGCCAGCGAGTAACCCGCAGACTCCTCTTCCACCCAGACTCTGCGAAGCAGTGTCCCATTATACTAACCCAGAGCGCTAGCGACGGGCCGCAGACTCCACCTCAGCCCCTGACCCTGTGAAACAGTGGTCACAGCTTCCTCCACCGAAAGGAGATCGTGCGATGGGAGGGAATTCAGCTGCCCCCGAAAAACAGAACAGAACGCTTATCTTTAAGGATTCAGACGCTGCTAAGCAGTGTCGTATTATACTACCGAAACTAACCATCACACACTGAAACTAACCAAGTACATATTAACCATAGTTACCCTTGCTTTTATGTTGGGTGCAAAGGCTCAAACCACCTACAACAAGAAATTTGTGTTGGTCAATACACAGATTGGTGTTGCCTTAGCCCAAATAGATGGTGTTTTAAAGGTGACGTCTTATCATCTCGTTCCTGGTCGGTTTTTGGTAGGCTTATCTGATGTTGATGAGGAGGGCGGTTTGCTGAATACCGTTCTGTATGGGTATACAGAGGCAACTTATGGGTTTTTGTCTGGGGAGGACGGTTTGAGTTTATCACAAGGGGAACTATTGCAGTGCGGCCAAGTGTTGAATAGTGATGAGGTCCAAGTAGGTTACTATCATGTTTTTGATGCGGAAGCAAGTGTGTTGCGGTACAAGGAAATGTACAACCCATGGTATGAAGATGATCCAGACTACACCGGGTCTAGTCAGGTCTTGCCAAGAGATTGGATCTTATTGGATAACGGCACTGTTCTTTTCACTTATGATGGTATTTCAAGCTCAGAGACATCTATAGATACAGGGGTCATGTGCTTTAATGAAAACGACGAATTCCAATGGTACCATGACTGGCGCACAGAGTATGTTGAAAGAGCTTACGCAATCACTGTTCTAAACGATGAAGTGTTTGTCGTGATAGAAACGTGGCCAACGGAGCTCGTGATAGACAACGAAATTTCAATCCATAGGTTTTCAATGGAAGGAGAGTTATTAGCAACGTATTCTGAAGAGGACCTAATTGCAGGCTTTGGCGGAGAATTGAACTTAACCAATGCGAAAGAAATGCTTTCAGATGAAGAAGCTTTTGTAATGGTTGGTTCCATTATTCAATTCCAAGGCTATTCATCTGACCCGGCCATGACGAAATTCGATAGTGATCTTAACTTATTATGGTCTTCCCATATTGATATGCAATGGGGCAATGGCAGACAAGAATTTACTGATGTGTGCATCACTACTGATGGTAATTACGTAGCTACCGCCAGTGTTTCTTATGACCTCCCTGAAACCGACCCCGTTTTTGGTGACCGCATGGACGACGCCTTGGTAGCCAAGTTCAATAGCGAAAATGGAGAGCTGATGTGGAAACGGTATTACCGCTATATTGAATCTGATGATAAATTAGATGATGTTTATGACGTATGTGCTACCAGCGATGGGGGAGTCGCATTTACAGGAACTTCAGCTGATTTTACCCAAGAAGTATTCACCATTAAAGACCCGCTTCAAAAAGGCTGGATTGTGAAGTTAGACGCTTACGGTTGTTTGATCCCAGGCTGCCAAGATGTGGGGGTTGACGAGCAAGAAGAACAAGTAACATACTTCACCTTTGGTCCGAATCCATTTATAAGCGGTGGTCAACTCAATCTATACCTAGGGAATTACCAAGGCAGAGCGCCGCGCTTTGTGGTGTATGACCAGCAAGGGAAGGAAGTAGCCTCTACCCGCGCAGATGGGATGAATACCACGTATATGTGGGTGCTGCCTGAATTGGCAAGTGGGAGTTATGTGCTGGTGTTGGAAGATAAGGGAAGGGTTGTGCAGAGCGAGCTGCTGGTAGTAGAATAAGACGCTGCTTCGCAGAGTCTCGGCTACGTAGGAGTCTGCAGCCCACTCGCTAGCGCTCGGGGTGAGTATAATGGGACACTGCTTCGCAGAGTCGGGCTGAAAAGGAGTCTGTGGGTGAACAGAGGCGGATTGCATCCGCCCATCAATAATTTATGGCGGAACAGTAGGGTCGGGCTGCGCCCGGCCGATGAAGGTAGTAGAATAAGACACTGCTTCGCAGAGTCAGGCTACGTTTGAGTCTTCGGGTAAAAAGGCTATGACCGCTGTTTCACAGGGTCAAGGGTGGCGGTGGAGTCTCTGAGTGAAAGGGCTATGACCACTGCTTCACAGGGTCAGGGGCTACGTTGGAGTCTTCGGGTAAAAAGGCTATGACCGCTGTTTCACAGGGTCAGGGGTGGCGTTGGAGTCTCTGGGTGAAAAGGCTATGACCACTGCTTCACAGGGTCAGGGGCTACGTAGGAGTCTGTGGGTGAACAGAGGCGGATTGCATCCGCCCATCAATAATTTATGGCGGAACAGTAGGGTCGGGCTGTGCCCGGCCGATGAAGGTAGTAGAATAAGACACTGCTTCGCAGAGTCAGGCTGCGTGGGGGTCTGTGGGGAAGAAGGCTATGACCACTGCTCCGCAGGTTCATGAGTTGAGCAGGAAGCAAGCCATTTGTAGCTTAGAGTTCTAAGGGAGATTGAATTTAGCATTTCAGAAGTAACACACGACCTAGCGAAGCAGGTCGCAGCTTTTTAACCCAGAGCGCTAGCGACGGGCCGCAGACTCCACCTCAGCCCCTGACCCTGTGAAACAGTGGTCACAGCTTCCTCCACCGAAAGGAGATCGTGCGATGGGAGGGAATTCAGCTGCCCCCCGTTCACTTCACTTCGACCCTAAATTCAAATCAAGTGACGAATATTTCCAGTTGAAGAAGTTGTTGGAACTGGATGAATTCATCCAGTTGGACGGGCGTTTATGGGACGAGTTAGTGGTCAATGAAGTTGAAGAGCTGCGTGACATAGCCGATTACTTTTGGACCTTCGCCGGTCGTGAGGCAATGAATGTGCTGAACGCTTATTATGACGAGAATTATTTTATTCCACCAGCGTTGAACAGTTCTTGGACTCCAAGAAGCATGTCGGTGAATCGACTTTCCACCATTAAAGACGAAGTGTTGGTTTTTCCAAATCCGGCCAACCAGTTGGTGAATGTACAGTTGAACTTGAAAGCGGGAAATGTGCCCACGAAACTGTATATTTATACAAATAATGGAACCCTTGTTCACCAAGAGCAACTTACCAACAGTGAACAACAACTCTCCCTTAACACCTCGAACTGGGCAACAGGCACTTACCAATGGGCCGTCGAAACCACAAAGGAAACAGTTACAGGGAAACTAACCATCACACACTGAAACTCACCAAGTACATATTAACTGTAGTTACCCTTGCTTTCATGTTGAGTGCTAAGGCTCAAACCACCTACAACAATTCGTTTGTTTTGGTTCAAGGTTCACACACGGGCTATTCGCTCTCTGAAATTGACGGTGTTTTGAAATGCACTTCCTCTCATTTAATCAACGGAAGGTTTTTAGTATGCCTTTCTGACG
>JBLIGQ010000009.1:0-86389 GCA_047636995.1 Flavobacteriales bacterium | reverse complement strand
AGAAAGTTGTAAAGCCCTCCAAAGCCAAGTTGAGCAAAGGCTCTGTGTGTGCCAAAGATCCCATCAATTATGATTTCTAATACTTCAATATTGATTAGTACAAAGCCAACATAAACTAAGATGTGTAAGATTCCAGAAATAGGCTTCTTGACCATTTTTGATTGTCCAATAGCCACCATCGCCAATGTTTTCCACCGGTCAGAAGCATTGTCTGATCTGTCAATGTCTTGTCCAAGTTTGATGTTGCGACGAATTTCTCGAATGCGTTTCGCGAAGAAATATGTGCTTACCCCAAGTAGGAGTATGAAAATAATTTGTGCAATCATAGTTGACAGTTACGATTAGTCCTCCGCTGAGTTTAACTCTTCGTCAATTAAATTACGAAGCTGTTTCAATTCTCTTTTGGAGTACTTCTCCTTCGGTTTCTTACCAAAGATAGAAACATGTACATACCTCCAAGGGTTCATGTACAAGTCATTTATGAGGTATTGAACCTCTTTATTGGTCTCTAAGATAGATGTATGGAGTGTATCGTTGTTAATAAGCTGAGCAAGTGAACCTTCTCCATTGTTTATTTTTTCAGTGATTTCAGCAAATGAAAGAAGCGCTTTGTCTGCTTTGGCTATGGTGCTGGCGAAGCTCACTTTTGCTAGTGAATCACTTATTGCATCAAAATTAGTGATGATGTTACTTAGTTTTTCATTGTTGTTGGAAAGATTCTTGGTAATGCTTTCAACGTTTTTAAAGATGGAGCCAACTGTTGCTTGGTTCTCTGCAATAGTCTGGTCAAGCCTTACAGATGTTTTTTCAAGGTTCTCCATAGTTGACTGCAGGCTGGTGAAAACCTTCGGCAGTCCTTGGGTTGCATCATCATTAAAAACGGCATTGAGGTTCGTGATGATCTCATCAACACCTAAAATTAATTCGTTCGTTTTTTGTTTCAGGGGTTCAAGCTCTTTACGCACCGCGTCAGCCAGCCCCATTTCAATTTCAGAATCAAGCGTGTCTCCGTGAATTGCCTTTGTAGAATCTGAACCAAGTATAATATCAATGGCCTTGGAACCAAAGAAATCTGAACTAAAAATCCTTGCTTTAGAATCAGAAGGGATGTTTAATTCTTCCTTATCAATGGTGAAGTCAACAACAATGCTGCCGTCTCCAATTGGAGCGAAGTCTACGCCTTTTACTTGTCCTATTTTTAGTCCATTCAAGATCACAGGATTCGAAGGACCGAGTCCATCTACTTTTGAATAGACTGCATGAAACACCTTGTCGTTAGCGAAGATGTTGATTCCTTTGAGGTAGGTAACTCCTATGATGAGCAGCACAAGACTGATTATCACAATTGCTCCTATTTTGAATTCTTTTGAGACGCCTTTCAATGGTTTCGGGACTTAGGGTTGTTTCTTAAGAGCTTCATCTAATGCGATGCGATCATTGTCGTAAAACGCAATAACGAACGCTCCTGAGAAGCCGTGGTTTCTTAATATTTCCTGCATGGCTTTCGCCTCTTTGTAGTCTTTTGTGCTTCCTGCAGCGTATTTGAATAATCCGTTGCTAAAGTACTCATCTACCTCGGGGAGGCCATGGAATTGGTCCTCATTTAAAGAAATTTTTACATTTGAAGTCACAATTTGAACTTGAAAGCGAACACCTTTATTGATTTTTTTGTGAGCGATTTTTTTCGTCCAATCGGGA
This sequence comes from Flavobacteriales bacterium, assembly GCA_047636995.1. Lineage (GTDB taxonomy): Bacteria > Bacteroidota > Bacteroidia > Flavobacteriales_D > Sanyastnellaceae > JAQWQB01. Next base: position 84,691 of record JBLIGQ010000009.1, on the reverse strand, counting down.
TCTTCTGATTCAGTAAGCTTGGCAGGAGGAGATTGGTCTTGCGGATCACCAGCCTTTTCATTCTCTTTTTCAAATGAACTAGCAGCAGGGGGTTGAGTGCTTTCAACTTGCTCCATTTCAGATTTGTACTCCTTAAATGCCCTGAAAATGCCTGAAGCCATATATGACTTTCCTTTGTCACTGTTCAAAAAGTCCTCTTCATCTGGATTGGTCAGAAACCCCAATTCTACTAGCGCACTAGGCATACTTGTAAAACAGATAACGAAGAATCCAGCCTGTCTTACGCCCCGGTCAATTCGTCCGACGCGGTCTCTGAATTGATCTTGAATCTTTTTCGAGAGCAACAAACTCTGATCCAAATAGGCGTTTTGACGAAGTGTCAACGCAATGTATGTATCAGGGTCATCTGGGTCAAAGCTGTAATTCTCCTCGTAATTCTTCTCCTTATAGATAGAAGCATTTTCCTTCATTGAAACACGCAAAGATTCCTTCGATCTGTGCATTCCCATCACATACGTTCCAGATCCTTTCGCCGAAGATTTTGTGAAAGCATCACAGTGTATTGAAATGAATAAATCTGCTTTGGATGAATTTGCAATTTCTACGCGGTCATTGAGCGAAGGGAACGTATCGCCATCCCGTGTGAGTACAATGTTGATTTCTGGAAACGCTTCTTCAATATATTTTTTGAGCCGAAGTGTTACCTCTAGAGTAATATCCTTCTCTGTAGTTTTATATCTGCCGGTGCCTAAATTCCCTGGGTCTGAGCCTCCGTGTCCCGCGTCTAAGACCAATGTCCGAATAGCTCCTGTAGGTTCGCTGAGGGTGAATCCAACGAAAAACGAAAAGGTAAGGGCAAGAAATAAGAGGGCAATGCGTTTGTGTAACGTCACCTTTCTTTTGTTTGTCTGTGATTCAATCCTTTTCATATAGGGACTTTATAATTAGCTTTGGCTGCTTCAATGGCCCTAATGCTCAAATTTAATCTCTGCATGTCCGGTATTAAGACCTATGTCCATCAAATTATCCTCGCATTGGTGTTGATAATGGGGCCGTTTCTGACTTTTTCGCAGACAGAAGTTCCAAATGATTCACTTTCAGCTACTCCAAATAGCGTGCCTGACACGCTTTCTTTGAATAACGCGGCACTACCTGAAGATAGTGTTTCTTCAGATGTTGTGAATCAATCTATTTTTTATGACGCCACTGATTCCATCGTTTTAGATGCCCTCCAGAACAAAGTGCTCCTATACGGTGATGCCATTATAAAGTACGAAACCATGGTGCTGGAAGCGGCTTTTGTGGAATACAGTTTTGCAGATAACATGGCGTGTGCTGCAGGAGTGCTTGACACCGCGGGAGTGCTGGTTGGAAAGCCTCAAATGAATGACAATGGTCAAAAGTTTACCCAAGATTACCTCTGCTATAACTTTAAAACGAAGAAAGGATACAGCAAGATGTCTGTAACCCAAGAGGGTGATGCTATTTTTATTGCCGAAGAGTCAAAACGACAAGAAAATGAGTGGATTCATATTAGACGAGGAAAATTCACCACTTGTGATGCCGAGAATCCACATTACCACTTTCAACTTAGTAAAGCCATTATCATTCCCAATGACAAGGTTGTATCTGGGCCTTTGTATCTGAAAATCCGAAAGGTGCCGCTACCTCTCGGATTGCCTTTTGGGTGGTTTCCGACGAAAAATGAATCTTCACATGGCATTATTATCCCTGGATATGGAAATGCCAATAACCTTGGGTATTTCTTGAAAGATGGAGGCTATTATTTTCCAATAGGTCGTTTTGTTGACACGCGCATTCTAGGAGATATCTATTCAAGGGGAAGTTGGAGTGTGAAGAACATTACGAACTACAAACGTCGCTATAAGTACAGCGGTGCATTTAATATCTCTCGAACAGTTTTGAAAACGAGTATTCCAGAGTTGCCTGATTATACTAAGAACACTGAGTTTTTTATTCGTTGGAACCACACCCAAGATCCAAAAGCAAGACCGAATAGCAGGTTTTCTGCGAACATCAATTTTGGGACAAGAGACAATTTTCGAAACAACTTAAATAGTTCACAAACAGATTTCTTGAGCAATACTTTTACGTCAAGCATTCAGTGGAACAAGTCGTTCCCTGGAACACCTTATAATTTAACTGTAAACGCCAGACATTCACAAAATTCAACAACTGAAAATGTAGATTTATTGCTGCCTGGAGTCACCTTGAACAGAACACGAAAGAACTTACCCATCTCTACTTGGCTAGGTAAAACTGCCGGTGGAAAGAAATGGTATGATCAAATCGGTTTAACATATTCAGCAACTTACGAGAATTTTGTAACTGAAAAACAGCAGCAGTTTCGGTGGGATGAATCATCTGAGCTTGTCCGAAAATCACAAACGGGAATTCGTCATACTGCAGCATTGTCTAGCCAGGCAAAAATTGGTTTCATGACCTTTACACCTTCGTTCAACTTCAATGAATATTGGTCTTTTAAATCTGTTGGGGTAACAACAGATGATCTAGGGAATGCCTCAATTGATACATTGTCAAACTTCATTGCTGCGAGAGATTGGAGGGTGAGCGGGAGTTTCAATACCCGATTCTATGGGACATTCAATTTCCGGAAAGCTGAAAAGATCAAGGCCATTAGACATGTAATAACACCGCAATTGGGTGTTTCATATGTGCCTTATGCAAACAGAACAAACTTCTTGTATGATGATGAAACAGGGGAGCTGGTAACCTACAATGCCTTTGATGCAGCGCGTTTCCGCCCAGGTAACTCCAATGAGCAGTTCAACCTCAATTTCTCGATGGCGAACAACTTGGAAATGAAAACTAGAGATAAATCTGCTTCGTCCCAAGGGAGTAGTGCTAATGCCACCAAGAAGCAAAAGATCATTGAGAACTTCTTGATTTCAGGAAGCTATAATATGATTGCAGATTCGTTGAATTTGAGTGACATTTCTATGCGTGGATTTACCACCTTGTTCAAGAATGTGACCTTGAATGTGAACAGCAGGCATTCAGCTTATACTCGAGATAGCAGCGGGAATTCAATCAATACTTTCCTTGCTGAAAATAATGCCGGACTCTTGAGGCTGAAAAGCGCAAGCGCAGCTTTGGGAATGAATATTCGAAGCAAGAATAAGCAAGGAGAAAAAGACTTGTCAAATGTAGATGAGCAAACACTGGAGACGGTGAACCAAAACAGACGTGATTATGTAGACTTTACAATTCCGTGGTCACTGAACCTGAACTACACACTAGGGTTGAACCGTCTTTGGGATACTCAACTTCAGCAAGACAGTTCAGCTATTACACAGTCTGTGCTGTTTAGAGGAGATATGACCGTTTTCAAACGATGGAAAATTGGAATTGATAGTGGTTATGACCTCGTAGCAGGTGAGATGACTCCAACGACCATCAATGTGTATTGGGATTTGCATTGCTGGGAACTTACTTTCAACATGATTCCATTCGGAATCAGGCAAAGTTTCAGCGTTCAATTGAACGTCAAGTCTTCACTTCTTCAAGACTTAAAACTTCAAGCAAGGGGAGGTCCAGGCGGACTGCTTTTCTAAATCAATGGAGTAAAATTCTGTGGTGGGTCTTTTTTCCATTTCGAACCAAACTCAATACATAAATCCCTCTATTCATTTCGCGCAGATCAAGGCTAGAATTGAGCCCAATATTAACGGCTTCGAAGACCAGTTTTCCGCTGACATCATAAATCATGGCGTGGTCAATATTGGAACTACTTCGAATATTAATAACGTCTGAAGTTGGGTTAGGGAAAAGTTGAATGTCAGTCAAAGGATTGATGGATTCAACTGAAGTGATGATCACCAATTCTTCTTCGCTAATTGAAGAACAACCATTGATATTGAATACTTGAAGACTGTAGTTGCCATTGTCAATTGGGTTCCAAGAAACGTTGTTTTGGTCTGGAACAGTTGCGCCATTCAGATACCAAATAATTAAATCAGAATTTTCGCAGTTGTCGCAAGACAGGGTGTTCCCTTCAGAAGTATAGGTGAAAGTTGGTGTCTCTGGAAGAGCGAACACAGTTACGGTAAGATCGAATTCAGATATAAATTCACCCACACTATAGGAGTATGAGATTGGATACTCACCAGGGGCATCAAAAGTGTACTCAAATGATTCAACACAATCTTCAATCGTTTCGAATGAAGCGATTTGAAAGAGACAAGCACCGCCGTCTACCACATCTGTTTGGTTTGTGAAAACAACTGTAAGTGGAGCGCATCCTTCAATTTCACTTGCTCCTAAAAAGGCATCATTGTATTCGCATGAACCATCATTTTCATTGGCAGTTTCATCGTAATTATTTGCCAGAGGATCTATACAACCAAGATAAATACACGTGCCGTTATCTTCTGTAGCTTCAGGATTAAAATTGTCTGCTTCAGGGTCAGTACAACCAGAAAAAGTGCACGTTCCATCATTGAAATTAGCGTCTGGGTTATAGTTTCCTGCATTCAAATTGGTACAACCATAATACAAGCATGACCCATCGCCTATTGTGGCTTCTGGGTTGAAATTAGTAGCGCTAGGATCAGAACATCCTGGCGATTGAGTAGCACCAAATAAATTCATTCGAACAACGGGAGTATTCAGTAAGTAAAACAGCCCATTGATTTCAGGATAGCGCAGTAATGATGCTTGAATAGGAGCTTCACCGCTTCGCGCGAAATAAGCCAAATGCTCGTCATTAGGAACAAAGCCTGCCATCACGACGTAAGCAGTGTCACCAGAAGTCAAGAACTCTTCCGTCAAAGGCAAGTGAATAAGCTTTTCTTCTCCCGGAAGATTAATGTCGTACTCATTCACGGTATAGGGTTCAGTCACTGCCAATACATCATCAAAAGTGAGATTGTATACGATGCCATAAACCTGAGCTCCAGGAGTAGTTCCTTCGGCCACAGCCATGGAGATACTGTGAAACAAGAAGTTGTTGTAGTCAAACTCAAATACATTACCTACCTCATAGGTGGTAGAAGCGTTTTCGCCGGTAGGCACAAAGGTATCAACCATGGGGCCTTCGTCACGTGCATAAGTATATGCAGAGATCGTATAGTCCTTAAATAGCTCGTTGTTCAGTGGTGTTTGGTCTTCTTCTACTTGCTCTGCCTTAAATCGAATGATATAATCATCAATTGCACTTCCAGGATCCCAGCCAAACTGGAATAAAGCAGTATTTTGAACACCGGGTAGAAGTTCCTGTGGCTCTGTATTTTCAGAATAGATAAATTCTCCTTCGCTGTTCGTCACTCGAACGTTCATGCTGACCTCAGTTTGTACAGTTGCACCAACATTGGTGATCATAGAAGAAAAGTTGAAATCTGGAACAATCAATGAAGGCCATTGGTCATATTCAATAGCTCCAAATCCATTAGGCGCTAATGTGCCGTCAAACAGAGTATACTTGACATCTTCAATGATTAAATCATTCTGACTAGGAACATAAAAGGTGATGTCATCAAGTAACCACCAGTAATAAAAGCCGCTAAATTGAAAACGTAATTTCACATCTGATTGTCCGCCAATAGCCTCAGATAAATTAGCGCTAGCCCATTCTGATGTACCAGATTGTGTATTGTCTGCTTCAGGATTTTGGTAGGCAGATTCCCATGTTTCTCCGCCATCAATAGAGTACAAGACAAATGTAGTGCCTGTGAAGTGGCGGTATTGTTGTTGGAAAGTGAGGGCTACATTCGGGTAGGCTGAAAAATCAAGTGAAGGTGTAGTGAGGTAGGCTTCATGCGGCCCAGGATCAGGTCCAGCGCCTAGATTTCCACATGGTCCTATGTTGTCATCCCAATAATTTGAATCGAAAATCACAAAACCGTTGCTTGCTGTTTCAGAGGTAATTGGCACAGATGTTCCGCCACATGATCCCAGTGAACAAACTGAAACATCTGGTGCGGTATCAGGGCCCCTGTATTCCCAATTCCCAATTCCACTGTCTGAAGAGTTGTCCCAATCTAAAGGGATTCCTTCGGCGAAGTCCCAAGTGAAAATTACATCCCCATAGACTTGAGCAGATGCTGGAGTAGAATAGAAAAAAAGCCACAACAGGGCCAGTGTAGAAAGGATTTGACGAATCATGAACATAAGTGCTTATTGCCTAGGCGCTACGAATATACGCATAGCAACTTTTAAAGAACATTTTTCGTTTTGATAAATTTAGCTCACGGGTACAAATCACAATAAGGCACCTGTTTTTCTGCAAATAGGTGTGTAAAAGCAGTTTTTACCTTTGCTCTACAAGTCCGTTTTCTAAAGCGAAGCTTACTAAGGCAGCGGTATTGGGCCGGTTTAACATCGAGAGGAGGTTTTTGCGGTGGAATTTCACCGATGCGATGCTCATCTGTATTCTGTCTGCCATAGATTTTGATCGAAACGGAACAGTTTCCGCGAGAGATTTACGCGCGTTTTTGGCGGGATTTGGCGACTCAGGTGATTGTACTGTGGATCTAAATGGTGACTTTATGGTTGATGCATCTGATTTACTGATCTTTTTAGGGCTTTTCGGCAACGACTGTGAATGATGCTTAAACCAATCTCGAAAACTAACGAATCCGCTTAGGATTGAAAAGGCCGCCCGTTTGGGTGGCCTTTTTTCATTCCAAAATTCAATTTCACCCATACGGGTGAGAACTACACTTCATTATCTAAATAGGTTTGCTTTGAAATACAATTTCTACTAGCAAACCTGAAACAATGAAGAACTTAAACAAACTAGCAGCACTGTTGCTATTCATAGGAAGCTGCTTTATGGTTTTAGTAGCTGTTATTTAGACATTCACGCTATAGGATCTGATAACGGCCTCTCATGGGCTAACGCATATTTAGACTATCAAGATGGCTTGGCTGCAGCGTTTATTGTGAATGAGATTTGTGCAGCGAACGTGATTTATAAGCCAACCACAAAGACAAATAGAGACATTCAATTCATTGTGCCCAGCAGAGTAAGTCTTTACGCTGCATTTTCAGGCGGAGAAGCAAACACGAGCGAGCGTGATTGGAAAATTCACGCTTCAGTTTTATCTGGCGCCATTGGAAGCCTAATTGATGTGACCGTTAACTCAAAGAAAATAGTTCTGATTTCAAACACGACTGACGATATTGTCATTTCTAGATTTGAAATTCAAAGATTCTATAATGAGGTTAGGTCAAACTTTTCTTTTTTAAGTGTTTCAAGTATTAAATTCAGGCAATGTGAGTCAAGAAACAATTGTTAGAACCTTTACCAATTCTCTTTAGAAGATTCCTTTGTAACCATTCAAAATGCAACATTTGCAAATGTTGATGCCGGTGCATAAGAAAGTCCATTCACTATTTCTGGTTGTACTAGCAGTAACGCTTGTAATTACAATCCAAATGCCGATACTGATGATGGTTCTTGCGGCGATGGCTGTGTGCCTTCATGTTTCGGTAACTTTAACAATGAAGGGTTCTTTAACGCTTCAGACTTACGAGAACTACTTGCTGCTTGTGCATCTAACTGTGGATCTCCATATTTTTCAGGAGATTATGAATGGCGATGCATTTATTGATACTTCAGGCTTACTTGATTTTCGAGGTGCGTTTGGTAAGGGATGTCTCTGATTTAGATCTCCAACTACTGAAATATGAAAGGGGTAACAACTTGTTGTTACCCCTTTTTCGGATCATAAAAAAAGGCCTTCCACAGGAAAGCCTTTTAATCGTGTTGTAGAATTACTGTTCGTTAGAAAGCTTTTCCATTTCTGCTTCAAAAGTTTCTTTGAACTTTTCGTAATTGTATTCTGCCTTGATGCGTTCGTCTTGTGATAGGCGATCATTGTATGCCGCGGCAATATCTGCTCCTGAAAGTTCAATTGCAATGTAGCTTACATAGTTCCCATTGGGCTTTTGCGTTAACTTATCGCAAATGGTCACTACACCTTTTAATTCTTGATCAACAATTGTTCTAGCAAGGTTGTTGAACGTTTCAGTCACTTCTTCTTTATTGTTGAAAGTGGTAGAGTTAACATAGTTATCTGTAACTGCCTTCAAGGTTGCAGAAAGTGTGCGAGCTAATTCGTCTTCTGCATTAGAACGAGATTTTTTCTTCGCTGCTTCTCGGTTCATGCTTTCACCAGTAGCAGCTGATCTGAATGTATCTTTGTCAGACATGTAGCTTTCTCCTGTGCAGTACTCTGCAATTAGAACCTCACCTGCTGGCTTGGGATCTTCGATTTCTTTTTTACGCTTACACCCGGTAGCGGCGGTGATGAGAATTGCCATGGCAAATACCATCATAAGAGTAGAATTTGTGGTGATCTTTTTCATATTCTTGGTTTTTATCTCGAATGTTCTTTGTTGTTCTTTTTTAAAACTTCCAAATGTCGTGCCAAAACGTTAGAGTATTGATTTCACTATGCTTTCAGCAACTTCTTTTTCCATTTTAGAAACCCCTTTCTTGTAAGCTTCTAGTCCGGCAGCTTCAAAAGTAAGCTGTAATCCTTTAATATTACCTGCACTGTTCTGTATTATTACAGTTCCTTGTTTATCTGTCAAAGTCCATTTCATGTCTAACATGGCCACATGAAACCCCTGAGATGTCCCACCTTCCTTTGTGTCTCCTTCTATATCAATAATATAGTCAACGGAGCTTAACTGATTGCTGAAGTTGAATCCCTGTTTTGACAATTCTCTCCTCAACGGGTCAGCCAACCTCGCCGTTCCCAGTTCTTTCCCGAAATTCTTTTCGCTCACGCGGAAGGCAACAGTTGGAAGAACCGCACGAATGGGAATAACTGTATTTGTCTTACGCACAGAAGCCACCATTGGGTTCAATAATTTTTTATCTACATCTGTTGGCTTCAAGGCTTCCAAGTCCAATGAAATTTCAAGTGCATTAGACGCATTCTTTAAATTGGCCTCTTCTATTCGAATCAGGACCTTTCCACTAGCATCTGTCTTCATCGTTCGTGTGCTGCGGAACTTAGAATTATCAAAACTAGTTTGAATACTCAATCCGCTTACTGGATGGCCGTTAAGTAGAGCAGTAATTTCTACTTCTTGGGCGAAACCATTCCCGGAATTCAATTGAATCTTATCTAAATTAGATTCAAAAATAACTTCATCTAACATCCCTTTCATTTCTAGAAAGAGGGTGTTGTCTAGGTAAATTTGTTCTTCGCCATCTGTCCATTTGTTTACTTCATTCCAGTAATCTTTAGTCTCAAATAAGCCATGAACATAGAGGTCAGTTGCACTATTTAGGTTTCCTAAATCTTTCGCTTGTCGTGCTTTTGTCAAATAATCATAGCCAACCTGCATCGCTGCATTTTTGTTAGCTTGACGAATGCGCTCATGTTCGGCTTTCGACAGACGGTATAGAATGAAATAGTCTTTTCCGTCTTCATAGACATCTACAACTTCGAAACCTTCGAGTTTTTCGTCAGAAATAGTATTGATCGCAGAACTGAAGGTTTCTTGAACATTGTAGTTCACCTCCATGGTGTTCAAGAAAGACTCACTTTTAACAGTAACACTGATTTCTGATGCCAAATCTGAAAGTGCATTTTTCTTTGCCACTTGCGCATAATCAAGCGGTGCGGTTAATTTACTTGAAGATCCAAGACCAATGTAATAGGCTGCATCAATAGGTCTGTTGTTGACCCACTCAGGCATTGGACGTTCTGGGGTACTTACAAGAGCTTTATCACCTCCGCAAGCTGCCAGAATCATCAATACCGGGAGCAATATGTGCAGTCTTTTTAAAATCATTTTACGAGTTCTTTAATTTTTAGGCTCACTTGGTTTTTCATTTCAAGTGAGACATCTTCGAAAGCTTCATTTGTAAGTAAGTCAGTACTCTTGGGTGTTTGGCTTGCAGTCATTAATTGGCGTAAACCTGCTCTTGCTCTTGAGTTCAAACTTACCCCGTTAGTTTTAGCAGGATAAATTGTATTAAGGTCTCCTCCGTATTCGCCCCATACAGCTCGATCAGTTTCAACTTTCTCAACAATTTTGGTCAAGAGGATTTCGCCCGTTTTAAGAGATATTATTTTATACTGAAAAGAAAGGATCACTCTGTTTTCACTCTGAAGCTCTGTGTAATAGGTTTTTTTATACTTCGTGTCATAGAAATACTTTTCTTGCTCCTTGTCATAGCGCTTAACCTTGTATTGCTCATAGGCTTCTCGTTGGGCTGAGTTCACCTGGCCCGTTGATTTACTATAACTCAGAACAGTTCCTGTCATGATGGCTTTCGCTCCAATAAGTTCCCCCACAGTAACTGCAGTTTCATCATCAATAATTCCAGTGAGTCCTAATTTCTGCTCTTCAAGAATCAATTCCATGTTGGCACGATCTACCACTTTTAAGAAGGGGTCGTTGACGCCGATTAGCGCTTCAAGTGAATACGCTTCTACTTTAGCTTCAAGGCCTGCTGAGGAAGTAGCATTTTTAAATGGCAACATAGCAATGGTGAACAATCCGTTTTGCAATGCAGCTGCTTTCAATTGTGAAGCCTCTTTATAAGAAGGAATTCGATCTACTACTAACTTGAAATTGTTATGCGCTCCTCTGTATTCCATGAGATCATAAGCTTTTACAGCTTTTTTGTACAATGGCTCAGCATAGGCAATGTCAGCCAAGTCTGATGCATCAGAATGCTCAGGGTCTAAGCGTTCGATTTCTTTAAAATTAGCTTCTGCAGCAGCGTATTTCCCTTGATCCATTAAATCAAGTCCGGCATGATACAACTCAATTGTGTATTCTTCTTTTAGTTGTTGGAAATCAGCTTTGTAGAAATCAGGAAATTGTAACTCAACGCCGAGTCGCTGCACTTTTTGATGGTAACTCACGGCTAATTCATAGGCCTTTACAGCTTGCTTCTTTTCCCCAAACTGCTTGAGTTGAACGAATTCTTGAAGCAACTTATTCATTACAATTTGACCGCTGGCTTTCATGCCAATACGGGCATCAATGTTTGATGTGTTCTTCTGAAGTGATGTCATGTACATTGAAGCAGCTTCTTCCAGCATCCCAGCTTCTTCTAGTTTTTTACCTTTCTTGTAGAAAGATTTAGAAGTAGCGCAAGAGACTGCAAAAAGAGCAATTAATGCGAATATAGTACAGCGTAAAATTTTCATAATTGGAGAGTTTAGCGAGGTTATTTACTCTCTAAATAGTCATTCAATTCATCAATGGTCAGTTCAAATCCAAAAGCGTCATTTACAACGTAGTAGTTGCCCTGATCATAAGTGAAATCATATGCGTATTTAGCAAAATCAAGCTTCGATGCCTCAAAGTCAAAAGTCATCATCACTTTCATCACTTGGTGTGCGGTCAAACATTTGTTTTTCGCTATTTGCTTTGCCAAAGTTATTTTACTGTCTTCAAAAGATTTTCCTTCTATGGTTTTTATCGCATTGTCAAAAGTGGTGTCATCTTCGGGCCAATCACAACCAGTTGATCCGTTGTAACTCGGAGCCGCAATTGGCTTTTCAATTACTTCATCCTCTACAGGAAGACTCATTCTATTGTTCACCGTACTTGAACTCGAAATTTCTTCAGAATAAGATGAGTTCATTTCAAGGTCTTCATCCGGGATGTCCATTTTTATTTTTAAGTCGAAACCAGGAACATTCATTTCAATGTCAATTCCACCTTGGTTTAAATCAGCTCCAGTTTCAGCGATTTTAATGTCCGTTCCAGTCGAAACGTCTTGTGTAGCATCCTCAATAACATTTCCCTCTGCTCTTGGCGCAAGCGGAACATATTCAGCAACAGGTTCAACAGAGACTTTTGAGAGTGGAGAAGAACCGAACATGCGAAGGACAAATTTCCCTTTTTTATTTTGCTTCACAATGGCTGTTGTTTCCATTCCCTTGTCAATGGCGAAATTAGCCTTGAAATCAAGCAACAAAGCATCATCAAAATCGACCGTCACTTGATAGAATTCTTGGTTTAAATCAACACAACGCACTCTGCTCAGAGGCGCTTCATTCTGCTTTTCGCCATTTAAAAGAACAGTAAACAGTTCACCGTTTTCACTGAACAAGACTAAGGCTGCGTCTTGCGCTAAAAGAGCGATGCTGAAAAGGGATAGCCCTAGGGAAAGTAAAACTTGTTTCATGATCAAAAAATTTGAGTTAAAGTTAATGCTTATCCCTACCCATTCAATCTGCGTGCCAAAAACCGTTAACAAGTTATTATGGGTAAAATAGGGCATCGTTGAAAAACGGATGAAAAAAAGCACGCAAGAAGGCAAATGCACACGCTTTTGAAAGGCTATATTTGAAGACGAAAAACAAATCCAAGTGAAGAAGATTTTAGTTATTGGGGCAGGACGGTCATCAGCATCGTTAATTAGATATCTGTTGAACAATGCCCAAGAAAACGAATGGTTGATACGTGTTGTTGATCGTGATTTGAAAATGGCAGAGCAAAAAGTGAATCACCATTCAAATGGTGAAGCTGTGCTCTTTGATGCTGAGGACACTGAGGGAAGAAGGGCCCTTATAAATGCCTCAGACTTAATTATTTCAATGTTACCTGCTTCCATGCACATTGAAGTTGCGAAGGATGCCATTGCTGCGAAAAAGCATTTGATTACCCCAAGCTATGTTTCAAAAGAGATGAAAAGCTTAGATCAACTAGCTAAAGATGCAGGGGTGTTGATCCTGAATGAAATCGGTGTCGATCCAGGAATTGACCACATGAGCGCAATGCGCATTATTCATGAGATCCAAGGAAAGGGTGGAGAGATAACCCGTTTCGAATCGTTCACAGGCGGATTGATCGCTCCCGAAAGTGATAACAATCCTTGGCACTACAAATTTACTTGGAATCCAAGAAATGTGGTGCTTGCCGGACAAGGAGGAACAGCATTGTACATCCAAAATCACCGCTATAAATACATTCCGCCACACCGTCTCTTTACACGATTCAAAGAGATTGAAATTGAAGGGCATGGAACATTCGAAGGCTATGCAAACAGAGATAGCCTTTCTTATCGAAGTATTTATGGTTTGGAAAATGTTCCAACTATTTACCGCGGAACATTAAGAGGGAAAGGTTTCTGTAAGGCTTGGAATGTATTCGTTCAGCTCGGGATTCCAACAGAAGATTTTGAAGTAGACTGCTCAAAAGGCATGACCTACAGAGACTTCGTTAATTCGTTTTTGATGTACGATGAAGACCTTTCTGTAGAGTTGAAACTGAAGGCTTACCTCAGCATTGATGATCACACAATGTCTATGCTGTCTTGGTTGGGGCTTTTTGATGCACGTGAGATTGGATTGGGCATGGCAACGCCAGCAGCGATTCTACAAAAACTCATGGAAGAAAAGCTTTCTCTTGATCCTGAAGACAAGGACATGATTGTGATGTGGCATAGATTTGATTACCTCTTAGATGGAAAGACGAATGAATTACATAGTTCATTGGTCACAATTGGCGAAGATCAAATCTACACAGCGATGTCAGAGACGGTTGGGTTGCCAGTAGGAATTGCAGCGAAGATGATTTTGAATGGGGACATGAATTTAACGGGAGTCCACGTTCCAATCTTGCCTGAGATCTACAACCCAATCCTTGATGAATTGAGTACTTTTGGAATTAACTTTGAAGAAACGCATGTATAAAGCTCGAACCATCTTCTTTTTTTTCTGCCTCTCGTTTCAAGGAATGGCCCAATGCGATGTGCCGGAGTTTCCGAAAGAAGCGAAATTTGAAACGAATACAGATTACAGGTCGAAAGATGGAATGGTCAAAACATACTTAGATTGGCTGGTCATAACGCCCTTGAGTACATGTGTGTCTGAAAGAGAACAACTGAATGCATTCGTCCTCGTATGGCTTTCTGGTCACCCTGACATTCGCGTAGATGTGAAGTCTGATGCTTTGCCCTTTTTCCGGGCTCACCCAGACTTACTTTTTCCGATGTTACACGGAATGGCGATTTATGAAATGGTCACCCCCCTGCAAGAAAAAAACCAGGTAGATGCACATGTTGCCGGAATTGAAACTGTTTTAGACGTTGTTGATTCTAAGAAGATGAGTAAGACATCGTCATTTAAGGCGCTTAAAAAGTTGAGACGAAAGGGACGGTTGAATGAATTCGTTTCATCAAAAATCTAGTTCGTCTTCTTATGAATCCATGATTTCTTGAAGTTGTTCCATGTAATCTGTCCTACTATGGGAGGGTTGTTGAAATAGGATTCGTTATTTTCAAATAGATCAATATCGCAAGGGAATTCACCTTCGCGTGCTTTTGGATGCATGGCGTCAAACACTAAGCATTTTGAAGCAAAGCCTGGAGCGCTGATAACAACTTTATATAGAGCTCCTAATTTTAGGAAGAATAGATTATCCTCTTTTGTTGTGGCCTCTATCTCAACCGGCTCCTCAGACACAGATAGAATAGTGATGTGTGCTAAACCACTGCGCTTCTTTTCCAAAGAGATCCTCATATTTACTTCTATTGACGCAGTATCGTAGTAACTATTTTTAAATGAATAGGACAAGAGTGCAGCGCACAATAGCACAAGCGAATAGCAGGCAAATCGTCTGATTGGTTTTGTGAAAGGGGTAAGCATTTTATGAAGCATTTAGCATTAAATTATTCTTGTTTCCAGATTGTTCGGTCAGTGTTTTCTGCAAAAATGAGCATATTTTGATACAGCTCTTGAATTTTGTCAGTATACATTGTATTTAACTCCAGTTTACCTTTTTTAGAGTTGAATTCAAGAATAGCCATTGGAAAATCTAAAATTGAAGAAGACATTCCAGAAAAATAGGCAAGCGTATACATGAGAACATCGCATTCGAACGGTTCTGGTGACGTTCCTATATCACTAGTCCGAAGATCAAAAACAAGTCGTTTTGTCACCATTACAGGATGTGTAAATTCAACCGTATAACGGCTTCCTGCTAATAAGTGAATCTCAAATCTCCCCTTGGAGTTTGAAAGATTCACGTGTACGAGTTTATTTCCATCGTAAATGTTGATTTCGGTTCCGACACATTTTTTACCTTCAGCGGTAACAGTGCCCTTGATCAAAATTGAATCTACAGCAATCACTGGTGATGACTCAGCGGTCAAAACAAGCAAGATAAATCCAATGACAAAAGCTTTCATAATATACGGGTTTTAAACAATTCCATATACGCAGAGCTGCCTGTAAGAGGTTATTGATACTTTCGATAAGTCGAATCCTACAAATCGAATGTTCTGAACAACAATCTGTACCTTTGAGGTGTTAAATTAGGACATGAAATCATTCGAAATCCCCACTTTTTACCAATCCCCAATTATCGGACGAGTGAAAAACTTGCGTAAAGCGGCTGACCCGCGAAAACGTGATTTTTCGCCTACTATTCTAGATTTTGGCAAAGTATCAATGCTTCTTGCGAGGCATTTTGGATTTTGTTATGGTGTTGAGAATGCCATCGAAATATCCTACAAAGCTTTGGCAGAGAACCCTGGGAAGAGAATATTCTTGTTGTCTCAAATGATTCACAATCAAATGGTGAATGCAGATCTTCAAGATCGCGGGATTCATTTTATCATGGATACCTATGGGAATGAACTTATACCTTTAGATGAGGTGAAAAGTGAAGACATTGTCATTGTTCCTGCCTTTGGTACAACAGTTGAAATGGAGGCAAAGCTAGTTTCGAAGGGGATTGAAATGAAGCAATACAATACCACCTGTCCGTTCGTTGAGAAAGTTTGGAAACGTTCTTCTAAACTAGGTCAAGAGAATCACACCATTGTGATCCATGGCAAGCCGCAACATGAAGAAACGAGGGCTACATTCTCGCATGCAAAAGAGGAAGGCGCGGCAATCGTAATTGAGAGCATGGCTGAAGCAGAAGAATTGGCTAAGTTCATTAATGGTGAGCGACCATTAACTGAATTCAACACTGTTTTTGAAGGCAGAGTTTCCGTTGGTTTCGACCCAGAAAAACACCTAGACCGCATCGGAGTTGTCAATCAAACAACGATGTTAGCAACCGATACACAAGGGATTGCTGATTTTTTGAAAGGAGAGATGGGGAAGACGTTCGGCATTGAAAATCTAAAATCTCATTTTGCTGATACGCGTGATACATTGTGCTATGCAACCAATGATAATCAGCAAGCAACAATGGGCCTTTTGCAAGAAGGAGCAGACCTGGCAATTGTTGTTGGAGGATACAATAGTTCTAACACTTCTCACCTCGTTGAGTTATGTGAAATGCAGATGCCGACTTTCTTCATTCAATCTGAGGAGGATATTTTGACTATGACAGAAATGCGACATTTTGACATCCAGGTGAAAGAAGTTGTGAAAACCACTAATTTCCTCCCTACAACAATTCGTCCGAAAATCATCGTTACAAGCGGGGCGTCCTGTCCGGATGCCATCGTAGACCGGGTGATTCAGCGCCTTTTGAGTTTTTATCCAGGAGGGATAGAGATTGATGAAGTATTGGCTAATTTGGAAAGTAAAACTGAAAAGTAAGAAAGGCATCATCTTTGCTGAGGACTTTTTAAATTTGGACACCCATGGAAGCTCCTAAAATCCCAAGTTTTTTCAAGAATGTAAAGACTGAACCAAAGAAGTTCAATTTTCGCTCACCCTATTATAAATCGATGAGTGGGAAGTTACGTGATGTGAAAGAACGCGTAGAAGATGAAGTTGAAAGCAAAGATGCTGGACAACTTCGAAGAAAAAAAATTACGTTCAAAAAACAGTCTAGAAAACAGATGCGGACTTCGCACTACAGATGGGCTATGTTAAGAACGGTTATTATAGGGATTATACTAGTTTACTTACTTTATAGGGGAATCATTTGGGCTGAAACCACGGATTTTTCTGAAATACTCGACACTTTCAAAGATGCCTGACATTATTCAGTTACTGCCTGATTTTGTAGCCAATCAAATTGCCGCTGGAGAGGTCATCCAACGTCCAGCTTCTGTGGTGAAAGAATTACTAGAGAATGCCGTTGATGCCGGCGCAAGCTCAATTCAAGTGATTTTAAAAGATTCAGGCAGAACGCTCATTCAAGTTATTGATGACGGGAAAGGGATGACCATGCCTGATGCCCGAATGTGTTTTGAACGCCATGCCACGTCTAAAATTTCCTCTGCAGACGATCTATGGAAGATTAAAACAAAAGGATTTAGAGGGGAAGCGTTGGCTTCAATTGCATCTGTAGCCCAAGTTGAATTGAAATCCAGACAAGAAGGTTCAGATTTAGGAACCTGTGTTAAAATTGAAGGGTCAACAGTGTCAGAGTGTGAGCCTTGTCAAACAGCTATTGGGACTTCTTTTGCGGTGCGAAACCTGTTCTACAATGTGCCCGCAAGAAGGCAGTTCCTGAAGTCAGACGCGGTAGAGAATAAGCACGTGATGGATGAATTTCAACGCTTGGCTCTGGCTCATCCAGAGGTAGCAATGTCTATGCATCACAATAACAATGAGGTATACCATTTGCCAAAGGGGTCTTACCGTCAGCGAACAGTAGGGGTTTTTGGGCAGAAGTACGATGAACGATTGGTGCCAGTTGAAGAGGAAACGGATCTGGTAAAAGTGACGGGGTTTATAGGGAAACCTGAATTTGCGCGTAAAACACGCGGTGAACAATTCTTCTTTGTCAATGACCGTTTCATTAAGCACCATTACCTACACCATGCAGTTATTGGGGCTTTAGACGGTTTGTTGCAAGATTCTCAATATCCGTTCTATCTGATTTATTTGGAGGTAAATCCCTCCATGGTTGATGTGAACATCCACCCAACAAAAACGGAAGTGAAATTCCGAGAAGAGCGCGCCATCTATTCTATCTTGAAAAGCGCTATTCGAAAATCTTTGGGCCAGTTTCAAGTGGCTCCTACGCTGGATTTTGAGCAGGAGTCCTCATTGAATATCGCTCCGTTTGACGGGAAATCACCTGTAACGATTCCGAAAATTACTGTAAACCCACACTACAATCCGTTTGAACAATCCGAAAGAAAGGAGCCTACTAAGATGAACTCTTCTGGAGCCATTGAAAGATCAAGAGGCGGGGGTGATTGGAAGGAGATGTACAAAATATTGCGGGGCGAAGAAATAAAACCTGACGAACTGGGTTTTTCGTCTCCAAATCCTGAAATTAAGGTTGAGCAGCAAGTGAGCAGTGAATTGACTGTGGTATTCCAGGTAGGTAAACGATTCATTGCAAGCCCGATCAAAAGTGGAATGATGCTGGTTGATCAACAACGCGCGCATGAACGCATTTTGTACGAAGACTTTTTAGCCAAAGGGACAGATCACCATGGCAGCAGTCAGCAGCTGTTATTTCCTTTCACCTTGAGCCTTACACCGGCAGACCATGCCTTACTTGTTGATGAGTCTATGGCACTGCAGCAGATGGGATTTGATATTGAAGATTTTGGTGGCAATGATTTAGTTGTACGCGGATTACCTGCCGATTGTCGTCAGCAGAACCCACAAATATTAGTAGATTCTATTTTGGAGCAACTCCACAATGGGGAGGCTTCTGCTGATCATCCTGAACGACATCTTCTCGCATTGGGTTTGGCAAAAGGATCTAGCATTGGCAAAGGACAAGTGCTTCAAACCACAGAAATGCGCGACTTGATTGACCGGTTGTTTGCTTGTGAAGTGCCTTATTACGGTCCTTCAGGTAAGAATGCCATTGTAACACTCACTCCAGAAGAACTTTCTGGTAAATTTGATTGATATGCTTCAAAAGCTAACACCTGTAGTAAAGAATTTGATCATCATCAACGTGCTGTTCTACCTGGCAACGTGGGCCTTTGGGATGTCAAGTGAAACACCATTTCCGAAACTGTATGATTTACTTGCAGGATATTATCCCGCTAACACAGTTCTTTTTCGGCCATGGCAGATTGTAACCCACATGTTCATGCACAGCCACCAGGGATTCATGCACATCTTCTTCAATATGTTCGCCCTGTATATGTTTGGAACGGCCCTAGAACGGGCATGGGGGCCAAAACGGTTTTTGCAATTCTATCTGGTTTGTGGACTGGGCGCATTTGCCCTTTATGAATTTACTGTAGGCGTGCAAGTGTATCAACTCACCGGGTCTTTTGCTCCTGAAACAGTTCCGGAGTCAATGCTGTCTGCTGTGAGTCAACTCTACTACACTCCTGTAGTAGGCGCTTCTGGTGCTATTTTCGGAATTCTACTCGGATTTGGAATGCTTTTTCCAAATACCCAATTGATGTTGCTTTTTCCTCCCATTCCGATCAAGGCGAAGTGGTTCGTGTTGATCTATGGAGCCATTGAACTGTTCGGGGGATTCAATCAATTAGGGGGAGGGGCAGACAATGTTGCTCACTTTGCCCACCTGGGAGGGATGCTTTTCGGATTTCTTATGATCCGATATTGGAAGAGTAAAAAAACATTTGATTGATCAAAAATGGCGAATCCGCTTAACGACTTAAAGACAAAATTTTGGACCAATGGGTCTATGCTCTACAGAATCATTTCGATTAATGTGGTAGTATGGCTTGTGGTGCTCTTTTTGAATATCATTGCTAACTATTTTATTTCAGCTTTAGCACCATTCAGCAGCGGAGCTTATCTCCTTGCTACAACATCAGATCTTTCCAAGTTAATTTTTAAGCCTTGGACAATTCTGACCCACATGTTTACGCATCAGGGATTCTTTCATCTGTTCTTCAACATGCTGATTTTGTTTTACTTCGGACAGCGTTTTCAAGAATATTTCGGCGAAAAAAAAATGCTGGCGACCTATATTATGGGAGGGCTTTGGAGTTTTGTTGCTTTCACGCTGTTATTCAACCTTTCTCCTGTTCTAACAACAAATACAGTTGCAGTTGGTGCTTCAGGTGCCGTTATGGCCATTTTAGTTGGACTAGCAACGTACGTGCCAGACAGCACCTTCAGATTAATGTTCATAGGTTCTGTAAAGCTAAAATGGATTGCCTTGGTATACGTTATTGTTGACCTTATTGGGTTGAATGGATTGTCTAATGTGGGCGGACATGCGGGTCACTTGGGCGGGGCTTTGTATGGCTTCTTATTGATGTACCAAATGCGGAACGGCAAGGACATTGGGATGTGGTTCGAAAAGTTGCTAGATCGGATAGCGAATTTTTTTCGCAAAAGGCCAGATTTAAAAGTGAAGTACAAGAAAAAGGAGAGTAACTCGCGCGCGCCAATCACAGATGATGACTTCAATGGTCAAAAGCTTGTGAAGCAGAAAAAGATTGATAAAATCCTAGATAAGATCTCTAAGGGAGGCTATGATAGTTTGACCAAAGATGAAAAAGACTATCTATTTAGAAATTCCAAGGACCTCTAATTGATGCTGAAATTTTTGAAACGCTTGCCGGGTAGATTGTTGCGCATCACTGCTGTTGTAGGAGTGATTGGTATGATCTTGGCTGCGATCTCAACACTGATTTCACCCGTTGATGTTTCTTTTCTAGCGTTTTTCGGTTTGTCTTACCTCGCTTGGCTCATCATCGCACTCATTGGGTTACTCTACTCCATCTTTCGAAAGCATTGGTTCTTTGTTATTCTTGTTGTGATTACCTTCATTGGAACTTGGAGCTTGGTGTCTAGAACGTTTCAACGTCGCAGTGCCTCTGATGATATAGTTGCGCCTAAAGAAGGAAATGCGTTGAATGTAATGTCCTATAATGTGCGTCTTTTTGACCTTTACAATTGGACCGAAGGGAGTAAAACACGCGACAAAATATTTGAGTTTTTGAAATCACACCCAGCTGATGTTCTGTGCTTTCAAGAATTTTATCATACTGATCGAAAGGGGGTGTTTGAAACACGTGATACCCTCATTCAGTTTTTAGAGAACAAACACTACCATGAGAAGTACACCCACGAAATGAATGGGCAGCAGTACTTTGGTGTGGTTACTTTTTCGAAATACCCGATTGTTGATCGAGGTGAAATGCCCTTTGCATCTGATGTAAATAATTTTTGCATCTACACAGATATCCTTGTAGGATCAGATACCATTCGTGTTTACAATGCACACATGGCAAGCGTTCGTTTTCAAAAGGAAGATTATAAAGCGCTTGAAGATGGACCAAACAAGGATGATGCCGTTCGCTTAGCAGATCGTTTGAGAACGGCTTTTGTTAAGCGAGCTAGTCAATCTGAGAAAATAAAAAGTCATGTGGCTTCAAGTCCACATCCAGTTGTGATGTGCGGAGATTTCAATGACACTCCTGTTTCATACACCTACAATGAACTTTCTGAAAACCTAAATGACGCATTCGTGGATCACGGAAGTGGGTTAGGGAGCACTTACATTGGGGCCATTCCTGGATTTCGAATAGATTACATATTATATGGTGACCAGTTGAGGGTAGATTGGTTTCATACACATCAGGTGAAGCACAGTGATCACCGTCCAATTCAAGCGCGTTTTCAATGGTGACGCTTTAAAAAGTGTTCATACAGTGTAACATTCATTCCCACCAATAGGAATCCGTAAATGGTATCGTCAATCGGGACGCTGAATATTCTGAAAGACAAGTTGTGTTTGTTGTTGTACCATACAATCATGTCATCTATGTTCTGGACTTCGGAGTTAAATAAAGGGTATTTCCAAAATTCAATGCCTGTGAGGACCCCGTTCGCAAGAATGAAAGGAATCAGAATAATGAGGTAAGAAAAAATGAACCAACCCGTCCAATTGGGGTTGTTTCGCCAGAGAATAGCAATTCCTATAGCAGTGAAAATAGCGGTGTAAAACGTGTAGTATCTAGCTGGATACATAACAGCAAGAGCGATGCACACCAAAAAGATAAGCCCGAGTCCCGGTTTTCCCCAACGTTGAAAAGGGTTTCCTTTGATGTAAGTCCTAAACGTTTCATACATAAAAACGCAGGCATAGGGAATGCAAATGAAAAAGAGCCATTCTTCAATGGGGAGGCCGAAGAGATGCGGGCCCAGAAGATAGGCCTCATTGAAGCCCCAAATGCTTGCTTCAGTGAAGATGACATCCCAAATAATGAAAAAGGTTAGAGTGATCAGGTTCGCCGGCCAAAAAGCCTTCCACTTGCTGTAAAAGGCTACTTTCTTGTCGAAGCTAAGCAACAATGGTACAGCAATGCTGCCCAAATTAACGAGGAGGTAAAGAGATTTCCACTCCATCAGGCGACGCTTTTACTACGCTTTTGTTTGCTCGCCTTTGCTGCTTCGCGAAAGAATCTTACGGGCACAAGGAGCATCCCAAAACATTCGCCTTGTTCTTTGCCTAAATGTTTGTGATGAACTTTGTGTGCTTTGCGAATGGCCATGAAATAGGGGTGGTCACTTCTTCGTAGCCATTTAAAACGCTGGTGAATGAAGACGTCGTGAACCATGAAGTAACAGAATCCGTAAACCGCAATGCCTGTCCCAATCCACACTCGATAGTCTATTCCATTCATTGAGCCATAGATGAAACACAGTGCACTTGGAATCGCGAAAATGAGGAAGAAAACATCATTTCGTTCAAAAAATCCTGGTTGGTGCACATGGTGGTCTGAATGGAAATACCACATCAAGCCATGCATCACATATTTATGTGTGAACCATGCCATGAATTCCATGCCGAGAAATGTGCCAATAACAATTATAAATGCGCCAATCATAGAATGAAGTTAAGCGAAAGAAAGAAAACTGTTTGTATGATGAAGAACACAGCAGCCACCTTGTTGTTTCCAAATTCCTTATTCGTTTTTGAAATAAAGGACAACAATAGGGCTGTAGAAAACCACGCAGCGTAGTTGTTCCAAGGTATTTCTGTTGAAAGCCAAGTCCAAAAATCAAGTTGTATGGCCACAGGTTCAATGGCAAAATCTAACAGGGTCATTAAAGTGGCAACAAGTAAAGAGTGAAGAATGGGTTGTTTGGTCACTTTACTGCTGAAATGGGAGGCCCCCAAAAGAAGCAACAACCAGAGCAGACCAATGAGGACAGGGACATTGAAGAGGTGAGGTCCCAATGAACTCCCATAGACGTAATCACCAAAAGGGAAGCCTGTGTGAATTCCCATCAGCTCAACTAGGTATGTAAGAACGGCGATAAGTGTAAAAAGAAGGGCTTGGCTTTTTTTGCCATGACGAAGAACGAAGTAGCCAGACACAATCAAGTTGATTGGTGTAAGTGCAAGGAAATAATCTTGGAAAGATGAACTCAGGCCAATGATACCCACTAAATGTAGAATGATTAAAACCCCAATTGATATTTGTGCTTTTGAAAGTTTAGGCATTTGTGATCAATTCATCTAGGATTTTCGCTGAGAGCAAACATAATGGAATCCCACCTCCTGGATGCACGCTTCCACCACAAAAGTAGAGCCCTTTGAGGTTTTGCGAGAAATTTGGATGACGTAAAAAGGCCGCCATTCGGTTATTCGAACTTGTTCCATAGAGCGCTCCCATGTGGGAAGAAGTTCGCTTTTCTATCAAGGTGGGGTCCAAGATGTCTTCAACTATAATTTTGTCTCGTAGGTCAGTTCCTAAAGTTCTTTGGATCTTATTCAGAATGTTTTCTCGTGCTTGAGGAATCCATTTGTCCCAATCCTGTCCTGAATTCGCTGGCGCATTGATCATAACGAACCAGTTCTCATGTCCTTTAGGAGCATCATCTTTCTTTAGTTTCGAAGTGATGTTAATGTAAACGGTAGGGTCAGGATGCAATTGATCGCCATCGAAGAGTGCTTTGAACTCTCCTTGGTAATCATCACTGAAGAGAATGTTGTGTAAGTGCAACTTCGGAAAGGATCCTTTAACTCCCCAATAAAATATAATGGCACTGCTTGAAGGTTCACTTTGGAGAGTCTTTTCAGGTGCTTTCTGATTTTTCAATAAGTTTCGGTAGGTCGGAAAAACATCAGCATTGCTCACCACTAAATCAGCGGGAATAAATTCAGTATCCAGTTCCACACCTTGGACTTGGTTTCCTTTTACAACAATCTGTTTGCAGGATGTGTTAAATTTAAATTCTACACCCAATGCTTTAGCCCGCTCATAAATTGACTTGGTAATCTGGTACATGCCTTCTTTTGGGAAGAATGTGCCGATGTTGTGTTCAAGGTGTGGTATAATATTTAGCACGCCTGGCGCTCTGTAGGGGTCAGAGCCATTGTAGGTTGCGTAACGGTCAAATAGCTGAACAAGTTTGGGATCTTTGAATCGCGCTTTATTAGCCTCATGAAGACTTTTTCCAAGGTCGAATCGATGTACTTTGAAGAGGGCTTTCAAGACCGGTTTCGACAAGTAAGATTTGAACTTATGTAGAGAGCGGTGCATGAAGAGTTCAGCGGTATAGTCATACAGAAATGCACTGTGCTTTAAATGCGTAAGAACATCTTCACTGTTCGTTTTGTCAGAAGCGTTGATCCCAATCTTCTTGTCTATTTCTTCAGCTAGTTTATCCTTGTCATGGTAGGCAATAAGTTCTGTACCGTCTTCCCAAAAGTAATGGCAAGATCTGTCTAGTTGTTCATAGGGAAATGAGCTGGGCGAGAGGTTTCCTTCTGATAAGACTTCTTTCACCAGTTCAGGAAGTGTGAAAAGGGAAGGGCCAAGGTCAAAGCGAAACTGATCTTGTTTTGCTTCGCGAAGCTTACCTCCAGGACCATTGGCTTGTTCAATCACAAGCACGTCATGTCCTTTAGCTCTTAGTCTAATTGCAGCAGCCAATCCGGCGATGCCAGCTCCTATGACTATGATTTTTTTCACGCCTTATTTCTGAATTCAATGACACGAGGAAGACAAATGCGAAACCATGTGGTGAATTTTTCAGGGGCGCGTTCAATTTCAGCGATCAAATGAGGGATTGAAATGTATTTGGAAGTAGCTACCTCGTCGGTATTTATTTGAGGCAAGGAGTCATCTTCACCAATGAATACATGATCAAATTCATGCTCTGTAAGGTCATTGTCGAATTCACTTTTGTAGATAAATGTAAATGCTTCTTCCAAAGATGAATGCATGCCCATTTCTTCTACTAACCTGCGTTTTGCTGCGTTCTCTGAAGATTCATTCGCACGTTGATGACTGCAGCATGTATTGGTCCAAAGACCAGCACTATGGTATTTGTGCAATGCACGTTGTTGGAGCAAGAGTTCACCTTTTAAATTAAAGATGAAGATGGAGAAAGCGCGATGGAGCTCACCTTTTACATGCGCCTCCAATTTTTCCATTGTACCAATTTCATTGTCGAATTCATCGACGAGTATTACTTCTTCATTCATCGTAAGGCTGAAATCTGTTTTTGTTGTTCTTCGCTTAAAGGCGCATTGTTTTGTAAATATGTAATCACTTTGTCTTGATAGTTTTTATCCTCATCAAAGACTTTAGAGGACAATGCCTCAATGATGACTTCAATGTCTGCTTCTTTATGAGAATTGTACATAAGAAACGCGGGAGCATTGAGTTGTATTCCGAGCCTCAGAACTCTAATTTCTGCATTTAGAGGAGCTAGGACAATGGCTTCCTCAATCATTTCTGTTCCCCGTTGGAACATATTGAGTTTGGAAAAGGGATTGAACCCGTATTCAGCAAGCATTGATTTAGCTGTTCCGAGGTAAGCCATTTTGAGTGGCTCATTTCCTATTATCTCTGAAGCACTTTTTTGAAGTAAAATGGCTTGCTGCTCCGAAGGTTCAGAAAAATAAATTGAACGGCATGATTGAACTTCTACTGCGTTATTCGCAACAAGGATAGAGAATATTGCCGCAACAAGAACGAGCTTCATTGTTAAATTAGGTTGAAACTATGCTTCACATAAGAGCCTACAAATAAGGCCACTTTATGTTGATTTGGGATGCGCACACGCTCTTGTAAGATTCGACTACTTGGAAGATTTTTGATTTTATGGAAAAGGCGATAGTAATAGACATATGCAACATAAACACCGAGGCGAGCTTTCTTAGGAAGTTGAACAATTCCCTTGTACGCTTCCTGGAAATCTGCTTCAATTTCTGCTTCGATGAGTTTTTTAGTGGCTTCATCAAATTCATTCACGTTTAAACCGGGAAAATACGCTCTGCCAAGTTCGAGGAAATCAGCGTGAAGGTCACGTAGGAAGTTGATTTTTTGGAAAGCAGCTCCTAGACTTCTCGCTTGAGGCTTAAGATGTTGGTACATCTTTTCATCTCCTTCAACAAAGATACGCAAGCACATAAGGCCCACCACTTCTGCCGAACCCAGAATGTAGTCTTCATAGCCTTCCTGATCGTAAGCATTTTTATCAAGATCCATTCTCATGCTTCGCAGAAAGGTCTCAACATGTGCTTTATCCATGTTGAACTTGTGGAATGCCCATTGGAATGAATTGAGAATCGGATTTAAACTGATTCGGTCTTCAATTGCGCACCACGTGTCCTCTTCAAACTTGTTGAGCAGTTTTTCTTTGTCATAGTCATGAAAGGTATCTACGATTTCATCTGCGAAGCGCACAAAACCATAAACAGCGTAAACGGGGTCGCGAAATTGTTTATCCAAGAAACGAATCCCCAAAGAGAATGAAGTGCTGTAAGACTTTGTGGTCTTCACACTGCATGCCATTGATACGCTGTCAAATAGTTCTTTCATAATATTTTAACTAGATGAGAGAAATAACACGTTTGCTCATCATATTGTTCACTTCCTTCGCGGCTACTTGTCCGCTTATCAAACAAGGAGGTACTCCTGGCCCAGGCGTGGTAAGTTGTCCAGCAAAGTATAAGTTATGAAGTTTTTTGCTTTTTAACTTCGGTTTCAGGAAAGCAGTTTGAGTTAAAGTGTTGGCTAAGCCGTATGCGTTTCCTTTAAAAGCGCCATAGTCTTCAATGAATTCTTTGTGGGCATAACTTCGTTTATAGATAACGTGTTTACGTACTTCCATTCCCACGTGTTTTTCCAGCCGATCCATGATCAAGTTGTAATAATGATCGCGGGTACCTTCTTCTTCTTGGAGTCCAGGTGCAACAGGAATCAAAAGGAATAAATTTTCTTTTCCTTTTGGAGCAACAGTATTATCTGTTTTGGAAGGGCAGCAGGCATAGAAAAGAGGTTTGTTGGGCCACTCCTGAGTATCATAGATTTCAACGGCATGCTGGCTGAAATCAGCATCAAAAAAGAGATTATGGTGTTGGAGTTCTGGGATTTCCTTGTCTAGCCCAATGTAGAAGAGCAAAGAAGATGGCGACATGGTTCTGTTATTCCAGTATTTTTCAGAATAGGAGCGTGCTTCAGGCGGAAGTATATGTTGTTCAACATGATGGTAATCAGCCCCAGCTATAACCGCAACGCAGCTTCGTTTGGCGCCATTGACAACCAGGTGAGTAATTTCTTTGTTCTGAATTTCAACCCCAGATACCATGCTGTTGAATTCAAACTTCACACCTTGTTTTTCTGCCACCCGTTGCATTGCTAAAACAATTTCATGCATTCCACCTTTTGGATACCACGTACCCAATTTTGTGTCTGCATAATTCATGAGAGAATAAAGCGCTGGTGTTTTTTCAGGTTTTGCTCCAAGGAAAAGCACAGGGAATTCAAGTAGTTTCAGCAATTTCGGATGAGAAAAGTACTTCCGGGCGTAGCTAGAGAATGACCTCAATAGATGCAGTTTGAAGGCGTCTTTAGCCGTTTGAAGTTCAGCAAATTCGAGTGGGCTATGAGACGGCATGTGTACGAATTTCGACATGCCAATGTTGTACTTCACTTCGGCTTCGTTCATGAAGACATCCAGCTTCGCTGCACTTCCTTCTTCGATGGATTCGAAAAGGGCTTTCATAGCATCATAGTCAGCGGGGATATCAACAGGGCCATCATCAAAATAGACTCTGTAACTCGGGTCAAGACGAATGAGGTTATATTGTTCTTTTACAGATGATCCAAAACGATTGAAGTAACGCTCAAAGACATCAGGCATCCAATACCAACTAGGTCCCATGTCGAATACGAAGCCGTCTACTTCAAATTTACGAGCCCTACCACCGGGTCCATCGTGCTTTTCATACACAATAACCTCGTGACCCATCTGGGCGAGTGATGTAGCGGCCGCCATTCCGGCAAAACCAGCTCCTATTACAGCAATTTGATTTGACATGTACCTTTTTCAGACTTGTGTACTGCTACGAACAACGGTACTCAGATGATTGTTCAAAAGGTACATAAACAAGAGGTGATAGAACTAGCGTACACGAATTCTTCGTCCTGCATAAATGGTGCTGCTGCTTCGCATACCATTCAGTCTGCAGATTGCAGAAAGGCTGGTGCTGTTCTTTCGAGCAATACCCGAAAGGGTGTCACCTGAACGAATGGTATAGTATTTCTTAGAGCGTGCTTCTTTAAGGTAAGCAAATGTGTTTTGACTGATTTCCAATTCGTCATTTATCAGTAGGCCGTTTTCCCAATCAATGATGTCATTCGGGTTAACTGGCTCACCTTTATACCTGCATTCAAAGTGTAAGTGGCTTCCTGTGCTTCGGCCAGTGTTTCCACCAAGACCAACAATGTCACCTGCTTGTACATAAACTCCCGGTGTTACTTTTCTAGCCGAAAGGTGGGCGTAGAGAGTCTCTAATCCGTTTGGGTGTCGGACAACAACAACATTTCCATACGATTTCGAATATTGTGCAATTCGAACCAACCCTTCAAAAGCAGATTTTACAGGGTCTCCCTTGTAAAGTTTGATGTCTATGCCGTAGTGGTACTTCGAATTTCGGTCTCCAAAGTTGGATGTGATTCGTCCACGAAATGGATGAGAAAAGTCACACTCTTCATAGCGAAGAATGACTGAAGAGGTGTCTTGTATTTCTTTGTAATCGAAATCGTAGGCGTGAATGTTTCGTGTATCCCATTCGCAGTATAGATCGTAGGCAGGGATGTTTACTAAACTGTCATTGATGTCCCAGAACTCATCAGATTCAATAGGCTCGGTCACAACGCGTTCATCGATGTTCCCTTCGAATCCTCCTCCTGTATCTTGCGCAACGACCAGCGTCGAGATGAATGAAATTGCAGCTATAAGTAGAGTGCGGGAAAGGGTGTGTTTTAACATAGTAATTATAGGAAAGCAGTAAAAATAAGGTTCAATTGCTGATGTGTACGTGTGTGTTAGGTGAAAGTTCTAAACAGAACGCTATTCATAAGTGGTTGGTATCTCTTCCTTTGAATTTTATCAGTATGTTGAACATTTGGTATTTTTACACATGAGTAAATCAGTTTTATTTCGCATCATCGCTCTTTCGATGTTCGCATTTTCTCTCATGGGGATGTCCTTTGCTAACCTGTTCTTTGAACAAGGTGAAGTGGTTCCTGTTAACAAAGCTATGATGAAAACACTATATGATTTTGAAATAACCAGACTTGATGGACAGCCGTTTGATTTGTCAAGTTTGAAAGGAAAGAAGGTTCTAATTGTGAATACGGCTTCTGAGTGCGGACTGACACCTCAATATGAACAGCTACAGGAATTGTATGATGCGCATGGAGGAGAGAATTTTGAAATCATAGGGTTTCCCTCAAATGATTTCGGTGCGCAAGAGCCGGGTTCAGATGGTGAGATTGCTTCTTTCTGCCAAAAGAATTACGGTGTTACGTTTCCTATGATGTCGAAAATCGCTGTTAAAGGAGAAACGATTCATCCAATTTATCAATGGCTCACTCAGAAAAGTGAAAATGGAGTAGGGGATTTCGAGGTGAAATGGAATTTTCATAAATTCTTAGTTGATGAAAATGGACATCTTGTAAAAGAAGTGCAGCCCCAGACCTTGCCAATTGACGAAGAAATTCTAAGTTGGGTAACGAAATGAAATTAGACGTTCTCGCATTTGCCGCGCATCCTGATGATGCAGAAATTTCAGCTGGAGGAACCCTTGCAAAGGTGATTAGTCAGGGGAAAAAAGTTGGAATCGTAGATTTCACTCAAGGCGAATTAGGGAGCAGAGGTTCAGCTGACCTTCGACTCATAGAGGCAACCAACTCAGGTGAAGTTTTAGGGTTGTCTGCTCGGGAGAATCTGAAGATGGCTGATGGTTTCTTCGTTCACAATGAAGAGAACTTGAGAGCTGTCGTGAAAATGGTGCGAAAATATCAACCAGAAATTGTGTTGATGAACTCCGTTTCAGATAGACATCCGGATCATGGTAAAGGTTCAAAGCTGGCTTCTGAAGCCTGCTTTTTATCAGGATTACGCAAGGTTGAGACTGAATTGGACGGAGAGGCGCAAGAGATTTGGAGGCCAAAGGCTGTGTACCACTACATTCAAGATTATTTCATAGATCCCGACTTCGTTGTAGACATCACACCTTTTTTCCAGAAGAAAATGGATTCCATTAAGGCGTTCAAATCACAGTTTTTCGACCCAGATACTTCCGGTCCAAAAACACCCATTAGCGGAGAAGATTTTTTCGACTTTCTTGAATCTCGGGCGATGCAGTTTGGAAGGCCCATTGGAGCTAAATACGGAGAAGGATTTACCGTTGAGCGTTACATAGGGGTCAACGATCTTTTTTCACTTCTTTGATCGGTCTTTGAGGTATCCAATGGCTTCAATGAACCAGCTGCGTTTTGGGATTAGGCCGCCGAAACCTACTTTTTCTTCTTTCATAAACATTCCCCCCAAAACCATTAATTGAGTAATGTAGGCTGCGCTAGCTGCCATGGCTGCTCCATCAACTTGGTATAATGGTATGAGGATGAAGCCGCATATTAGAAGCATTACCAAGCCTGCTCCAGATGAGATGGTGTTCCTGAAATGTTGACCCAGTCCTGAGAAGTGATGCGAAAAAATCATAGAAAGGGCGTTCGCGAAAATCCCTGGTGCGAACCAAACCAACACAGAATGCAAGCCCGCCATTTCTTCTCCAAAGACCCACTGGTAGAATGAGTCAGGGAATGCAATCATAATTAAAATGAGCACCAAAGAAGCCACCGCACTGATGTAAAGAAAGGTGAGGCTTAAGCGTTGATTGTAGGCTCGATCTGTGGAGTTGGAAATCCGTGCGTATTGAACAATAGCTAAGCTTTTCCCTACGTTCCAGACTGCTTCACCAGCATAAAGTCCGATAGAGAAAACACCCGCTGCCCCCCTTCCGTTCAGAGCTAGTTTTTCAAGAAGAAAAAGGTTGGAACGGTAATTCAATAGCTGCAGAATGTTTCCCGCTTGCGCAAATTTCCCGTAATTCCACAGCTCTTTGAACACCTTCCCGAAAGAATCTTTGCTTTTCGATTTGAAGAATTTGAGACTGAGTCCAAGTGCAATAATATAGGTGCAAGAGAACGAAGCGAATAGGGCTTTGATGTATGATTCTATTTGATGCTCTTTCCATACGAGCATATACATTACAAGTGTGCTTGCGAGAATAAAAGCTTGAATTGTTACAATGATGTTGTAGCTATGGATGTGTTCCTTTCCCATGGCCACTTGCATGTGGAAGGTGAAAAGTGCTTGAATCAAACCGAGGCAACAGATTTGCCAAATGAATTCCTGAGGCACAATGTTGAACAGTGAAAAGAACAGAAAGAAGATTCCTGAGATGGCTATAGACCAGAGGTAAGAGGGTAGCACCAGTGATTTTGGAGCCAATCTGGAGGTGAGGTATACAACTGCTCCGCCACCGATGAAATTTGTCACAGATACAATGAGTAGAATGCCCAGCTGAATGAGTGCTGCGGTTCCTTGTCCTTCATCACCAAGTATTTTGCTGTTGATAATCACGACCACCAGGGTGAGCATCATGATCAACAGTCTCGATCCTATACTGGAAATAACCCTTCCAATCATTCAGTAGTTGTTTTAAGCGCTTCAGTGTACAACTCACTATAGGCTCTGGCTATTGCTTTGACGCTAAAATTCGTTTCGGCATAACTACGGAGTTCTTTTTCTGAATAAGTGGTCTGGAGCATTGCTTCCATTGCTTGGGTCAATTCCGATTCGTTTCCTTTCGAAATGAGTTTACCTCCAAAGTTAGGCATGTGTTCACTGATCCCGCCAACATCTGTCGAAATGACTGGCGTTCCACTGGCGAAAGCTTCGCCGATGACACAGGGGAGGTTTTCATAATTGCTAAACAAGACAAATCCGTTTGCTTTTCTCATTAGCTCCGCAATGATCGCCAAAGGTTGTTCTCCGCGAAATTCAATTTGTTCTTGTCTTATTCCTAGTTCGATGGCCAATTGCTGATGCGGTCTGATGTCACCATCCCCCACTATTTTTAGCTTTACGCTAGGATGTTTTTGGGCAAGTGTTTTGAAAGCGCGAAGCAATCCAGAGACATTCTTGTGCTGGTCTAGTAGGGAAGATACGTGTAAGAAAGTGAACTGCTTCTGGTCTTTTGAATCCAGTGGAGTGAAGAGTTCTGTGTCTACCACGTTCGGAACCACTTTGAAGTTTCCTTTCAATCCATGGTTTTGCATTGCTTTTGCTAAATGCTCAGAAACAGGACAAACGAACGCAGCAGCTTTGGTTGTAGCTCGCATGAGTGCTTTTTGCCACGGACGAATTGTAGAATGTGTATCAGCGTGAAAACCGGTCCAATGTTCGGTGATTATAAATGGAATGCGCCATTTTCTTGCCAGAAAAAGCGTTTGTCTGGCAGCTGGATAGAGCACATTTAGGTGAATCAAGTCAACTTTTCGCTCATTTTCTGCTTCAAATTTCTGTAAAGCGACCTTAAAAGCACGTGCTGAATGAAGAATATTCAAACGTTTTTTAGGGTAGTACAGAATGTATTGCGTGTAGTTTTCTGCCCGTTCCACTTCCCACTCATAGTCGGTCAATCCTTCTATAGGGTAAATATATAAAACGCTAACTTGGTGCATATTACTGACCGATTGTGCGTGTCGTCTCACAAAATTCCCAAGCGTAGGAAACGCCTTGTTTGGGAACCAAGATGATAAGAAGAGGATGTGGTATGGAGTGTTCTTTGTTGTCACTTTGAAAAGTACTTTTTTACCCATTGCAATTAAAGGAGAATATTTGTTACTTTGCGCTCTCAATTTATGGTGGCCATAGCTCAGTCGGTTAGAGCGCTGGTTTGTGGTTCCAGAGGTCGTGGGTTCAATTCCCATTGGTCACCCAAAGTATAAAAGTCAGGCTGAAAGGTCTGACTTTTTTTGTGCTTTTTAAAAGCCGAACTTGTTCGCGCTTTTAAAAAGCACAAAAAAAGGACTTGCTGATTTAGGCTCTTGCCAAATCAGTATGACTTTTCAACTTTGAGGTCTTTTCTCACCAATAAGGGAATCACGAAGTAATTCTTAGATCTTCACATCGTTTCGGCGGATACTCAGAAAAAGCAACGCAGATCACATCAAAAGCGCTCGTATGGGTCAAAAAAGTTCTTTTGGGATAACTGATAGACAATGAATCCACAGACGAATCCAATCAAGCTGAAGACGCCAATCATTTTGAAGAATCTAGCATCAGAGAAGATGCCAGAAAGGAGACCGACAAATCAGTGTACAGCGGTTGAGGTGAGCATGGAAGACGAAGCATATTTTTTGTCATGCCCTGCTCTTCCAGTCTGTTGCAGATTGGATTTCTTGAACAGAGAGACAAGTGCCTTTAGAAAGTCTAGTCCGCCAATAAAGAGAGCAGATGCAATGATGGCTACCTTCGGAAGCATGAAGTAGAATAGTACAGCGAAGATTCCGTTCACACCTGTAAAGAGGGACAAGTGAATTAAGGCGAGTATCGGTGCCCCAAGCAAGATTGCTATTGAGGTAATTATTTTACCGATGCTTTGTTCCATGAGTTGATTTAAAGTGGGAATATGATGAATGAGTGCGGATCCGCTCGTTTCCTTTTTTGATTTACCCCTCTTACACTATTGTTACTATTACCACTACTATCTATGGAATAAGACTAGCCCTTTCCCCACGGCAAAGCTCCTTACAAATCCAACACCCCCGACAACAACTTTGTGGACGTAGCAAAGAACTTTGTAAATGGAGTAATCACTATGGCTTCAACGGACCGCCCATTTGCGATTTTCTTCTCCTTCTGCTGATACTTTCGTAAACTAGATCGGTTTCGGTTTTATTCCGAATTGCCGCTCCCGATCGTGGGAATGCAACTAAACATTTCAGGACAATTATGTGATACCTCTTCGTCCTTAATTTGCGAACTTTGCACCTACAAAATGGTTCTATTAGGGGAACGTGATTGACCACCTTCAATTCTAAATTGGAGACCGCTCAGTTCTGTTATTGAATCACCACAAAAAGTATATTTTATGCTCAATTGGACAGATGTAATCAGATTTGCTAGTGATGGTAATTCAGTGCCTGAAACGCGGGTAGAGAAAACGCCCGAGGAGTGGAAAGCGCTGCTTACGCCTGAGCAATTTCGAATTGCGCGCTTAAAGGGTACCGAACCTGCCGGGTCTGGTGAATACTGCACAGCGCATGAAGCGGGGAAATACAACTGCATCTGCTGTAACACGGCACTATTCGATAGTACCATTAAATTTGAATCAGGAACAGGTTGGCCTAGTTTTACCCAGCCCGCTTCAGAAGGAGCCATTCAGTATGAGAAGGATACCGCCTTTGGAATGGTGAGAGTAGAAGTCATGTGCAATACATGTGATGCGCATCTCGGACATGTGTTTCCAGATGGACCAGCACCCAGTGGATTGAGGTATTGCATTAATTCAGAATCATTAAAACTTGAACACAATGTCTAATATGGAAGTGGCCACCTTTGGAGGTGGATGTTTTTGGTGTGTGGAAGCTGTGATGCAACGCCTGAAAGGTGTGGAACGAATAGAGTCAGGATACACAGGTGGAACTGCTCCTGGGAAGCCAACCTACCGTGAAGTGTGCTCTGGTCTAACCGGACACGCAGAGGTTGTGCAAGTGACATTCGACCCGAGTATCATTAGCTTTGGCCAATTGTTAACGGTATTCATGACGTCCCATGATCCTACAACCTTGAACAGACAGGGTGCTGATAGAGGTACACAATACCGATCTGTAATTTACTACCATTCAGATATACAGAAATCAGTGGCTGAGGAAGTTTTGGTTGAAGCAGCGAGCTCTTATGATGACCCAATTGTGACTGAATTGTCTGAGTTGGGTGTTTACTATTCGGCTGAGGGCCATCACCAAAATTACTATAATAACAACGGAAGCGATGGCTATTGCAGCGCAGTGATCACGCCAAAAGTGAACAAGCTCCGAGCAAAATATGCAGACCTCTTGAAAGAAGGGGCTTAAGGTTTAAGGGCGCTGTCAAATGACGGCGCTTTTTTTTCTTCAAAAGCAGCAACGAATTCTATGGAAGGTATTACGCAGACATTCGAAAACAAATTGGTGGCTGATCCCATCGAAAACTCCAAGAGTCGCCAAGTAGCTGAGGCCCACTTTTCATATGTTGATCCTGAATTTTCAGACCATCCGAAACTGGTGCATGCGAGTCCAGAAATGAAGTCTGAGTTGGGCTTAGTTCACCTCACTGATGAGGCTTTCTTGCAACTTGTTGCAGGGAATGTAAGGTTGGAAGAACAACGTCCGTATGCCATGGCTTATGGCGGACATCAATTTGGTCAATGGGCCGGACAGTTGGGAGATGGACGAGCCATAAACATTGGTGAATTGAAAGGAGCAACGCAATCTTGGGCCTTGCAATTGAAAGGTTCAGGAAGGACACCTTATTCGCGAACAGCTGATGGATACGCCGTTTTGCGCTCTTCTATCAGAGAGTATTTATGCAGTGAAGCGATGTTTCATCTGGGCGTTCCTACAACACGCGCTTTGTCTCTGGTAGAAACGAATAGACAGGTGCTTCGTGATGTATTGTACAACGGAAACCCTGCTTATGAGAAGGGCGCCGTGGTTTGTCGCGTTTCGCCAAGTTTTATTCGCTTCGGTAGCTTTGAATTGTTTGCTTCGCGAAGCGATACAAATAATTTGAAAAAACTAGTAGTGTTCTCTGCTGCGAAACTCAACCTTAATTTATCATTCGAGACAAAGGAAGATTACCTCACTTTCTTCGAACACATCTTACATTCAACACTTGAGATGGTGCTCCAATGGCAGCGTGTTGGTTTTGTGCACGGCGTGATGAATACTGATAACCTATCAGTGCACGGCATTACAATTGATTATGGACCGTACGGTTGGTTGGAAGGGTATGACCCGAACTGGACACCCAATACTACAGATGCGAAAAATAGCAGGTACCGATATGGAAATCAAGCAGGAGTGGCATTTTGGAATTTAGTGCGTTTGGCAAATGCACTGTTTCCGCTGATTGAAGAGGTGGAGGGTTTGCAAGCGGTCTTGGCAAAGTACGAGCCAACTTTTCAGGTGAAGTACGATGAGATGATGAAGGTCAAATTAGGTATCAATGAGACGCATGAGACCGATGGATTGCTCATCTCTGATTTGACTGAAATGCTTGAAAAAAGCGAGGTGGATATGACTTTGTTTTTCCGCAGACTGTCTGCATTCCGGTTGGGACAGGAAGCAGAACAAATCAAACTCATCCGAAACGATAGTTATGCGAACGAGGAAGCATTCATGGCTTTTGAAGAGCAGTGGGAAGATTGGTTGATGCGTTATGGGAACAGACTTGCTGCCAATACCATTTCGCCCCAAGAACGCATTGAACTGATGCACAGTTCGAATCCGAAATATGTACTTCGAAACTACATGGCGCAGCTTGCTATAGATGCTGCTGATAAGGACGATTACGCTTTGGTTGATGAACTTTTCGTTCTGCTTAAATCGCCTTACGCAGAACAGCCAGACATGGAGAAGTGGTTTGCGAAAAGACCAAGCTGGGCTGATCACAAAATAGGATGCTCAATGCTGAGCTGCAGTTCATAGGCTGAAATAGAGTCATTCATTGGTTTGACCTCAAAGCCATTTCTTTCGTTTGAAGTAATAAATTAGTCCACCAGCAACGGCTATCATGATGGCCCAAACGATGAAATATCCATAGGGGCTTGAGAGTTCAGGCATGTTATTGAAATTCATGCCATATATACCAACAATAAAGGTGAGCGGGATGAAAGTGGTTGCGATGACGGTTAGTACTTTCATGACCTGATTCATCTGATTGCTTGTGGTTGACATGTGCAAATCCATCAAGTTGGTTACAGATTCTCTATACATATCTAGCATCTCAATGACTTCCTTCACGTGGTCAGAGACATCATGTAAATAGGGTGCGGTATCTGGAGAAATAAGCTTGTGATTGGAGCGCTCAATAATATGCACATTGTCACGTAAAGGCAGAATAGATCTTCTCAGACGCATTAGTTGCTTCTTGAGTGCCATGAGTTCTTTCATATGGTGCTCTTGAGGTTGGAGTAGGATTTCATTCTCCAATCGCTCAACTTTCACGTGTAGTTTTTCCCCAATAACAAAGTATTGATCCACGGTATCGTCAATGAGCCTATACATGAGGTAGTCAGCCTTTTTTGAACGAAGAAGTCCTTTTCCAAGTTCAATTCGCTCACGTAATCCACCGTAGATATCTCCGGGTTTTTCTTCGAACAAGACCACACAGTTTTCGCGCAAAACAATGCTCAGTTGCTCTGAGTGGATTGTTTTGGTCTTCTTATCCCAGCTCATCATTTTGAGTGAGATAAAGATGTAATCTTCGAATAATTCAGAGGTTGGCCTTTGGGTTGTGTCAAGAATATCTTCTAACAGAAGCGGATGAAGGTCAAATATTTCCCCCATTTCAGCTACCAGTCCGGCTTCGTGAATGCCATAAAGTGTAATCCATGTAATGCCCGGATTATCAAGTGCAGCTTTAACATCTTGCGCTGTGAACGGTTGAGATTTGCTAAAATTTTCTTCGGTATAGCTAATCGCTTCTAGTGCGGGTTTGAAATCCCCCTTTTTTCCAACATAAATTAATGCCCCAGGAGGAAGTCCTGCTTTTTTTGCAATTCCATGGAAGTGCTCTTCCTCTTTCTGCTTTTTATCCTTCTCCATTCTACCTAAGGTGCAAAATTTATTTAGATATTAATTTCAATAATAGTGAATTCCATTTACATAGTTTGGGATGATTTGGAGCGTATCAACTAGAGTTGAGCCTTTGAACCCATTGATGTTTTCAGGGTGCACCAATTCATTGAACGCTATGAGGTAACCCTTAGCGAGAGGCAAGTAAGACCAGTGCCATTTTTCTTCATTGTAACCTGTTCGTCCAGCTTCTTTGGAAGTGTAAACCTGATAGAAGCCAAATGTTGGGCCATTCACAGAGAGCCATTCATAGAGTTTTAGTCCATCACCAGAGGCGAAAAAATCATTATTAAGACTGTTCAAATCAATGTCGGTTCCCCAATGGTGCCTTGAGCTTCCTGGCATGGAGCTGTAATTTAGAATGTCATCAGCCTTTTTGAAGGCGTCCCAGCCCATGTATTTACTGCGTTCCCATTTGCGCTCCCAAATTCCTTTTTGATAATTGAAATTTCGGGTTGCTGATATGATTTGAAGATTGAGACCTTCTTTTTGAGCTGCATCTGCCATCAATTTGAACTGGCTATATGCTTCCTTTCTCAAATAGATTCCATCTTTTGAGGTATGTGTGTTTTCAATTAGGACGAAATCGGGATGTTTTATCTGATCAAACTGACCAAGTAGTTCTTGTTCAGAAGGGGTTTGTGCCAGAACGATGTTCGGAAGCAGTAGAAGAAGAAGAAGAAACAGTCTATTCATAACATTAAGGTATCAAAAAAGGGACCACATTGGTCCCTTTTTAATTATGTGTAATCTTTTTTCTTAGTCAGCCATTGCTGCAAGGTAACGCTCAGCATCAAGCGCAGCCATGCATCCTGTTCCAGCTGCTGTTACAGCTTGACGGTAGTTTTTGTCAGCGGCATCACCTGAAACAAACACACCAGATACATTGGTCTTAGATGTTCCTGGCACATTGATGATGTAACCTTGGGCATCCAATTCGAGGTAATCTTTGAAAACGTCTGTGTTTGGTTTGTGTCCAATTGCAACGAAGAATCCTGTGATTTCAAGGTCAGTAAGCGCTTGTGTTTGGTTGTTAATCACACGCACACCTGTCACACCTTCGTCACCAAGAACTTCAACGGTTTCTGTGTTGAAATGGACTGTAATGTTTTCGGTCTTCAATACGCGATGTTGCATCGCTTTTGAAGCGCGCATTTCATCTCTTCGCACAATCATGTGCACTTGCTTACATAACTTAGCCAAGTAGGTAGCCTCTTCTGCTGCTGTATCACCAGCACCAACAATTGCTACAGTTTGACCTCGGTAGAAGAAACCGTCACAAACAGCACAAGCAGAAACACCACCACCAGCATCACGTAGTCGAATTTCAGATTCCAATCCGAGCCACTTAGCAGAAGCTCCTGTTGAAATGATAATTGAGTCTGCACTAATAACGTGCTTGCCATTGTCAACTTCTACCAAATGTTTTGGTCCTGTGAAATCAACTTTAGTAATCCATCCTGAGCGCACGTCCGTATCGAAACGTTCAGCTTGCTTTTGAA
This sequence comes from Flavobacteriales bacterium, assembly GCA_047636995.1. Classification (GTDB taxonomy): domain Bacteria; phylum Bacteroidota; class Bacteroidia; order Flavobacteriales_D; family Sanyastnellaceae; genus JAQWQB01. Next base: position 45,190 of record JBLIGQ010000009.1, on the reverse strand, counting down.
ACTGAATCATCATTTCTGGCCCCGTAACACCGTCTGGGTAGCCTGGATAATTATCAACTTCCGTAGTTTCAGTTAATTGACCTCCAGGCTGCATTCCCTGATACATAACAGGTTTGAGATCTGCTCTTGCAGCATAAATTGCAGCTGTATATCCGGCCGGTCCTGATCCTATGATCAAGCAGTGTATGTGTTCTTGTGGTTCTCCCATTTTAAATGTGCTTTTGAGGCGGTACAAATGTACCAAATACCTTGGCTCTTTTTATCACTTTTTTGTCAAGGATAAAGCTCAGGATTTCAATCGTGTGTCCAATTTCACGAACTCATCCCACAAGGGGTCTTCAGGAGGAGGAGCTACAATGCACATTGGTATTTTTTGCACTGGGTGAATGAATTCAATCTTGCGCGAATGAAGGTGGATGCTCGCATTTTCATTGGTGCGCTTTGCTCCGTATTTAATGTCTCCTTTTATTGGCGAATTAATGTCTGACAAGGTGGCGCGAATTTGATGATGCCTTCCTGTTTTCGGATACACTTCTATAAATGAATAGTGTGTGCCTTTTCCCACCATTTTATACCGCAACTCACTTTCCTTTCTGTCTGCTGCAGGTTTGTCAAACGTATAAGACTTATTTTGTTTTTCGTTCTTCTTAAGGAAGTTGATAATGTGGTCTTCTATCTGGGGTGTTGGGTTTTTCACACAAGCCCAATAGGTCTTTTGAATCTCTCTGTACTTGAACATGTTCCCAAACCTGTTCAGTGCTTTGGTAGTTCGAGCGTAAAGAATGACTCCACTAACCGGACGGTCAAGACGGTGAATTGTTCCAATAAAGGCCAATCCGGGCTTGTTGTATTTAACGCGGATGTATTCTTTTACAACATCGCAGAGCGTTCTATCACCAGAAATGTCACTTTGGACAATATCTGAATTTCGCTTATTTACGGCAATGAAGTGATTGTCTTCATAGAGTACTTGCAGGTTTTCCGGTGTGCTCATCACAATCGGTTCCCGCGGTTGTTTTGTCCAGCCCATGTGGATACTTATTGTTTTTTTGGCTTTTTACAAGCCAGCTAGTTGGAATTAATATTGCTCTTGCTCGTTCGGGAAATCAACATCACGAACGTCCTTTACATACTGTTGAATAGCGCTAATCATCTGATCACCCATGTCTAAATACCTTCTTAAAAAACGGGGCGAAAACTCTTGTGTAATGCCAAGCATATCATGGCTTACTAGAACTTGACCGTCTACATCAGCTCCTGCTCCAATGCCAATAACAGGTGCATTTACAGCCTTTGCTACTTCGCCTGCGAGTTTAGCTGGGATTTTTTCAACTACAATTCCAAAGCAACCTACTTCATCGAGCATTTTTGCATCTTCCATCAAGCGCAGTGCCTCTTCCTCTTCCTTTGCTCGTACCACATAGGTTCCGAACTTATAGATCGACTGGGGTGTGAGTCCGAGATGCCCCATTACAGGAATGCCAGCTGAAAGAATGCGTTCAACAGATTCTCTAATTTCTCGTCCGCCCTCCATTTTTACGGCATGTGCTCCACTTTCCTTCATAATTCGAATGGCGGAGTTTAAGGCTTCTTTTGAATTTCCTTGATAGGTACCAAAAGGCAGGTCTACAATCACCAATGCACGTTGCACTCCGCGAATGACAGAGGAAGCATGATAGATCATTTCATCAAGAGTGATAGGAAGAGTTGTTTCGTGTCCAGCCATCACATTGGAGGCGGAATCACCTACAAGAATGCAGTCAATTCCTCCTTGGTCAATGATTTTGGCCATCGAATAATCGTATGCAGTTAGCATGGCGATTTTCTCTCCGTTGTGTTTCATTTCTTGAAGCACTCGCGTAGTAACGCGTTTGATATCGTTGTGTACAGACATAATGTAAATGTACTATTTGCAGATAACTTGAAATGGAAAATTGATTCAATTGATTTTTCGAAAGGTAAGATTTACCCTTGGTTCTGAAATGCGTTTTCTTCTAGGAAGACTATGTTCGAAATCTGTTTGCATATTGCGCATGACCAAAAGAGAACCACTTTCAAGGGGGAAGGTCAAGGTTTCTTTCGTTTTCTTGTTTCGAATTTTAAAATCCCTTTCGGCTCCAAATGTGACTGAAGAGATCACCCTCTGATCAATCTCTGGTTCGTTGTCTCTATGCCAGCCCATGGCATCGTTTCCGTCACGGTAGTAATTCGCTAAGCAGGCATTAAATCCGAATTCGGAGTAGTGTTCTACACGGATTTTCAATGAGCGCAAAAGTGCAGAGAATGGCTGTTCGGGCCAATGGATAGAGGAGTAGGAGTAGGGTGGTCCGTACCATTGTGTCAACCTCGGTTCCAAATGCACTTTACCAAAAACACGAATGGAATTTTGTTGCCATTGGATTTCGGAAGTTAATGACTGGAATTCCACATTGTCAAATGCAGATGGAAAGTAAATAAGTTGAGATGTCCCTTGTTCCAGGAGCGTATGGTGGATCATTTGATTACCATGAAAATGTAGGCCAGATAAATGATAACGAGAAGTGCACCTTGCCAGCGTGAAACGATGTATTTAGAGCGCATTATAGGGAAGATAAGCAGCGCAATTCCTAGCATCCACCAAATATCAAATCCTATAATTCCGGCATCAACAGGGAGCGGACTGACCATTGATGTGATGCCAATGACAGACAAAATATTGAAGATATTAGAACCAACGAGGTTTCCAATAGACAGGTCGCCTTGATTTCGGAGGGCAGCAATTGAACTTGCAACAAGTTCAGGTATGCTGGTTCCAAAAGCTACAACCGTCACTCCGATAATGTAATCACTCACGCCCAAATTAGAAGCAATGTTTCGCGCGCCAGAGATGAACCATTCAGAACCGAAATAAAGGCCAATGCAACCCGCAATAATTAATAATATGAGGAAAGGGTAGCCTTTGCTTTGGTATTCCACTAAGTCTTCTACATCGCTTTCTAAGGCGTCTTGTTGCTTCTTTTCTTTTCTTGAGCGGTAGATTAGTGAGCCAATAAATGCGAACAATAAGCCCACCAAAATAGCACCCTCCCTAAACGAAAGCTCTAGATCCCATGCGAAGAAGATGAAGATGAGCGATGCCAAAACCATCAACGGGGCATCAAATTTCAGGAGGCTTTTAGAGACACCAATTGGATTGATCAATGCTGTGATTCCCAGAACCAAAGAGATGTTTGCGATGTTAGATCCGATCACGTTTCCTACAGCCAATCCTGGATTTCCTTCAAGAGCAGCACGAACTGAGGCGAACAATTCTGGAGCTGATGTTCCGATAGAAACAACAGTAAGGCCTACCATCATTGGTGATATATTCGCTTTCAACGCCAACCCTGCAGCACCACGAACCAATAGCTCACCTGCGGCTACAAGAAGAGCCAGTCCACCAAGTAGTAATAGAATATCCATGGGTTAGTCTTTCTTGAAGGTGTCTTCTGCTTCGTCTTTGACTTTTTTGACTTCGTCCTTGATGTCCTTTGTGGTGTTCATTATTTCTCGTTGAATATCACCTGAAGCTTCTCTGAAAGTGCGAACGGCCTTTCCCATGGATTGAGCAAGACTAGGTATACCTTTCGCTCCGAAGAGAAGAAGGTAGATCACAAAGACGAAAATAATCTCGGTTGCTCCCATGGTGCAAATGTAGCTATTTCAACTTCTCAATGCATGTGTTTAACCTTGTTTTCAATATCAATCTATGATGCGGTAGCGCTCAAAAGAGGGGGCATAAAAAAAGAGGCCCCATCAGGAGCCTCTTTTAAGTATTGAAAAAGTCTAAGACTTATTTTTTCGTTGTCAATCCTTTTGAGAAGTCAAGAACAGAAGGAGTTGCAATGAAGATTGAAGAGTAGGTTCCTACAATAACTCCAACCATCAATGCGAATACAAATCCTTTGATGTTGTCTCCACCAAGAATAAAGATGGTGAAAAGTACTACGAAGGTAGAAAGGGATGTATTGATCGTACGACCAAGAGTACTATTCAATGCTTCGTTGATTACTTCTTTCTCATCACGCTTTGTTCCATAAAGACCGAGGTACTCACGGATGCGGTCAAATACAACCACGGTGTCATTGATTGAGTAACCAATTACAGTCAAGATGGCTGCAATGAAGGCTTGATCAATCTCCATAGTGAACGGCATTACTTTCCAAAGTATAGAGAACAATGCAAGTACAATGAGCACATCGTGCATCATCGCAATGAGCGCTCCAACTCCAAATTGCCACTTACGGAAACGGAATACCAAGTACAAGAAGATCACCAACAATGAGAATAGTGTTGCATAGATCGCCCCGCGCTGGAAGTCGTCTGAAATGGTGTCGTCAACTTTGTTGTAACGGTCAATTGTATAAGCTACACCCGTCTTCTCAAGTCCCACTCTCAAAGCTTCGTTGATTTTCACATCTACATCTGCATCATTCGAATTTATTAAGTAGTTCGTCTTAATACGCAGGGCAGCATTTGAATCTTTTGTTTGAACAATCGGATTCGCTTTTGCTCCATTGTCTTCAGTGAAGGCATCGGTAAGGCTGCTGCGAACTTCGTCAACATTCACAGGTGATGCGAATGTTACATCAACAGTAGTCCCACCAGTAAAGTCAATTCCTTTGTTCAATCCGTTAATGCTTAAAGACGCAATACCGGCAATAACCACAATTCCCGAAACGATATAGAATGTCTTACGTTTTCCAACGAAATCAATCTTCGTGTTGGTAAACCAATTCCTTGTCAAGTTCGAAGAGAAAGAGATTGACTTCTTGTTCTCTAGTCGAGAGAAGAAGATCAAACGCGTCAAAATGATTGCAGAGAAGAGAGAGGTGAAGATACCGATGATCAGCGTCGTTGCAAATCCACGGATTGGTCCTGAACCGAAAGCGAAAAGAACAATTGCAGTAAGCAAGGTTGTAATGTTCGCATCGATGATCGCAGAATAGGCTTTACCATATCCTTCTTTCACCGCAACACCAAGGGATTTTCCGTTTCGCATTTCCTCACGCACTCGTTCAAAGATCAGTACGTTGGCATCAACTGCCATACCAATAGTTAAAACAATACCTGCGATACCTGGAAGTGTGAGTGCTGCTTTCAAAGAAGCAAGTGCACCAATCAGGAAGAAAAGGTTAGCAATCAAAGCGATATCAGCTACAAGACCAGCGCCTCTGTAGTAGAAGATCATGTAGATCAAAATCACAATCAAAGCGATAATGAATGAGTACATACCCGCGTTAATATTGTCAGCACCAAGTTGAGCACCAACGCTCACTTCGTCAACAATGCGCGAAGGAGCAGGAAGTGAACCGGCCTTTAATAGGCTAGCCAAATCTTCAGCTTCTTGTAATTTCTGTTCAACAGTAGTTCCTGAACCGAAACTAATTTGTGAGCGTCCGTTCGTAATAGGAACACGCACACTAGGAGCAGAAACTACTTTAGCATCAAGCACAACACAAATAGGTCGTTGTCCGTCAGATGAAGCTGCTTCAGTCATACGCGCCCAAGCTGCTGTTCCTTCAGAATCCATTGTCATGTTAGAAACGACGTCTCCAAGTTCATCATAACCAACACTTGCATCAACGATGTTACGTCCGTCAAGTTTTGCTTTCCCTTTGCCGCTTTCGTCGCGAATAGCGTAAAGTGCAGAAACATTTCCTTGTGGACTAGACTCCCACATTAAGCGGAGGTTAGGCCCAAGTGCAGATGATACTTCATCACGCTTGAAAAGTGAATCAAGGTCATCAGTGTCTTTGTTCAGAGCATAACCAATGATTGAGCTCTTCTGCTGTACTTGTAGTTGCATCAAAGAGAACAAAGGATTACGCAATTTCTGTTGCTCAGGATTAAGACCAACAGCAGTATCAGCAGCCAATGAATCCATCTCTGGTGTGTACATCTCAGGGTGCATTGCACGTCCTAAAGCTGAATTTGCAGAAATAACATTTTGGAAGATTTCGTCGTTGTTATACGTTTCCCAAAACTCAAGATTCGCAGTAGCAATAAGCTGTTTACGAACACGATTAGGATCATCAACACCAGGGAGTTCAACCAAGATGCGACCAGAAAAGGCCATCTTTTGAATGTTTGGTTGAGCAACACCGAATTGGTCAATACGCTTACGTATAATGTTCTCTGTGTTGTTGATAGCCGTTTCAGCTTCCTTTCTTAGAATGGCAATGATCTCATCATCCGTGCTCTTAGCAGGGAAAAGATCTTTGCTTTCCATGTTGTGGAAGATTCTCCAAAGCTCAACAGTTGATTCTTCTTCGGCCCACGCATTGCCGAAAAGGGTCACGTAATCATCATTCGAGTTTCCTTGAGCTCTAATCGCCTTATCGATGGCTGATACGAAATCAGGGTTGTCAGAATTGTCACTTAGTGACTTGATTAGATCTGGGATTGAGACTTCTAAAGTCACACTCATCCCTCCTCGAAGATCGAGTCCGAGGTTTAGCTCGTTTTCTTTTACTTCCTGGTAGGTGTGTCCGAAAATCGGATACACTTCAGCATTAGCCGAGTCACGAAGAAACTCACGTCTCTTCTCTTTGACCAAGCTCTCACGATCTTTCTCAGTATGGCTACCAGAAGTGATCATTGAGTCTGCTATGAAAGCTGCTTGTTTGTCGGCAGTTTTCTCATAGCTACTCGCAACCCAGTTAAATGAGAGGGTATACAAAGCCGCTATGGCTAGCAGGATAGTAAAGAGCAATACAGCACTCTTGTTTTGCATGGTATTAATGGTTTAATTTTTGCGAGGCGCAAATATATGAATTCAGGGTGGTAATTACTATACCAATTATAAATGCATATTTTGCTTCTTTTGGCACGCAGGTTCTTGGAGTCTTTTTACCTTTGAAGACATGAAAAGGTTTCTTCTTTTTTTCGCAGTAACAATCAGTGTTTCAGCTTTCGCTCAAGATGGCTCATGGCAACTGGCTGTTTTGAAGTACAGTGGTGGTGGTGATTGGTACGGAAATCCTACTTCTGTCCCGAACCTTGCTGCCTTTTGCAATGGCACCTTTGGTACGGTTATTCAAAATGAAATTCCCTATGTAGAAGTTGGCTCACCTGATTTGTTCAACTATCCTTTCGTTCACTTGACCGGACATGGAAACGTAGTTTTTTCTTCTTCGGATGCAGAAAACATTCGGAATTATTTAATCGCTGGAGGCTTTTTGCACATCTCTGATAATTACGGGATGGACCAGTACATTCGTCAAGAATTGAAAAAAGTGTTTCCTGAATTCGACTTAGTTGAGTTGCCTTTTAGTCATCCCATTTACCACCAAGCATTCGATTTCCCCCAAGGGTTGCCTAAAGTGCATGAGCATGATAATACGCCGCCTCAAGGGTTGGGAATCTTTTACAAAGGCAGATTGGTTGTGTTCTATGATTTTGAATGTGACCTTGGTGATGGGTGGGAAGATTACGAAGTACACAAAGATCCTAAAGAGCTTCGCGAAAAAGCACTTCAAATGGGAGCGAACATCATTCAGTTCGTTTTGATGGGCGAAGAAGAGAAGTAACCTATACCGGACAAGGAATTACTCCAATCAATTTCAATATCCAGTTCCCTACCACAAGGACGCCTGTAAGAATGTACAGCTTGTGAGCTACAGACATGAATACAGAACGCTTTGTGATTGCTGATAAAATAGTCAGTGTTATTGCCATAAGTATAGGAAGTAATCCTGGCCAATAAAGAAAACATGCAAGGAGGTCTCCCTCAAGCAATGCGAGGAAAGCACGTTGAAGGCCACATCCGGGGCAATCTAATCCTGTAGTAGATTTAAAAGTGCATTTAAGCATAGGCGAAAAAAAAAAGGGGCACAAAGCCCCCTTTCTAATGAATTGGCATATTAATATCCACCATTGCTCATTTCCTCCCATGGCAAGGAAGCTGCAGTAGCACCAAATATTATGAGTATTACTAGGATAGTGACTATGTAAATTGCGCTTAGAATAAGACCGATAATAGAACATATTCTACCTGCATTTGAAAGTTTGTACGAACTCTCAGTGTATTCTTCAGGTGTCTCAGCATACATTTTCTTGTCTTTATTTGCTAAGACGAGACCGATAATGCCACAAATAAGTCCTACTACTCCGTAGAGACAAGTTCCTAAAATGGCAACAATTCCGAGTACGAGAGAGGCTACAGAGTTTGGTAAGGATCTTTGTCCTTCCATAGGTGTTTGATTTTCCATAAAGATTTATTGTTTTGGCATTAGGAAGCTAAAAATAGAAATTCACATCACTTAATTCGATGTTTGCATAAAAAACATTCCAATTTACCGCTTATTCCTCCACCAAATTTCACGCAAATCCGTGCTGTTTCCTTTCACCAGTTTAGGCTGAAGGTAAAATGCCTCTCCAGAAACAACGACCTCTTTTTCAAGCAGGTTTCGATTTCGAAGAACCGTCACATTCATTATTTCGCCCTTCTCCATGTCAACAGTCGTATTCAGGAATTGATCAGCTTGAATACCATTGAATGCTACCAACTCATCACCCATTGACAGGCCAGCCATTTCTGCAGGCGAGTCTGGCCAGATTGTATGAAGCTTGAATTCTGTTCCTTTGGCTAGCACTGAAGCCCCCGTTTGTTGCGTAAATCCTTTTGTATTTGTGAATTGCAGTTCGAATCCTAATAGCTTTAAGGCTCGCTCAAGGTGCGGTTGGTAATCTGCCGTGCCGTAAATCAAGTCTTCGAAAATCCATTTCAAATCTTTTCCAGCAGTTTCAGCCACACAAGCTCTGTAGTCTGCTTCGGTGTATCCAATTCCTTTTTTACCGAATTGATCGTTCATCAGCACCATTGCATCATCAAGTGATTTTCTACCACTTGTCAAATGCATAATTTCTACATCAGTCAAAAAGGCGCACAAACAGCCTTCGGTATAGATAGAAACCTTTCTATGAGGGATGCCTAAGGTGTAACCATCAAGCCATGTGTCGAAACTGCTGTCTGCAACACTGAGGTTAAATCTACCGGCATTGTGCAAGTGTCTCTTCAGCTGATCTTCGAGCGTAGCTAAATATTGTTCGGTTGAAAAAACACCTGAACGCTTTAGGTAAAGATCTCCGTAATAGGTGGTAACGCCTTCAGCCACATAGCCCAGCCGACTGTAATTTTCTTTCGAGAAATCATAAGGCATCATCTCTTTCGGACGAATGCTCTTGATGTTCCAAGTGTGGTAGAGCTCATGGCAAGAGATCCCAAGGAGTTCCTCATAACCAGCTTGGGTCTGAAGTCGCTCAGCCGGACCAATTGCAATAACTGTGGAGTTGTCATGTTCAACTCCATGCCTTGCTGCTTGATCAGGGAATTGGAAAATGAAGTGGTAGTCTGTGCAAGGGATGCTTCCAAACCTGCTGACCTGAGAAATGGTAAAGGCTTTAAATTCATCAAGCAACCGCTTTTCGTCCAAATCATGCCTTCCTTGAATCCAAATATGATAGGTCACTTGCGCGTATTCGTAAGTGCGGTGCCACAAGGTAGCGCTGGCAATAAACGGACTGTCCATTACTTGCTGAACATCTTTTGCCACTATGGTGTAAGCGTCTTTTAGAGGAAGGCCACAAGCTATTTGATATTCCTTCGGCACATCTAAATAAATTTCATAACCCAAGTCTGGCTGCTCTTTGAGGTAGAGGAAACAGTTGACGGGATTCACATACATCTGCTCTTCGTCTATCCAAGTAGAACCCGCGTTGAGTTCTGCAGCGTAGTAATTGTAGCAGATGACAACCGTATGCGTTTTGATGTCAGAAACTTTCCACGTGTCTTTGTTGGTCTTTTCGAAAGGAAGTGCATTTCCATTGGTGTCAAAAGCAGCCCATTTCTGAATGTTCTTGGCGAAATTCCCTAGTTCATAGCGGCCTGGTCTCCAGGCTGGGAGGCAGAATTCCATGACCTCTGAAGAAACGGGGAAAGTAGCTTCGAAATCAATGTATTTACGACTAGGTTGCTGATAAGAAAGGGTATAACGAACAGGAACCATTAGTATGTGGTTTTGAATAATTCAAAGACAGGATCACCTGTAGTGGCATTTGGTTGGGTAATCTTCATGAGCATAGATACAGTTGGAGCAATGTCTCTAACTACTGTTCTTCTGGCTGTTTGTCCATGCTCAATGCCTGCTCCGAAGAATATTAAAGGAACATGCGTGTCATAACTATAAGGTGAACCATGGGTCGTTCCCGTATAACCATTTGGGATCCAACCAACAGATGTGACTAGCACTACATGTCCGGAACGTTGAGGGTGAATGCCACGTTGAATGGTATTAAGCGGCAATTCTTCAAAATCTTGAGTTCTGAAGACGGAGGTAGGAAGCGCTGTGTAAACCTCTTCATGCTTCATGCAAACAGCAGCAATTTTTTCGCATGCCGAGTTTAAGTCAACCTTGCGGTCCTCCATCAATGCCGTATTTAAAAAGAACTGATCATTGGTGTAATTTAAAACCCATTCACCAATTCCATAGTTTTCCTTTAGCATGGCGTCAACTTCATCAAGCATTACTTGTGGTTTCCAGTATCCTCCTTCAATTCCTAGCTTCTTCATGTACCCCGGGTTTTGAGCGGCACCATGATCAGCGGTCAAAAAGATCATGTATTCTCCTTCACCAATTTCATCATCTAAGAAATTAAGTAGACGCTCAATATCTGCATCAAGTCGCAAGTAACAATCTTGGGTTTCTATGGCGGCGGGGCCAAATTGATGTCCAACATAATCAGTACTTGAAAAGCTCAAGGCCAGCAAGTCAGTTGTGGCATCTGCGCCCATTTGTTCCGCTTTGATTGCTTCTATAGCGAAGTCAACAGAAAGTGTTGACCCATGAGGCGTTGCTTTTATGAGGTCGTATCTGTTTTCGGTAATGTCTGAAAAATCATAAGGGAATGCTGCGCGAAATTGCCCCTTGAAAGGCCCTTCGTACGGATTGTTATCCACTGTGCTTTCATTGTATGCAGAGGCGTCTTTTAATAAGTTCCACCCTTGAGAGACATACTTTTCTGAGAGCCCTTTAGCATTAAACCCCTGAACCCATTGAGGAAGATTTTCCATATAGTAGGAGCTGGTAGCCCAGTTTCCTTCGTCTCCTCCCATGTACCAATAGGCTGCTGTTGGCTTATGTCCTGCAGGAAGAATGGCCCCTCTGTCTTTCATTGAAATCCCAATGACTTTACTAGCAAAGTTGTTGCTAAGCATGAGCTCATCTGAAATGGTGGAGGCTAACAATCTGTGAGGAGACATTTTGCCGCCTTTTGAATCAGTTCCTACTCCTTTGTATAGAGTGTCTTTAACACAATAGACCATTTCTCCGTGACGCTTGTCATACCAGTCATTGGAAATTATTCCATGAAGCGCTGGAGTGGTGCCGGTGTAGATTGATGCGTGTCCGGGACCTGTATATGTTGGTGAATAATCGTAATGATGATTTGCACATAAAAATCCTTCAGCCACCAGCCGTTTGAAGCCCCCTTTTTCAAAATCATCCCAATAGCGGTAGAGGAAATCCATGCGCATTTGGTCAATGGTAATTCCTATAACCAGTTTTGGCTGATCCTTTTTAAGGTCGAAAGGAGCGTTTATTCTTACCACCTTTCCGCGCGTGATTGGCAGAGCAGGGGTTTCTATGACTACTTGGGGTTTGCAGCTGATAAGAATCACTGCAATGGCTAAAATTAGGGTGCGCATCATGAAAGTGGATTTTTACAAAGGTAATAGCTCAATTGAAACCGAGAGTGGATTTCACAATTTCTTGATGATAAGGAATGCTACAAGTAGACAAATGCCAACGCTCACAAGTACGTTGAGAATACCCATCATGGTGTGGCCGTTTTCAACCAACTTCACCGTGTCAAGCGAAAAGGTTGAGAAGGTGCTGAAGCCGCCGCAAAATCCTGTTAATAGAAAGGCACTTACCCAAGTCGGGATATCAGCCTTTTGTGAGATGAGCACAATGCCAAAGGCCATGACCGATGTGGCCAACACATTCGCTAAGAGCGTTCCAAGGGGGAAATGTTCAGTTGCCTTCGCTAACCAATGACCGAAGCCATAGCGAAGAATTGAACCGAGGCCTCCTCCAATAAATATTGCTACTAGTTTAACCATGTGCATTTGGTTGAGGAATAATGTACCTGTGCAGCCTTATTACAATGTTTCCAATGAGAATCCCTATAACGGCACCAACAAAGATGTCAGAAGGGTAGTGGACTCCCAAGTAGATTCTACTGTACGCTACCAGCCCGGCCCAGAAGAAGATCCATCTTAGTTTTCGCGCTTTGTCTAAAAGCAGAAAGAGGGTGGTTGCAATGGCAAAAAAGGTAGTGCTATGGCCTGAAATAAAACTGTACTTTCCTCCTCTGTATTCCTTTCCAGATAAGTCTGTAACTGTTTGCACTTTTGGACCCAGATCAGTATGATGCGTGGGTCTGTAGCGCTTGATTTGATGTTTAAACCCCCATGTAGCAACAAAGTCTGCCATTCCCACAGCTAAAAGAATGACTGTAACACCAATGATTGCTCCTTTATTTGTTTTGAATTTTCGTTTCAATAAAACGACGAAGAAAACAAAGAGGGGTAACCAAAAATAGGTTTGTGAAATCAGCCACATCACTCGATCTAAAGAGTCTAGGCGAAGTCCATTCAGAAATAGGAAGAGCTCTTGGTCCCAACCTTTTAGTGTTTCAAACATAGCTAGTCAGCATAGATACGTTCGATAATCTGTGCGTATTTTGCTAAGATAGGCTTACGTTTTAGCGAAAGTTTTGGCGTCAGTTCACCTCCTTCAACCGTGAATGGGGTTGCTAGGAACTGACAACGTTTTACCCTTTCCCACGGCCCGAAACGTTCCATGGATTTTTCAATGTCTTTTTCAACCCGTTGAGTAAATTCTGGAATGTTAATCACTTCCTCTTGATTCGTGACAGTTATGTTGTGTCTTCTGCACCACTCAACTGCTGCTGGTAAAGAAACTACAATAAGCGCACTTGGGTGCTTTCGTCCTTCCCCAATAACGATACATGTGTCAACGAAAACAGATTCTTTTAATGCGTTTTCCACCAATTGAGGGGCAACGTATTTACCGCCTGATGTTTTAAACATCTCTTTCTTTCGATCTGTGATTTTCAAGAAGCCATTATCTTCAATAACACCAATGTCCCCTGTGTGAAACCATCCATCTTTCAGCACTTCTTTGGTTTTCTCTTCGTCTTTGTAGTACCCCATCATCACGTTGGGCCCTTTACATAAGATCTCACCGTCTTCAGCAATCTTAACTTCTACCTCGTCCAAAGGTTTCCCTACCGTACCAATCTGGATCATGCCTCTAGAGTTGGTTGTATTCACAGATATTACGGGAGATGTTTCTGTCAATCCGTATCCTTCTAGAACTGAAATTCCTGCACCATTGAAGAACCTAGCAAGTCTTGGTTGAAGCGCTGCGCTCCCAGAAGATACTGCTAGAATGTTAGTCATTCCTAAGGCTGCCTTCACCTTGGAGAAGACTAGTTTTCTGGCAATCTTTAATTTGAACTCATAGAAAGCTCCATTTTGCTCTTCGGGCTCCCATTTCAAGGCAAGTCCAACCGCCCAGCTGAAAAGTGCGGTTTTTATTCCTCCTGCTTCTTGTCCTTTAGTCACAATTCCATCATAGAATTTTTCAAGGAGCCTAGGCACGGCACTGAATTTATGTGGATTCGAATAATTTAAGTCCTCCTTAATGGTTTCTAAACTTTCAGCGCAATAGATGGTAGCACCTTTATAGATGTACATGTAGTGGAGCATGCGCTCATAAATGTGACAGATAGGAAGGAAGCTCAAAACCCTTAAATCTGTACCGCCTTTCATCGGCAATCTTGTGGTAGCGCTAATTGCGTTGCTAGCAATGTTTTTATGCGATAGCATCACACCTTTAGGAAGACCAGTTGTACCAGAAGTATAGATGAGTGTGGCTAAGTCATCTTCTTTGACCTTTTCAGAAAGTGCTTTTACTTCAGCATCATCACCTTCTTTTCCAAGATCAAGCAATTCTTGCCAATTTCGAGCTCCACTAACAGGCTCAAAAGTGAAGACATGTTGCAAAGAAGGAATTTGGCCTTTTACATTTTGAACTTTCTTGTACAGCTCTTCATTTGAAACAATGCACACTTTTGCTTCGGCATGATTGAAAATGTAATCATAATCATTTTCGGTCATGGTAGGATAAACAGGAACATCGATGGCGCCAATTTGAAGAATCCCTGCATCACAAATGTTCCATTCCAGCCTGTTGTTATGAGAAATGAGTACTATTTTATCTCCGGGTTGAATTCCTAATTTTAGAAGGCCTTTAGACATGAGGTTCATCTTATCTACAAACTCCTGTGTACTGATTGTTGTCCATTCACCTAACAGTTTGGAAGACATCATTTCTGCCTTCGGGTTTTTTTCAAGCTGGTAGTAGGGGAAATCAAATAATCTAGATGGCTCTCTCATGGTTCCTTATTTCGCACGTGTAAGATAATTTTTCTGCTGGAAAACTTGTCAGATTTTTGTCACAGAAAAAAGATTCTTAATCAAATTAGCTCCTCACCGCAGAACTTACAGAAAACAGCATCATTGGCATGTCCTTCTCTTGAACAAGAGCCACAGCTTTGTGTATTGGTGAAATTACTCTCAGCTTTCGCCAGTTCATTTCCTACAATTCCAGTAGGTACGGCTAAGATTGAATAGCCTAAGATCATTATAATGGATGCTAGAAATTGACCGAAAGGAGATTGTGGAGCAATATCCCCATAGCCAACGGTGGTAAGCGTGACAACGGCCCAGTAGATGCTTCTTGGGATCGAAGTGAAGCCTGCTGCTTCATCTTCAATGATGTACATGAAGGTGCCAAGTATAACGACCAAGCTCAGGACAGTAATCAAAAAGACAAATACTTTTCGTCTGCTTGCGCGAAGTGCTGATGCTAAAACCCGGGCTTCATCTATAAATTTAATCAACTTAAGCACTCTGAAAATACGGAGAAGACGAAGGATTCGAACCACCATTAGTGAGCCTGTTCCTGCAACAAAAAGAGTCAAAAATGTAGGGAGAATGGATAATAAATCAACCACCCCAAAAAAGGAGATAGCATATTTTAATGGCTTTTTTATCGAAATAAGGCGGGCTATGTACTCGATGGTAAATAGGCCTGTGAAGGCCCATTCCGCAATATTCAACTCTTTTCCCCATTCGTCATGGATAGATTGAACGCTCTCAAGCATAACGGCCATCACGCTCAGCACAATTGCAACCAGCAACATAATATCGAAGCGCTTCCCTAGAGGTGTGTCTGCTTCGAAGATTACCTCATGCAGCTTAGCCCTCCAATGTTGCGGAAGAGGAGGTTCGTTATTTGATGGTTTAGAAGATGTCATTTCAACCGCAATGTCGCATTTTTAAAAATTAACTAACTTTAAAAATTAAATTGCTATCAACAATTTGTGTTGAAACACGATCAAATAGACTCAAATAATGGCCACCAAGATACTGAACTGACTTATGAAAACTCTATTGACCTTCTTTTGCGCCCTTTTGACTGGCTCCCTAGTTACAGCTCAACAAACAAACATGATGGGTTGCGCTCATGATTTGGTGCTAAGCAAAATGGCAGCGGCCAACCCTGAATACCAAAACCATTGTCAGGCGCAACATGAATATGCCGTAAAAGGAAGTAAAAAGCAGAGCGAAGAGAGGGTAGCAGTGGTCTTTCAAATTCCTGTGGTCTTTCACATTGTTCACAATCCGGACTTTCCAGAACAAAATGTCTCTGATGAGGTCATCCAGCGTCAAATTGAAATATTGAATGAAGATTTCAGAAGATTGAACCCAAATGCCGTTGATACAAGAGAAGAGTTTCTTCCCGTTGCTGCAGATTGTGAAGTGGAGTTTTACCTCGCCGAACTGGATAATTGGGGCAATCCAACAAACGGGATTGACCGTGTAGAAACGGAAGAGCCCTATTTCTTTTTCGATATCTTTTCAACTGAAATTACCCTTGATGCAGTCAAGTTCACTGATCAAGGTGGAGTAGACGCTTGGAATCAAGACGAATTTCTGAACATTTGGGTTTGCAGTATTTATGCAGGTGAGTTTGCTCAGCTATTCGGATTCGCATATCCGCCAGAGGGTGCAGCAAATTGGGAAGGATTAATTGATGATGTTCCGGAAGGAACAGAAGGTGTGGTTGTAAACTATACCGTGGTTGGGGATAACAATCCGCAAGCTAATGATGACAACTTCCTTGGCAACGATGGAGGAAGAGTTCTTACCCACGAAGTAGGACACTACCTAGGCCTCCGTCATACATGGGGAGATGGTTTCTTTGATGGATGTGCTGCAGATGATGGTATGGCTGATACACCCAACATAGACTACAACAACGCATATGCGTGTACACTTGGTGATAATTCATGTGACGAAGGCGAAGGAGATTTACCAGATATGTCTGAGAATTACATGGATTACAACCAAGACGATTGTGTAAACGTGTTCACAAATGACCAAGTAAACATGATGCGTTTTAACTTAGAGGAATTCAGACCGGAACTTATTGACGGTATTTTTGTAAGCGTAAACGAAGCTATTCTTCCAGAAATTCAAGTTTATCCAAACCCAGCAAGCAATCTAGTACGGATCAATGCTGATAGAAAGATGAATGTGACATTTCATGATATCACAGGTCGAATTGTTGAAACCATCTCGTTGAACTTAGGTGTGAATGAATTGAATGTGCAAGCTTTTGAAGCGGGTGTTTATCTCATTCAGTCTGAAGAGGGATTGTTATTAGAGCGATTGGTAATTCAATAAACAGTCCATCGATTCGGATCGTGTTTTGTACTTTTGCGCTCGAATCAACCCTGAAAAATGAAGAATATAACTGTAATTGGAGCAGGAACAATGGGCAATGGTATTGCACATGTGTTTGCACAAAGTGGATATCAAGTAAGTCTTGTAGATATTTCTCAAACATCGCTTGATAAGGCAATAGCGACCATTGGTAAAAACCTCGATCGCCTGATCAAGAAGGAACGTATCACTGAAGCTGAAAAAGCTGAAACACTTGGAAATATTGTCACTTCTGTAAGCTTGGCAGAGGTTGCACCTTCATCAGATTTGATTGTTGAGGCGGCCACTGAAAATGTCGATTTGAAGCTGCGTATTTTTAAAGACATGGATGCACATGCTCCTGAGAATTGTATCCTTGCCACCAACACATCTTCAATTTCAATCACAAAAATAGCCGCCGTAACAAGCAGGCCAGACAAGGTAATTGGAATGCACTTCATGAACCCCGTTCCAATCATGAAATTGGTTGAGGTGATTCGTGGCTATGCAACTTCTGATGAGGTAACCAATTTGATTATGGACCTCAGTAAGAAACTAGGGAAAGTGCCTGTAGAGGTAAATGATTACCCTGGTTTTGTTGCTAACAGAATTCTCATGCCAATGATCAATGAGGCCATCATTACGCTCTATGAAGGCGTAGCTGGTGTGGAAGAAATTGATACAGTAATGAAACTTGGAATGGCCCACCCGATGGGCCCCTTGCAGTTGGCAGATTTCATTGGTCTAGACGTTTGTTTGAGCATTATGAAGGTGCTTTCTGACGGATTTGGGAATCCTAAATATGCACCTTGTCCGTTGCTCGTGAACATGGTAATGGCAGGTAAATTAGGAGTTAAGAGTGGTGAAGGATTCTATTCTTGGACCCACGGAACGAAGGACCTTGTGGTAGCAGATAACTTTAAAAAATAAGCTGATAAAGAAGCAGCATTAAGAAGGGCATCCGAAAGGGTGCCCTTTTTTGATTTGAAAACAATGGCGAATTATTGCTCCAAATGGAACTGTAATATTTCCTCCGATTCATACCTTGAATAATGAATCGAATTATACTACTACTACTACTCGCCTTATTGAGCAGTTTCAGCGCTGCGGCCCAATTGACTGGGGTTATTGTGAATCAAGAAACAGGAGTGTCTTTGTCATTTGCAACAGTGTTCTTCGAAAGCACTAGTAAGGGTTCTATTTCAAATGAAGATGGCTTTTTCAGGCTCAACTGCCCCGCTTCTTTTCCTGACACCCTTCAAATAGCCTTTATTGGATTTGAAGCGAAGCGAATTCCAATGTTTGAATGCACTAGTGAGCCTATGATAATTCAACTTGAACCTGCATTTGTAGAAGTGCCAATCGTTGTCATATCTGTTGAAAAAGGTACCGCGCCCAAGCGAGAGATGAAGATTCTGAAGAAGTGGCAAGACGCACGTGGCAATTGGGAATCAAAAATATACCTATCGCTTACTTCTGAAGAGGACTCAATCCCAGTAGAGGCAGTAGAAGCCTGCTTTAATGGCTCTTTTTATGGGAACAATATTTTAGACCTCGCTTTGAAAGGGGGACGGTTAGGTGTGCATTCTGATCCGAACTATCGATTCGTGAACCTCAATACCTCAGATGTTCTCCTGAAATTCTCACTTAAACCAGAAGTGAATTCGCCCATTCCTCATCCGGCCGTTCAACGTGAAAAAGCATGGAAAGCGAAGTATGTTTGGGACCTAATAGCGCAGACAATAGAGCGCGGAGATACCCTTCGTCGTTGGGTTTTGCACCCTAAATTCTCTGAGCTTTCTTCGTGCGAAATCGTCTTTAACATCAATAAGAATCAAGTGCGTTCATATGCCATTCGAACTCAGAATACATTACCCAGATTAATCAAGCCTGTAGTAGATAGTGATGAGATTTCATCGCTAGATTTAAGAATGGAATGGCAATTTAGTCCTGTAGATCAGCGCATTGAGCTGCTCAACTTTCAATACCTAATGGGGTACAAAAACAACCTTCGGAAACGAGAATTGAATGTTTCAGGAATATTGCACGCCTATGATCAAGAAGAATTGTTCCCCGAAGTACTGTACTCTGGTGCGCGAATGACTTCAGACTATGAGCGCCTGTTAGTTTGGTCTTTCGATCCTAAGTTTTGGTCGCAACAAGATATTGTTCCTACGTCAAAAAAATCTGAGGCACATCAAGCATTTTTTAAATCGCACGGACATCTCACAAACATTGCGCAATTGGGCGCTTTGGAGTTTCCCGTTTTTAGATGTGAGCCCGGTGAAATCAATTGGAACCACTTAAAAGGAGCAAAAAAAATTTATCCTTCGAAGTTAAATGATAGCTATTATGGAAGTCGTGTAAGCAATGCAGGCAAGTATGCGCTTACATGTGATTGGTTTGTGAATCCTTGGTATGACGGAGATACATGCAGAGTAGAGCAAGCAATTATTTTTGATGGAAGGAATTCCTGGTATGAACTAGAGAACGATTCTTTAGCGCTTGAATTTGTGAATACCTATGTTTCTTTGGTACAAGTAGAACAGGCCAATCTGGTGAAAAGAATTCAAGCGCAAAACATCGCCTGCCAAGAAAAGAAATTGAAACCAGTATGGTCAGATGCCAGAGCGAAGAGCAACATGCGCATCAAACGTTTTTTGCGCGAAGTAGACAGAGGGGAAAATACCGGTGCGTTCTTAAAATGGCAAGCAATGATTAGAGCTGAACGGAAATCATTGAACTTACAAGGATGATGGTCAACCTGTGCTAACTTTGCACAGTGCAACGCAAAATCATCCACATTGATATGGATGCCTTTTTCGCCTCAGTAGAGCAAAGAGACAATCCTGATCTACGCGGCAAACCCATTGCTGTGGGTGGGTCGCGCTCTAGAGGTGTAGTTGCCGCCGCAAGCTATGAAGCCAGAAAGTATGGTGTGAAATCTGCCATGCCTTCTTCTCTAGCGGCGCGAAAATGCCCTCAACTCATATTTGTTCGGCCCAGATTCGACGCATACAAAGCGGTCTCGAACCAAATTCGAGCCATCTTTTTTGATTACACTGATCTTGTGGAGCCTCTTTCGCTAGACGAGGCATTCTTAGACGTAACGCAAAACAAAAAGAATTTTCCTTCAGCTTCTTTGATCGCTGAAGAAATCAGAATTCGAATCTACCAAGAGCTCAATCTAACAGCCTCTGCGGGTGTTTCAGTGAACAAATTCTTAGCGAAAGTGGCCTCTGACGAAAACAAACCGAATGGCCAGTTTTTAATTGCGCCAGATCAGATAGATGATTTTTCAGCCAAGCTCGAGATCAATAAATTCTTTGGAATTGGTAAAGTGACATCTGAACGTTTGATGCGAATGGGAATCCATACCGGGAATGACTTGAGAAGGTTTTCGCGTCCTGCACTGGTGCAAATATTTGGTAAGTCAGGCGCCTATTACTACAACATTTGCAGAGGAATAGATGAGCGTGCAGTAAAGCCAGATCGTGTTCGAAGGTCTGTAGGAGCAGAACGTACCTTCAATGAAGACTTGGGAGACCTGATGCAACAAGAATCAGCATTGCTTGAAATTGCAGAGGAGGTATCAAGAAGATTGAAGTCAGGCGAATACAAAGGGAAAACAGTTTCGGTAAAGCTCCGCTACGCAGATTTTTCAACCTTTACGAGAAGTAAATCATTTCATGAGTACACTGATGATTTAGATGACATAGCCACCACTGCTATTGGATTATTGAACGAACACCCAAGAGAACAACCTTTCCGTTTGTTGGGGATATCAGTGTCCAATTTGAATGTGCGTGATGAAATCCAAAAAGGACAAATGACCATCAATTTCTAGTGTATCTTGCGCCAGCTATGGAAACCATTCTGATTAAAGTAGACGCAATCAAACCTCAAAAAAACCTTATCAAAAAGGCGGCAGCGCTTATTTTGAAGGGTGAAGTTGTGGCGTTTCCTACAGAGACCGTTTATGGCTTGGGAGCAATGGGAATGGATGCTAATTGCACGTCCAAAATCTACGAAGCAAAAGGGCGTCCGTCTGACAATCCCCTGATTCTCCATATCAGTGATTTACAACAAATTCATACTCTTGCGAACGGCATTCCTCTTGAAGCTTTGCTACTGGCAGATGCTTTTTGGCCTGGTCCATTGACCTTAGTTCTTGTGAAAAAAGCGCAAGTTCCAAACTCAACCACAGGCGGATTGGATACCGTAGCGATTCGCATGCCAGATCATCCTGTGGCATTGGCATTAATTGAAGCTGTAGGAGAACCTCTTGCTGCGCCAAGTGCCAATACAAGCGGAAGACCAAGTCCTACTGATGCCAGTCATGTCATGCATGACCTTGAAGGTAAAATTGCGGCCATTCTAGACGGAGGTTCAACTTCTGTTGGGATTGAGTCTACTGTGGTTGATTTTGCACATGGATTTCCTACCATCTTGAGGAAAGGAGGAATCACAAAAAAGCAGCTTCAAAGTGTGCTTCCAAACATTGAAGACGCTGCGGTTGATCATGCGCACCATTCTCCAGGAACCCGCTATAAGCATTACAGTCCATCAGCACGTCTGACCATCTTACCTCTAGATGAGACACCGCTGCTTAATCTGTTAAGAAAAGAAATCAATGCAGGGAATAAGATTGGTTGGATCGGCCCGGGTTGTCCTGATCCAGACAATATGATTTGGAAGTATCTGCCCAATGAAGCAGAAGCCTACGCGAAGGCGTTTTTTGGTCTGTTACGAGAACTCGATGACCTCAAAGTTGATCACATAGTTGTTGAGCCAATTGAAGAAGAAGGTCTCGGGGAAGCGGTAATGGATCGAATGCGGAAAGCTGCGGGAGTCTAGTCTAATAGCGCTAATTCGGCCTGAACAAATTCAGCTAAGTCTGCAATAGACGCTTCCGAAAAATCAAATTTTACACCTGCTGTTTCATAAATTTCACCAATAGACTTGGTGTAGCCCAACTTCAAGGCTGCTTTGAAGTTAGCGAGTGCTTCAGATGGATTTGACTTATAGTTTCGCCACACGGCAATGGCTCCAAGTTGTGCCATTCCATATTCAATGTAGTAGAATGGTACTTCAAAAATATGCAGTTGTTTGTGCCAGCGGTGTGCTTTTCCATCTTCCAGTCCAGACCAGTCAATCTCCTCAAAACCAAAGCGCGTTTCAAGTTCTTCCCAAGCTGCTTTTCGTTCTTCAGAAGTATGGGTTGGGTTGGTGTAAATCCAATGCTGAAAGGCATCTACCATCGCTATCCAAGGCAACATTGACAAAGTGTCTTCAAGTTGCTCACGTTTTGCGCGTTTCAAATCTGCTTCATTGTTATAAAACAAATGCCATTGATCCATTGAGATCAATTCCATACTCATAGAGGCAAGTTCAGCTACTTCAGAGGGGCAACCTTTGAATGAAGTAAGTTCTAGATCATGGGTCAAAACACTGTGAATTGCATGTCCGCCCTCATGCATCATCGTAACCAAATCTCTTGGTGTGCCTACTGCATTCATGAATATAAACGGAACTCCAGACTCGTAAAGAGGATAGTTGTATCCACCTGGAGCCTTACCTTTCTTTGATTCAAGGTCAAGGTATTTCAGCTGTTTCATTGTTGAAAGCACTTCACCAAAGAAAGGGTCAATGTTTTCAAAGGCTTCAATACTTTTTGATATGAGGCTATCTGAACCTTCGAACGGCTTCAGCGCCTTTCGCCCTTCAGGATCTACACTCAGATCCCACGGACGTAATTTTGAGAGTCCCATGCTCTTTGCTCTGCGCTGAACGATGGTTCTTGAAATCGGCATCATGGCCTTTTCAATGCTCTTGTGAAAATTGAAACAATCTTCTGGAGTGTAGTCAAACCGTCCCATTGCCGCGAATTTAAAGTCACGGAAATTTTCAAAATCAGCATTCAATGCTACTTGATGACGAAGCTTAACCATCTTAGTGAACAACTCATCAAACGTATCTTTCTTTTCTAGCCGCGTTGACTCCATGATGCGAAAGACTTTCTCACGAAGTTCGCGGTCAGTGTCTTGAAGTTTCGCACCTGCTTGCTGCATGGTAAGCGTTTCCCCATCTAACTCAATTTGCATACTTCCACTCAATGCACTGTGTTTTTGTGAAAGCTCTTGCAGTTGGGTGTTCAGCTCAATATTTGCTTCGCGAAAAAGGTGAATATCATTGTTGATGCCTCTCAGGTATATGCGGTAAGCATCACCACTCAATTCATTAACGCCTGTTGCATTGATCAACTTTTTATTCAAAGCATCACCAATGGCGGCAAGATGAGGCTGAATCTCTGTAACGAATGTTTTGTAGCGCGCAGCCATTTCCTCATCCGTAGTGTCAATCGTCATTCGAATGTACCTCCAGGCTCCATCTTCTTCAATCACGGCCTCTAATTCACTCAGCTCTTTGAGCCAACTCTTAAGGTCAATTGATGATAGAATTGGACGCTCCTGCAAATCTTTGAAAAACGGGGCCAAGTCTTCCCATTTTTCAATCGTAAGGTTTTTCGGAACAAAGGTTCGAGGTGTACGTTGAACTACAGTCATTGATTAGGCTTCTTTTTCAGATTCCTCCGATTTGTCCTCTGCTTTGAGATTTTCTTTTACTTCCGCTTCTTTTACTTCCGCTTCTTCTACCTCCGCTTCAGGCTGAACTTCGAACTGACCTGAGGCCAGCAACAAGTTGTACCATTGATAAAGCTTTTTCAAATCTGAATCGTAGACCCGTTCGTGGTCCAAATCAGAAAGAATTTTGGAAATACCTTCGCGAAGCTTCGAAGGATCATCTTTGTGACTAAGCCCTTCTTTTCCGTCGTTGTCTTCGAACATTTTGTCAAAGACCAAAGTTAAAGGTACATCTTCTTCAAAAGTGAAGATGGCAATGTCTTCCAATGCACTGATTTTACTAGATGCCGACATGGGCACTTTCTTTCCTTCACTGATACTTTCCACAATTAGTCTAGAACCTGAATTGCTGATGAGTTTGTAAAGACCTGGTTTGCCGTTGATGGCAAGAATATTTTTCAATTCCATTCGTAAGCTGTTTTTGAGAGCACAAATTTAAGGGATTGCAGTGGCTAAATCGTCTTCTTAGGTGGGGAATTCTGGTAATGCCGACAAGTAAACGGGTTTTCCCTCTTTACTCTTTCCAATGATAAAGTGCTGAATACCATTTGATATCATGACATTAGGGACGTTTAACGTACTGTTATAAGCCACCGCTTGGTTCAGTGTTTTTTGACCCAATTTGATTTCTGGAGCTTTACATTCCACCAGTAAAAATGGCTTTTGATCTTTTGAATAGACCACAATGTCAGCCCTTCTCCGCATGTCGTTGACCTTCAGATGTTGTTCTATTCCAATAAGGCCACTAGGATAACCGTTGCTAATAAGGTACATTACCAAATGTTGGCGCACCCACTCCTCAGGGGTACACACCAACCATTTACGCCGAACCTCATCAAAAATTTGTGTTTGAGTTTCAGTGCCCTTAAGTTTGAACGCGTATGGAGGTAAGTTCAGTTCCTTCACGCCCAAATGTACATCACACAACCGAAATTAGAAGTATATGGATACGAAGAGTGACATTGTAGCGAATTGGCTACCACGCTATACCGGTGTTGAACTGGCTGATTTTGGTGAGTATATCTTGCTGACCAATTTCCAAAATTACGTAGTGAAATTCGCAGAGTGGAAGAACGTAGAGGTTGATGGGGTGGGGAAGTCTATGCGCAGCGCAACGGCAGACAACATGACCATTATTAACTTTGGAATGGGAAGCGCAAATGCTGCAACCATTATGGATTTACTTTCTGCAATTCATCCCAAGGCGGCCCTCTTTTTGGGAAAATGTGGCGGATTAAAAAGGAAGAATAAATTGGGAGATATTATTGTTCCCATCGCGGGCATTCGTGGTGAGGGAGCTTCGAATGACTATTTCCCACCTGAAGTCCCTGCTTTGCCGAGCTTCGCTTTACTTCGTGCTATGAGTTCGACCATTCGTGATCATAAAATAGACTACTGGACGGGAACAGTATATACTACGAACAGAAGAGTTTGGGAGCATGACCTGGAGTTCAAGGAATACCTTCGGAAGTTACGTGCAATGGCAATAGACATGGAGACAGCAACACTCTTTTCTGTTGGTTTCGCCAATAAGATACCCGTAGGAGCGATGCTACTTGTGAGTGACCAACCAATGGTGCCAGATGGAGTGAAAACTGAAGAAAGTGATGAAAAGATCACACGTAATTTCGTTGATTTGCATCTCCAAATAGGAATCAAGGCGTTGGAAGAACTTCAAAACGAAGGAAGGTCCATTCGTCACCTGAGATGGGATTGATAACAGATGGCTAAGAAAACAACAACAACTATAGGATTTGTAGAGCTAAGAAACCGATTGAGAAATCGTGATTTTGGAGCAATTTATCTGCTCCAAGGAGAAGAGGCTTGGTTCATTGATAAATTGGTTGAAGACTTTGAGAATTTCGTTCTAGAAGAACACGAGCGCGATTTCAATTTAACCACTATGTATGGGTTGGATACCTCTTTTGATCAGATCGTTTCTGCAGCTCAACGTTTCCCTATGATGGCAGAAAAACAGCTGATTATAGTCAAAGAAGCACAAGATTTGGAAGGGTGGAGAAGAGAGGAAGAAAGGGAGTATTTAATGAAGTACCTTCAGTCTCCGCAAACAACAACGGTGCTCGTTTTTGCGCATAAGTACAAGAAAGTACCTTCCAATACCCTTCTTTCCAAAGAGTTTAAGAAGCAAGGGTTGATCTTCGATTCCGAAAAGATTTATGATAGTGACATGCCTAGCTGGATTGTTTCTAGAGCGAAAGACCTGAACATAAAACTAGCCAGTTCTTCGGCGCAACTTATTGCTGAATATCTAGGAAGTGCCTTGACTAAAGTGGAGCATGCCCTAGAGAAATTGGAATTCACAGTAGGCAGTGAAACAGAAATTCTTCCTGAACACATTGAAAAGTACATAGGAATAAGCAAAGAATACAACGTCTTTGAGTTCCAACGTGCCATTTGCATCAAAGATTTTAAGCGGGTGGCAATGATCATTAATTACTACCAGGCCAACCCGAAAGAGAACAATGCGAACATGATTGTGGGGTTCCTCTTTTCATTTCTATGTAAATTATTGGTGTACCATGAAACGCCAGACAAGAGCTATCAGGGCTTGTTTGCTGCAATTGGGCGTGGAGGACATTCAGAGTACAAAGCGGCAGGAGCCAATTACACTGTTCAAAAAGTCATCCAAGCAATTTCAGATTTGCGTGGAGTAGACCAACGTCTAAAGGGAATTGGAAATTCAACTACAAGCGATAGCGATCAACTTCGTGAGTTTGTTTTTGGGTTTATGAACTGAAAGAGTCCTAAATTTACACCATGAACCTGCAAAATGACCTGCTTCTTCGCGCTGCAAGAGGCGAACATGTTGAACGTCCGCCAGTTTGGTTGATGAGACAAGCTGGAAGAATTCTTCCAGAATACCGTGCTGTTCGAGCTAAGTTGAGTGGATTTGTTGAATTGGTGCAAACTCCAGAAAAAGCCTGCGAGGTGACCATTCAACCCGTTGAGCTCCTGGGAGTAGATGCGGCCATCATTTTCTCTGATATTCTTGTCGTGCCAGAAGCCATGGGTTTGCCTTATGAACTCATTGAAAAGCAAGGGCCTTTTTTTCCGAAAACCATTCAGTCAAAAAGAGATTTTAATCAATTGCATGCGGTTGAACCAGAAGAACATCTGAAGTATGTTTTGGATGCCATTCGATTGACGAAGAAGGAGCTGAATGGCAGAGTTCCTTTGATTGGATTTGCTGGTGCCCCTTGGACCATTTTCTGCTACATGATTGAAGGGAAAGGAACAAAAGCATGGGCTGGCGCGCGCCGCATGCTTTGGGAAGAACCTGAAATGGCACGGACCTTGCTAACAATGATAACAGATGCGACCATAGATTACCTCAAGGCACAAGTAAACGCTGGAGTAGACTTGGTTCAAGTATTCGATAGTTGGGCAGGTGTGCTGAGCAAAGATTTGTATCTAAAATTTGCAATGCCATGCATGAAAAGGATTTGTGATGCGATCAATGATGTGCCTGTCACGGTATTCGCGAAAGGCGGGAACCACTTCCTAAAAGAATTGTCAGAACTCTCCTGTGAAACCATAGGGTTAGACTGGAATATAGAACCAGAATTGGCGCGTCAAATTGTTGGTCCGAATAGAACACTTCAAGGAAACTTAGATACGAGTGTTTTGTACGGTTCCCATGAAGATATTAAGAAACATACAAAAGAGATGCTTCGCCGTTTTGGAGGCCAGCGGCATATTGCTAACTTGGGCCACGGCGTTTATCCGGATGTAGATCCAGAAAAAGTTAAAACGTTTATTGAAACCGTAAAAGAATGGAAATGAATACCAAGCAACTAATCTTAATGCTCTTCTTCGCCTTTGCAGGAACCTTTGCGTTTGCTCAAGATGAAGAGGAAGAAGCAAGTGATAACCTCGTTCCGAATGGGGATTTTGAGAAGGCAGAAACACGCACCTTGAAAAATCTAGGAATGATGCAGGACCTCTGTGAGAACTGGTACAACGCTACTAAAGCTCCTTGTGATCTCTTCTCTGAAGGCTTGAAATCTGACAAAGTTAGTATTCCTGATAACCTTATGGGGTCTCAAGAAGCGGCTTCAGGTATTTTGTATGCCGGATTCCGTGCCTACTCAAAAGACACTAAGAAAAGTCGTTCATACCTTGGTGTTGAGATGACTGAGCAAATGGAAAAGAACCAGATGTATTGTGTTGAGTTTAAAGTAAGCCTCTCTGACCTATCAAAATATGGGACCAATTATGTTGGCGCTGTTTTCTCTGATCGAAAAGTGATTCAACCAAACACCGGCGCAATAGTGAAAGACTTGAATGCAATAAGTGTGAAGCACAAAAGCAACAAGCCCATGCTGATGATGGACGGTTGGGAAACGGTTTGTGGAACGTACATTGCCACAGGAGAAGAAGAATATATGATGATTGGTTGTTTTGGAAGTGATTCAAAACTTCAAACCGAAAAAATGAAGCGTCCTCGCGGTGTAACAGGTTCTCAAAGTTATGACGCCTACTACTTTATTGATGATGTGAATGTATACCCAATCAAAGCAAAATCTCAATGTGCTTGTGACCCTTCAGCATCCCAAGAGCCAGATCTAATCTACGGACAGTCAACTGTTGTGGGACCAAGCATGTCTTCAGAAGATATTGTTAGCGTTTCAGCAGTATACTATGCTTCTCAGAAGAAGAACATTACTGGGGCAGGACGGTCTACTTTGAAAGAGGTTGTGCGCATCATGAATGAAAATCCAACTTGGAAAATGGAGGTGATTGGTCACTGTGACAATGATGAGTTTGATGAAGAAAAAATCAATCCACGTTATAGAGACATGGGACAACAACGCGCTGATGAATTGATGACCTATTTGGTATCACAGGGGATTGACACAAGCAGATTGATTCCATTGTCAAAATCGAATACTGACCCAGCAAACACAAGACCTACTGACTTGAGTAGAGCTCAAAACAGAAGAGTTGTTTTCAAGATCAGAAAATAACCCATAGAAGTAACGGATTTAAAGGCCATTCAAGTTTCTTGAGTGGCCTTTTTTACGCTCCTTCTTCAACATATTTTAGTCCTATTTGCGTTACTTAAAAAACGAAGTGTTGATACCTTCAATGAATGCTTGTGCGAAGCAAGCTGAAAAGGGGGACTTTTATATTCCAGTCTTGAAAAAAACACTATCCATATTATTCTTGTTGTTGGTGAAAATCGGCTTCGCCCAAAACCTTGTTCTAAATGGGAGTTTTGAGGAAAAGCCTTATTGCCCATCATCCTACAATATGCAAACCTTGAAGACGGTGAAGTTCTGGAAGCAGCCAAGTTCTGCTACACCAGACCATTTTCATGCCTGCGCATCAAGCAAAGCTGGCGTTCCCAAGAACATTGTAGGCCATCAAGAAGCCTTGGATGGTGAAGCTTACATTGGATTGGTAACTTATACCAGTACCAAAAGGAATTACAGAGAATACCTCCAGACAAAACTGACTAGAAAGCTGAGTGCAGGTGAAACCATTTGTGTAGAATTTTGGGTTTCATGCGCAGACATGGCTATTTATGTGACTGATGGACTTGGAGTTCATTTCAGCAAAACGGCGAAACACGAAAGAAATCAAGGGCTAATAGATGGGAAACCACAATTTGCAAACCCTAAACTGCACATATTAGACAATGCAGATTCATGGATCAAGCTCTCTGATACTTTTTCCGCAACTGGTGGAGAGGAATACGTGACCATAGGAAATTTTTTACCAGACCCACTCATAAGTAAGCTGCTCAGAACTGATGTTGAAGGCATCACTGGGGCAAGTGATTGGGCGTATGTTTACATAGATGATTTGGTAGTGAAATCAGTGAAAAGCAGAAGCGAGTGCAGTTGCCTGAATGATCAAATCAGATCTGAAGTTCATGACCCTCCGCTTCAATTAAGTGATCACAGAGAAGTACAGTTGGAGACGGTCTACTTTGGTTTTGATGAAAGTACGCTTGATGATGTAGCTCAGAAAAATTTAGACATAGTAGCGGGTTTGCTGCGCTCAAATAAATACATGTTTGTTCAAGTGAACGGACATACAGATATAACAGGAAGGGAAGGCTATAATATTGAGTTGTCTGAGACAAGAGCCAGAGCAGTTGTAGCGTATTTAAAATTTTTAGGCGTAGACCCGAGTAGGCTTAAGATCGATTTTCATGGAAGTGATACACCAATTGCAGATAATTCCTCCTCAACGGGAAGAGCGGAAAATAGGCGTGTTGAATTTCAAATTCTAGAGCGAAAATTTGTTCAAGTAGATTGACCTTGTATAGCTCCTTTTCGTGGGACCATCAGCAAGAGGATTAAGCCAATAACGAAGAAAATAATCAAAGAGAGTACAGAGTTTCTCATGGAGCCAGTAAGTCCTTCAATCATTCCGAAAGAGAGCATCCCGATCACCATTCCAATCTTTTCAAGAACGTCATAGTAACTGAAAAAGGAGGCCGTGTCTTTTGTTTCGGGAAGCATCTTTGAATAGGTAGACCTGCTAAGTGATTGAGTTCCGCCCATCATAAAGCCAATCCATCCTGCCGCAAAATAAAACTCGGTGGGTGTATCAACAACGATAAATGCGAACAAGCAAACCCCAATCCAGCTAATCAATGCGATAGCCAGCATAGTGATGTTCCCAAATCGTTTTGACCCCCGCGAGAAAACCACTGCGCCAGGAATGGCAATGATCTGAACAAGGATAATTGCAATGATTAGTTGGGCGGTTGACAAGCCGGTCTCTTTGACCATTAATACGGGGTAAAGTCCCATTCCCCCAACATAAGATTCAGTCCATGAAAAAACTTCCTTCATTCCGAAGAATTGAGCCATGGTCATAATGGTTTGAACGGCCATGCTGAAGACGAAAAAGGCAAAAAGGTAGCGGCGAAGTCCTTTCATTGCGCTAATTTGCTTCTGTACTTGCTTCAATTCTTGGAACCCTTTTTTCCAAATTTTACCTTCCGGTTTTCTGTTGTGTGGATTTTCAGGAAGTCTTCGGAAGGTAATTTGAGCAAATCCTAACCACCAGATTCCAACAAGAATAAACGAATACCTTGTGAAAGCATCAGAGACTCCCATTACAAATGCAAGAATGATTATCAAGAGTAATACACTTCCTATGTATCCCAGTGAGTAGCCTCGCGCACTGAGCCTATCTTGGTCTTTTGGTGCAGCCACTTCAGGCAAAAAAGCATTGTAAAAAACGATGCTATTCCAATAGCCAATGCTGGCGAAAAAGAGCGCCAAAAAGCTTAGTTCTAAACGGTCAGAATCAAAGAAAAAGAGTGTAACGCACGAAATAGAACCCAAGTAGCAAAAGATTTTCATGAAGAATTTCTTTTTGCCACTGTAGTCGGCAATTCCGGAAAGCATTGGGGAAAGAAGACTCACAACAATCAAAGAAGCTGCTATGATGTAGGAGTAAATTTCAGTGTTTGCGAATTCCCTTCCGAACCACATTACCCTATCGCTTACAATGATTCCATTCACTTTTGTGGTTGTTACCGCATTGTAAAAGATGGGAAAAATCGCTGTGGTAATCACAAGTGGATAAACGCTGTTTGCCCAGTCATAGAAAGCCCAAGCCTTTTGCGTTTTTTTGTTGTTCAAGTCGCTCATTTGAATTTCGAAGGTACTTGGATTCATTGATTGAAACAAGATGCACTTCTGTTAGTTACCTTTGTAGAAATTTCTGGAGCACGTGGAAAGAATATATGATGTTGTAATTGTTGGTGGTGGTATCGTAGGTGCTGCTACCTTATATAAGCTTCAAGAGCGAAATCCTGACTTGAAGATTTGTCTGATTGAAAAAGAAAAGGCCCTCGCTAACCACCAGACAGGTAACAATAGCGGTGTGCTCCACAGTGGTATATACTACAAGCCAGGATCATTAAAGGCTCAGAACTGTGTGAATGGAAGACGCGAACTTGTTCAGTTTGCTCAAACACATAAAATTCAGCACGACGTTTGTGGTAAAGTCATTGCCGCAACAAATCAAAAGGAACTTCCCCAAATGGAGAAGATTTACAATACCGGCCTTGAAAATGGTATTGAGGGAATGACAAAATTAAGTGCTGCTGAGGTAAAAGAGATTGAACCGTTCTGCGAAAGCATTGGTGGAATTCACGTGGCCTGCACAGGGATTATTGATTTCAGAGGGGCCACTGAGAAAATGGCCGAAATTGCAACAAGTAAGCAACCGGAAAGTAAAGTTGTATTAGGCGAAGAAGTGACCGGGATTGAACGCAATGAAGGGCAGTCTGTGATTCAAACAAACAAAGCACTCTATAGAGCCAAATACGTCATTTTTTGTGGTGGCTTGCAAGCAGACAGGCTGGCAAAGAAGGACGGTGTTCCGTTGAGAGAAAAAATTGTGGGTTTTCGAGGTGACTACTATGAGCTCACAGAACAAGCAAGACATAAGGTGAAACACCTTATTTATCCTGTTCCAGATCCAGACTTTCCTTTTTTGGGTGTGCATTTTACACGTATGGTTGATGGAGAAATTGAATGTGGACCAAATGCAGTTTTTACCTTCAAGCGCGAAGGGTATGGGAAAACAGACTTCGATTTAAAGGATACGATTGATGCCCTCACATATGGAGGTACTTGGAAGCTGTTTTTGAACAACATCAGTTTTGGTATCAATGAGTACCGTCGGGCGTTTTCAAAGAAGCTTTTCTTGCAAACATTGCAAAGAATGGTTCCCTCTCTGACCATGGATGACATTCAACCGGGGAGAGCCGGAGTAAGAGCGCTACTATTGCGAGCGGATGGCGATACGCGAGATGATTTCCGAATTGAATATACAGACCATAGCATTCATGTCTTGAATGCCCCTAGTCCAGCGGCAACCGCATCTCTTGCTATTGGTGAACAAGTTGCTAAGATGGCGGAAGAAAAAATGTTCAAGAAGTAAGTGACAAAAAAATATAGACATAAAAAAAGCAGCCATTGGCTGCTTTTTTATTCAGATAATTAACCTTATTTTTTTGCTGGAGCAGAAGCTGTTGTGCTCTTTTGCTTAGCAGTTTTCTTTGCTTCACTGCGTGCAGCCTGTCCTTCTGCTTTTGCCTCAGCTTTTGATGTCTTTGACTTATCGCAACATGCTTTTCCGTCTTTAGATGCTGTCGTTTTGTCTCCAGAGCAACATGCTTTTCCTTCAGCTTTAGCGCCATCCTTAGATGCCTGAGCTTTGTTCTTATCGCAACAAGACTTTTCACAAGACTTCTTATCGCTTGCTTTGTCTGTTTTCTCAGTCTTAGCCTTAGTGTCATTACTGTCTTTAGCAGTAGTTTGTGCCGTCGCCGCAGTCGCAAAAAGAGCAACAAGGCTGAAAATCATCAATAATTTCTTCATCAGTGTAGTGTCTTAATTAAGTATTGGTCTTGAAATTAAATAAAATTTGTTTGAATAACAATTTGTTTGGCTTGTTTAACGTCTCATTAACAACTTTGTTGCGTATCATTGAATTCATAGAAGCGCACTGAAATTCGCTCCATCATAAAATTGGTCATTACCTTTGTATTATGAAGAAAATTATTTCCCTGCTGTGTATAGCCTTTCTAATTAATGGATGTGGAGACTGCTTAGATGGCGAAGGCGTTGCAATTGACGAGAAGCGCACTGTTGAAGATTACGAAGTTATTTATGCTTCAGGAAGTTTTGACGTAACAATTAGACAGACACTACTTTCAGATCAAAATAAAATCGTGGTTCATGCGCAGGAAAATTTACTGCCTTTCATTCAGACGCGTGTCGAAGGCTCAAGATTAGTTATTGAATCGAAGGGATGCATTTCTGCTACTGAAGCCATCACAATTGAAGTGATCACAAACGGTGTTACTAAAATTGTAAATGAGGGTTCTGGAAGTTTATCTTCAGTTAACGAACTGAAAACAGAACGATTGAAGGTTCAAAATATTGGGTCTGGAAATATGATGATTAAGGCGAGTGCTGCTATGATTAAGATTGAGAACGAGGGTTCTGGAGATGTGAGGTTGCTCGGCGAGGCGCAAGAATTGGAAATTATCTCTGAAGGAAGTGGAGATGTAAATACGCTTGAAACACGTGGGTCTCATGTAGAAGTGAGCAATGATGGAAGCGGACAGGTATCTGTGAGTGTGAAGGATGTTCTAGGAATTGAACTGTATGGAAGTGGTGATGTTAATTACGCTGGAAACCCACAGGACATTGAACAGTCTGTGAGTGGCTCTGGAAATGTAAAGCGCCTGAACTGATGTTGGCAACATCCTAGCATGTAACATCTTGTGAATAAAAATGAATACGTCTATATAGGAATCATTGGGGCATTGTTAATTCATGCTGTTGTGCTTGTTGTACTCAATTTGACCCCCATGCGCGCACCTGCAGATGAGCCAGGTTTTGTTGAGGTTGGTTTTTCAACTGAAGAGATCGAGATTGACGAACGTACATTTGAAGAGGTGATGGCAGAGCGTGTAAATGAGCAAATAGCCAACCTAACATCAGATGTCAATAGCGAAAGGTCTTCAGAACGATTGAGCTTTTCTGCCAGTGACCGTGCCGCGAGTGATGCCGAAGTTGAAAATGACCTTCAAAATTACGAAGATGAGGTTCAAGCCGAACTTGACGCGGAAAGAGAACAGTCAGGAGAATCAGACCGCACGAATGTACTCACTGACACCAAGCCGATTGCAGATAACCTAGACAAGTATGATTACTATGGGAAGTCGTACAATGGCAGTGTAACCGCAGAATATGATGTTCCAGGAAGAGAGGCCAGAAAAATAGATGTTCCCGGATACAAATGCAAAGCCGGTGGGAAAGTAGTGGTGAATGTAGTTGTGAATAAGACGGGCGAAGTAATTGAAGCTGAAATTAATCAAGCAGCCTCTAACATTGCATCCTCTTGTTTAATTAATGAAGCCTTAGCTAGCGCGAAGAAATCTGTTTTCTTCATCAAGTCTGACGCTCCCAGAGCATCGCTAGGGAATATTACTTATCGATTTATACCACAATAACAAATCTGCTATTTCGCATTCGCGACATAATCAGCTAGATAGGTGAAATGGGCTCCCAATTCTCCGTCTAATGTAGTTTCAGATGCGCGCTCTAGAATTTCATCCTGATCTCCATTTACAAGAAGAGGCATGATGTGCTTTAAGAATTCGCCTCCGAAATCTTCGCTTGCGTCTTTTGGTAATTCACAAGGTAAATTGTCTACGGCCATTACAGCAATGGCTGTTGGAGCAGTGAAAACGGTCTCCTCTTCAGTAGTGGGGTCATATCCATATATTGGATCTGCGATGTTAGAAGGGCGGAGCGTAGAAGCTACCGGGCCATTAATGTCACAACTGATATCAGCGACCACTGAAATGCGCCAATCTTCCTTTTTCATGTCTTCACGCGTGAAAATAAAAGGAGAACCTTCTGACCAATAATGACAAGCTATGTACATATCAGCTTTAGCTGCATAAGACATAAAAGTGCTGAGGTAATTGGAGGGGTCAGCATAGAATTCTGATCTATCATAGCCTCCGTCTGAAACACGTGCATTGTAATCATCGGTTTCCAAATGCGTAAATACAGGTTGGTCAAACTCTTCTGTTCTGAAGGCTTCACTACTCACCTCCTCGATTGGCAGTAGCGACATGATTTCACGGGCTCCATGACCAACTCTTCCTAGCCCTGTGAGTACAAACTTCGCATTGGATGGCAAAATTACTTTGTCCAATTCGGCTTCCATTTCTTTTCGGTTATCACATTGATTCGCTGGTTTCAATTGAAACAAGCCCTGTTTGAGGCCATAAGTCCTAAATCCATTGTAACAACCAACAACTCCTGCATACCTCCCAAACCCAATTAGTCTTTGTCCTTTAGCACGCAAAACTTCATAATCAATCAATCGGATTTTCTTTTCAAGAACTGATTTGAGAAGTGTTGCATTGTAGGGCTGAAGTTTGAACGTGTGTGAAAAGAAGAGGTAAGTTTTGCTGGGAATTAACATCTCAACGGGTACTTCTTTTACGCCTATTAAGATGTCACAAGAACTCAGGTCTTCTTCCATTTTAATCCCCAGAGCCTTAAATTCGGAGTCACTGAATTTCCGAATGGGACTAGGCTGAAC
Source organism: Flavobacteriales bacterium (assembly GCA_047636995.1). GTDB lineage: Bacteria > Bacteroidota > Bacteroidia > Flavobacteriales_D > Sanyastnellaceae > JAQWQB01. Next base: position 9,541 of record JBLIGQ010000009.1, on the reverse strand, counting down.
TACGATCTCTAAATTAGGGAAGGTCTCCATGGCCAATTTGCATTGTTGAGGAGACAAAGGGACACGCTTATCAGGTGGGTTCTTACCTTCTCGGATCACTCCAATTTTCAGGGGATTCATACTTGGCTTTTGGTGACCCCAATTTACGGAATCCCTTTCGATACTGCAATTAGTGCTAGTGGTGTGAGCTACACTTGACTAGCAAAGAGAAGCGTGAAACCAATAATAACAAATACGATGCTGTTGTAGGCTAAAACCAACAAAGTGAACTTGAGAAACGTTTTCCAATAACCTTGATGATAAGATCTTCTTAGACCGAAAAAGAGGTAAACAAAAAAGGAAAGCCCCAAGCAGATTGAGACAACCTGATTGATGCCGATTAATCCAAATTTGGAGAGTAACTCACTGAGCAGAAGATAAAACAAAGTGACCACAAAAAGAAAACTATGAAAATGTAGTGAGAAAACGAAATGGCGAATAAAGGTTGTTTTTTGACGAATGTATAAAAGCCAAAGTAAGAAAGCGAAAATTGGGAGAAGCACGAAAAAGACCTTTGGTAAGTATGAACCGAAGAAGTTATTCCAGAGTTCTTGTTCGCTTTGAAGTTCGATTGAAGAATCTCCAAGCAACGAAAGAACCAAGAAAAAGGCCAAAGAGATGAAAATGTACATCCGCAAAGGAGAAATGTAGTGCACACGTTTTCCTGCTAAAAACTCATTTGTAAGAAATCCAGGTTTGAAAAATAAAGGACCGAAACTTCTTAATATTTTACTGTCAAAAGTGAAATAGTCAGATAAAAAATGTTTAAAAAACTCACCAACTGATGCTGTGGTGTTCAGTGTTTCTTGTCCGCAAGAGGGACAATATTCAAATTCCGCTTTCAAAGAAGTGGAACAGTTCAAACATGCTATTGGCTTTTTGCTCACCAAGTGAAGATAGAACTTTCGATGAAATCCGATTTAGATAATTTGTTTCCAGACGAACCATTTTCCATTTAAGTAACTTCTAGTATATTTAGTTCTTCTAGCATACTTACCTCATGAAAAGATTATTTGTGTTCACCGTCTTGATTATTTGTTGCTCTCAGATGAAGGCACAATCGGTTGCACGCGACTCTAAAGCCACAAAAACAACTGTTCAAACTGAAAAAGTCCGCGGATTCTGGGAGGTAATGGGATACGTGGGAGGTAAGTTAACCAGAGAATTATCTTCTAGGCTCAACATTGAGAGTAAAGAAAAGGACACTGTTCCTACAGAAGTAAAAGTAGAACTAGGATGGATCAAGTTCACGCGCATCGAAGACCGCCCGGAAAAAGAATAGAAAGATTCATTTGGGGTTCAAATACCAATTTTCGTACCTTAAGGTCATAAATCTTAATTATGACGCGCTATCCGCTATTGGGGCTTTTGCTCTTCGCGTGTTCATTTTCGCATGGTCAATCTTATACCAACATCACCCCGCAAATGGGAGTTGATGCTGTTAACGGTGGAAATGTACACGGTTCAGGCATTTCATGCGTTGATTTTGATCTTGACGGTGATGATGATCTCACTTTCGCTATCGATGGAGCTATTTTAACGTATCGGAACAACGGGGGAACCACTTCCCTTGTTGACTTTGGTTTTTCCGTTGATAACAATGCCAAGCATCCTGTTTGGATTGATTACGATAACGATGGTGATTTGGATTTCTATTTTACGCAATCGTTATTCCCGAACAAACTCTACCAAAATAACAATGGCTTATTCTCTGAAGTAACCGAAGAAGTTGGATTACCTCAAACGTATGTTTCAACTTTTGGAAGCGCTTGGGGTGATTATGATAATGACGGTGACCTTGATTTGTTTGAATGCACTTACATCTATACTTACCTAGGAGAGAATCCTTTTGAATGGCACAATCATCTTCACAGAAATAACAGTGATGGTACGTTTTCAGATGTGACTTTAGAAGCTGGAGTAAGCGATGGTATTAGTCTTTCGTTCCAAAGCATTTGGAGTGATTTGAACAATGATGGTTGGCTTGATCTCTATGTCATTAATGACCTTGAACATCCTAATAGATTGTACCTCAACAACACAAATGGAACGTTCACTGAGGTTGCAGAGGAATGGTCTGCAGCTGTTGCAGAGATGGATGCCATGACGGTGAGTATTGGTGATTACAACAATGACGGATGGCAAGATGTTTTTATTACCAATACAGCTATAGGTCAATGCGCTTTGCTTCGGAATACAGGCTCAGGGTTTGAAAATATGGCCAGTTCAGCCAATGTAGAATTGAATATGCTGACCTGGGGCGCAGCTTGGTTTGACGCTGACTTAGATATGGACTTGGATCTTTACGTTTGCGAAAACAATTACCTCAGTCCGCAACTTCCAAATCCTTACTTGAGAAACAATGGGGCCGGGTTTTTCATCAATGCCGCAGCTTCTACTTTCTTTTTCGACAATTATAATAGTTATTCAGTGGCCATCTTAGATTGGAATCAAGATGGTAGATCTGATTTAGCAGTGAACAATTATACTCCTCAAAATGCCAGTTTATGGCGAAGCAATCAAGCAGGGAATGGCTGGTTAAAAGTGAAACTCAGCGGAACAGTTTCAAATAGTCAAGGCGTGGGAGCTAGAGTTACTGTTTGGTCTGAGGGCATACAGCAATTAAAAGAGCTGTTTGCAGGAGAGAACTATTTGGGACAAAATTCCAATACCCTTCTATTCGGTTCGAATGAAAACGAACAAATTGATTCCATTTTTGTACAATGGCCGTCTGGGATAATGGATAAATGGTTCAACCTTCCCACCAATCAATTACTAGATGCAGTTGAAGGAAGCAGTTACGCTTGTTCTATCGCTTCTGATATGGGCTATGTGCTTTGCGAAGGAGATAGCTTACTGTTGGAAGTAGATGATAATCACACGGCTTTTCTTTGGAGTACAGGAAATGATTCATCCTCAATTTGGATTTCAGAACCAACCAGTATCTTTGTAACCACATGGGATGAATGGGGGAATGAAGCACGCTCAGATACCCTTGATATTGTAGCCTCAATGCCCCCCAGTTTTAGTATTCAAGTAACTGAACCCCTCTGTTTTGGAGACGCCAACGGAAGCATTGAACTGATTGATACCTTAAGTTTTGAAGCAATTCTCTGGATGGATGGAAATGAGGGGCTATTGCAAGATTCACTTGCAACGGCGAGTTATGAATTCTCAGTGTGGAATTCAGATGGCTGCAGGTTTGATTATGCACAGGAAATTTCATCTCCTACTGAGCTAATTGCTTTTGCTGATGTCACAGATGTTTCCTGTTTTGAAGGGACAGATGGAACAGTTAACCTTGAAGTTAACGGGGGAACGATGCCCTATCAATATGATTGGATGGGCAGCGACCCTTTAGCATTTCTTGCCGGAAATTTCACAGTCTTGATCGTTGACCTATATGGGTGTGAAGAGTTGGTCACAATAAACGTGGAGGAGCCTGAGCCACTTTCAATTGAGATTATATCCATAGCGTGTGTTAACGAGATGGTAGTGAATCTTGTTCCTTCCGGAGGTGCAATGCCCTATTCGTTATTGTGGTCAAATGGAGCAGAGGGCGAGCTGTTCACAGCCACAATTGGAACATACGCGGTGTATTTAACTGATGCGAACGGGTGTTCGTTTTCATTGAATAACATCGAATGTCCAGTGGGGTATGAGGCCTTAGAAGCTTCTAAGAAAATGGCTTATCCGAACCCCGCTAATCAAACAGTCAATTTGAGCATACCTGTTAACGAATTAGGGCGCATGCTAATGGTGATGGATGCTCGCGGAATAATGGTGTTTGAAGGGCAAATGAACCAAGTGAAGGAGACCATTGATGTGTCTTTGTGGGCTCCAGGCTTGTATCTTTTTAACGGTGAGCGAATCATAATTGAATAAGAAGCCATAAGTTGAGATCAATGATCTTCCCACCTTCATGCGCTGCCTACTCCGTTTTCTATTCCTCTGTTTAGCATTTTCGGGAGGTGATCAACTTGTTTTAGGTATTGTTACTGACGAAGCAAGGAAACCTTTTCCCTATGGGAGTAGCTAACAAGAAAATAGCTCATATCGCGCTGCTACAAACCAGAAAGGTGTATTCTAAATTAATTTAGAACAAGGTACACATAGGTTGATATTCAGTTTTATCGGTTTTGAAAAGCAGTTGATAGTGGGTAAGGTTTCGCAAAAAAAAAAACAGAGTTGAATGTAAAGTTGATAGCAACGTCAAATGACTTATTGTTAGCTGAGGTTGTTGAAAACACAAAAGATCATGCGAACGTTTTTATGTCCAAAGCGCGAAATGCGCGAAAAACATTCAAAGACAACCTCGCGTCTTATGAATGCAAGGAATATTTAAAAATGTCCATTGAAAGAGCGTTTCCAGATACCTCATTGAACCCGTTGGGAAATCCAGAAAGGAAAATCAAACTTTCTAAACAAAACTTGATTCTATCTGAGCGTTTTGGGACCTTGTATTATAAGAAGTAATTGAGATACAAAGAGCTGATCTCTGGTCAACATGTCAATGTGGCAAAAAAGATTCCCTATTTAGGGAAGTCAATTTCAGTCAATGTGTAGTTTGAGCGTGAAAACATCGCTCCATTGCCCAGGCAGGCCTCTAATCCGTACCTTATTTACACCAGTATTCAAGACGGTGATTTCGACTTCTATGACAATTTAATCAACTTCAAAGGCCAGGTTCCCAAACCACTTCTCAGTCCCATCGCATCTCAGTCAGCCTTGAGTTATAGGTGTGATAATGTAGCAAGCTTTTTTGAGGAAGGGATTCAGATTTTAGAAATTACCATTTCGCCACTCTTCGTGTCAGAATCAGTATTTTAGGTGGTGATTTTTATTAAAAATGAGACCTATGTTTTGCGCGGGATTCACCTGGAGATAGATCCAGTTTCAGTGCATTTTTACGAGCGCTTTCGAATCATTCTGAACTATGAATACCAATGCATCGGAGTTTATGTGCCTGTAAGAAGAGACATTACCTGCACCCTTAAAGAGGGAAAGGAAAAGGTACTGGGAAAAGTGGAAATGCTCCAATTTGATTTTGAAATTAACAAAGACTAAGTGCTCATTTTTTTCAATTCAGAGGTCCAAATGTTTGATGATTCTGCCCTTGAAAGAGATTCTAATATTTGGGCAGAAAAACGTCTAATACAGTTGAATGAAAAAGAACTTAAATTCATTTTCAATGCTGATATTATTGAGAATGATTTAGGGACCGCTGCCTATTTTGAGCGAATAGACTCAGCGTTCAATGCACTAGATTGGTGGACTCTACTAGCTGGGTTAGGTCACTGAAATCTGGTGAGGGGAAGTTGCACTTTTAAATCGAATCAAAATACAAATGACAGCAGGAGGGGGACGCTTTTACTCTCAGGAGAGAACTATACACATGCTGAACTCTATACTGGAATTGAGCGCATTGTTCGCATAAAAACAGAGCTTCTTAGATTTAGTGTTGTAGGCGTAACCTCAGGTAATAATTTTGAGAAAGCAGTCTATTCGATCAAATTCGGGATCAACTTCTTTAACACCTTCACAAATAAATGGGACTATTGATCACAAATCATTGTCTCTTGTGCGCTGCTCCTGTCTATGTCTTTGGTAGGTTTTTATAACAAGTGTTTCTAGAATTCTTAGAATGCTCCAGAGGGTGAAACCAAGCATACCTATAGAAACAATAATCCATGTGAGCCAGTTCAGATTGACCTCAGAGGTAATTACTAGTATAATGTTGACTAGGAATACCGCCACAATTAATCCAGCTATAACAAGCATAACGCGTTCTACTTTCTGTCGGTTTATGGTTGCATGTTCTCTTTTTCTGCGGTACTTTCTAACTTTTTCATCCAAAACATCGCGCTTCTTTCTAATCTTTTTTCGCACTTTTTTTCGCACATGATTCCCGTCTTGCGAATGCGAATTGCTTTGGTTTGTTGATTTTGAACTTGATTCCACAGGATATTTTTCAGATGATGCCTTAAGGAATAACGAATATCGGAAAAACCAACGATTAACCCACATTCTTACATTGTTAATGGACATTGTCCTACAAGATGTCAATGAAAAGGGTAGCTACTTTGGCCTCGAAACATTAAGTAAACTAATTATTCTATAATCACACTCTTCATGAAAAAAATTACAATTGTAACACTGCTTCTGACCTTCTTTTCTTTTGGAATGAATGGCCAAGAGGGATTAACAAAACTTCAATTCTCTATGGCAGAGGGTGGAGGATTTCCAGGTTGCATGAACCCAACAGCCTGTAACTACAATGTTGCTGCTGATTTCGATGATGGCTCTTGTGAGTTTCCCGGCTGTTTAGACGAAGCTGCCTGCAACTTCAGTCCATTAGCTGATTGTGAAGGCGATTGTTTTTACACTTTTGATTGCAATGGAGTTTGTGGAGGCATTTATGTCGAAAATGAATGTCAATGTTTCAACCCAAACTTCGGCGACTATGAAGTTTCTGAGGTTCCTTTCATTTATGATCCTGAATATGCTGATTTACCGGGTTATACGGCTTATTCATTGTCAGATGATGACATGACAGAAGCACTAATTACCTTTGATTTTTCATTCTTTGGTTTGATGTATTCTGAGCTATGGATTAGTTCGAATGGTTTTGTCTCATTTACCAATCTTGGTGATGATGATGGCTGCTGTCAAGGTGAACCTATGCCAACGATGGACAATATTTTGGGCGCAGGAATAGCACCAAATTGGGCTGATTATTACTCGGAAGAAGAAGGAGTAGTATATACAGCTGGAGACGGAGCGTTCTTTATGGTAGGTTTTGATGGGGTTCCTTCTTGTTGTGGATCTGAGAATTATACCTCATGGCAATTAATCTTATATCCAGATGGCAGTTTCACCATGAATATTGCTGCGGTTGACGGGAATGAAAACGTACATGTAATTGGTTTTCAAGACGGAGAAGGAGCTCAAGGTGAAATGCTGTATTATGAGCCTCTTTTGCAGCTTTCTGAAGTTGCCTATCACGTAGCTATCGTTGAAGAGCCAGGAGCATGTCTTCCAGGATGTACTGATGAGCAAGCTTTTAACTTCAGCGCTGAAGCCAGTGAGGACGATGGCTCTTGCTTGTATTTCAGCAATTGCGACAATATTGTAGATGTTGATGGCAACGGAGCAGATTTTCACAATTACTATGCCCCTGATAACTGGACATTTGAAAACATTGGTGGGCTAGGGTTAATTGATCATACAAATGAGTACTTATTTATTGAGGGCAGCAATGCAGGCCTAGAGGAACTTTTTGGAGGCGGCGGGGAAGTCCTTACTCAAGCAACTATTCTTGCTTCTGCCACAGGAACATATTCATTCAATTGGGATTATTCAACAGATGATGAAAGCGCCAATTTTGATATTGGTTATTACATCAACAATGTGCGAATTGATTTGACCGATGTGGATGGCGATTTCGTGCAAAATGGTTTCATTTCTTTCGAAGCAAATGAAGGAGATTTGATTGGATTTGGAATTGATGCTACAGATGATTGTTGTGGTGCTGGTTTCCTTGAGATCACAAACTTTCGTTACCCATTTTTATGTTTAGGTACTTGTTTCAATCCGTCTGCTGATAACTACAACATAGAAGGTGATTTCTATGATTTCTACTCGTGTGTTTGGACCAATGAGTGCGGACAAGAAACGGACAGTAATGGAAACGGAAGTTTCTTTGATGGTGATTTCGCCCCAGAATTCTGGACTGAAGTAAATGAAGGAGATGGAGTCATTGAACTTTATGAGGAAGAGGAAGGTGTTTTTGTGGGTTTGGGAATTCAAGGCAGTAATGCATTAGAAGGTGCTGATTTAAGCACTGGATGGACTATGATTGCTCCTGTTAGTGGGACGTATTCGTTTGCGTGGAATTACGGTACGGAAGATGAAACATCTTTGAATGATCCGGCTTATTACTTCCATAATGGCATCACTATTTTGACTGAGGAATTTGATCAATTTGGGGAGCCTATCGGCTCAGATAGCCAAAATGGATGGATTCAATTCGAAGCGGTTGCCGGAGATGAAATCGGGTTTGGAGTGCTTTCAGTTAATGATTGCTGTGGTTTTGGGTTTCTGAATATTTTTGCTTTCGCTTGGCCAATTGATTGCGCTGGAGGATGCATGGACGAGACTGCATTGAATTACAATCCAAGTGCAGATTATGACAACGAGTGGTGTGCATTTATGAGTGACTGTGACGTAGTTGTAAATACAAATAGTGATCAAATCAATTTCACAGGAGACTTCGCCCCAGAATTATGGGAAGTACTTAGCGAAGGAGACGGACTTGTTGAAATCGAAGAAGCTCAAATTAAAATTTGGGGAAGTGATATGAACGGAGAGGGAGGTGAAGTGCTCACGGAAGCGACCATTGAAATTATTGTAGATGGAACGTACTCGTTCGACTGGACGTATTTTACAATTGATGGAGCTGAATATGATATTGCCTATTTCATCAATGACGAAAGAACTGATTTGACTTTGGAAGTAGACATCGAAGGAAACAGTTTTGGAAATAGTGGTCAGTCAGGGTCAATCTCTCTGGAGTTAACAGCAGGTACAATTTTAGGATTCGGTATTGAAGCAACTGATGATTGCTGTGGTCTTGGAACACTTACAATTGATCATTTCACTCATCCAGCAGCGTTCTGCGCAGCCGGTTGTACAGATGAAGAGGCGTGTAACTTCGATTCAGAAGCAAATTTTGACAACAGTTCATGTGATTTCGAGACGTGCGCAGGATGTATGAATCCAACGGCATGTAACTATGACGATGAAGCTACAATCGAAAATGGCTCTTGTGAATTCGAAACATGTGCAGGATGCATGGCCGAAACAGCTTGTAACTACAATGAAGAAGCTACAATTGAAAATGGCTCTTGTGAATTTGAAACATGTGCAGGATGCATGGCCGAAACAGCTTGTAACTACAATGAAGAAGCTACAATTGAAAATGGCTCTTGTGAATTCGAAACATGTGCAGGATGCATGGACGCAACAGCTTGTAACTACAATGAAGAAGCTACCATTGAAAATGGCTCTTGTGAATTCGGAGCATGTGCAGGATGCATGGACGCAACAGCTTGTAATTTTGATGAAGAAGCTACAATTGAAGATGACTCTTGTGAATTCGAAACATGTGCAGGATGCATGGACGCAACAGCTTGTAACTATGACGATGAAGCTACCATTGAAAATGGCTCTTGTGAATTCGAAACATGTGCAGGATGCATGGACGCAACAGCTTGTAATTTTGATGAAGAAGCTACAATTGAAGATGACTCTTGTGAATTCGAAACATGTGCAGGATGCACGGACGCAACAGCTTGTAATTTTGATGAAGAAGCTACAATTGAAGATGACTCTTGTGAATTCGAAACATGTGCAGGATGCACGGACGCAACAGCTTGTAATTTTGATGAAGAAGCTACAATTGAAGATGACTCTTGTGAATTCGAAACATGTGCAGGATGCA
>JBLIGQ010000008.1:0-87659 GCA_047636995.1 Flavobacteriales bacterium | reverse complement strand
CTGAGCTAGAACCTTTAATTGCACTTCCCAGCAGCCCGGGAAAAGTTGTCCCAGTAAGGGAGGTTAGCGGATTAAAAGTAGCCCAAGTCGTTATTGGCTCTTCTGCCAATCCCGGACTGCGTGACTTCTGGATTGTATCTCAAATTGTAAAAGGAAATGTGTTGTCTCCTAATATTTCATTCGATGTCAACCCATCTTCTCGTCAGGTCTTGGAAAACTTAATGGAAATGAAAGCTCTGGGGCCTTTGATTGCTGCGGGTGCAAGACTTCATCAATCCGGCTGTATGGGATGCATTGGCATGGGACAAGCCCCTGCTACCAATACGATTAGTCTACGAACAATGCCTCGTAATTTCCCCGGACGTTCAGGAACACTCGAAGATCAAGTCTATTTATGTAGTCCCGAAACCGCTGCAGCCGCAGCACTAATGGGGGAAATTACTGACCCGAGAGAACTCGAAACACTCAAGAATATTTCATATCCTAAATGGGAAGAACCCACCCATATTAAGATAAACAATGATATGCTCATTGCTCCTAATGATAGACCTACTGAATTATTGAAGGGGCCGAACATTAAAACACTTCCCGATTTTGAAGAGCTTCCCGATGAAATGGAAATTCCTATTTTGTTGAAAATGGATGACAATATTTCAACCGATGGAATACTGAAAGCAGGGGCCGATGTGCTGCCTTTACGTTCAAATATTCCGGAGATAAGCAAGTTTGCTTATTATGCCATTGATCAAAGCTTTTATAATCGCGCCATTGAAAATCAAAAAAACTATAAAGGCTTTTGTGTTATAGCGGGTGATAATTATGCCCAAGGCTCAAGTAGAGAACATGCGGCTTTGGCTCCCAAGTATTTGGGGCAAAAGTTTACGATCGCTAAATCCTATGCTCGCATTGGCTGGCAGAATCTAATCAATTTTGGGATCGTTCCTTTTGAGTTTAAAAACCCCGCTGATTGGGACAAACTGGAACAAGGGGATGTTTTACGGATAGAAAACATTAGGGAAACTATCAAAAATAATGATTCAATAACTGCCACGGTAGTTGGAAAATCAATAGAAATTCAGCTAGCATTCAACATCAGTAACAGACAAGTTGAAATCATTTTAAAAGGTGGTATTATTAATTATATAAAGCAAATGTGATTTTCTATAACAACGAAAGGCATCATGGCCTTTTAGGTAGAATAACTCCAATGGAAAAATGGAACCAAGAAAAACAGTGGATTAAATTTAAATGCGACGCCGCATAATTAAAAATCGAAATTTAAAAGGTTACTCTTGTTTTACAGGGGTCAAAACAAGCGGTTGCCCCCCAAAAGTACACCAGATACAATTTCGATTGCGATTCTCGTAACCCCTTACCCTTTCAAAAACGCCAACGCTTGCTCATTGAACCCCAAGTGATTTTCAATATTACAGATGTGTCCGCACTTGTCTAAAATGGTGAGGTTAACGTTCTTGTGGACTTTCGCGAATTTCTGAGCAGCGCCTAGGAATACGTGATCTTCCTCTCCCATCACAACCAAACTCAGTTTCTCAACTGGCTTATAAAAGTATTCGCGCAAGCAACGGAAAAAGTGCTTGTAAAGGCCAACCCACTTTAAATACTCGTCGCGACTTAACTTTGCAAACTGGCGTTTGAAAACCCGACGGGAAAAGCTGTGGTTCTTGCGTGGCAATACAATCCAACTAAAAATGGAGTACAATGAGCGGTAAGGCAGTACATAATTTAACACCTTCGCAGAATGCACAAAGAAGTGCATTTTCAATGATGCCTTGAAGATTCCACCGGCCATCACCATGCGGTCAACTAGTTCAGGACGCTCAATGGAAATCCGCTGAAGGATCACACTCCCAAGTGAGAGCGACATAAAATGGGCTCTTTTAATTCCCATATTATCTATCACTTCAAGCACATCCCTGGTCACCACATCAAAATCATAGCTCTCATAGTGTGGAGCAATGTTCTTGCTCTTCCCATGGTCTCTCAAGTCCAATAGTAAAAGATTAAAATGTGGAGCGAACGCCTGAATCTGATAGTTCCACGTCTCAATGGCTCCGCCGGCCCCGTGAATGAACACGAGCCACTCTTTGGCGTCTGCTTGTTGATGAAGTTCGTAGTGCAACATATTACATAAATCTAGGCCCTGGATTGGTATGCTCCTTGACAATTCGTTTCCCTTCCTCTTTAACACTTGGCTCACCTCGATGTTTCCAAATTCGATCTCTCGCTTGTTTTGCGGCAGACTCAACATCGATGATTGGAGACGGATAGGTCTCTCCAAGGTCGAAATTTAAGAGTATTGCTTCAATTGGCGGCATTTTCCATGGCTCATGTATGTATTCATTTGGAATTGTTATCAACTCAGGTACCCATTTTCGAATAAAAACCCCTTCTGGGTCCTGTTCTTGGGACTGTTTAATCGGATTGTAAATTCGAACTGTGTTAATTCCTGTTACCCCTGCTTGCATTTGAAGCTGCGGATAATGAATCCCTGGTTCGAAATCCAAAAAGATCGATGCGAGGTGAATGGCTCCCTCTTTCCAATGAAACCAAAGATGGTGTGTGAGGAAAGAAACAAGCATCGCGCGCATTCGAAAATTGATGTATCCGGTCTTTTTCAAACAGCGCATGCAAGCATCAATGAGCGGAAAACCCGTTTGACCTTCTTTCCATGCCTGAAGCTGTTTTTGATCTGTATTGCATGCAAGCGAATCATATCCCCTATTCACATTCTGGAACTCCATGCGCTCTTCTGATTCAAACTTTTGGATGAAATGGCAATGCCAGCGCAAGCGCGAACCGAACGCTTCAAATTGTTTTTTGTAAGATGATTGTTTTTGAGCTACCCGGCACGCCTGGAAAGCCTGACGAACAGAGAGGTTTCCATAAGCCAAGTGGGGACTCAGTCTGCTGCACCCCGTTCTACTGGCCTCTGGCTTAGAAATGGATTTCGCATAGTTCCGAATGCGGTGACCCAGAAAACTAGTCAAGAGCTCATGCGCATAATATTCACCGCCAATCTGCATTTCAGGCTCAGGCAGGAGCTTCGGCTTAGTAGAAATCTTCGCCACTTCTTGGGCAGTTAAAGCAGGAACAAAGCTGCTCCAATCAGGATGGTCATATGGTTGTGACATGAACCAATACCAGGCTTTCATCCAATCTTTGCGCGAAGGTAATTTCCGAATCACTCCATTGCATTGAAACTCCTTCCAACCAACTCCCTGTTGTTGAAACCAAATCTCCATCATCACATCCCGGGCGAAGGTGACGGCAATGCCTGTTTCCTCATAAGAGAAAACTTCCTTTAGGACGAATTTCTCTTGGAGCAATTTAAAGGCTTCTTCCATTTCTCCGTGGTGGACGAATACCGCCGTCTGCTTTCCCTCTAGCTCCGTGTTGAGACCATGAATGCTCTGTGCTATGAAGTTCCAATGCCGATTAGCATACTTAGGCATTTTCATTAAAGAAGGCTCATAAGCATAAAGAAAAACAATGGGCAACCCCGTCTCAAGTGCAGCCTTAAGAGGGGCATGATCCCGCAATCGCAGGTCGCGTTTGAACCACACAACATTGATTGAAGGCTTCATTAGCTCTATTGCTTTGTCTGCTTGAATCTAATAGGTTGATCTGCTTTGGCATATTCTAATCGCCCCAAAGAAGCAGGACTATGATAACTGTCCAGTCCAGAAATACAAACCCCTTCTGCTTCAAAAAGATCTACAAAACCATCTTGTTTTACTAATTCCTCTTCCAACTGAACCCACTCAATTTCTGCAATGATGAAACGTGTATCATTGTGGGTGATGTGAACGTCTTCTACCAAATGCATCCCCATCTTTATAGAAGCTTCACCAACAGATGGCGCTGCCCAGCCATTGAGGTATTCTTCTGCCAATCCTGTTGCCTTGAATTCTGATTCTTCCTTTTCATACCGTGCGCTCGTCTGGTGCGCCTCAATGAAGAAATCTTTGCCCACATGGTTCAGCGTGAACACCTTGGTTTCCAGAATGTTTTCATATGAATGTCGTGGAACACTTGGCGGACGCATGACCATGCCTAAAAGTGGCGGGTTGGATCCCAGGTGAATGACAGAGCTTACTATAGACACGTTTGACTGTCCATCTGCACTTTTCGTCCCTACCAAGTTTGCACTTTTAAATCCGCTCAGCGAATTGATGAAGTTCGCCCGAAATCGCTTCTCCATTTGATCAATGTCTGACCTAAGAATGTGTTTCATGGTTATACTTTCAGGGTAGACATTCCACCATCTATGCCGAAGACCTGTCCTGTTACCCAGCTTGCCTTATCTGAAAGCAAGAAAGCAGCCGCATTCGCCAATTCATCTGCGGTACCAATCCGTTTCATCGGGTGGCGTGCATCTGCTGATTCGCGTTTCTTTTCGTTGTTCAACAGCCCTTCAGCCAATGACGTATCAGTTAAACTTGGAGCAATCACATTCACCCGAATTTTCGGCGCTAATTCAGCAGCCAACGACTTCCCTAATCCTTGCACTGCCGCTTTTGCTGAGGCAATTGAACTGTGGAAAGGCATTCCCTGGTCTACAGCTACCGTTGAAAAGAGCACGATAGAAGGGTCATTTCCTTTCTTCAGGTATTTCAAATTGCGCTGTACATTCATGAACGCTCCAACATAATTCACTTTGAGGTCTAACATCACCTGCTCCTCTTTCAAAGACTGAAAAGGTTTGAGGGTGATGCTTCCCGGACAGTATACTAAACCGTCAAGCTGTTCTGTATACTCACCTAAATCAATGGCTTCTTCTACAACATCTTTGCTTACCGAGGTATAGTTCCCAGTGGCACTTGACCCTGTTCTTGAAACACCAATAACATGATGGCCATCAGCCAAAAGTTGATTTCGAAGGGCCTCACCGATTCCACGGCTATCTCCTATAACTGCAATCGTTTTCATTTACTTTTAAGTTCATCAATTTGTTGCGCAACAGCATCCGCTTTTGCGGCAAGTTCATCTGATTTTGTGCGATTGGAGGTGCTCATTTTAAATGATTCCTCCATGAGTCGCTTATACTCAGCTTGTAGTTTTGCGACGGGGTCTTTTTTGAATAATCCAAACATGTAAAAGAAACAAAGGAGTGGCGATATGGTTCATTGGAGCTTTGAATTCGCACCTATGGTGCGATTAAAAGCGATCGATATGTTTATTTTCACCTAACTGGATCCAGAAACCCAACCATTTTATTTTCCTTTCTCCCCCTTTTTTCTCCAAAAGGGGGAGCGAAAACCGTGGATATCATATTCCCTCCAATTTCTGAAATTCACTTCTCTCTCCATGCCCACGAAAGAATTTCGTGGCTACAGGTTTCAATCATCGTTATTGGCACACACCGATTCACCATTTCGATTTCGATTTCGATTGATGAAATTGTACGGTTCATATGATAAAGCCAAGGGTGATAGAGGCTTTGAGGGGCATAGAGCACATCTCTCTTGGGCAGCAAGATAAGGACGCCTGTCGTTTGTGGTCGTCTATATCCGATAGAAAATGGATAGAAATGCCTCTAAAAGATTAATTCATAGACGCCAACTTCTCTCCAATTGTTTTAATCTTCGATTCGGCATCTGCTTGTTTCTTCCGCTCATTGTCTACCACTTGTGCAGGCGCGCCAGAAACAAACTTTTCGTTTGACAATTTCTTTTGTACCGAAATAAGGAATCCCTTAAAGTAGTCCAACTCCTTCGCCAATTTTTCCTTCTCTGCTTCCAGGTCAACAGTATCTCCGAAAGGAATGAAAAACTCATTTGTTCCTACAAGGAAAGAGAATGAGTCTTCTACTTTTTCGTTCACAAATTGAACTTCAGGAACGTTGCAGAGGTGCGAAATTACGGGCATGAAATCTTTGTTGATGCCTTCATTGTCTTTGACGGACAATTCAATGGCAATCTTCATGGCAATTTGCTTTTCCTTGCGGATGCTGCGAACGTTTGTAACAACGTCTTGAATCACTTCGAAGTCTTTAAGCAAAGCATCGTTCTTCGCCCCAACTTCTGGCCATGAAGCCACAACTAAAGCCTCCTTTGGATCTTTACGTTCACCCAAGAAGTGCCAAATCTCTTCAGAAATGAATGGCATAAAAGGATGCAATAGGCGCAAAACAGTTTCGAAGGTATCTATAACTGCAGCCTTGGTCTTGGTGTCAATAGGTTGACCATAAACAGGCTTCACCATCTCTAGATACCATGAACAGAAATCATCCCAAATGAGGCGGTAGGTTGCCATCAAAGCGTCAGAAATTCTAAATTGGTCGTATTGCTCATTGATTTCCTGGGTGGTCGAAGCAAGCTTCGCATGCATCCATTCAATGGCCTTGGCAGCAACAGCAGGTTGAGCGCGGTCTTCAACTTCCCAACCATTTACAAGGCGGAAAGCATTCCAAATCTTGTTCGAGAAATTTCGTCCTTGTTCACACAGTTTCTCATCAAACGGAAGGTCGTTTCCGGCTGGCGAAGTAAGGAGCATCCCTACACGCACACCATCTGCTCCGTAAATTTTCATCAAATCAATTGGATCTGGTGAATTCCCGAGCGACTTACTCATTTTTCGTCCTTGCTGATCGCGAACGATTCCTGTGTAGTATACATTTTTAAAAGGAAGCTCACCACGGTATTCGTATCCTGCAACAATCATACGCGCCACCCAGAAGAACATAATTTCAGGCGCCGTTACAAGGTCATTGGTCGGATAATAGTAGTCTACTTCTTCGTCAGAATAGAATCCGTCAAACACAGAAATAGGCCACAGCCAAGAAGAGAACCAGGTGTCCATTACATCTTCTTCCTGCTTGAGATCAGCAGCTTGAAGATGAGCATTTCCAGACTTTGCTTTTGCAGCAGTTAGTGCTTCTTCTAATGTCTTCGCTACAACAAACTCCTCTTCACCTTCACCAAAAAACCAAGCTGGGATGCGGTGTCCCCACCAAAGCTGACGACTAATACACCAATCTTTGATGTTGTCCATCCAGTTGCGGTAACTGTTCTTAAATTTAGGTGGAAAGAAACGAATGTTGTCATTCATTACGTTGTCAAGTGCCGGTTTAGACAGGTCTTTCATGTCTACAAACCACTGCAAAGACAAACGCGGTTCAATTACAGCGTCAGTGCGTTCAGAATAGCCCACCTTGTTCTGGTAGTCTTCCTCCTTCACCAAGAAACCTGCTTCTTTTAAGTCGGCAGAAATCTTTTTACGCACATCGAAACGATCCATGCCCTTGTAATCTCCAGCATGCTCATTCATCGTTCCATCATTGTTCATGATGTCGATGGTTTCAAGGTTGTGCTTCGCCCCAAGATCGTAATCATTGGTATCATGGGCAGGCGTTACCTTCAGGCAACCTGTGCCGAATTCCATGTCTACGTAATCATCCAAGATGATTGGAACTTCGCGGTTTACGAAAGGAACAATTGCTTTTTTGCCATGGAGGCTAGTGTACCGCTTGTCATCTGGGTGGATGCAAATGGCCGTATCACCCAAGATGGTTTCAGGACGTGTGGTAGCGATGGTCAGCCACTCATCTGTGCCTGCTACTTGGTAGCGCACATGGTAGAGCTTTCCATTCACTTCTTTGTGGATTACCTCTTCATCAGAAAGGGCTGTTTTGGCCGAAGGATCCCAGTTGATCATTCGTAAACCACGGTAAATTTTTCCTTTGTTGTAAAGGTCAATGAACGTGTCAACTACGCTATCATAGTATTTTTCGTCCATGGTAAAACGCGTGCGATCCCAATCACAACTTGCGCCTAATTTCTTTAATTGATCAAGAATAATTCCCCCATGTTTGTGGGTCCAATCCCAAGCGTGCTCCATAAATGCGTCACGCGAAAGGTCACTTTTCTTGATGCCTTCTTCGCGCAGCTTGCGCACTACTTTCGCCTCAGTTGCAATGGAAGCGTGATCTGTACCAGGCACCCAGCATGCGTTGTACCCCTTCATACGAGCTCTTCTGACCAAGACATCTTGAATGGTATTGTTGAGCATGTGTCCCATGTGAAGCACTCCAGTTACGTTTGGAGGTGGAATCACAACGGTATACGGCTCACGTTCATCTGGCACAGATTTGAAGAATTCGTTCTTCAGCCAGAATTCGTACCATTTGTCTTCGGTTTGCGAAGGGTCGTATTGACTAGGAATTTCCATTGTAAAGGTTTTTCGCCGAAGCAGAGTAATAAATAAGCTGCAAAGGTCGGGAAAGTTGATGAGTTAGGAGAAGATTCAGAGTGGATTAACAGATTAGGCTACTATTTAATTTATTCCACTTTATCTCCATGCAAAATGGAGCAAAAATCAGGGTGGGGTCTCCTTTCATTCAAGCTCTAAACTTTATTCCGATCTCCACCCAAAGGTTGGACCAGATGTGCCAATCCTACATTGGTGGGTTCTGATTACGGAATTGCAGCTTGAGCTTCAACGGGGCAGGTAAAAAGCGCCTTTTAGAGGGACGTTAAATGGCAGGACATCGACAAAAAGAGAGGTCTCTTGCCTTACTTAAAAACATTCATCTATATCAAGTTCCCTCACTCCTTTTGATGAAAAGAGGAGAAGAATGCAGCATGGGAAGATCACTACTTGCCCGTCAATGCTTCAGAAGTTCCTTGAGTAAGAGTTCAGCTACTTTTTCTGATGAGGCTGGGTTTTGGCCTGTTATAAGTTGTCCGTCTTGGACAACGTGTTCAGACCAATTATCACCTTTCGAATAGATTCCATTTTGCGCAATCAGCATATCTTCCACTAAAAAGGGAACCACGTCAGTCAAACCAACGGCCTCTTCTTCAGTGTTTGAAAACCCAGTCACTTTCTTGTTCTGTACTAACGGATTTCCATCTGCATCTTTTGTATTCTTAAAAATGGCTGGAGCATGACAAACGGCGGCTACAGGCTTATTGCTATTGTAGAATGATTCAATGAGCGCAATGGAGTTCTCATCTTCAGCCAAGTCCCATAGTGGACCGTGTCCGCCAGGATAAAAGATGGCGTCATATTCATCTGCGTTCACAGAACCTAGCATGGCGGTAGTGGCCAATTTCTCAAGCGCCTGCTCATCTTCGAACAGTCTTTTAGTAGCTTCAGTTTGGGCACCTTCCTGTTTGCTGCTCGGATCAATTGGTGGATTTCCGCCTTTGGGCGAAGCAAGGGTAATTTCTACACCTTGGTTTAGCAGAAAATAGTAAGGTGCGGCGAATTCTTCAGCCCAAAAACCGGTCTTTTCACCCGTATCTCCCATCTCTGCATGGCTTGTTAGCACAAAGAGCACCTTCTTAGCAGGAACAACTTCTTCTTGGCTGATCTTCTGATCTTCTTCTTGAACCGAAACTTCTTCTTGCTGCTCTGCAGTGTTGGAACACGCCGCAAATAGGGTTAAAAAGAAGGAAAGTGAAATGAGTTTAATTTTCATATGTTGTTGGTTAGTACGCATTTTCAATAATTTTTTCTACATCCTGCGGTGTTACTTTACCCCGCTCTCCAGCTCCTTTGATCCCACGTTCTTCAAAACGCTTGGCAATCTCTTGAGCTGAGCCCTCATACTCTTTTGTGTAATCAGACAACTTCGTGTCTATGCCTAAAGACTGGTAGAATTCAGTGGTTTTCTGAATCCCCGCTTTCGCTTTTTCTTCAACAGTTCCTTCGGTCACTCCCCAAACACGTTCCGCATATTGCGCCAGCTTCTCTTTCTTTCCTTCGAAACTTTGGAGGTAATGACTTTCAGTAATAATGGCCAGCGTACGGGCGTGATCTATCCCGAAAAGCGCTGTTAATTCATGTCCGATCATGTGTATTACCCAATCAGTAGGCACTCCTTTCTGAATCAATCCGTTAAGTGCCATGGTGCAGCACCACATAAAATTGGAAGCCGCTTTGTAGTCTGAAGGGTCCTTCCTAATTGCCGGAGCCACTTCAATGAGCGACTGAAAAATACTTTCCGAGAAGCGGTCTTGCAGCATTGCTCCAACGGGGTAGGTCATGTATTGTTCAAGCACGTGCGTAAACGCATCTGCCAATCCGTTCGCAATCTGTCTTTGCGGAATAGAAGCCACAACACTCGGATCAAGAATAGAGAACATCGGGAACAAACCTGGTCCGCCCATTGGAAGCTTCTCTTTTCGATCTGCTCTTGTAATCACTGCCCCAGAATTCATTTCAGAACCGGTGGCTGGTAATGTGAGCACAGTTCCAAAAGGCATCCCTTCATTGGTTCGAATACCTTTCGCTAGGATATCCCATGGATCTTCGCCTTCATACAATGCGGCAGAAGCGAGGAATTTCGTCCCATCTATCACAGAGCCCCCACCAACAGCAAGTAAAAAAGTAATGTCTTTCGTTTTGATGACCTCAAGCGCTTTGAGCAAAACTGAATATTCTGGGTTTGCAGGGATCCCTCCAAACTCTTCCACCTCGAAACCTTCTAAGGCAGACTTAACCTGCTCATAGATGCCATTTTTCTTTATGCTTCCCCCACCATAGAGCAACAGTATTTTGGCGTCTTTCGGAAGTTCAGTAGAAAGCCTTTCAATCTGATTGGCTCCAAAAATGATTTTGGTAGGATTTTGAAAATCGAAGTTATTCATGTTCTTAGTGCAGGATTGATTATACGCATTTAACAGCGCGCGCAAAGGTATGTTTCAAGAAGCGAGAATCGAAATCGAAATCGGGAATCGGGAATCGATATGGCGGATTGATGGTGAGGTGGTTTGACGCTTTCTTGGTCAGGCCTGAGGGGCTAACCCTGCGTTTTCGCCTATTTAATTATCGCGCGAGATGGTCATCTGTCGCAGACACGAAGTTATTAAAACCGCATCGGATTGCTTACCAGTTGAAGAAGTTCTTCTTGATCAAGCTTTGCGAGTTCAAGTAGACCAACGTTTTTAAGAATATACTGAATAAGAACAGGACTAGCCTCAATAGCTTCGATATCCTTCTTCACTCTTAGGTTAACCACAAAAGACTTGATTGTAAAATAAGGCCCTGATGGTAACCCCACCAACCCAGTAGCGCAGATTTAAGCGTTGCATTGTTGCATGACTTCTCTAAACATTTTGGACAAGCAATCACGACATTTTCATCATAGCTAGTGAACAGAATATAGCTTATGGCTGATGCTATGACCGTCCCATTGAGTGGCTGGCTATTCCTTTTACAGTGAGGGCATGGGTAATTCCGAATTAGGTCAACATATTCATTCAACTCTTCTTTTGAAATGGCTCTGGAAGAACGATCAACACTTTCAGACAACTGCGGATTGAGATTTCGCTTCACAATCTCCTCTTTGAGGATTTGCTGGACTTCCGGAGGTAACAAGGCCGCTTCATTCGCTGCCAAATGTTCAATCTTCCAATCAGGCATTTTCTCATAATTGACCCGTATTTCGTCGATGTTAATCTAATACGTTTTAAAAAAATAAAACTTGATTTGTATGCGACTTACGCGCTTAAATCAGCGTCTGTTGTGCCAAATATGATCCATTCTTTTTGAATTCTATACATCTTAATGACGTAAGGGAATAGAGCGAATAACTCCAGTCTGAAGCTAAAGCTAAATCCGTCTTCTAAACCCAAAAACGGATAAACCACCATCATAAAGATACAAGTGGCTATTCCAACATAACCATCTATCAGGGCGAGCTTCACCCCCCAATCTTTTTCGGTCCATAAGCCAAATGCTGTAAACCATTTCAAGACAAAAAACAGTGAGAGAAAAAGACCTACAATAGATATGGGAGTGACTGTTTCTAGACCATAAAGTGCGATACTAAAAGGAATACCCAATGCTCCAAAAACCAATCCGAGTGGAATTAGTGAGCTCATCACCCAAAAAACCCACAAAAAGATTTTTATCCAAACGGGCAACAATGCTCTTCTGCGCTTGGTAATTTTAGGAATTTGAGTCTCGTCAAGAATTGCATCACTCATATCGTAAAGCTTTTTCGATGCACTAAAATAAGTCAAACGCTCCTATTTTCAGCCACTATTTAGTGACTAGAAGCGCAATAATTAATTCTACCCATGCTTATTAATAATCAAATGAGAGGCTGTTAAAGGTTTGTTAAAGTCAGAACTTAAAAAAAACAATGGCGTTACATTTGAAGTAATCAATCGAGAAAACCCAATATTATGAAACAAGTATTTTTCACACTTATCCTCGCTGTAGCGATGGTATTCGGAGCTCAGGCTCAATCAGAATTGACTTCAGGACCAGTTATTTCATTGGACAAAGAAGTACATGATTACGGAACGATCCAACAAGGTGGTGACGGAGCATGTGAATTCACAGTAACAAATGAAGGAACTTCAGCTTTGACTATTACTCGTTGTAAAGGATCTTGCGGATGTACTGTACCTAAGTGCGAAAAGGCACCTATCAATCCAGGAGCAACTTCTAAGATTTCTGTGAAGTATGATACTAAGCGTGTTGGACCAATCAACAAGTCTGTTACAATTACTTCTAACGCTTCAAATGAGCCAACGAAAGTGATCCGTATCAAAGGAACTGTTGAGGCTTCTGCAGCTGGAGGCGCACCTGTTAAGCAGTCTGCTTCTGGAGCACCAGTAAACAAGTAAGGAAATGCTGAAAAGCACCCTCATTATAATTTGCACATTTTTAAGCTCTGCTGCTGTTTTCGGACAGTTAGCAGAGCTTTCTTTTGACCGAAAGGTTCATAAATTCGATGCTGTAATTGAGGGCACTCCCCTGAATCACACATTTACATTTACAAATACCGGAGATGCTCCTTTGATCATCACCAAGTACGAAGTTGAATGCTCTTGCACCAAGGTTACCTTCCCCAAAGAGCCTATTTCTGTGGGTGGTACAGGAGAGGTCACAGTGGATTTCGACACCACTGAAAAATCGGGTTGGCAGTACCGAAAGATTCGGCTGTATGCCAATGTCAAAAAAGGAATCGACGAGGTTGAGATTCGGGTGAAGATCAACGAGAAAGAGTAATTCCAGTAGATTCGCCGGACGATGTTTTATTAGTGCCAATTGGCCTCCAAAACATCCCCACTTCAATTCAGATTAGCTCATCCGTTTACAAATTGAGAGGCACCAACCACAAAGTTGATGGCAATTGACATAGGTTGTTATTTTGACTTGATTTTCTGGCTCGTTAGCTTTGCTCAGGGTAGGGGCTAGGCTTTAGCCTGAATAATTACGGAAACATTGGTCAGAAAAGACGCGCGTTTGAACCTTTTCGAAACCTACGTGTACAGCTCTTCAAAATCACGAAAAAGCTATGACACGTTTACTAACCTTTATCCTACTTCTTTTCATTTCGGCGCAGCTAAATGCACAAAGTGCAGGCAATGTCCTCTACAATGAAACCAGCAGATGGTCTGCGCAAAACATGCAAAAAGAAGCCGGAGGACAAGCAAGCACTCCCAGCCAAGATCATTTGTATGTTTCGATCAACGGCCTCTTTAATGTGCAAGCAGATTCTTACCTCGCCATTTTTCATGCTGTTCAGGTAGGAGCTACAGCGGCTCAGGCAGACTCTTTAATGGAGCAGCGCATTGGCAAGTTCATCAAACGATTGGAGAAATATGGTTTGAAAAAAGAAGATGTGGTGCCTGACATGCTCAGCCTAGTGCCTGTATACGAGGTGGAAGTGACCAAGAAATTCTTCACCACCAACTACACAGAGATCCCAGCCGGATTCGAAATCCAAAAGAACATTCATGTGCATTTTAGAGATGCAGCAACGCTTGACCGCATAGTGACCGCCGCGGCCATCAATGAAATTTACGACCTGATCAAAGTAGATTATTACGTGAAAGACCACGAAGCGATGTATGATTCTCTGCGTAAACAAGCCATGAAAGTGCTCAAAAAACGCATCGCTCAATACGAAGAAGCGGGAATCCTAATTGATGACATGTGGCGTCAATTCTCAGATAAGCAAGGCGTGTATTTTCCGCTTGAGCGCTATGTGACCTATCAACCAGTGACGAAAACAAGCATCAAAGCTACCAAGAAGCAAAAGCGCGGACCAGAAGAAGTCCTAGATGAAAGACAAAGCCCAACGCTCTACTACAACAAACTTCCCTATGGCAGTTTCGATTTCATTTTCAATCCAGAAATAGTAGAGCCTGCAGTCCAGTACACCTATAATTTACAAGTAAAAATACTGGTTGAACGTCCGCCAAAGGAGAAAGAAGAGGAGAAAAAACCTGAGCCCATTGTGAAGATTGAAACGAAGTACAAGTACATTCTTGTGACACCAGAAGGACTTGTAAAAGAACTTCCGGGCTCGAACTAATCTATCCAGTATCTTTGTCGGCGATGAATCAAGCATTCTACAAATTAGCGGCAGCATTGAAGCAGCGTGAAGATTCCAATTTGCTTCGCGAAGCAAAACTAAGGACTTCAAACATTGATTTCTCTAGCAATGATTACTTAGGCTTAGCGAAAGAAAATGCGCACTTCAATGCGCCGCAAGGTGCTGGCTCATCTAGACTGATTTCAGGCTACAGCTCGGAATTAGCTGAGACAGAAAAGCAATTGGCTTCCATTTACCAGGGTGAAACAGCCACCTTGTTCAATGCTGGCTTTGAAGCGAATTACGGTCTTTTTGAAATGCTCACAAGCCAGGGGATCAACGTACTTTATGATGAACACATTCATGCCAGTATCAGAAGCGCATTGCAGGGCGCTCGGGTTCAAACGTGGTCTTTTAAGCACAACGACCCGACAGATTTAGCGGCCAAACTAGCACGCATTCATACTCCCGTAGCGGTAGTTACCGAGGGGTTATTCTCTATGAGCGGCACAATTTCGCCCCTAGAAGAGATGAGCGCACTGAAGGCTAAGTTCGACTTTCTATTCATTGTTGACGAAGCCCACAGCGCGGGAACCATAGGCAAAGGACTACTCGGACGAACCGGGCAACTCAAGGTAATTGACAGCGTAGATGTACGCATCCATACTTTTGGTAAAGCACTAGGAAGTCAAGGAGCCTGCATTGTTGGGAATACAACATTACAGTCTGCACTATGGAACTTCTGCAAACCACTGATCTATAGCACTGCCCCTTCGCCCCTGTTCATAGCGAGTGTAAAATCAGCCCATAAAAAATTCAGCGAATCAGCAGAGGTAAGAGCAAAATTGGATTCCAACATTGCTTACTTCAGTGCACAAATTGCTGCAAAAACAGGATTTACACAGGGTTTGACCGGACCCATTCAATGGTGGAGTGGAACCTCATTAGAACAGACCCTTTCAACAGCAGAAATGCTTCGCGAAGAAGGATTTGACGTGGTTGCTATTCGTCAGCCAACGGTACAACAAGGAAAGGAAGGCATCCGTATCTGTTTGCATGCTTTCAATAATAACACTCAAATAGACCAATTGGTGATGCATTTCGTGAAACAACAAGTTGTATATTGACTTCACTTTGAAACTTAAATCAGATGGAATATTTCGTCACTGGAATAGGCACAGACGTGGGGAAAACTGTAGCCTCCGCTCTATTGTGCAGCGCACTTAACGCAGACTACTGGAAGCCTGTTCAGGCGGGATCATTAGATTATACAGATAGTGATTTTGTGCGAAATCTAATTCCGTCAAACCTGACTGTTCATCCTGAAGCCTATAGACTAACCTCATCTATGAGTCCGCATGCGGCTGCCCGCATTGACGGCATAGAAATAGAAACGGGTTCCATTCAATTCCCAAAGCACAACAAAACACTGATCATTGAAGGTGCCGGAGGTTTGCACGTCCCTCTGAATGACAGACAGACCTACATTGACCTCTTACCCGTATGGAATGTACCTACCATTTTGGTCAGCAGAAATTATTTAGGGTCCATCAATCACACCTTAATGAGTTATGAAATGCTTAGTCAACGTGGGATCCCGATTGCAGGCATCATTTTAAACGGACCTGAAAACGAAGAAACTGAGCGCATCATTAAAAGCTATACGGGCTGCACTATTTTAGGGCGAATTCCAGAAATAGCAGAGGTAAACGCGGCTTTCGTGCGGAACTTCGCCTCTGCTTGGAAAAAGGATTTAGAACGAAAATTAGCCACAACCTATCCGGTGAATGAGGTGATTGAAAAGAAGGTGAGGTTGATGATTTAAGGTTAAGTGTTTTTAAAGTAAAAGGCGTTGGTGAAACAGCACACTTTAATAAGAAGTATGATTTACTCTCCATCATTTTCGCTCTTTCCATTCAAAGATTGGATTCACTATTCAGCAGTATTAAAGTTGTAAAATTCTTGAACCATTTAAGTCCCTGTTTTAGGCTACTAAACGAGTCCAACTATTTAAGCGGTTAGGAACATGGTATTACAGTCGTCTTAATGGCATATATAAGTAGCACGTTTTTTTATTCTTTTACAATTCTGAGTGTCGCCGTCTTATTTTCACTCGTGATCTCAACGAAATAAACACCACTTGCTCCTTCAAGAAAAAATTCAATTCGATTTGATGCATTGAATCTTTTCTCAAATACTTTTTTTCCAATTGAGTTTCTCACGATCACATCGATTTCGGAATAAACCTCTCCTAGATCAATTGCGAGGTTCCCTTTTGTTGGATTGGGATAAGCGGCCACCCAATTGACCAGATCAGCAACTGAATTTACGGACGTTTCAGTGCAAAAGGCCATATCATTGATTGCGAGTATCATCTCATCACCGATAGATTTTCCAATATTTAAGAATGTTCGCGCATTGTTATGGTAATGGAATCCTGCATCGTCTGGTGATTCAGAAGCAGCCATGAATAAAGGTTTGGTGTTGACAAATCCCACGGTTCCTCCATACACTATGTCGTCACACCCCACATTCTCTTGTGCTACAGCCACGATCTCTTGAATGTCTTGTGTCCAGCCCGAATGGGTTTCATACCCACCTTGTCCTGCACTTGCTATGACAAAGGGAAGGTTCGGCACACCGAAATCATTTCGTACGTCCGAAACTAAGTGATTCAAGTTGCTTTCGTATTCGTTCAAGAAATCTTCAGAAGCACCATCATTCCATCCTTGGAACCAGGCGAATCCAGCAATTTCAAACGCACTTATTCCTAGGTCGGGAAATTCTGTAGTGATGTTAGCTGTTACATTCTCCACGATCTCAATCATATCATTGTAGTAAGCTCCTGTGGTTCCGCCTGCTGACGGAGGTCTAAAATCCTCGGCTAAACTCAAGCCACCCCAGGCTGTTTTGATGATCAAGACCGGATCTTCGTAATATTGGTCCATCTGGTAACCGAACATCAATTCAGGTCCGATTAATTCGGGATTGGCACCTTGTCCAATTGAGACCTGATCTCGAATGATGTCCCCACTCCCATTTTCGAAGTATATAAATGCATTGTCCATGACACTCCAGTCTCCATCTGTCTGAAGCATGGACCACTGATCATCTGTATCATTTTCTATCACATCCAATAGTGTGTTAGGAGAGGGATAACTTTCGCTTTGTCCGGTCAATGTTGCTTCAACACCTCCGAATGGATTTGTTACCGTCCATGAAATCTCAGATCCATATGCCCCGGCTGTATTTACCACAATGTCACAAGGAACACCGTCATCAAGCGTTACAGTTGCCGTACCTTCAAAACCTTGACCCAATGTTTCTGTTGCTGCAACAACTCCGTCTTGGACAAAATCATAGGTCCATCCGTTCCAACCATCGCCGTAGCCATCTAACATATTAAATGTGAAGTCACATGATTCAGTTCCAAGATCAGTGCATGATGGCGTAAATGTTGCCAAAATAGCTCCTGTAGCACCGTTTGAACCATCGTAGATCTTTCCTTGTCCCTGCATGTTGGACTGGCCCGCTAACACGAAAACCTTCACTATTTGCTGAGCGGACAGATTGTATGAGCAGAAACTGAAAAGCGCAAGTGCTACAAAAATTACATTTTTACTTAGGTATGGTTTGGTCATAATCATTGGTTTTTTTGTCCATTGGTGATACAAACAGATATTAGCATCTGCTAAAACGCCACGGCTGAACTGCGTATCCTTAAGGGAACGAAATATAGGTAATGTTGCACTCAACCTGCGGTAGCTAAAGTAACAGATTACTCCAGATTGAGAATACGCTCATAAATATAAGATATTATGAGTGCGATTTTTAAAAAAGGGAATTGATCGCTTCTTGCCACTGCGAGGACGGCCCTTACTTAAAATGAAACGCAACACTCCTTTTCTAAACTCACGACTGCAACACTGCAGGTTATCCAAAATGCGGCTGCCGGACTGTTATGTTCCACAGCCATCAAAAACGCCCCAAAACCTCTGGCTTCATTTGCGTCTTGCATCTTTATTCGCGTAGAGGTGTCTCAATGCGAAAAAACACGGCCTATTCTCCTCCTCCATTCGCAACAAAAACAAAAACTTATCTTCTGCTAGGAAGAAGAACCCAATTGAACCCATCGCTAACAAGTATCTACCACTAACACAGGAAGAGTGGAACATCTGCTACAAAGAACCGCGGCCATAGCGCGCCTCATTAGAGCTTAATTGTTGTAAACAGTACTTTTTATATCTTGTTTTTAGATTCAGTTTTATATTTTCTTGTGACGAGCATAATTGTTCCGAAAATCACAAATAAAATTAGCTTACCAGCCAAATAGCCATACCCATATTCGGTAAGTCTATTTAAATCAGTTATCAAAATATTTATAATGTTTACGAGAAGTATAATCGAAACTCCCAATGAGATATAAAAAAGAATTTTTTTCATAGTAATGATAAAAAGAGAGTTTGTCAATTGATGACAAACTCTCTTTGTTTAATGTTATTTGGTTACTGTAGTTGTGGTCGGTGTATATATTCCGAAAGTTATGGCAGAAACTAATCCATTCACAAAAGACTGTCTTGTGTGCACTGTGTAATTTTCTGCTCCGCCAGCCATTTGTTTTGAATCAGAAACGCCAACTGGTGCTAAACCATAAATCACATAATGATTCCAACTGGTTGTTTCACTGTTTCCTTGAGCTCCGCTACCTACAACACTTGTGTATGAATAGCAAGAAGTTAATAACATTGATGCAGCAAATACAACTGACATCATTTTCATTGATTTTTTAATCATTTTTTTCGATTTTAATTAAACATTTATATAATACTCATTTTGAGTCTCCTTTGGATATTGTTTACAACGATTAGTATATGGCAAGTAGGGCAGTAAGGCACTAGGGCAGCAGGGCAGTAGAAAGCGATAAACTTTCTGTTTTGCACTGAGCCAAATTGTTGTGTTTTGTTTTTAATTTATTAATTCTTAAAATACAAATCGTTGATTTGCAGGTGTTTGGTAGATGGTACTGAACTTTCGTAAACCACAGAATGTCCTATTTGCTATATACGGTGTTGCAGTCAATCTGCGGTAGCTAAAGTAACAGATTACTCTAGATTGAGAACACGCTCATAAATATAAGATATTATGAGTGCGATTTTTAAAAAAGGGGAAAGGAGACTGTTCGGTCTTCTGCAGGTTCTCCCAAAACATTAATTGTACGATGGGGTTCATGGAGGTAATTGATCGCTTCTTGCCACTGCGAGGACGGCCCTTAGTTAAAATGAAACGCAACACTCCTTTTCTAAACTCATGACTGCAACACTGCAGGTTATCCAAATTGCGGCTGCCGGACTGTTATGTTCCACAGCCATCAAAAACGCCCCAAAACCTCTGGCTTCATTTGCGTCTTGCATCTTTATTCGCGTAGAGGTGTCTCAATGCGAAAAAACACGGCCTATTCTCCTCCTCCATTCGCAACAAAAACAAAAACTTATCTTCTGCTAGGAAGAAGAACTCTATTGAATCCGCGTAGCTAACAAGTATCTGCCACTAACACAGGAAGAGTGCAACATCTGCTCCAAAGAACCGCGGCCATAGCGTGCCTCATTAGAGCTTAATTGTTGTGAGCTGTGCGTTTTTTTGGCTTCCAAAAGATAGAAAAGAAACCGTTTTGATTCGCCTGACTTGTAAATCGGTTAGGAACAGTTTGATCAATGCGTTTTAGGAATTTCTGCGACAGATACAAGCTCAATCGCTACACCTACAAAGTTCCCTTGAAAAAAAAGGAAGGTGGCGAAGAAATGGCTGGGTTAGGTGGGTTAGCTTCGTTGAGCTGGTTGGCTGGCGGGAGAGGGAGGGCCCGGGACGGGCTGTGCAACCACTAAAAAAGTAGGACGATCTTTTCATAATCCGCCTAACGAGCTCATCGGTTTGATCAATCGCTTTGCGGTTAGTCTCCGCATCCTTGTTCAACCTAAGATCTGCAATCGGAAGGTGATGGGTACCAAGAAACAGCTGAGATACTGTTGAAAGAAGGAAATTGGCTGGCATAAGGCAATGCTCACAGCGGTTTATGTATGAATCGCAATGTGCCTTTAGGGCGATATGATTTCATACATTATGCTGTGGTGCGTTCTTTTCGAATAAAAAAGCGTCTTACTTTTTCGTGAATTTCTTTCTTCCAATATTCTGGCTATCTGCAATTGCTAATATGTATGTTCCAGAAGCTAAAATTGACACATCGATATTCTCGGTAATTGCTCCATTTAAAATTAATTTCCCAGTTAAATCAAAAATAGAATAACTGACGCCACTATTTGACTTAAGCCAATCGATGCTAATTAAATTCTCACATGGGTTAGGATAGATTTCAAAATCAATAGCACTAATCTCATTAACAGATGTTAGGTTCATTAGACCAGCAGTAATTCCATCACTTGCAGTGGTGTTATAACCCACATCATGTAGGATAATTGTATCGTTACTGGCTGGGACTTCTAGTGAAATCCAACCTAAATGACTTTCTCCAGAGATAGCTAGGTTTAGTCCAAGGTACTTCACTCCAGCGCCACTGAATTGTCCACCACCTCCAACGTCAGTTCCTAAAACAGCATTTCCGGAGCTGAAAGGACCTATCACGTTATCATCGAAATTTAGGGTGTCAGGATATCCAAAAGTGGAGCCATCCATTACTTGAGAGTTTCCAAGTGAAATTACTCTGGCGGCTTTTAAACTGCCAGATAATGGTAATATTTCGAAAGTATAATCATCATTACTATCATTGTCTACGTCAATAGTGAATGATCCTGAAGAAATTGTAATCGTCTGATTAACAGGATATGTATTGATTTGTGCTATTGCATTTATTCCGCTTAGGAATAGTAAAGCAACAAATAAGGTTAGAATATTTAGTTTTCGTTTCATAGGTTTTTTTAATCTTTTGATCTTGTCGGTACCTAAATAAGCTCTACAGACGTTCCAGTAATCTTTAAAGTTAGCTCTTATAGTCCAATGCACCATAACGCCCAGCATAAGATGTCTTAGCTGACGGTAGGAAGCTATGCCTTTTATATAATGTTGCACTCAACCTGCGGTAGCTATAGTAACAGATTACTCTAGATTGAGTTTCCGCTCATAAAAATCAGATATTCTGAGTACGATTTTAAAAAAAGCGGAAAGGAGTCTGTTCGGTCTTCTGCAGATTCTCCCAAAACACTCATTGCCTGAGCGAAACGAGAGATCCCTGGATTTACTTATCACTTTGCCAAATTTGAAGAACAAGTCACCATCGGTGGATATTCCTCAAGTACCATCTTTAACTATACACGGGCTGTTGCAAAGGTCAGTATCTACTTCGGGAAGTCGATTCTTGATCTTAATCCTGACGAAGTAAATACTTTTCTTTTCCACCTGGCCAAAGAGAAAAAAGCCCGTAGCACTTACTTCAAACATACCATTTATGGTCTGCGCTTTTTCTTTCGGCCATACGGACTAGAAGATTACGTTTTGCGCTTGCCCAAGGTTTAATCCGAAATCAAGACAAGTCTTAGTGGCACGGTTCAAACCGAAATACACACTGTTTTCATTGCAAAGACGATTGAAAAGGAGCTGCCAAACTCAAAACCGCCCTAAATGCAGATGAGTTTCTTAGACGATTTAGCCTGCACAACTTGCCTAAAGGTTTTGTCAGAATGAGGCATTATGGGATCTTAACTTCAAAGAACAAGGCCATTGACATCAACAAAGCTAAGCTTGACTATGGGGCAGCCTTTGTGGCAAAAAACCACTCTTTCATGGAAGGAAATTGCTTTAGCAAGACTCAATATCAATCCAGATGCTTGTCCAAAATGCACGAAGGAGTTCATGGAGGTCATTGTTCGCCTCTTGCCGCTGCGAGGACAGCCCTCACTTAAAATAAAAAGCAACACTCATTTTATAAATTCATGACTCCAACGCTGCTGCTTATCCAAAATACGGCTGTCGGACTGTTATGTCCCACAGCCATCAAAAACGCCCCAAAACCTCTGGCTTCATTTGCGTCTTGCATCTTTATTCGCGTAGAGGTGTCTCAAGGCGAAAAAACACGGCCTATTCTCCTCCTCCATTCGCAACAAAAACAAAAACTTATCTTCTGCTAGGAAGAAGAACTCTATTGAATCCGCGTAGCTAACAAGTATCTGCCACTAACACAGGAAGAGTGCAACATCTGCTCCAAAGAACCGCGGCCATAGCGTGCCTCATTAGAGCTTAATTGTTGTGAGCTGTGCGTTTTTTTGGCTTCCAAAAGATAGAAAAGAAACCGTTTTGATTCGCCTGACTTGTAAATCGGTTAGGAACAGTTTGATCAATGCGTTTTAGGAATTTCTGCGACAGATACAAACTCAATCGCTACACCTACAAAGTTCCCTTGGAAAAAAGGAGGGTGGCGAAGAAATGGCTGGGTTAGGTGGATTAGCTTCGTTGAGCTGGTTGGCTGGCGGGAGAGGGAGGGCCCGGGACGGGCTGTGCAACCTAGGTGACCCGTCCTAAGATAAGTTTACAGTTTAACACTCTTTTACTTCCATGCGTTTACATGGTTGATGTTTGTCCTGCATTGGGTTAACAATGTCGGGGTTTTTCTTACAGTAGTTTTTCCAGATCTTCTCTGGCTTGAGTTTCTGTTCATGAACTTGTTTTGGAGTGAGCATACCCAGGCTCATATGTGGTCTTTCATTGTTATATAGATCAGCCGCTTTTCTTAACTCATTCTGGGCCTTTGAAAGTGTATTAATTTCTTTTTCAAAGAGATATTCGTTTTTGATTATTCCATTTATACGCTCTGCAATGGCGTTCTCTAGGGGATCATCATTTTCCGTCATACTGATTTCAATGCCGTTGTCCTGTAATAGCTTTACATAGCCTTGACTGCAATACTGAACACCTCGGTCAGAGTGGTGAATCAGATTCGACAACTCTTTCTTATCGCAGCCTTTTATGGCCATTTGTAATGCCTTGATTGAATCGATTGCTTCCAGACTTCTTGCCACTTGATAGCCTACTATCTTGTGTGTATAAGCGTCGGTGACAAAAGAGATGTAATAAAATTGATTCTTCCAGCGCCAATAGGTGATATCGCTCACCCAAAGTTGGTTTCTACCGGTAGGAATAAAAGCGCGGATCTTATTGGGGTATTTACGAAGCCAATGGAATGAATTGGCTGTATGATACTTTCTTTTGGTCTTTCGCACTAGTAAGCCGTGATCCCGAAGTAAATCAAACAAGGCGT
Organism: Flavobacteriales bacterium; assembly: GCA_047636995.1. Classification (GTDB taxonomy): domain Bacteria; phylum Bacteroidota; class Bacteroidia; order Flavobacteriales_D; family Sanyastnellaceae; genus JAQWQB01. Next base: position 64,095 of record JBLIGQ010000008.1, on the reverse strand, counting down.
CTCTTCCCATCTTTATTTGATGGCTAAGCATAACAGGCTCTAACTTCTCGTAAAGCTTCTTACACCCCATTCTCCGGTAGTCCTTGCGAATAAGCGCAACTTCTTTGAAGATAATCAATGACTCTATTGACCTCTCACTAACATGCGAAAAATGCGGGTAATAGGCTTGCCGGGTAACACCAAATAATCCACATAACACAAGTAAGCTAAGGCTTTTGTGTTGGTCTCTCATCTCAAGGATTACTTGGTACTTCCCTTTTTTACTATGTCGATTTTATAATGCTTCTCTGCATTGAATATCTAACGCTCATAAGCTTCTACTTTTAGCTCTGCTTCCGCCAATTTGGTTTTGAACAAGGCTAATTCACGTGCGTCTGAGGCATCTTGATTATCTGATTTAGATTTTGCCAAAATAGTCGGTGGTGGTAAATGATTGTTTTCAAATTTAAGCAACCAACCTGAGATAGTACATTTCCCTCCTATTCCAAATTGGCGACTCAATTCCGCCTTCGTATAATTTCCTGTCAAATAAAGTCCGCATACCTCTTGTTTAAAGGCTTCGCTGTAGTGATTTGATGCTACCATTTTTCAATGAATTTGCGCAAACCTATTTCAGGACAAGACACAGCGTGATTTTCGCCCCGTTCTTGATTAATTCGGATCAGAATATTCTATCACATCCTGAAAAGAATAATCTGTAAGTGTTTCCAAAAAGGCTACTAAATCAGCTTGCTCTTGAGCATCAAGCATCAATCCCGTTTCTTGTGTTGCCAGAATTGCTGGATCAACCGTTGAAGAAGACACGATACCTTCATTGTAATGCGCCACAACCTCTTCTAGTGTCTGGAAACGTCCATCATGCATGTAGGGGGGAGTAAGTTCAATGTTTCGTAACGAAACCACTTTAAACTTGCCTCTATCTAACGCACTTTCAGTCACGTTCATGCGGCCGTCATCTGCCATGTCAGCATCTGAGTCTAGGCCATTATTCATGTAATCATCGTTTTCGAAATTCGCTCCACCATGACAATGTGCGCAGTCTGCTCCAGATTGGTTGGGAAAGAACGGATTGTATTCTGTAAAGTAGAGCAATCTCCCTCGTTCTTCGCTTTCAGTAAGCGCCTCCATTCCAGAGAGGAACCTGTCATACTTCGAATTCATAGAAACAATTGAATTCATAAACTGCTCCATGGCAAGGCCCATTCTTTCAGATGTAATTTCGCTTGACCCAAAAGCGCGAACGAACTGGTCTTTAACTCCTTGATTTTGATTTAGCTTACTTATTACGTTCTCCAGAGTTTCATCCATTTCAAGTTCATCTTGGATGGGCAGTAATGCCTGATCACGAAGCAATGGAGCTCTTCCGTCCCAGAAAAAGCCATTGGTATTCCAAGCAAGGTTGGCTATGGCCATCGCTTGCCGTCCTCCTGGAAGGCCGTTCACTCCAATGCTAAATTGTGCAGTATCACTAAATCCTGTGTTTTGGTTGTGACAACTTGCACAGCTCTGAGAGCCATCAGCGGAAAGCAACCTATTATGAAATAGCATTCTTCCTAGTTTCACCCCTTGAACTGTTAACTGGTTATCCTGTGGTATGGGTGGTGGTGGGAAATCTATGGAGTATTGCAAGTCATAAGGTGTTGCATCATACTCAACCACCATAGGAGTCTCCTCCCTTTCTTCATCCTTTTTGCACGACTGAAATAAAAGTGCAGCGACAAAAAAGACAAAAAGTGTTCTATCTATTGATTTCATTTTTTCATTTTTAGTCTTGACTAAACGTATAGTCTGTCAAGGTCTGTAGAAAAGCCAATAGCTGTTCTGCTTCAAGAGCGCTCAATTCGAATCCTTGAATGCGCCCATCTTGCTGCTGATGCCCAGCTCCTCCTGAAGCATAATGCTCTATTACTTCTTCTAGAGAAGACACGGAACCATCATGCATGTATGGCGGTGTCAATGAAATGTTTCTCAATGAGGCGACTTTGAATTTGCCCGAATCTGATTCCAAACCTGTTAATCTGGCTAATCCAGGATCAGGGTAATTCGCATACAATCCATTGTTGACGATTTCATAATTCGAAAAGTTAAACCCTGAATGGCATGAAGCACATTGCAGCGCATCAGAGCTAAAAAGGGTGAACCCTGCCACTTCATTTTCATTGAAGGCACTGGAACTTCCATTTCTAAATCGATCGTATTTCGAATCACCTGAAATGAGCGTTCGCTCAAAATTTGCAATCGCACGTGTTAGGACGAAGGGCGAAAATGATTGCCCGTAAGCTTCTTGGCTCAGCCCCTGGTAGTCATCGTCACTCTCTAGTTCTTCAACAATTAAAATGATGTTCGAATTGAATTCATTGTGCTCCTGTATTGGAACCAAAATTTGCATTTCCAAGGTTGGCACCCCTCCTTCTCTAGTGAAGTAAGGATGGTACCCTATATTACCGAGTGATGGTGAATTTCGGGTCCCAACAGTAGCGCCAGAACCTAAATTCATCACATCTTGTGTTGCAAAAGCGAATTGACTTTGGTGGCACGAAGCACAACTCAATTCGTTGTCATCAGACAAACGGACATCGTGGAACAACCGCCTACCTAACTCTACACTCGATTCGGAATACGGATTGTTTTCCGGAAATTCCATTGCTGGAAATCCTTGGGGCACAACGAAGCCACCCGCTTCGGTTTCAGGCGCGGGGGCCTCTTTCGCGCAAGCAAAAAGAAGGCAACATAAAAGCAAATATGGAATTCGTTTGAACATTACTGCACAGACAGCATTTTACTGAGTACGGTCTCATTCAATTGCACTTGTACAAAGTACATTCCTGCGGGAAGAGTTGAAACATCCACAGAATGAATTTGCTGAAGGTTCGTGTCATTCAAAACCAACTGTCCATTCAGGTTAAATACTTTCAAATCAGCACCAATCAGCGTTTGATCTGCCGAAACAACGAACTGCGTATTGGCAGGATTGGGATACAAAGTGAAAGAAGTAGCCTCAATGGTTTCAACATTTAAAGGTGCGCTAACAGAAAACACACGGCTTCTCATGTTAAGCAAAGCATCTACTGCTTCTTCAGTAGAACCGTGCTGAATTACGCCTTGAGAAACGTTCAATTCGTACACGAGCTCCAGGTAGTCAGCATCTAGAAAAATGCCGGCAATTCCACTTACCGCTTCAACGTTAAGCACATGTGTTTGGTTCATCAAGTTCTCATCTCCCAACGCGTGAATCTCAAAAGAAGTTGTGAGATTGGCGCCTGACTTTCCTTCAAAAGCCAAGAAACGATATCCGGAAGCCCATCCCCAGTGCATTGATGGAAGTTGAGGCCCCAATGGCTCTCCTACTTCATATTGAGCTACATCAAGGTGATTGAATTCCTCTAAGACACCAACAGAAAAAGAAATTCCTTCTATTGTATTTACGTCGTGAGAACCAAGAGACATCGGTTCACTGTCATTCGCATCAACTAGAATGTGTGTATCAGTGAGGTCCAATTGTTGCCCACCATCATGAGTGATAACGAAGTTACTCATGTAGTATTCAAGTCGAGTCACTTTCATTTCGTATCCGGCTTCAACCGCTACAGGTGTATTGTAAGCGTACGGATTGTCTCCGAACATGTGATTTATATTCAAGATCACTTCGCTTTGAGCGAAGGAAACACCGCATACTGCGGTCAAAATTAGAGCTAGTAAACCTTTTTTCATGGCAATATGGATTAGAGTTTTGTGAATTGACTTTTAACAACAAATTCTTTACCTGATGCAACCACAATGTAGTGTCCAGGCTGCAAATTTGAGACAGCTAACGTTGCATTGCTACTGAATGCTTTTGATTGATTCAAAACAATTCTACCCGTCAAATCAATGATTTGCACTTGTTCAGTAGAATTTGGAAGGCGAAGATTCAGCACATCATTTGCCGGGTTGGGAAAGAACGAAATGGTTTGTTCTGTCTCCCCGTCAATGTTGAGCGGATTGCCATTGATAACAACAATTTCTTGTGCATCAGCATCAGCATACCAGATTTTTCCTTCTGGACCAATTTCGATTCCCATTATCCCAGCAGCTCCAGTAGGAATTGTTCCAAGTAGTTCTGCTGGCATTGAACTGATGTCATAGATCAGAATGTCACCTGTTGCGTAATCAGAAACCAATAGACGATTCTCAATAACCGCTATTCCAGCAGGCTCATCTAACCCTTCAGTAACTACTTCATCCCAGTCATAATTAGTCACATAAGCATAATCTTCAACAGCTTCAAATGGACCATAACTTGGGGTTGACCCTGTTACACCTGTATTTGCATCAATTCGAATGACACGCTGGTTTTCATTATCAACGGCGTATAAAAAATTCGTTGCCTTGTCGAAAAAACAGTGACTGACGATGTAATCACTTGGATCCTTTTGAACTTCAGTAGCAGCGTAACGATGAATGATGGCATCACCATGGAACGAATTCCCTGGACCATGGTCATCAGCAAAATCATAACGCACAATATCGTTATTGTATCCGTCTACTACCCAATACACATTATCAACTTCGTGCGCAATTCCTTGGGAATATGGACTTACATGCAACATATCTAAGTGGCTTCCATTTCCTCCAGAAGGCATCGCATAAATATCCATATCGCTTGACCAAAGAGCGGGCCCCGTGAAAGCTTCGCCTCCATTGTGGTTGGCGTCATACACTCCTGGAGATGTGGCGAAGTTTTCATTTTCGCCAAAATCGATGCCTGTTGGCAAAGACATAAAATGCCATGCATTCCCATCAGTTCTCCATTCATAATCCTGATCAGATTGGCCTGCATTGAAAAAAGTTGTTGTGCTTCCTCCACTGCTTTCAGTTTCTTCATTCACCACCCACAATTCGTAGCGTGTTAATGTTGGGTGGAATGCCAAGTCTCTTGGGGTATCTAAAGAGTTGGCCGTGGTTCCAATGACCGTCATTTCTGGCACAACATCTAAGTAACCATCAATCACATTTGGTCTTGGATCTCCGCGCACGATGGCTTTAGCCAAAGAGTTGTTGTTGGCATTTTCATCTTCGGCTCCATTCACTGAAATAATCTCTACCGTTATTTCGTGGTCACCATAAGAAAGATCTAACGGGACAGAAAACTCAAATTCAAAATCCTCATATCCTTCTAGAAACAATCCGTCAAAATTTTCATTCAAGACCTCGATTCCGTCAAATAGACAGCTTAAGTATACTGAGTTCAGCACATCAGAACCATAGTTAAAAAGGACTCCTTCGATAAAGGTTTCGTTGGAGGTTTGATAGCCGTAAGTATGAATCGCATAAACACCTGCATCAAGTGCTGGTGGAGATACAACCTCAAAGGTCCATGTATTTCCGTTTCCAGCACCTTCAAAAGAGTAGAGGGGAAACCCGTTGATGAGTAGGTTGAATTCAGCGCCACCGTCGCCATAGTCGTCTACATAGATTAAGCTGTAGGACTCACCTTCTTGAAGACACCACGTTCCTTCATTGATGGTAACATTGTCACCGTAGCCACCTGAGTTTTGATTTTGGGCACCGCCGCCATCGCATCCTACGTTAACATTTCCTCCAGAGCCAATGGTCCCATTGCCACAGGCATTTCCAGCCGGAACAATCTCCCAATAGACTTCATATCCCCAATTATCTGTTGCGATTTCTAAATCAACTTCTAACTGTCCTTCAGGACATTGAGCAAAAGTGAATATGGAAACAAGGCTTATTGCAAAAAGTAAAAAAATATTTTTCATGGAATAATTTTAAAAATGAATAATTGTCTACTGAATACTAGACTGTTACCGCACTTTTAAAATTCTGGAAAAGGATAAACGCTTTCGATTTACGTTTGACTGGAGGCGGATTGCTAAACGTTACAATGCCGTTTTCCGCCCTGAAGGGTGTCACCTCTGCGTACTTATAACTTGTCCTATTTTCTGGTAGGCTTATCGAAACAAGGGATACATCTGAACTTGAAATAGTATCAGATGATTTTTCAATGGTTTCAGAGGAGCAGCAGGGTGTTGCTTTCAAGCTCACTACCTTAGAAACGGAACTTACATAGGCATGACCACAAGCGCAAATGCGTGGCTTTCCATTTAGTTCTATCTCAACCATATTTCCAGAGCAATATGCGCGCTCCATAGTAAACACAAGCATTTGTGCGGAAAACACTAGCAATAGAAAAATGGACTTGAAAACTTTCATAAAATGAAGGTACTACTTTTACAGCTACCTAGCTAGCTCAATTACGGTCGCAAATGGATGGACATCAATGTGAAACAACTAATTTCTTGGTAGAATAAATACCGTTTACGTGTGCCACCATCAAGTAAACTCCATTGTCTAAAAAGCCGATATCCAGAAGCTTCTGGCGTTCATTCACAAAACCAAAAGAATACACCAATGAGCCATAAGTATTGAATACATCTATGGTTGCGCTTAAAGGCTTCTGAGATGTAAAGAACACTTTACCATCAGTAGGATTTGGAGAAATCCCCCAACTGATTTCGAGTTCAGAAACGGTGTTGCTCGTCTGAATGGACCCCTTTCGATACCAAACTTGATCAGTATCGGCGTCTTGCCAAACAACATGCACTTGATCTCCGTTTAAGGCTACATCAGGATTCGTTTGTCTCCCCGTTAGGCTCACATTCACAGTATCTTTAAAAGAAATCAAGTTTTCATAATTTCCGTTTGAGACGGAACAGATGATTTCACTTCCGTTGCCCATCCCTTCTTCATAGACGATAGCAGTGAAGGCTCCATCTTGAGCTATTTTCGCATTGTTGTAGTTCACATTGCCTTGGCCCAATCCGCCGACGGTCTCTTCAAGGCTATTTTCGCCTGTTAGTAAATCTGTTACTACAAGACCAATTCTTCGATCTGTGCCAACATTTTTACGAAAAACTGAAATAAGGTTGTCGCCTTCAATCACTCCATTTGGCCCAGAAGAAAAGCACACATTTGAATAGGTATCTGAATGATCAATTTCTAAGATTTGATCAAAATTCGCTCCGCCGTCAGTGCTTATCACCGCATAAATCTCACGAATATTGTCTATGTTATTTCGCCAAAGCTGCACTACGGTCTCTCCGCTTGAAATGATGTCAGCGGTGCAACAGTCGCATGCCTCTCCTTCTATCAAACTTGTGCTTATATTCTGAACAACAGACCAATTCTCCCCATCCTCAGATGTTTTGTAAGCATAGGCGGGATCAATGTAATTCCCTTCGAAGGTCATAAATGTCAAGTGAATTTCCCCACTGTCATCAATGGCTACATCAGGCAACCTTGTTTGATCTACCTCTTCGTCCATTGAAATCAAAACGGGTTGTCCCCAGGTGGAACCTCCATCTTCAGAGCTTAATAAATATATACCCTCTGTATTTTCAGGGGTCGCTTTGAATGCGATGAGCATGTTGTTCCCACTTCCAGAAAGCTCTGGCCCAGCCCAGTCTGCCGTAAAACAAGCATACTCACCCATCATCCCTGACAAAGGATCAGAGAATGAATCCCCATCTCCAAGAGCTACGTGTACTTCTCCCGCAACATTGTTCCCCCACATCACCACCGGAAGACCTTCCGCATTAAGCGTCAACCGGGGTCTATTGTTATCCCATTCTTCTGAAGCCACAGGTATGGGATCTTCCCAAGCGATAGTTTGGGCCACTAAAAACGACGGGAGCAAAAGAAAAATAAGTAGAACAGACCTCATAATACGATTGGGTTTAAGCAATAAAGATAGTAAAACTCAATGTGCCGCACTAAGTTAAACTCACCCCCATGCGGCATAACCATACACAACGGTAAAATAAGTCCATACACCGCTAAATAAGAAGTGCATGCTCATTTCAAACTTCTTCCCTTTCCAAAGGGTTTTAGAATATCCGAAAAACTGAACTAGGAGTCTGGCGAACCAAAATAGCGCCAATCCAGCACAGACAACTCGGCCCAAGTCGTTCGAAATAATTTGATCTGCATAGAAACATGAAAATACTCCCATCAGAAGAAGTCCAATCGCTAAGAACAACGTGTGGATGTACATCATCTGACGGTTGATCAAATGCACGTCTTTGAATTGTGTCTTCCAATCAAAATGCTTTGGGAAAAAAGCATGGAATAAACTCAATGCAATCAGTAACACTCCAACAATTTTAAGATGAACTTCCATTTGTAAGAATAAATGAGCGCACGAACGGCGTAATTCTAATTTCTTGTTTCACGGTCAATTCTGCCGCTTCAAAATCACCTAGCCACGTCTTTCTAGAATAGAAATGCAACACCCCAAAAGTATAGGCCATGAAGTTTGGGAAATCCCTTAAATGCTCTGTCACCACAATTGCACCCTTTGGATGGAGCACTCTCTTCATTTCCTTTAATGCAACAACGCGCTGCTCAGACGTTCGAATTTCATGGAGTACAAGGATAGCGAAAACAGTGTCAAATTTATGCTTTTGAAAAGGGAGCAATGGCATCTCTAAATGAATGGTTTCCTTTGATTTCGGATACCGTTTCTGCGCTCGGCGTATGGATGGCTCTGGGTTAATTTCCTCATTGTAGATGTCTCCTATAACAAATTCAGCTGACGGGAAATGTGTTTTGAGCAGCGCACTGGTTTCATCAAAACCTGCATTTAAAGTTAGAATAGATTTTGGCGTCTCACTCAAGGACACCCATTTAAAGCGATAAAGCCCTGAGAGGTCATACACCCAGTAAGAGGCAATGAGCGAAGCAAAAACACCATACAACACAACGGCCAACCCAAAAAAGCAAACTAGAATTGGCCATCGCAGTAGGAGTACAAAAACCAACCAGACGAAGGCGAAACCAATTGCAAAAACGAAAAAGGGCCAATTGAATTGAACCACATTGAGCGCTCCTTCGAACTTCCCTCTCTTGCTTACCATCTTTCGATCATTCCTTTTCCCCATTGATAAGGGATGTTCTCAACCATAAAAGCACTTACCAACGTCCCATCTCCCAGCTCATTGATATACGGAATTGCCTCATCTACAACCTGTATAGGATTTGGATTCCAATTCGTTCTTTTCCCCTCAATAATCACAATTTCACGTCCTTCAACTCCAAAAGTAAAAGGCATCGGCCCTGCAAATTTCCGTGCTTCCTTCCATGTCTTAAAAACAGAACCATCTGGCAAGATGACTTCCTTGTGCTGCGCAACCTTAAATTGGACCTCTTTAGATTGCACTTCATGTGTCTTGGCGCTAAATGCATACTGAATGGGTGTTTTCTTGTAATTGTAGTGGGTCATTGCATTGCCCAAGATGGACATTGAAGAGGTGTCAGTGAGTGACTTCAAGATATACAGCCCTCTGTACTTTCGCCCTGTATTGCTTCTATAGTTCGTGAAAACTCGAAACCCGATAAGCATAGAATCTCGGCCCAAAAATAGAGGAAAGCCTGTTGGCCTAAGGTTTTTGGTTTTCACAAAGGCCACGGCTACAAAAGCATACTGATCATCTATTGTATCTAGCTCAAGTGCATCTGGAATTAGCCTTTCTAATTGTTCTTTGGGAAAGGCATAGGTTAACACGATAGAGGTTTCAAAAAAAGCCTCAACACCAAAGGGATGTGATTTTAGTCTATTCATGTTTGAGCAGGACGAAGAAAATATTCATTACTCAAGATAATTGAAGCAAAGAGAATGGCGAACAACAAGTTCCACTTTCCCCAGAGCAAAAGTTCAGAAACCATTGCAAACTCCAACACATTCATCATGACAATAATAATCACTTGGAACCAGGCATTTAGCTTAACGTACTTCGCACTAAGAATCCATAGGACCATCACTAACTCCAACCCTCCAATGACTTTGGTCATTAAACTTGGATCATAACCCAGAATTGAATCTACAATTTGCGCATGTCTGGGAACTTGTTCTAGCAACTTACACCACAATCCATTCATCAGCCAAACGAAGGCAATTGCCATGCGAATACTCCTGTATACCATCAGTCTATTCATGCGCTTTAAAGGTATTACTGAAGGAGACAAAATAAAATATTTTGTCAAAAAAAAAAGGGCTACTCATTAGAGCAGCCCTTTTAAAATTATTAGATCTAAGCTTATTGCTTGATGAATCTTTCAGTAGCAGTAACACCGTTTACAGTTACTTGAATCAAGTATACACCTGATTCCCACGCTGCAACATTCAAGTCAATTTGAGACTGTTGTGGCGCGAAAGAAGTCACAAGACTTCCTTGAATGCTGTAAACTTCAATTGACTCTATTTGAGCGTTAGCAGAAACAGTTACAGCAGATGAACCAGGATTTGGGAACATTTTCAGTCCTACCAAATTGATTTCGTCTACGTTCACAATTGTTTGCGTTACTTCAAGACAGAAGTCACCTGTTGCGGGAACATCATCAAAAGCAGTATAGTCATACCCATCTACCATGATGAAGTACTCAACACCTTCTTCTGTTTGGAAATCAAACCCAGCGTAATAATCGCCATTTTCGAAATCGATGTCTTCGTTGCAATCTTCAGGACCTAGGTCATTGCACGCTCCTGAATAAATAGCCATCTGCGTATCTCCTTCAAGAAAAACAGCAGTACCATCACAGTCACTTGTGCTTATGTTATAGAGTTGCCCATCACCTGTAAAGTTGAACCAAACTGTGTTCTCGATGCTTGGAGCTTCGCCATTGTTGTCATCAAAACAATCAAAACCGATGTCAAGATCATCTTCAGCAGATGCATCTACGTTAGAATAAGTCTCAGACATAGATGTTTCATTCACAGCACCACCGAACAATCCGTTAACATCAACAGAGTTATCACAGAGATCGTTTACTGGACCACCACCAGCACAAGGGTTCTCAGGAAGAGCCAATGCACAAGCTAGACGAGTAGCAGCGTATCCTTGGATAGAATCAATGTAAGCACGTCCTTTCTCAGCAGAAGCATCAGGATTGGTTGCGAATCCGTTCGCGCTGTTAGGGTTGGTTTCAGGATCCCACCACTCATATGGAGCTGAATCAGCTGGCATGTCAGCAGGACGAACTAAAGGAAAAAGTCCATCATAGCCATCGTTGTTAATATCTGCAGCATCAGACCAAACGTCAGACAAATTGCTGGTAGCCCAAACATCATTAATACCAATTGTTGAACACAATTGTTGAACGATGTAACTTCCTTGCACTTCTACAACAGGAAGGTTCACAACGGGAACAATTACCGTTCCTTCTGTGTAAGGCGCAAAAGGATCTGAAGGAACGTGGAAAGACACCATTGGGATATCACTCTCATCTAACCAAGAGATATCTCCAATAGCACCACCAAGGTTTACACACGCCTGAAAATCTGAACTGTACCCAGGGTGATTCACATAACAAAGTGTATCTTGATCCATTGGATTAATACCGAAAGATGTTCCATAGATGTCTCCATTCACCTGCTCAATAATCATTGGCATTAGATTCTCCAATGTGAATTTTGGCAAAAGAATATCGCTATACTCATCTAGCGTTGCAGAAGCCATAGAGATGTATCCTCCTGTTCCTTGTCCCCAAACAACAATACGTGATTCATCTATACCAAATTGGTTCGTTTCATCGATTGCATCTTTACGGAAGAAACGTGCAGCTGTTCTAGCATCTTGAACACCACGGTAAGCAGCGTTAATCAAGGTGTTTACACGCTGTTCTTGTGTTTCAGCAATTGGATTCCATCCTAGACGGTAGTCACAACTTGCCACTACATATCCCATACGGGCAAAGCGTGAACAAAGCTCAACTGCTGCTGAGTCTGTTCTCAAACCACTTGTACCACCATTCTCTGGATGAGGAAGGAAGTTTCCAGTGTGAAAGAAAAGAATAAGCGGACGAACAGTCTCCGTATCTCCTTCTGGTTCATAAACATCCAGAATGAGGTTTTCAGGAATAGCTTCACCAAACAATGCGTAAGCTAAAACTGTAGCGTTTACACCGTATTCAACTTCTGTTGTTACGGTTACGTCATCAAAAACTTCTTCGAGGTATCGCTGGGCCGAAACCTGGGACATTGCTGCGAAGAGCATTATCATCGTTAGAGTAAATATCTTCTTCATAGGTTGACTTATTTATTTAACTATTTATTAATTCGTTTTTAATTCATAGAGGATAGAGAAGTAGGCAAGTCTGCCAATTCTTGGTCCGCCATAGGTTTGAAACTGCATGTTATTCATAAGGTTGGAAGCTCCAATCTTGAACGTTGTATTAATTGATGTTACAATGTAATTCACTTGTGCGTCAAGTAAGTCGTAAGAAGGTACGTTTCCTGTAAATTGAGGAGACCCTTCAAATAAAAACCCTTGAATCCACTTGTAGTTGATTCCAAATCCCCACGTGTTTTTTTCGCCCCACCTTGACCTCATATCTCTAGCAGTAATTCCAAGATTGTATTTATGCTCTGGTGTATTGAAAGCAGGAATAATGGGATCATCTTCATCTGCTTGCACTAATTTGTTCCATGAATAATTTCCAGAGAGCGAAATCTTCTCATTCAAGAAATAGTTCATCCCGATACTGAATCCTTGGGTTCGAACTTTATTGATTGAATTTGCTGAATACCTATAGACCTGAAGATCTGTAGGTAAATCATTGGCTCCAAACTCTGCATCAATACCAATATTAAATCCGATAAAGTTCGTGTATTGACTGAAATAGTATCCCGCATCTACATACAATCTATTCCAAAGGGTTGTGCGGTATCCAAACTCAATGGTTTGCACTTGCTCAGGCCTGATGCCATCAATATTGAAAAACTTGAGTGTATCGGTATCCAATGTGTTGCGGTAATCACTGAAACTCTCTAAGGTAATGAGGCTATCTACACCTTGGAGGTTTCCACTTAAAATGGCAGGACCAACGTCAAGAGATAAGTATTGATCTGCTAAAGTTGGATTACGCACGGCGCTTGAAAAGCTGAAGCGCAAATAATCATTTTCTCCAGGTTTAACCACGGCAGAAAAGGCTGGTGATAGAATGGCATCAAAGTTTTTATTCTTATCTACTCTGAGTGTTGCGCTCAGAATCACCCTGTCTGCATTGAGTTTCTCCTCAACCCCAATATAGCTTCCCCATTCAGAATTCGAGATACGTGTTCCGGCAGTGTCACTGAAGATGGTCCCATCAGAGTCTGGCCGGTAAAGACGCACATTGGCTCCCACTCGAATTTGATCAATGAAGGTTGGTTCAAAAATGTATTCACCGTGTGCATGGTACAAAGCTGACCGATCAAAAAAGCGTGTTCCTCCTTCTGTCTCATTGTTTTTCGCACCAACATAACTATTAAAAAGCGCTTGAAACTCAGGAGAACCAGGCTCCAGTCTTCCAATCTCATCAACTTGAGCGATCCCTGCATTGCCGTTGTTAGACCAATTGGCAACTTGGTTGTGCCAGAATGAAAGAGAATCATTGTAAAAATTCATCCAAGAATCCAAAGAATCAAAATCAAACGTGGCACCGTCAGGACCAAATTCGAGTTCTGGGAAACCATAGAGTTCTGTTAAGTCTGAAATGGAATCGTTCCAATATTTCACATACACTTGAGACCAATCATTCTGCGATCGTGTTTCTTCCAACATGCGCAATGATGTAGCATACGGATCGTATGAATTCCCTGCATCTTCCTTAGTCATATATGCCCGAATGAAAAACTTGTTCGTCTTTTTGTATTCAATCTTGTTTTGAAAAAAGACAATGTCTCTCAAACTAAATCGGTTATCTCCTTGGTATACTGTTGTGCCATTCCCAATGTTGAAGGCATAAATCAATTCTGGAGAGTCGAATTTCTGCTCTGGTTTGGTTCGGAGGTGAAATGAAGCAGAAGCCTTCAAGTTCTCTGTATTGTAATCAACCATGTCAGACTCTTTGTAACCTGTTCGAAAGAAGGTTCCGACCCCTGGATAATTCCAGGGAGCTGAAGTTGAGAAATCCATTGATGGAAAGTATTCATCGCCATAAATATTCACAGCGTCATACCTGCCTGGATTGTCTGCAGAAACTTCGCTCCCATTCACGGGGTCATAATTATCAGCTTCCCAATCATATGCTTGAAGCGAATAAAAATTCAATTTATAAGCGAAGACGTCTTCTCCTTTTCTATTCGGAACAGTTTCTGCCCATCGAAAGGCATGTTCGAACAGGGAACGTTCTCCCACCTTCATGCTCATCGAAAGACCAGGGAAGATAAAAGGATTTTTCGTCTCCATGCTGATCACTCCGTTAAAGGCACCAGGTCCGTAATAAGCCGAACTCGCACCAGCAATAATATCTACACTTTTTACATCCAAATCACTTGCACCTAAAAAGTTACCTAGGGAAAAATTCAATCCCGGCGATTGATTATCCACTCCATCAATTAATTGAAGTGACCGAACAGGTGAAGTGCTATTAAATCCGCGCGTATTGATGATTTTGAACCCCAAACTGGCAGAGGTCATATCTACACCTTTTAGGTTTCCTAAGCCCTCGTAAAAACTTCCACTAGGAGCCTCTTTGATGGCTAAAGCATCCATGGTTTCAACCGTCAAAGGAGCTTGCTTTTGCCTCTCAGAAATCCGTTCACCAACAACCTCAGCTTCGCCTATCATAATCTGACTAGAAGAAAGCTTGACATCGATTCGGTTAGCAGCGTCACCTGCATAAACTTCTTTTAACTTATAACCAATAAAACTAATCTGAAGGGTCACGGGAAGTGAATCAACTTGAAGCTTAAATTCCCCATCGAAATCAGTAGTAATTCCGCTTGTACTCCCTTTTACTATCACGTTTGCGCTGAAAACAGGCTCCCCGGTTACTGCATCACGCACCTTCCCTCTCAGTGTTATTTGAGAAAAAGCCGCGCCAACAGTCAAACACAGTAATGATGTCAAGAATAATCTTAGCATAGGTTTTGCATCTATAAGACCAGTACAAAATAACACATCCGCTAGTTGATGTCCTCTTAATCAGAAGAAACTAATTAACTAAATTCATGGTAAACTTTAAAAATCAGTCGATTTCAACCGAAACACCCTGAAAATCAACAACATCACCAACCCTTAACTTCCTTCGCTTCCGCAATTCAATTTCGCCATTTACCTTCACCAATTCGTCTTCAATGACCATTTTAGCCATTCCTCCGCTTGGAACTAGGTGGCATACTTTTAAGAGTTTATTCAATTCAATGAATTCGTCTTTGAGTGTGAAATTTCGCATTAATAAAGTTCTGGGTATGCTTTAGGGTCCGCTTCGTGCATCAAAGCATAAGCAGTTTCAACGATGTCTTCAATACTTGGTTTTGAAAAATAATCTCCATCTGTAGAATAGGCCGGAAGATGTGGTTTTGCGGCCAAAGTCATTGGTTTGCTATCTAAAAACCGATAAGCACCTTGCACATTCACAACTTGGTCTAAAATAAAAGCGCTAGCCCCCCCTTGAACATCTTCATCTACAATCAATAGACGATTGGTTTTCTCAACAGAGGCAGCGGTGGCATGATCTAAATCGAATGGCAACAATGTTTGAACGTCAATCAACTCAACGTCTACGCCAACCTCAGCTAACTGCTTTGCCGCTTCTTGGCATAAGTTGAAGGTAGAGCCATATGAAACAATAGTAATATCTGTGCCTTCTTTCACCACTTCAGCGAGCCCCAAGGGAACTTTAAACTCCCCAATATTGGTTGGCTTCGCTTCTTTACTTCGGTATCCATTCAAGCATTCAACAACAATCGCAGGCTCGTCAGATTCCAACAATGTGTTGTACATGCCAGCTGCTTGGGTCATGTTTCTGGGAACACAGACTCTAATTCCACGCACTGAATGGATAATGGCTCCCATTGGAGAGCCGCTGTGCCAAATACCTTCTAATCTGTGTCCTCTTGTGCGAATAATGACCGGCGCTTTTTGTCCGCCATGTGTTCTATACTGAACAGAAGCAAGATCATCGCGCATGATCTGAAGTGCATAATAGATGTAATCTAAGTACTGGATTTCAGCAATTGGACGCAATCCACGCATTGCCATTCCAATCCCTTGTCCAAGAATGGTGCACTCACGAATTCCGGTATCTGCCACACGCAGGTCTCCGAAAAGCTCCTGCATCCCTTCCATTGCCTGATTAACGCCTCCAATCTTCCCCGTGTCTTCGCCAAAAGTTAACACCTCAGGGTACTTATTGAAGATTGCTTCAAAATTTTCTTTTAAAATAATTCTGCCATCAACCATTTCTGGCGAAGCATCGAAAGTAGGTTCTACCGCCTCAATGTTGAGCACATTCTGCGTTGACTCACTGTAAAGCTGTCCGCTGTACCGATGTTGTAACACCTCCATGGTTTTTTTCAACCAGATCGAAAGAGCTGATTTCGCAGGGCTATTTTCGCCCCGTGTGTAACGAAGTGCTCTCCTTACCGCAGTAAGCATGTCTTTCCGAATTGGCTCCAAAGCCCCTTCGAGTTCTCCGATTAATTTCTCAATGAAAACCTTATTTGCACTGGCCTCAGCAACGGGCTTCAGCAATGCTATCGCTTCATTCAAATCAACATCAATTGAATCTCGGTATGCAGCCCATGCCGCTTTTTGCTCTGTACGAACTTGTTTCTTGGTTGCTGCGCGAATCGCATCTAACTCTTCTTGCGTCGCCGTGCCTTCCATCGTCAAGAACTTCCCGAATTGCACAAGGCAGTCATATTCAAGGGCCCATTTCAATCTTTCGGGCGACTTATACCGCTCATGGGAACCAGAAGTTGAGTGTCCTTGTGGCTGTGTTAATTCTTCCACGTGAATCAATACTGGCACGTGATTCGTTCTGCAATAGTCAATGGCTTCTTCATACGTAATCATTAGGTCTGGATAGCTCCAGCCTTTTACGTTGAAGATTTTAATCCCATTGGTGCCTTCCTCCTTCGCGAAGCCACTTAAAGCGGTTGAAATACTTTCCTTAACCGTTTGATATTTCTTTGGAACGGATATTCCGTAGCCATCATCCCAAACTGACATAGCCATTGGAACTTGGAGAACGGAGGCGGCATTCATTGTTTCCCAGAATGGACCTTCAGACGTAGAGGCATCTCCAATGGTTCCGAAAGCGACTTCATTTCCCCCTTGCGAAAACTGAGTCATGTGTGCCAGTTCCGGATTCAATCTGTAAATTTTACTTGCTTGGGCTAAACCAAGAAGACGTGGCATCTGTCCTGCTGTTGGCGAAATATCTGCAGAGCTATTGTATTGCTCCATGAGGTTCTTCCAGTCTCCATTGGCATCAAGGCTTCGTGTGGCATAATGCCCACCCATTTGCCTCCCACCAGATGCGGGTTCAACCTTCACATCAGGATGTGCATACAACGCTGAGAAATAAGCCTGTACAGTTAGCTCACCAAGAGCGAGCATGAACGTCTGGTCACGGTAGTATCCTGAACGAAAATCTCCTTTTTTGAACTGGCGTGCCATGGCCAACTGTGCCACTTCTTTGCCATCTCCGAAAATCCCGAATTTGGCCTTTCCAGTCAGCACTTCTTTCCTACCTAGCAATGATGCCTCTCTGCTGAGGCAAGCAATTCTGTAGTCTTCAAGAAGCTGCTCACGGATTTGTTCATTAGTCATTGATGAATCAGTAGTGAGTTCTTGTGCCATAGGTGTAAAATTGAATCCCTCGAATGGGACTGCAAAATTACCTTGAAAACCGCAGAAATGAAAGCGACTTCATAGCAAGAAATCAATCACGACCAGATTCGACGCACAAAGCTACTGCCACGGCTGCTCCCAGTTGCGCATTATTTAGCATTAGCTCAATGTTTGAAGCCAAGCTTTGCCCTGACGTAAAGTCTTTAATTGTCTTGAGTAGAAATGGCGTCACTGCCTTTCCATGGATCCCTTTTTTGCTGGCTGCATCAAGCGCCTTTTCAATCACTTTTTCCATTTGACCGAAGTCCATGTTGTACGCTTCAGGAATCGGATTAACCACTAAGATTCCTCCATTCAATCCGAGGGCTCTCTTTGTCTCAATCAAATGAGCCAATTCTTCTGGGGAAGCCACTGACATTTCTAGGGGAATACCACTGTTTCTTGAATAAAAGGCCGGGAGTTCTTTTGTTCCGAAACCGATTACCGGAACACCAAAGGTCTCTAAGTATTCCATTGTTTTTGGTAGGTCTAAAATCGCTTTTGCTCCGGCACAAATGACTGTAACATTCGTGTTCGAAAGCTCAATGAGATCAGCACTTACATCCCATGTTTTTTCTGCACCTCTGTGCACTCCTCCAATCCCTCCTGTTGCGAACACCTCTATTCCTGCCATTGCTGAGGCAATCATGGTAGAGGCAACTGTAGTTGCTCCCAATTTATTTTGAGCTAACGCGAAGGGCAAATCACGACGAGAAAGTTTCATTACGTTTTCTGCCTTCGCTAGATGTGCTAATTCATCATTTGTCAACCCGATGTGAATCTGTCCATTCATGACCGCTATAGTGGCCGGAATTACTCCGCCATCACGCACTATTTTCTCCACCTTCAACGCCGTTTCCATGTTTTTAGGATAGGGCATTCCGTGCGCAATAATGGTACTCTCTAAAGCTAAAACGGGTTTGCCCTCCGCTAAAGCATTCCTAACTTCATCTTTGACATTTAAATGACGTGGAAACATTTCTAACTATTTAGGAACAAAATTGCAACTTCTTCGTTAAATGAAGGCATGAAACCTCTTTTACTGCTAATGAGTTTTCTGTTTTTACAAACAGAGACCGATCCGCCCCAAATAGAATGGCAGGTAGATCGAAAATTAGAATGGTCTGACTTCAAAAGAAGAGCGGGTGCAGATGAACTATTCAAAGCCTTCTCCTACACCGGAATCAGCTATATTATTGAGGCACCAGAAGACAAAATAGAAATCACCGTTACACCCTATTTCTTACCTAAAGAATCTTGGGTTCACATAAGTTATTTGAATGACGAACTTCTGAATCATGAGCAAGGTCACTTCGATATTACCGCCATCTATGCTCGCATGCTTAAATCTCAATTGAGGGTTTATGAAACCGACGTTGACTACTTCATGGAACATGATTTAGCGAAAAAGATTGAAGGGATTTTCCAAGTTGTTTTTACAGAAATGGATGAATGCCAAGACCGCTATGATTCTGAAACGGTGCATGGAACCCAAACAGAGACACAAGCCAATTGGAACAATTGGTTCAACCAGAAACTCGGTCGCTTAAACAGTGCGGTTCATCACGCCCCAGAGTAAATCTTTCAACGCCTGAATACCTTGACCTGTAACAGATGAAATGAACAAACTCTCGATCCCTTCGGGAAGTTCCTTTTTCATTTCACCCATCAGTTCTTCGTCTAACAAATCAGCCTTTGTGATGGCTAAAAGACGATCCTTGAAGAGTAACTCCGGATTGTAAAGTTCCAATTCACGCAACAAAATTTGGTATTCATTTGCAATGTCTTTCGCGTCAGCCGGAACCATAAACAGCAACACTGCGTTTCGTTCTATGTGACGCAAAAAGCGATGCCCTAATCCTTTTCCTTCAGCCGCCCCTTCAATGATTCCGGGAATATCAGCCATCACAAATGACCGGTCATTGCGGTAAGCAACAATGCCCAAATTCGGACGGAGAGTAGTAAACGGATAGTCAGCAATCTCTGGCGTGGCTGCTGAAACAACAGACAGCAAGGTAGATTTACCGGCATTTGGAAAGCCCACTAATCCTACGTCAGCAAGCACTTTCAGTTCAAGAATCTTCCACTCTTCCCTTCCATCTTCACCTGGCTGAGCGTATTGTGGAGTTTGGTTTGTAGATGATTTAAAGTGATCATTTCCGAGGCCACCTCTTCCAGCTTTAACCAAAACGGTTTCCTCACCGTGGTCATTGATTTCAAACAGAATTTCTCCCGTTTCTGCATCTTTGGCAATTGTACCAAGCGGCACATCAAGGTACTCATCCTTTCCTTCGGCTCCTGTTTTTAGTCCGCCACTGCCACAAACACCGTGTGAGGCAATAACGTGCTTTCGGTACTTCAAGTGGATTAAAGTCCAGATATTCCTATTCCCTCTAAGAATAACGTGTCCACCTCTACCGCCATCTCCTCCATCGGGACCACCTTTAGAGTTAATCTTATCACGGTGAAAGTGCATAGAGCCAGCACCACCTTTACCAGAACGGCAGCAGATTTTGACGTAGTCAACAAAATTTTGATTTGCCATAATGGTTGATCAAGCTTCTTGATCTATCGTTTCGAAAAGTCTATTTGCGATGTCTTCAATTGTTCCAACACCGTTAATTCCTTGAAATTTCTCCTGTGCTCTATAAAAGCCTGCAACGGGTGCCGTTTCACGGTTGTATACGTCAATTCGATTCTGAATCACAGTAGGATTCGCATCATCAGCTCTTCCGCTGGTTTCAGCTCTGTGCTTCAAACGTGCTCTTAACTGATCTTCAGGCACCTCAAGCGCGAGCATATAGGTAATTGAAGTACCCATTATTTTCAAGAACTCATCGAGTGCGGTTGCTTGCGCGCTTGTTCGAGGGAAGCCATCAAAAATGAACCCTTTGGCATCTTCTCTTTGGTTTACCTCAGACTCCAACATTTGGATTGTCACTGAATCTGGCACAAGCTCACCTTTGTCCATAAAACTCTTCGCTAATTTCCCAAGTTCTGTTTCGCCCTTGATATTGGCGCGAAAAATGTCACCTGTACTCAAATGTGCGAGGCCGTATTTCTTAATGAGGTTTTCAGACTGAGTTCCTTTTCCAGCTCCTGGAGGGCCGAATAAAACTATATTCAACATATGATTTTGCCGTTTATCTTTGCGGAAAGATGCGAAGATACGAAAGAGCCAGAACTGTTTGCTGTTCATTTGGGTTCAGTTAAGGACAATCCCCTCCGAAGCTGCCTAAAAACAGCAGCAAATCTGTTGAATTAATCAAGTTATCACTGTTTAAATCTGCAGGACAACCTGGGTCTATAATGCACGCTCCAGTCACTTCATCCCAAAGGGTTCCTTCCCCACAATAATCAAGGGCGAAAAGACATAATCCGCTATCTACTGTGGCCATCACCATGAAATTAATGGCCAAAGAATTTGTGCATCCAGAGAAGACACACGTGCCATCATCTAACTCAGCTAGAGGGTCATAATTGTCTGACCCTAAATAAGTACACCCAGGCAAGCCAACGCATCCAGAACAAGCAACACAACTGCTAAAACAATGAATCGGAATAATTTCGGCCGTCCCAAATGTGGTGTAAGTGCGCTGGAACCCATTGAACCCGTCAAGCACCCCACAATCCAATGGCACCGCTTCTGCTTGACTCCAGTCTGTTCCATTTACGTATTTGTACTCTAAGTAGGTGCCTGCGGCAAAAGATGTGGTGTACGTATACACTTGACCTCCCTGATCTAACATTAGAATGGCCGTTGGATCCCAGCCCTGCCAGTTCCCCGCAAGATGAAGGCCTTCTGGTAAAACCGACGTTTCAGACAGGTCAATAATAAAAGTCACCTCAAAGAGACATGACCCATCTTCATCTGTGGCAAATTGATTGTAATTGACCGCTTCTGCATTTGTACATCCGTCAATTGGAATGATTTCACATGCTGCACATTCACTCAAACAAACAAGATCTATTGTCACGTCATTCGCTGGAACAGTTAAAAAACGATTTCCATTCTGTGCACATTCTGCTGGAACGGTTTCTTCTTCTCCCCAAAGAGTGCCATTGATAAACTTGTATTCGATTTCTGTACCTGGAATCAACTCAACAGTATAAGACCATGTGCCATCACCCTGATCAATCATGCTGTCTGAACCTGCATCCCAAAATTGAAACGAACCTCCTAGGTGAACTCCGTTCAGATTTACGAGCTGCTGGGACAAATCTACCTGAAAGGTCACATTTACCGGCGGAAGCAGACAGTCATCACATTCTCCGAAACAGTGCAATGGGATGACTTCAGAGTTTGGCGCTGTAATCCAAGAGCGATTAAAACCTCCAAATCCATCTGAACTGCCGCAATCATCAGGCACTACTTCTTCAGCGCCCCAAGCGTTTCCATTGATCAATTTATAGGAAAGCGTCTCTCCTGAAAGCGCAGAAATAGTAATACTCCACGTTCCATCTCCATTATCTGTCAAAGGAGTTCCTCCAGCATCCCACCCCTGAAAGCTTCCCGCAACATAAACACCATTGAGAGATACCGTTTCTTGGATCATGTTCACGCTGAAAGTTAGGTTGTACAGACATGAACCATCATCACCATCTGCCAGTGGATCATAGTTATTCGCATTCGCATCTGTGCAACCAGGCGCCAGGAAAATAGAGGTATTCGGGTCTGTATCTGGAACTGCAAGGGGTTGGTCTGTATACAAATGGTATTCACCTGCATTGAGGTAAATTGAAGCATTCAAATCTGTGACGTCAATGCTGTTTCCTGTAAAAAAATCATACCATGTTCCTGTGTGTGAGAACCCCGGTGTCATATCAAATCCAACAACGTCAAAATTACCTACAACTACTGCATCCATATCTCCTCCATATAAGAGCAATCGTTTTCCTGAACCTCCTAAGTCGGTAACAAAATTATAAGTACTAAAAACGGTCTCTTCCTTTCTCAAGGCATTCAAAGCGCGAACAACTTTGTACAGTTTTCGCCTTTCAGGCACATCTAAATAATCCCATCTTTCGGGTTTTTCATCTGTTCTGCAAGCGCTATTCAGGCTTCCGTCTCCGCAGTATTCTATGGAGTAATCATACCCCATTTCGCCCCATTGCCACATCATTTTCGGGCCGGGCGTAGCCAACAGGAAGGTAAAAGCCATTTCTGTTCGTGCTAGGGCCGTATTTAAATCAGCTGCGTTGTATCCCCCACTCGAATTACCGAAAGTGGTCGTCTTGAACAGAACACGATCATGATCATGGCTCTCCATATACGTAATTAGGTTTGGCCAATTCCATCCTCTGTTGGTCCAGGCGCCCCAACTGAGGTCTCCTCCAAACCCCATGGTGGCCTGAGAATACGCTTCACTCATGTCTCCCCAAAGCATAAACCCGCCATTTGCAAGCACTGTTTCTTCAGAGTTGTTTGCGAAATGCTCTAAAATCATGTAGCTGCCTGGCTCTGTATTCCAGACGTGGTTTCCGTAATCATAAAGAATGTCAACCCTGCTTTGGTCAAAGTTATTCCAAGCACCCAAATTTCCCAGCGTATTGTTTTGAGTCAGTCCTTTACTGAGGTCTATTCGAAAGCCGTCTCCATGGAATTCTTCCAGCCAAAAATCAAAGACACGCTTCCAAAGGGTGCGGGTTAAATCAGAACTGTGATCAAAATCATAACCTACATTGAAAGGATGAGTTGCCACAGAATTGTGCCAAGGATTATCCCAAGAAGGAACGGTATAACCCTGTGAATCATCTGTGTAAAGCCGCACAAAGGGACTCAATCCAAAAGAGTGATTGGGTACAATATCAAAAATCACCGCCATTCCGCGCTGGTGGCATTCGTCAATTAAACGCTTTAACATGTGCGCGCTGCCATACATTTTGTCCACAGAGAAATAGGCTCCCGGCGCATAACCCCAGCTCAAATTTCCGTCAAACTCCATCACAGGCATTAACTGAAGCGCATTGATGCCTAAATCTTGGAGGTAGCTCAACCTGTCTATTACATCTTGAAAATTTTGATCTGTGTCGAAATCACGAATAAGTAGTTCGTAAATAATCAGTTGATCTTGGGGTGGACGTTGAAACGCACCATCATTCCATTCATAGTTTTCTGGTGCGGTCTCAAAAACCGAAACGGGCCAATCTGTCTGACCGTATGGATATGGAATCAGATCTGGAAAGGTATTCGTGCTTATATATTGGTCATTCCAAGGATCCAGCACAAGCTCTGCATAAGGATCAGCAATGGCCAAATCTCCGTCTACTAGGTACTGAAATCTGTATTGAATTCCCGGTTGTAAACCCTCAAGAAGAATCCACCACGTATTCCCATCGTTTGAACGGCTCATTAAAAAAGCATCATCCACAACCCAATTGGTCATGTCTCCTATCACGTGAACGGTTGTTTTATTCGGCGCATGCAATCTCAAAACCACTCGGGTGGGGTCCACCTGATTGATTCCATCTAACGTCCCTCCGGGAGGGTCAGCAATGGTCAGTTCTTGGGCTAAAACTGTTTGAACAAAGCAAAAAAGCAGCAAGGCTAGACCTAGGCGCATGGGTTCATGATTTTGATTTTAAACGACTGGTGTACAAATTACACTTTTTACATAAATGCTCCAATTTTAAACACCTTCTTCTATATAGCATTCAAAGCGAAGAAATGAAAAGACCAATCATAGTTCCATTTGGAAAGTTATCTTCGCTACAAATCTGCAACCATGAAATACACGCTACTTCTTCTCACCCTTATTTTGAGTGCTTGTGCATTCGGACAAAGCAAACAAACGATTGAATCTTGTGAATACGACCCGATCAACAATCGGTTCTTTGTCTCCAACCAATCCAATATTCTAATGACGTATGACTTAGGAGACAGTTGGGAAGTATTTGGCTCTGGTTCTGCAAATTATGGGATGGAAGTAATGGGAAGCACACTTTTTGTTATCAAGAACGCCTCTGTCTTTGGCTACGATTTGACAACGGGAGACGAAGTGATGGAAATCATCATTAGCGGCTCTCTGTTTCTCAACGGAATGGGAAATGATGGCAGTAACAACCTTTTTGTAAGTGATTTCAACGGAGATAAAATATACAAAATTGACGTCTCGGATCTTGATAACCCTTCTTTTGAGACCATTATTGACAACATTGCTCAGCCAAATGGAATTGTAATCGACAATGCGAATAACCGTGGCGTTTTTGTGAGTTGGGGAACCAATCCTGCCATCAAAGCCTTTGACTTAGACACCTACGCTGTTACAAATGTTGCAACGGGAACTGGCTTGAGCCTTTGCGATGGTGTTGACTTAGACAATGACGGAAACTTCTATGTTTCTTCTTGGGCCCCTATGAGCATCACCAAGTTTAACAATGACTTTTCTACAAGCGAAACGGTTTCTACTTCTGGATTAGAAAGCCCTGCAGACATAAGCTACGGGTTGGAAGTAAACATTCTAGGCATTGCGAATTCTGGAAGTGATGAGGTCACGTTCATCGAGTTCTCTGGAGTCACAGTTGCCGAACGCGAAAGTGAATTTTCATTTCAAGCTTTCCCAAATCCTATTGTTGATCAAGTCAACATCGCTTTTGAATTGGAACAATCTGCTTTGGTCAGCTTGCGCATTCTCAACGTTGAAGGAAAAACAGTGGCCAACATTGCTCCTATTCAACTGAATCAGGGAACGCAGCAATTGAAGGTTGATCAACTTGATTTACCAACGGGCATTCACTTCATTGAATTAACCGTGAATGACCAAGTTTTCACTGAGCGAATTCTCGTCAATTAATCGCCGTTAGCTTTTTTGCAATTCCTTCTGCTAGAACATCTGCTGCCTTTTCATTGAACCTAAACCACAATTCAGGCTCAATCAATTCGAGCTCTGCAATAGCAAGCTGTCCTGCATTGTCTTTGACCATGTCTACTCTTGCGTACATGGGTTTTGGAGTGCACGCTTGCACCGCCCTTTCAGCGAACTTGATTTCTGCTTGAGTAGGCTCGAACATTTTAACTGTTCCGCCAAAATCATCTTGCACTCTGAAATCACCTTTCTTGGGTGTTTTGTGCACCGCATGGGTATATTGCCCGTTCATCACCATAAGACTCAACTCTCCAAAATCCACTACGCTCTGAATGAATGGTTGAATCATCATTTCTTCTTCCGAAACCAATGATTGAAAAAGTTCTTCATGCGCATCTAACTCTTCTGATGTAATTAAATAGGTGTGTCTACCGGCTCCTGAAACAGTCGGTTTCAACACCCATTTCGTCCACTCAGTTGCTTCACAAATGGACCTTAAGGTTTGCGTGGAGCTGCTTTTGATATAGACTGTTTCAACACAATTAACCCCACGGACCTCAAGGTCTTCAAAGTAGCGCTTGTTGATGTTCCAATGAATTAGTTCAGCTGGATTGATCAAGGTTGTTTGGGTCGAAACCTGCTCAAGCCAGACACTGAATTCTTTAAATCGATGGAAATAATCCCATGTTGTTCGAAAAAGAACCACTGAAGTTTCTGACCAATTTATAGACCGATCTGCCCAGTCACATCTTCTCACGCTCAAGCCCTTTCGCTCCAAGGCCTTTTGAAGAATGCGGTCTTCGGTTAAAATTTGCTCAGCGTACCAATCTGGATTAGACGGATTTAAGTAGCGAGACTCGGTCAATAAAGTAACATCAAATTTCATTCTACAAATATGTGTTGTTCACTTCACTCAAACAACACAAACCTTTAAGCTACTTTGCTACCTTTGCAATCGATTGAACCAAGAAGAATCCTATCTATGAAATACGACGTTATTGTTTTAGGAAGTGGCCCTGGAGGTTACGTGGCAGCCATTCGCGCGTCACAACTCGGATTGAAAACAGCAATTATTGAGCGCGAATCGCTTGGTGGAATTTGCTTAAACTGGGGATGTATTCCTACAAAGGCTTTGCTAAAAAGCGCCAATGTTTTTGAATACATCACACATGCTAAAGACTATGGAATTGAAGTGAATGCTCCTAAAGCTGACTTCAGTGGTATGATAAAAAGAAGTCGCGATGTTGCCGGCGGAATGAGCAATGGTGTTCAGTTTCTGATGAAGAAGAACAAGATTGACGTAATCATGGGTTCAGGAAAAGTGAAGCCAGGAAAGAAAATTGAGGTTACTGATGAGAAAGGAGCTGCTACAATTTATGAAGCTTCAAACATCATTATTGCCACCGGATCCCGTTCTAGAAAACTTCCGAATCTCCCGCAAGACGGACAGAAAATAATCGGATACCGTGAGGCAATGACCTTACCGAAGCAACCTAAGAAAATGGTTGTTGTTGGTTCTGGCGCCATCGGAGTTGAGTTCGCTTACTTCTATCACTCTATTGGAACAGAAGTAACCGTTGTTGAATACATGCCGAACATTGTGCCTGTTGAAGACGAAGAAGTGAGCAAGCAACTTGAACGCACATTCAAGAAGAGCGGAATTAAAGTGATGACAAATTCTGAAGTAACAGCTGTTGACACCAAAGGAGCAGGTTGCAAAGTGACTGTTAAAACCAAAAAGGGCGAAGAAATTCTAGATTGTGATGTTGTTCTAAGTGCTGTTGGTGTTATTGCAAACATCGAAAACATTGGCCTAGAAGATGTAGGAATTGCTACAGACAAAGGCAAGCTGATTGTGAATGACTTCTACGAAACAAACATCCCTGGATACTATGGTATTGGAGATTGTGTTCCTGGAGCTTCTCTTGCCCACGTTGCAAGTGCAGAAGGAATAATCTGTGTTGAGAAAATCGCCGGTAAATCACCTGATGCACTTGACTACGGTAACATCCCTGGATGTACGTATTGCTCACCTGAAATTGCATCTGTTGGTATGACAGAAAAAGCAGCGAAGGCAGCGGGCATTGATATTAAGGTTGGGAAATTCCCATTCTCTGCCTCTGGAAAGGCAAGCGCGGCTGGACATAAAGATGGATTTGTGAAATTAATCTTCGACGCGAAATATGGCGAACTACTTGGAGGCCATATGATTGGAGCGAATGTAACTGAGATGATTGCTGAACTTGTTGCTGTGCGTAAGCTTGAAACAACAGGACATGAAATCATCAAAACAGTTCACCCTCACCCAACCATGAGCGAAGCGATCATGGAAGCAGCTGCGGCAGCTTATGATGAGGTGATCCACTTGTAAGAAAAATTCAATTTAAAAAAAGGGGGGAGGCTATGCTTCCCCCTTTTTTTTTTCGACTTTCGCTGGTGTATGCGTCTTCAAATTGTAACTCTTCTGCTGTTTCTCCTTCAATCAGGAGCTCTTTTCGCCCAAACCGAAAAGGAAATCTACCCCTTGTCAACTGCAAGAAGGTCTAATCTACTTTTCTCTGGGATAGGACTGACAACTGCCCTAAGCGGGCTTTTATTGGAACAACGCATCAATCCCTATTCAGCTGATCAACTGGAAGCATTAAGCCTTCCTAAACTTAATGACCTAGATCAGAAAAGCACCAACTGGTACAGCGCTCAATTTGCCACTACAAGCAATGTGCTTAAATTCTCTAGCGTTGCTCTGCCTCTGGTTCTTTTTGCAACAAAACAAAGTAAACCTGAACGCGCACAATTGCTATTTCAATGGTCTCAAGTGACCTCATTGACTTGGGGAGTCACATCCATTACCAAGAGCTTGGCCCAAAGAGATCGTCCGTTTTTATTCAATCCCAATGTTCCTCTTGAAGAAAAGCTCAAAGCAGAAGCGCGGTTGTCTTTATTTAGCGGACATACAAGCATTACTGCCGCCTCATGGTTTTTCTTGGCCCAACATGTGCAACGGTACAGCAACACTAAATGGGTTAAAGCACTCACTTGGATTGGCGCTATTACCATCCCGGCTTTCACTGGCTATGCACGAATGCGGGCTGGACAACACTACTTCACTGATGTTGCAGCGGGCTATCTAGTGGGCGCGGGCATTGGTTTTTTCATCCCAAAGTTCCACGCCAATTACGCTCAGAAGAACAGAAAACAAAAGTTGAATTAAGACTTGACTTTCCCTTCTTCTTTCTTCTCTTCGTTGCGATCAATTTTATGACCTGGTCTGCTCCATTTGATTCGCTTCTCAGGATCATCATTCAACCTGTATCTTTCATTCACCGCAGGCTGTTCCCCTTTCTTGTAGGGTTTCATTGGAGTAATACCAAGTACTTTGAACATTTCCATGTCTTTATTGACATCCGGATTTGGAGTGGTCAACAATTTGTCTCCTGCAAAGATAGAACCAGCTCCTACTAAAAAGCAAAGCGCCTGTCCCTCATCAGATATTTGGGTTCGCCCGGCAGAAAGACGCACTACAGATTCAGGAATAACAATCCTTGTAGTCGCAATCATTCGCACCATTTCCCAGGTACTTACAGGTTTTTGATCTTCTAGGGGTGTTCCTTCAACCGGCACCAATGCGTTTACAGGAATACTTTCAGGAGGAGTTTCCATGGCTGCATAAGTGGCTAGCATGGCACAACGGTCCTCATCAGACTCTCCCATTCCAATGATTCCTCCAGAACAAACAGAAACACCCGCCTTCCGAACGTTGTCAATCGTTTCTAAACGATCCTCGTATCCACGAGTAGAGATAATTTCTTTGTAGAATTCTTCAGAAGAGTCAAGGTTGTGGTTGTATGCGTAAAGGCCAGCATCAGCCAATCGTTGGGCTTGCCTCTGCGTTACCATCCCAAGTGTGCAGCACACTTCTAGTCCTACTTCATTGATGGTGCGCACCATTTCAAGAACGTGATCAAACTCATGGTCGTCTTTTACATTTCGCCAAGCAGCGCCCAAACACAATCTAGATGAACCAGTTGATTTAGCTCTTAGAGCTTGCGCTTTCACATGAGAAAGACTGAGTAATTCTTCATTTTCAACTTCGGTATGATACCTTGCAGCTTGGGGACAGTAACCACAATCTTCAGGACAACCACCTGTTTTGATGCTCAGCAACGTGCTTACTTGTACCTCATCAGGATTGTGATGTTCACGGTGCACAGTAGCCGCATCGTAAATCAAATTGATCAATGGTCTGTTGTAAACCTCAAGGATTTCTTCCTTGCTCCAAGTTCTTCTGCTCATGTGGTAAATTTCAGCCAAAAGTTGACAAGCGCCAACGCTATTTGATTCTACTTTTCAATAATTTCTTACGCCTCGGCTTTAAACCTTGACGCTCACTGCACAAAGCTTTTCAATTCGTTCAAGCGCAAAATCGATGTCTTCCAAAGTCGTGTTTCTTGAGAATGAAAATCGGACACTTACACAATCAGGTTCTACAGCGTGAATTCCATTCAACACATGTGACCCAATTGACGCCCCTGATGAGCAAGCACTCCCGCCAGAACAGGCTATGCCTTCAATGTCTAGCAAGAAGGTAAACATCCCCGCATTTTTATTCGGCGGGAACTTCACATTTAGAACAGTGTACAGGCTTTCAGGGTTTTCTGAATCTCCATTAAAACGAATGCCTTCAACACGCTTTTTCAACTGATCAGCCATGTACATTTTCAGCTTGAGCACATGTGCTTTGTGTTCGTCCATTTCTGCGTAAGCCAGCTCCAATGCTTTTGCCAACCCAACAATTCCCGCAAGGTTTTCTGTTCCACCACGAAATCCGCGTTCTTGTCCGCCACCAACAATCATGTTGCTCACTTTCAATCCTTTGTTGATGTATAGAAACCCAACTCCTTTCGGTCCGTGCAATTTATGGGCGGCACAGGTAATAAAGTCAATCTTTAATGCAGAAAGGTCATGAGAAAAATGCCCCATTGTTTGCACAGTATCGCTGTGAAATAACGCTCCTGCTGCTTCGCACATTTCTCCTACTTCTTCAATGGGCAAGACATTGGCAATTTCATTGTTTGCATGCATCAATGAAACAAGGGCCTTTCCTTCTTTTTGAAGAAGACGTGCAAGGTCTTCTAAATCAACGCTTCCATTCTCTGTAAGCTTCACCAAGCTCAAAGTAATCTTGCCTTTTTCAGCAAGTCTTTCAGCGGTTTTGATTACGGCGCTGTGTTCAATGACACTGGTGATGATGTGTGTACAATCTAGGTCACAAACGGCAGCGTTAATTGCCAAGTTATCTGCTTCGGTTCCGCCAGATGTAAAACAAATTTCTCCTGGTGCGCAATTCAACAATTTCGAAATGGTTCTGCGCGAAGTTTCAATGGCTGATTTTGCTTTTCTGCCGAAGCTGTGAGAAGAGGATGGATTCCCGAACACTCCGCCAAAAAAAGGAAGCATTGCCTGAAGCACCTGCGGATCAACCTCAGTGGTAGCCGCGTTATCTAAATAAACTGTCTTTCCTGTGGTCATCGAGCTGCAATTTCCTCCAATTCAACAATAAACCGCTTTGCCAATTCATCTGCCTCAATTGCCGTTGGAGCCTCAGAATAAACCCGAATGATTGGCTCTGTATTTGACTTTCTTAGGTGAACCCATTGGTTTGCAAAATCAATCTTCACACCGTCAATGGCATTCGGATTCTCATGTGCATATTTGGTTTCAATTTCTTTTAAAATCCCGTCTACATCCATCCCCTCTTGGAGTTGAATTTTGTTTTTCGACATGGCATAATTCGGGTACGACGCCCGTAGTTTTGAGATAGACAGATTGGATTTCGCTAAATGCGTTAGAAACAAAGCAATACCAACCAAAGCGTCTCTTCCATAATGAAGCTCTGGGTAGATGATTCCACCATTTCCTTCGCCACCAATGACGGCATTTGTCAACTTCATCTTATCTACCACATTCACTTCACCTACGGCAGAGGCCGTATAAGTCCCATTGTGCCTCTCCGTTACATCTCTCAATGCGCGCGTAGAAGACATGTTACTCACCGTATTTCCCGGTGTTTGTCCTAAGATATAGTCAGCTACTGCAACCAGTGTATATTCCTCGCCAAACATAGATCCGTCTTCACAAACAAATGCCAATCTATCTACATCTGGGTCAACTACAATTCCAAGATCAACGCTGTTCTTCTTGATCAAATCAGCAATTTCAGTGAGGTGCTCTGGAAGGGGCTCTGGATTGTGCGGGAATTCACCGTTTGGCTCACAAAAAAGCTCATGTACTTCTTCAACGCCTAAGGCTTTCAGTAAAGCGGGGACGAAGATCCCTCCGGTTGAATTAACACAATCACAGGCTACCTTGAACTTCCTTGATCTAATGGCATCAACATCTACTAAAGGAAGACGCAGAATGGCATCAATGTGTTTCTGCAGCCATGAATCATCTCTGGAATAGTCTCCTAAATCATCTACTTCCGCAAAATCAAAGGCATCTCTTTCAGCAAGGTCAAGCACACGCAATCCTTCTTCGCCAGAAATAAATTCCCCTTTGTTGTTGAGCAATTTTAAAGCATTCCATTGCCTAGGGTTATGGCTTGCGGTAATAATTATTCCAGCATCTGCATTTTCGGCAGGAACTGCTACTTCTACTGTAGGCGTAGTGCTTAGATCTAAATCAATTACATCAACAGCCATTCCTCTTAGCGTTCCAACAACTAAATCTCTCACCATTGCACCACTGATGCGTGCGTCTCGGCCAATAACAATCTTGATTCTAGCCTTCCCCGTTTGCTCTTTAATCACGGTTGCAAAAGCAGCTGTGAAACGAACTACATCAATGGGAGTAAGCCCTTCTCCGGGAGCACCACCGATGGTTCCTCTGATTCCAGAAATTGATTTTATTAATGACATAAGACTTTTGTTAGGATAATTGAAATTAAATCCAGTTGCAAAAGTAGTAATTTATACATGGTCTAACAGCGAACTAGCTTCGAATAGAATTGTAATTTTTGCACGACTAATTCACAGGAATCCAACGTTACATTTCGGGACTTCTTGACTTGAACTGTATCTTTGCCACAAACCTATTTAAATATGTGCCGAAATTCTTTTTTGCTCTTGATCGCTTTTACTATTACCCTCACAATTGGCTGTTCTGAAAACAAACATTCCCCTACAGAATCAACCACGTCAAAGCTTGACAAATTGAGTGCTCCGAATGAGCACATGTGGGCGCAACGTGCTTATCCTGATGCACATGTTGATTTCAAAGCAATGAATAAAGTGGCGCAGCGTGTTTCAGAAACTACAAATCAAAAATCGACGGACTCACCTTGGACACTTGAAGGACCAACAAACATTGGTGGAAGAATCAATGCCGTTGCACTTCACCCTGAAGATGTGAACACAATTTTGATTGGGGCTGCTGCTGGAGGTGTTTTCAAAACCACTGATGGCGGAGCGAACTGGGAGGCCATTGGAGATGACTTCAATTACTTAGCAATCGCGCACATTCAATTCGACCTTCAAGACCCAGACATTGTATACGTTGCCACAGGAGACCCGAATATTAGTGGCTTACCCCATTTGGGAAATGGTCTCTACAAAAGCATAGACGGAGGTGATTCATGGATAAACATTGGCTTGGCAGAGCAACGCATCATGAGTAAAGTAGCCATTCATCCAACTGAACCAAACACACTCTTTGCTGGCACCATGGGACTTCCTTTTGAGCGAAATGAAGAGCGTGGATTTTACAAGAGTAGTGATGGCGGTGCTAATTGGGACCAAACGCTCTACTTGGGTGACGATGCTGGTATTTGTGATTTGAAAGTGAATCCACAAAACCCGGACGTCGTATTTGCTGCCGGATGGAACCGCATAAGAAACAACCAAGAATCAGTTATCACAGGAACTGACGCACGCATTTACAGATCAACTGACGGCGCCTTAACTTGGGACACCTTAACGGTTGGCTTGCCACAAGATACCCTCTGTAGAATCGGGCTTGAAATGTCCCTAAATGACCCAAATACCCTGTGGGCCATTATTATTAGCCAAGACTTCGGTGTTGAAGGCGTTTACAAAACAACAGATGGAGGTGATTCATGGACCAATTTAATTACAGACCCTTTCGCCCTTGATGGCGCGCTTGGTGGATTCGGGTGGTACTTCGCAAAAGTAAGGGTGAACCCCTGGAACGAAAATGAGATTTCAGTACTTGGAGTAGACCTCTGGACCTCCTTCGACAATGGTGAAACGTGGGGAATGACCACCCCTCCTTGGTGGGCTTACGAAGTGCACGCAGACAAGCATGACATGATCTATTTATCAGATGACGTAATCATGCTGGCTACAGATGGAGGTTTGTATAAAACAACAGATCATTTCGCTACCTGGACAGACATTGACAACATTCCCAATACACAATTTTACCGCATCGCACTAAACCCATTTAATCCCGGAGTTTATACAGGTGGGGCCCAAGACAATGGAACCACAACCGGCAATGAAAGCACCCTTGATGAATGGGTGCGTGACTATGGCGGAGATGGTTTTCAGTGCATTTATGATTATGAAAACCCTTCACTTCGTTACATGGAAACGCAGTATGGTAACATTGTATTTGAGGAAGATGGATTTACAGACAATTTCACCTCTGGCATTGACCCTGAAGATAGAAACAACTGGGATACACCTTACATCATGAGCTCTATTTCACCTCAAACAATGTACACCGGAACGCACCGCATGTATCAAATAACAGATGCTCCATTTGGAAGCTGGAACTTGATTTCTGATGATTTGACAGACGGGAATATCTTTGGTTCAAACTACCACACCATCTCTACAATTGCTGATGACCCACTTGATGAATCGCTCATCTATGCTGGCACTACAGATGGAAACCTCTGGAAAGGAGAAAATGTTGGCGATTTTGAATGGACCAACATTCAGCCCGGATTGCCAGACAGATGGGTTACCAGTATTGAAGTGAGCTCAGCTACTGAAAATAGACTTTGGGTAAGCCAGAGTGGCTACAAAGACAATGATGAAACCGCACACTTGCATAGATCAGATGACGCTGGTCAAACATGGATTGATATCTCGGGAGACCTTCCAGAGCAACCTGTCAATCACTTGGAAGTAGTGAATGATAGCATACTTTTTATCGCAACAGACTTTGGCGTTTATTCAACCATAAATGCTGGAGAGAATTGGATTCGGGTTGGGAATAACATGCCTACAATTCCTGTATTTGATGTGAAGGTTGACACGGCGTTACATACACTCGTAGCCGGTACTTTTGCAAGAGGAATTTGGACCTTCCCTACTGATAGCTTGTACATTTTGACTGAACCAGAAATCGTAATCAACATTAATGAACTAGCATTCAGCGGTCTATCTTTTTATCCGAATCCTACACAGAATTTCCTTACCTTAAAGCATGCGGAAGGAGCACTTGTGCAGTTGTTTGACATGAACGGAAAATTAGTTCACAGCCATACTTCTCTGACAAGTGAAGATCAATTTTCGATTGCAAACCTGAAAAGCGGTAAATATGTCATGCTTTTGACACGCGATTCGGAAAGGAGCGTAAAAAACTTGGTGAAACTCTGATTTGGCAAAAGAATTGTGAAGCAGAGAATAGGACGCAATTCGTTGCGTTGTGAAAATTAGTCCTTGGTGTGTGAATAACAATTTACTCCCCAGGGGCGAAGAAGGTACTTGAATAAATAGATTTGTTAAGTATCCATTGAGTTTTATCTATATGAGTGAAGAAGAGTGGAGACATCAGGATGAAGGAGAACGCCTTGCTTTGGTGAAGCGTTACGAAGAGATGATTGCTCAAGACGCATCCTACTTTTTTGATATTGAGCAGTTCGAATCAATCATTGAATATTACCTGGAGAAAAACAATGTGAACCAGGCACAAGTGGTGTTGAAATACGCCAACCAAATCTTCCCGGAAAGTACTCAATTAATGCTTCGCGAAGCACAACTCCTTGCCAGCACCGGTAAATTGAGCAGAGCAATTCCTAGACTGAGAAACTTGCTGAGCTTTGAACCGCATAATGAGGAAACTTTGTTGACGTTGGCATCTGTCTATAGCCAGCTGCGCGAGCACAAAAAAGCCATTTTCTATCTAAAAGAGGCCCTAAAATATGCTGAGGAAGATTTCCGAGATGAAATCTTCATTGAACTTTCTCTGGAATATGAAAACCTTGAACGTTGGGACATGGCCATCGCCACACTGAAAGAGGCCATCAAACACAATCATGAGAATGAGACAGCACTTTATGAGCTGGCTTATTGTTTCGACATGTCTAACAGACTTGATGAATGCGTCATTTTCTACAAAGCCTACATAGATGATTACCCCTATTCATTTCCCTCTTGGTATAACCTAGGGAACGTGCTTCAAAAGATGGAAAACCTTGATGAAGCATTGGAGGCTTATGATTATTGTCTGGCCATCCAGGAGGACTTCACCCCGGCATACGTCAACAAGGCAAATGCGCAAGTGAAGCTTGAGCGCTTCCAAGATGCCATTGAAACATACAACGAACTTCTTGAACTGGAACCTGCTCAAGCCAGCACCCTCTGCTACATTGGCGAATGCTACGAGCGATTGGAGGAACTTGAATTAGCTGAAAAATATTACCTAGAAGCCATCGAACTTGACCCGCAACTCAGCGATGCTTGGGTGGGACTTGGCGTAGTTGAAGACTTAAGAGACAACTTCAAAAAAAGCCTAAAGAACTTTGAGCGTGCCATTCAATTGGAAGGAGACAATGTAGACTACATTCTTCTTCTTTGCGCTACATTGAAAAAGCTCGATATGTTTGAGCGGGCAGCAACGTTGTATGAGCATGCCATTCAGATGGACCCTGACAATACAGAATTATGGCTTGATTACAGTGACAATGCGTTTCAATCTGGAAAGACTGAACATGCATTTGAATTACTGAATGACGCCATGACACAAGCAAAAGACATCATTGAATTAGAATATCGAAACGTCGCCTACCTCTATCAAAGCAACAAAAAAAAGGATGCTTACAATAGATTAGAGAATCTTTTGGCGCGAAGTTTCGAAAATTCCCAATCTTTGCGGGATTATTTACCCGAAATTGAAAATGACCCAGTGGTGATTCAGCTGCTGGATCTTTATAAGCTCTGAAAAATGAATTTTGAACTACCCTACCTTCCACCTCGCTCATCGAAACCACGGACGGCCGGATTGAACATGATTATGGACAAAGGCCTGAGCATTCGCCAAGCTGAAGACCTAATCGAAAGTTCACGAGACTACATTGACTACCTGAAATTAGGTTTTGGAACCTCTATTGTGACGCCAAGACTTAAGGAAAAAATCAAGTTATACCGTGACGCTGGCTTCGACGTGTACCCTGGAGGAACACTTTTTGAAGCCTACTATGTTCGCGGGAAACTGGACGATTTTAGAAAAATGGTTGACGAATTTGGCATGAACACCATTGAGGTTTCTGACGGCTCTATTGTTCTGCCGCATGACGAGAAGTGCCGCGTGATCTCTTTATTGACGAAATCACATAAAGTACTCTCTGAAGTAGGATCCAAAGAAGAAGGAATTCTTATCTCCCCTGCGAAATGGATCAAAATGATGCGCAATGAACTTGACGCTGGAAGTATCAAAGTAATTGCTGAAGCACGCGAGAGCGGTAACGTAGGAATTTACCGTCCGAATGGAACTGCACACGTTATGCTCATCAATAAGATTCTTTCGAAAATCAAAGGTTCAGACATCCTTTGGGAAGCGCCTAAAAAAGAGCAACAAGTTTGGTTCATTAAGAACATGGGCTTTGATGTAAACTTAGGTAACATCTCAACAAATGATGTCATCCCATTGGAATGCTTGAGATTAGGATTGCGCGGAGACACGTTCTTTGAGCACCTTCCAAATGACATTATTGAGGTAGCACAGCACAAAAGCACAGAGCAATCTAAAGCGAAAAAGAAGAAATAATCGCCATGAAGACGATCACTGTTCAAGAATTAGATGCAAAATTGAAAGCCGGCGAAACACTTCAACTAATTGATGTGCGCGAAGCAGACGAAATTGAAATTTGCTCAATCAAAGGAACGCACATCCCAATGGGGGAAGTGCTTAGTCGCGTAGAGGAAATCAAACGCGATATCCCTGTTGTCATTCATTGCAAGTCTGGTGCACGATCAGGAGCAGTGATTACAGCTCTGGAAAACAACCTCGGACTCACCA
Organism: Flavobacteriales bacterium; assembly: GCA_047636995.1. Classification (GTDB taxonomy): domain Bacteria; phylum Bacteroidota; class Bacteroidia; order Flavobacteriales_D; family Sanyastnellaceae; genus JAQWQB01. Next base: position 26,366 of record JBLIGQ010000008.1, on the reverse strand, counting down.
ATTTATCCAACCTTCAAGGAGGAATCTTAGCGTGGGCAGCAGAAATTGATCCATCTCTAGAAGTATACTAATTTGGCCAACAAGACCCTCAAAGACTACGCTGGAATAACGCTTAGAGGCCTTGCCATGGGCGCTGCTGATGTAGTCCCTGGCGTTTCCGGAGGAACCATTGCCTTTATTACAGGCATCTACGAAGAACTATTGGCTACGCTAAGCAGTATTCGTCCGTCTTTACTCTACGTTTGGAAAGATGATGGGCTGAAGGCCGCTTGGAATAAAGCCAACCTCAACTTCCTGATTGCTCTAATTTTGGGAATTGGAATTTCCGTTTTTTCACTCGCTCACCTGCTAGATTGGCTGCTCATAAACGAACCCGTGCTGCTCTGGTCGTTCTTTTTTGGACTTGTATTAGCATCAGTATTCTTTGTAGGAAGACAAGTTTCCAAATGGACCGCAGGAGCAGTTATCTCTTTGATGATAGGCGCAACTGTAGCTTGGTTCATTACGTCGCTCCCCCCCATGAAGAACGAAGCAACTAACTTGTTCATTTTTCTTTGCGGTATGGTGGCCATTTGTGCCATGATCCTCCCGGGAATTTCAGGTAGTTTCATCTTGCTAATCCTAGGTGCTTATGAAATGATTATCAAAGCTGTTAAAGAATTTGATGTTACTAAAATCTTGATCTTTGGGGCAGGGTGTGTTGTAGGAATTCTCTCTTTTTCTCATCTGTTAAACTGGATGTTCAAAAAGCATAAGAACATTACCATTGCCTTGCTTACAGGCTTTCTTCTTGGTTCACTTCAGAAACTTTGGCCTTGGCAAATTAAGCTCCAACTTCTGCATGTAAAATCCACTGGTGACGAAGTGCATTTGATGGGCAATGTGCTCCCTCAAGATTTTATAGGTGATCCTCAACTAATGATGACGATCATCTGCTTCGTGATTGGTTTCGGAATCATTTTCGCTCTAGAACGCATTGCAAAGAGCCTATGAATCGCTTCGGACTCATTGGTGAGAAACTTGGCCACTCATTTTCAGCCACGTATTTTAATGACCGGTTTGCCAAAGAAGGCCTCACTGATTACGTCTATGACCTTTATGAATTGGAATCCATTGATGCTTTTACAGAACTCATTTCATCAACACCTGAGCTGAAAGGCCTCAACGTTACCACTCCATTCAAAGAGCAGATTATCCCATTTCTTGATGACGTTGATGACCTCGCCAAACGCATTGGTGCCGTGAATACAATCAAAATTGAGAATGGAAAAACAAAAGGGTACAATACTGACGCTTACGGATTCAAAGCGAGCATTCGTCCTTTCCTAGAGAACAAGCATGAACGTGCGCTAATTCTAGGCACAGGCGGCGCTGCAAAAGCGGTAGCATCTGTGCTAAGTGAAATAGGGATTCAGGTTTTCTTTGCTTCGCGAAATCCTGTCATTCAAAATGCTTTTGCCTACAAAGATCTGAATGAAGCCATTGTAAATGCTTGCTTGATGATTGTAAATTGCACTCCTGTTGGCATGCACCCCAATGAAGATTCTGCCCCTGCCTTAACTACTTCTATCTTAGGTAAGAATCATTTTGTAGTAGACCTCATCTACAATCCTGAAGAGACGCTTTTGCTTCGCGAAGCAAAAAAGCAAGGAGCAATGGTCCTGAACGGAGCAGACATGCTTCGCTTCCAAGCAGAAGAAGCTTGGCGTATTTGGCAGTCGTAACCCTCTGCGTATTTTCTTCTCTAATTCTTGTGCTCTGCCTGTTATCTGCTTCGGTACATTGACTATTTCACCATGAAGACTTCTTGTCTTTCGCGCAGCGTAACTCCTCTTTTTAACGACAAACAAAAATTTAGATTCATCACTCCCGAAATCCAAAGCGAATTTTTCACAATGCTGGTTGTGAAAAGTGACAATTGATGCTTCCTGCTCATCAGTAAGGGTGCTTCAAGGCTCAAGAAACCGGGGGCACAATCCAATGATCTTCTGATGGATTTTTAAAAAGGAGCAACCTCATACAACGTGCACTCAATGAAGAAAGAGCGGCTTATTTGCCTTCACCTAAAAGCCCGTCTAACCCCAGGTCAATAAAATCTACATAGCTATCTACAGCCTTTTTTTTGTCTACTACTTCAATGTAATCAACATAATCAAGACCAATCCGTTTCCACAATTCAATGTACATTCCATTAAAATAATACAACCCAACTTGGAAACTGGAGTGCATTCGCGAAGCAAGAAAAACACCTTCTTTTTTTAAGATTAGGTATCTTTCTGCTTTCTTCAACTTTTTGAATGATCTTTCCTCCATGACGGCATCTTCTACTAGAATAATCTTTCTGCTGCTTATATTGTTTTACACCCCTTCAATTCAAGCTCAAGTTACGAGAACCTCGTTAACAAATTTAGAGTGGACCCTAACAGATGTGCGTACTGAACGCACCTACGCCAATGCCATTTTACCGGGAAGTGTTCACGAAACATTGCTTCAGGCAGGCCAAATAAAAGATCCCTACCTTTTTGAAAATGCCGCTAAGGCACAATGGGTTGAAAACAAAGACTGGAGCTATACGTGTGTCCCCTTTCAATTGAAAAACGGATATGAAACCAAAGACCATGTGGACCTTGTTCTTGAGGGTGTTGATACGTATGCAGAAATCTATTTCAACGGACAACTTATTGGTGAGACAGAAAATTATTTTCGGACTTATCGATTCAATATAAAAGAGCTGATTCGTCCAGAAGGGAACACCGTTGGCGTGATCATTAAAAGTCCCATCCGCTCAGGACAAAAGAAAGTTGACGATTCAAAACATCCTTTACCTGGCGATGCCATTCGTGCGGTTACCAGAAAACCACAGTTTCATTACGGTTGGGATTGGGGGCCGAAGTTGACTACTTCAGGCATAACAGGCGATCTCTTCGTGGAGCAATGGAGTGATTTTTTAATTCGAAACACGAAAATAGAGACCATTTCATGCTCAAATGAAAAAGCACTTTTAGAGTGTGTTATTGAACTTGAAGCCACCACAAAAGACAAAGTAGATTATTCACTAATGTTCTTACATGGTGAACAGAAACAGCAACTAACAGGTTTCCTAGAGGTAGACAAAGGAGTGCAAACATTGGTTTTTGAAATTGAAGTTCAAAACCCAAAGCTTTGGTGGCCAAATGGCTCAGGCGAGGCAAACCTCTATGATGCTCACCTCAAATTGAAATCTTCTGCTTCATCAGCTTTTGATGTAAGTCGATTTAAAACTGGAATTAGAACGGTTGAACTAGTAACTTCTCCTGACAGCCTCGGTTCTAGTTTCTCTTTCAAGGTCAACAATAAACCAATCTTCATGAAAGGGGCGAATTACATTCCCCAAGATGTTTTCCAAGCTCGGGTAACTGAAGCACAAACACGAACACTTCTGCAACAAGCAAAAGACGTGCACATGAATATGCTGCGGGTTTGGGGCGGTGGAATCTATGAAACAGATGAATTCTATTCCATCTGTGACTCTATGGGTATTTTAGTGTGGCAAGATTTCATGTACGCCTGTGCCATGTATCCCGGTGACAAAGACTTTTGTTCGAATATAAAAGCAGAGGCAGAGGAGCAAGTAAAGCGAATTGGAGCTCACCCATGTATTGCGCTTTGGTGTGGAAACAATGAAAGCTCAGAGGGTTGGCACCGCTGGGGCTGGCAATCTGGATTATCATCTCGAGAGAAAAAAGCCGTTTGGAAAAGCTACAAAAGAGTATTCCAAAAAGCACTCCCAAAAACAGTCAATGAATTAGACGATGCTGCCTACTGGGAATCTTCCCCAATGCTTGGTAGAGGTGACAAGAACCATCAGTTCAGGGGAGACGCTCATTACTGGGGTGTTTGGCATGATGCTGAGGACTTTGACTCACTCACAACCAAGGTCCCTCGCTTTATGAGTGAATTTGGTTTTCAAAGTTTTCCTCAGCCTTCAGTAATGCGGCAAATTGCCAAAGAGGCTTTCTGGGACAGCACATCCTCCGCTGTTCAATACCATGAAAAGCATCCCCGAGGATTTGAACTGATCAGCACCTATCTCAAAAGAGAATTCATTTCTCCAAGCGCGTTTGAGGAGTGGTTGTACTTGAGTCAGATTGTACAAGCCGAAGGCATTGTAAAAGGAATTCGCGCACAACGTGCTGCCCAACCATACTGCATGGGCACGCTGTACTGGCAACTCAATGACGTTTGGCCCGCTGCTAGCTGGAGCAGCATTGACTCTGATGGAAATTGGAAAGCGCTGCATTATGGGCTTCGCAAAGCGTATGCTCCTTTAGCTCTCTGGCCAGAGCTCCGCAATGATACGCTCGGGTTGCGGATGATCAATGATGGTCTCCCTCAAAACATCAAGTTCGAACTCACGTGCATGACTTATTTCGGACAGGAAATTGAGGCCATTCATTTGACTGAAAAAACCATTCCTACTGGCAGTAGTTTTGAGTTATTTTCGGGATTAAAGACACCGAAAAATGCATTCTGGATTGTAGATTGGACCTCTGGAGAGGAAACACATTCCCTCACTTGGAGTCCGAATAAAACGAAAGACTTTTTACTTCCATCTCAACGTCCAAACTTTAAAATTGCGGAAGACAAGGGGGCATACGCCATTACCTTCCGCAGCAACGTTTACCACAAAGCGATACGTCTAACGGCACAAGTTGAAGGGATTTGGAGCGAAAACTATTTTGACCTCATCCCTGGCAGAATGAAAACCATCACCTTCACTCCTTTCACACCGCTTAATGAAGCCCTGCGTTTAGAAATGATGGATATAGGCAGCGTTCAATAGCTCCTATTTGAATTGAAGCGTCTCTTTAACAACAGTCTCACCTTCATCATTGAGCTTTATCTCAACATTCATTTGAGTGGTCATTTTTTTCGCTTCAGCTTTAACAGTATAAGTAACACCGCCTGGAAGATTCACACGAAGCAACCCTAGCTTGTCTGTCTTTTCACTCACCAAAACACGGCCAGAACCTGCTGTAAGATAAATCTGAACAACAGCGTTTTTCAGAGGCTCCCCATCAACGTCTTTGACCGTAAGAATCAAAGTGCCATAGCTGCTCTTATCATAGCCCTCTGCCACCAATGGATAATTAGAAACGTCTATTTGATAAATATCGCGTTCACCAAGCGCATCTGCATATTCTGCTGCAATGAACAAGTCTTTGTTGTTAGATGTAAGAGAGAAAGTAGACTCTTCATTCACCGTATTAATTGGATAGCCCAAATTGACCGGGATACTCCATTGTCCGTTCACATATTCAGAGCGAAAGATATCATAGCTCCCGAGCGTTTGATGTCCGTTACTGGCAAAATAGAGGGCCTTTCCATTGGGATGAATGAACACAAATTTCTCATCAAGCTCAGTATTGATCACCAATCCTAAGTTCTCTGGCTTATTCCATGTTTCGCCATTGCCTTTTTTCGACATGTAAATATCTCCTTGGCCTTGGCCTTCAGGACGCTCACTAACGAAGTAGAGTACCTCACCATCTTGTGTGATTGAAACTGAACTTTCGAAGTAGGAAGTATTCACGGGTTTCGGCATTTTCACCGGAGCGCGCCACTCTTCTTCATGCACATCATAGCCCGCAACGAAAATATCACCCGCACTGTTCTGATTGTTTCGGTAGACATACATTTGATTTCCATCTGGAGAAATTGAGAGAATCGCATCGTAAGTGGGAGAATTCACTTCACCTTCAACTCCACGGGAGTTAGACCACATATTCTTTTCTTCACTCCACTCAGTATAGTAAACGTCTTCGAAAAACTTGTAATCTCCCCCTTCATCAATATCACCGCCAACAGAAGTTGATCTCCTTGATGTGAAATAAAGTCGTTGGCCGTTGGCCGTAACAGCAGGTGCATACTCATCAAATCTGGAATTCACTTCTGTGCCCATGTTTTTGATTTCGACGTTAACCGGGTGTTGCATCATTTCTTTTGCATACCTACACTGTGCAATGTATTGCTTAGCATCCTCTACATCGAGGGAATTCTTGTTTCCATTCTCGTCTAAGAACTTTTGGTAACTCTCAATGGCTAAATCAAGTTCAGCAAGTCTGTGGTGTATTTTCCCGTAAAAGAAATCAATGTTATCCTGGGCTTTTGGATTTTCAGCTAACGTTTTATCGAGGTAGTTCTTCGCCAAACTATATTTTTTGAGGTCATAATGACAGCGTGCAGTCCAATACAGAGCTGTTGTGTTCTTCGCTTCGATCTCTAGAATTTCACGGTAAATAATCAGGGCTCCACGCATGTTCTTTTCATTGAACTCGTGTTTTGCTTTAATCAATTTGGCAGGAATGGCTGCACTATCAAAAAAGCCACCAGTATCATTGGTGTCAGCTTGAAGAATTTCAATCGCATTGACGCTTGAAGCGCAAAGGGTAACAGCAAGAATGCTGAGGAGTAGCTTTAATTTCATCTAGGCAAGTGTGTTAGCTTGTTAGCGTGTTAAAAGTAATCGTTTTTTAGGTCTCTGTTCCAATTTTCATTGCTTTGGTGCATTCAAAGCCTCTGATCTTCTGTTCATTTGGAATTCATTCTGCTATCAAATCTTAAATGGGAAATGAGGTAACTTTGCACTATGAATGATGAACTGCCCCACACAGAAAGACCTGGCAATTATGCTAACTTGGATCAAATGTCTGTCTCAGATTTATTAACCAACATAAATAGAGAGGACCAAAGTGTTGCAATGACCATTATTTCTGCTATTCCAAAGATTGTACCACTTGTTAACGCCATTGCTGATAAGCTTCGCGATGGAGGAAGGTTGTTCTATATGGGAGCCGGAACCAGTGGAAGACTCGGTGTGGTTGACGCATCTGAATGTCCTCCCACCTTTGGCATACCCCATGGAGTGGTTATCGGTTTAATTGCAGGCGGTGATTCTGCTATTCGCGAAGCAGTTGAATTTGCAGAAGATGATCAAGACCAAGGCTGGAAAGACTTGCTTGAAAACGACGTAAGCTCGAAGGATGTGGTCATAGGGATCGCTGCAAGCGGAGGAACACCTTATGTCATAGGCGCATTGAACAAATGCAACGCTGAAGGAATTACAACAGGGTGCATTACATGCAACGAAAACACGCTTTTGGAAGCAGCAGCAGATTTCCCAATAGTAGCGGTTACTGGTCCTGAATTCGTCACTGGAAGCACACGAATGAAAGCTGGAACTGCCCAAAAGTTGATTTTAAATATGATCTCTACCGCAGTTATGATTAAACTTGGCAAAGTGAGAGGAAATCGGATGGTAGATATGCAACTGGCAAATAATAAATTAGTTGACAGAGGCACACGAATGATCATTGAAGCGACCCAACTCGATAAAGCCGCCGCAAAAAAATTATTAGAAATCCACGGAAGTGTGCGATTAGCAATAGACGCTCACCTCAATAAATAAAAGTATAGTGCATACGCTTGAGCCATTTTACAATTGGAGGAATTTTTACGTTGCTAGTGAAGATCCCCTTTCGCCATTCTTCGAAAGAGAATACAATGAGTTTCAATACCACGAAAAGGTCTACGATCATTACATCCACCCGCAGTGGGATAACATTGGTTCTTCTACCCTTTTTGCGAAGGTGATTTTCGTTGACTACTCTGATCGCGTTGCTGTGATTGAGCTTTTAGGTGAGTGGAATGATTGTCTTCACAATGATGTCATGATTTTCAAGCGCGAAATCATTGAACACATGATGCTACATGGCATTGTGAAATTCATCCTGATTGGTGAAAATGTACTCAATTTTCATAGTTCTGATGACTGTTACTATGAAGAATGGTTTGAAGAAGTAGATGATGAAGACGGGTGGATTGCCCTTGTGAATTTCCTCCCCCACGTGCTAGATGACCTCAAAGATGCAAACGTTGATAGCTACTTCGTTTTGGGCGGGAAGTTAGATGACCTCGCTTGGCGGACCCAATCTCCAATGCACCTTACTTCTAAAATATCTGACATGGTTATGAAGCGCCTTGGTCCAGTTACTTGAGGTGTGTTTCGCGAAGCATTCTAACCACAACCTGATCAATCGGAAAGGTCATTTCTGAAGGCAGTAAATCGTTGATTTTTTTCCACCTAAAAGCTTCTTCACGCTCTTCAAACCGAACGAAATCGAATGGTTTTTCGCTCGTATGAAAAGTTTGTTCGGATTTCAATTTCGCTGTATAATAAACTGAAATCATTTGGTCTTCAGGACGAAAAACACTTGGCTGGCAAAAGTCTGTTGTGTAAAAATGATTTAAAATTTCAACCTCCTGTCCTAGTTCTTCTTGTGCTTCGCGAAGGATACATTCGATCAGCCCTTCGCCATACTCCAATCCTCCACCCGGAAATTTGGTAGCATAGTCGCCTTGCAAAACCTCATCACTCAGCAGCAGGCAACCTTCCTGTATTACAAGCATGTATCCGCGCACATTGAACCTGTTCATTTTCATGGCTTTACTCCTCTTAGCATGTGTCTTTTCCCAGGAGGGCCGCTCAAGCGCTCCATTTCAAACCCGGCTTCTATTAAATCTCTTCGCACCTGCCCCTTGGCACAATAGGTAACAAAAACACCCTCGCTGTTTGTCATTTGAGCCAGCTTTTTAAATAAATCTAGCGACCATAAATGGGGTTGAGTTCGCGGACCAAAAGCATCAAAATAGATTAGGTCAAAATGAACCGATGACTCAAATTCTTCCAATGAACATTTCAATTTTGTGATGGCAAACTGTTCGTCTAACACAACTGATTCATCCCACAACGCCTCATGCATTTGTTGATAAAACGCCTCGAAATCAGGCACACCTTTGACATACCCCAAGAGACTCAGTTCCTCCAATTCAAGCGGCGTGGTTTCTAACGCGTGGTAGTTCACTTTCACGTCTACACCATTAATTGCTTCGCGTGTCAGCAGGGCATTCAAACCTGTACCGAACCCAACTTCTAAAACATTGATCGTGTCTTTTGCCTGCAGCATCTCAGTTAATCCTTTCAGAATAAACACGTAACGTGATTCTTGAACTGCTCCATGCCTTGAATGATATGTTTCTTCAATTCCTTCTAACTCCAAAGTATAGGAGCCATCACCTGTTTCAATTACCCTTCTTTCCATGACCTTTAAACGGTTTCATATACTCCTAATCCGAAAAGCGCATAATCATATTTCACGGGATCTTTCGGATCTAATTTTGACAAATTCGAAGTGACTTCCGCCACAGCCTTCCAATCATTCTGTTTGCGCTCTAACAAACCCAGTTGTCTAGCAATATTCCCTGTATGAGTGTCTAAAGGCAGGTATAGCTTGCTAGGCGAAATCCCTTTCCAAAGTCCCAAATCAACGCCTTTTGTATCTTGTCTAACCATCCACCTGAGGTACATGTTTATCCGCTTAGCTGAAGAACCCTTTTGAGGATTCGCAATGTGCTTTTGCGTGCGTGGAAGGTGATCTAACTCAAAGAAGACACTTCGAAAACATGCAATTGCATCGCTTGCATCTGCGTCAGAATTAAATGCTGCAGTAAATACCTGTTCCAATCCTCCATGCGAAGAATAAATATTTCTCAAGGCTTCGATAAAATAAAGAAGGTCAGAATCATTGAAGGTTCTGTGCACAAAACCTTCCAGTCTTTTCAAGTCTTCAGCTTGCGCATTGCAAACAAAATCATGGGGCGCACCGTCCATGCGCTCAAGAATAGAGTATGCATTTCTTATAATCGTAGGCCGTTGTCCCCATGCAATCGTTGCCGCCAAAAAACCCGCTATCTCTTTGTCTTCTTTCCGCTTAAGCGAATGAGGTATTTGCACCGGATCTTCTTTCAGAAACGCTGGTTGATTGTAATGATCTGCCTTTTCATCAAGGAAATCTTTGAGTTTCTGACGTGATGAAAATGTGGTTGTTGTTAAAAGACTTTTCACTTACTTCTGTTTCTCTTTGCTAGACGTAAAAATGCGCTAACTTTGGCACTCAATGAAATTCGCACATCCAGAAATACTTTGGGCACTACTGGCATTGGCTATCCCAATCCTTGTCCACCTTTTCAATTTCCGAAAATTCAAAAGGGTTTCATTCTCTAATGTCGCTTTTCTGCGAGAGGTTAAACAAGAAACGAAATCAAAATCTAAGCTCAAACACCTGCTGATACTCGCATCAAGGTTGCTGGCGATTTTATTCATTGTATTGGCCTTTGCTCAACCTTACATCCCGCTTAACCAACAATCAGTAGCTGGAACTTCGCGCAATGTGTCCTTTTACATTGACAATTCATTCTCCATGGACGCGGTCAGTGGTGAAGGTAGGCTATTAGATTTAGCCAAAGAGAAGGCAACAGAAGTTGTTTCAGCTTATCAAGCAACAGACAAATTTCAGTTACTCACAAATGATTTCGAAGGCAGGCATCAACGTTTTCATAGTCAAGATGATGTGCTTGAAATGATTCAAGAAATTGATGTTTCGCCCTTCACGAAAAACATTTGTGAGGTAGTAGAACGTCAACAAGATTTACTTTTATCAAGCACAGAAGGAACCTTGAGTGCCTATGTGTTCTCAGATCTTCAAAGCAGCACACATAGACTTAATGGCTTTGTTCCTGACAGTTCAATCAGCGTGCGTTTCTTGCCTGATTTGGCCTCAAGGTCAGCCAATATTTTCATAGACAGTATTTGGTTTGAAACTCCGGTAAGGCTTCTTAATCAGCCAGAAAGATTGAATGTGCGCATTAAGCATAACGCAAGCGAAGCGCTTGAAAATGTTCCTATGACGTTAATAATCAATGGTCAGCAAAAGGCCATTGGTAGCTTCAACTTAGTCCCGGGACTTTCAACAGACACCGCACTGTTCTTCACTTCTTCTGCTCCTGGATTGAAGCAATGCGTTGTTAAAATAGAAGACCATCCTGTAGTGTACGATGATGATTATTTCTTTGGATTTAATGTTGCTAGTCAAATTTCGGTTTTGCAAGTAAAAGGAAGCGCTGGCAACTCTGCTTTCAAGTCTATCTTTGGAAATGACCCTTATTATTCCTTGACCGAGACGAGCGCTCAGAACATTGACTACAGTGGCATCAATGCCTTTGATTTAGTCATTCTTGACCAACTGCAAAATTTCTCTAGCGGATTGATTCGAGAAATCAACCAATTCACAACAGATGGTGGAACGGTAATGCTTTTCCCAAATGAGTCAACAGATGTAGAAAGCTACAATGAGCTTCTGCTTTCACTTGATGCGCCTCTAATCACAGGAAAGCGCGCTGCCAGCACCAAAGTCTCTTTCATTGATTTAGAAAACTACATTTATGAAGGTGTTTTCGACCGCATTCCTGATAACATAGACTTACCCGTCGTAAGCCAATTCTTAAGCTTTTCACAGAATACACGTTCGAACGAAAATGTATTGCTTGCGCTTCAAGACGGCAATCCTTTCTTCTTTGGAGTTCCTTCAGGGAGCGGACAGTTATATGTGAGTGCTGTTTCCCTTGCCTCTGCGCAAAGTAACTTCTCACAACATGCCATCTTTGTTCCAACTGTGCTTCGTGTAGCAGAGTTCAGTCACACAGCAGACCGAATGGACTATACCATTGGCGGTGAAAACGTGATTGAACTCAATCGCATTCCTGTAGAAGGAGATGCCACTTTCAAACTTATTCAAAAAGAAGGCAATGAGTTCATTCCACGCTACCGCAACGTGCGAAACAAGGTTGAAATCTTTGTTGCTTCCGAAGGCATCTCTGCAGGCAACTTCACTTTAGCTCTCGGTGACACTGCTGTACTTTCAGTTGGATTAAATTATCCGCGTGAAGAATCCCAATTAACTGCTTGGAGCAAAACAACATGGGAAGAACAATTAGCACTTGCCGGTTGGAATCAAAGTACAGTGCTCGAAACAGATCTTCAAACAGTCTCAAATGTTGTTGATCAACTGGACCAAGGAAGAACCTTGTGGACAGATTTCATTTGGCTCGCCCTTGCCATGTTAGTGCTTGAATTGTTACTCATTAAATTTTGGAAACCCTGATGCGTTGGTTGATCAAATCTGCTCAAATTGTTGACCCAGGAGGTAAACATCATGGAAGAAAAAGAGATCTTCTCATTGAAGATGGTGTTATAACATCAATCAAGACTTCTATTCAAGATGAAAATGCGGAATCAATTGTTCTGAAAAACCTGCATTTATCTCCCGGTTGGATTGATGCGAAAGCGAATTTCAGAGACCCTGGTGATGAGGACAAAGAGGGCCTCATCAACGGACTTGATGCTGCGGCAAGTGGCGGTTTTACGCACGTCGTTTTGATGCCAGGTACAAATCCGGTTATTGACAACAAAGGACAAGTAGAATACTTGCTGCGCAGATCAGATGATCACGTGGTTCGAGCACTTCCTACTGGAAACATTTCAAAGGGAAGCGAAGGCAAACAATTGGCTGAGCTCTTCGATATGCATAAATCAGGCGCCATTGCCTTTACAGAAGATGGTCCTGTTGCGAAAGGAGAACTCATGCGCCGCGCTTTAGAGTACAGTAGAACCTTCGGAGGGGTTGTGTGCAGCTTGCCCCAAGAAGAGAGCATCTCTAACAACGGAGTGATGCATGAAGGTGTAACCAGCACCATGAATGGTTTGAAAGGGATTCCAGAAATGGTTGAAACCATTCGACTGAACCGCGACATCGCTCTATTACGTTACACGGGAGGCAGACTTCATGTGATGTTGATTTCTTGTGCTGAATCAGTTCGAATCATTAAGGAGGCCAAAAAAGAAGGGTTAAATATTACGTGCGGAGTTTCAGCACATCACTTATTCTTCAATGACGAAAGCCTATCTAACTTTGATGCAAACCTGAAGGTACACCCTCCAATTCGCGCTGAAGAAGATAGAAAAGCGCTGATCAAAGGACTTCAAGACGGCACTATCGATGTGGTATGCTCAGATCACAAACCCGAAGATGTAGAGCATAAAAAACTCGAGTTTGAATTAGCCAATTTTGGAATTGGAGCAATCGAACAAACCTTTTCTGCTGCACTTAATCATCTAGAACTTGACTTGTTAATCTCAAAGCTCACAACAGGGCCAAGGGAAGTATTCAACCTGCGTGAACAGCACATTGAAGAAGGCGCAGAGGCTGACCTGACATTGTTTGACCCACATTCAGAATATACGGTAGACAAGGCGTCACTCATGAGCCTCGCATGGAATAACCCTTACGAAAAGCTCAAGCTGACGGGCATTGTTCACGGCATCATCCTAGGTGACCGCGCAGTATTACGCTAATCAAGAAAAGTATTAGGCTTGGCCTTGAGGTCCGCCAAAGTTCATTGGAACGGTATGTTCTGGTCCTTTTACATCAGAAATAGGTCCGTGCTGTGCCTCATATTTACGAATGTTCTCCTGCATTGCTTTCATTAATCGCTTTGCATGCTGAGGGGTCACTATGATTCTAGATTTCACTTTTGCTTTTGGCACACCTGGCATCACGCGAATAAAGTCAATTACAAACTCCGCTGGTGAATGTGTAATAATTGCAAGATTTGAGTAAGTCCCCTGCGCTGATTCTTCTGTCAACTCAATATTGAGCTTGCCTTTATTCGTGTTCTCTTCCATAACATTGATTTTGCGCAAAGGTACGAATTAAGATGAGGTCACAGAATAGACTTCAGCTCAAGTAGTGATGTGATTTCGTACTTTAACTCGTGATCATGCTCATCTGCCATGGGGTTGAAATACACTTCATTCATACCTACTTTCTTGGCTCCCAGCACATCAGCAATGAGATTATCACCAATCATATAAGACGTTTCAAGATGTGCCCCCACGTGTTTAGCACTTCCTAAAAAAGCTTTTGGATCAGGTTTCTGGACGCCAATAAACTCACTTGTGATCACATGGTCGAAGTATGGACTCAGACCAGAATGCTCCATTTTAATGCCTTGTACTTCTTCAAAGCCATTGGTCAAAATATGCATTGGATACTCCTTGGCTTTGAGGTATTCAAGCAAGTCAATTGTTCCCGGAATCAGAGCCGTCTTATAGGGCGAAATAGTAAGATAAGCACTGGCTAGTTTGCCTTCAAGTGCTGAATCTGACGCATTGAATACTTCGAGTGCTTTCTTAAAGCGAATGGTTCGTAAGACCTCTTTTTTCATTTTTCCCTCACGGTAGAGTGCCCAGGCCTTTTCGTTTTCGAACTCGTATACTTTTAGAAATGCCTCAAAAGAAGGAACACCAAGACTTTCCATTTTAAATACCTCAAACAGCTCACGAAGAGCAAGTCTAGAGTTCACTTCAAAATCCCACAAGGTGTGATCCAGATCAAAAAAAAGATGAACACGCTTATCCATTCGTTATTAATTTAATGAATTCTGCTAAGGAGGAAAGGAGCAATGCCCAGATAAAAAAACCAAAAACCACTTTTAACCTATAATGCCTTTCGTGATGGAAGTACTTCGTGGCAAGGAGAGCTGTAATGGGAACAGAGATCAATCCACCTAGCATCATAAGTCCCATTAAACCATACTTCGTTTTGATTCGAACCAATTTTCGTCGGCTTTTGGTAAAGACCCTTGCTCCTCTTCTTAAGGCTCGGTTTGAGAGGTAATGAAACAGCTTATCACCAAAGAAGGAGACCAAGTAAACTCCAATTGCAGCGCCTGAAGTAGCTATTAGCACGGTTTCAATGAACCCTTTTCCGGCGCCCAAAATCATGAACCAAGGTAGGGCTAGAAACTTAACAATGGCAAGTAACCACCATCCTAAAAGCTCAAAAAGGAATTCCATTTAGGCGTCCTTTCTCCCAAATGCCAGATCTCCAGCATCACCTAAACCAGGAACAATGAATGCTTGCGCAGTCAACTCTTTGTCCACTGCCCCTGACCAAAACGTCACATTATTTGGTAAATGAGATCGCAAATGATCAATCCCTTGCACACTTGCTATTACAGATGCGATGTGCACATGTTTCGGATTTCCTCTAGAACGTAATGCCTTGTAAACGCATTCTATACTTGCTCCAGTAGCAATCATCGGATCCGCAATAATGATCGTTCGTCCTTCGATTGAAGGACAAGAGACATACTCTACTTCTATTTCGAATTCGCCTCCTTTATGATACCTTCTGTAGGCAGAAACGAAGCCGTTATCAGCTTCATCAAAGTAGTTGAGAAATCCTTGATGAAACGGAAGCCCAGCACGCAAAATAGTGGCTATAAGAGGCTCTTCAGACATCAGACTCATATCTAGCTCACCCAATGGGGTTACAATTTCTTTGGTTTCATAAGCCAATTCCTTGCTTATCTCGTACGCCATTATTTCTCCAATGCGTTCCAAATTTTTTCTAAAACGCATTCGATCTTTTTGGATTTGCTCACTTCTGATTTCAGAAATAAACCGATTTAAGACTGAATTTTCTTTCCCAATTTCTTTTACCATTGCACCAATATTTACAAACGAAAGTTACATAGAATGAAGACAAGAACAGAGGTAAAAAACCCTCGCATCAGATGTTTTGATAATCAACTCTCCTTTAGTCTATTCAGCGCACTGCTCTATGGCCCTCAGGTAAACTTTCCGCCAGCCTATCCATTCCCATTTCTCACTTAATGATTCATTGTGCCAAAGAATGACCATTTGTCCATTAACATTTCGAACCTGATCTGCTAACAGACCAATCTGCTCTTGGCCTTTCTCTGGAGTTAAAGCAAGGTATCTGCTCAATGTGGCGTCCATAGCAGCGAAAGGATGAATCAATAATTTCGTTTCTAAATCTCTTTCAATATCAAAGAAATTAAAAGGCGTGCAAGTACTTGCTCTGAATCCAGTCTGTGATGCATACCCCATTGTATGGTCTTCTCGAACTCCTTCGTCAATCAGCCTTCTGTAGGTTTCAGGAAAGTTCAGGATCAGAAAATGTTGTCTACTCAACAAGACCTCTTTCCGCATAATACCCGCCAATCTTTCCGTTTCCTCTTTTAACCTATTCGGGTCTGAATTACTTTGAAAACCAGGGTGAATCCCTATTCGATAGTAATCCCCTAATCTTCGAATTAACTGCTGAAGTGGCTTGCTTTTGTATGAAACCCCTTTGTCATTCAGTCCGTAATCAGCCAGTAAAAAAAAGAAAATAGCTTTGGTTCCAAATTTCTGATGATGGGCATGAAGTTCATCATACGTGTCAAAGGGATCATGCTTATTTGTAAAAACACAGAGCAATCGTTCTTTCAAATTCCTAAATTCACCTCCAACAATATCTTTCGCCATTCCGCCTAACGTGCGCATTAAGCCCTTGTGCTTGTAGGCATAAGCGCTGTCTACATCAATTGTAGCGGTGAAGGTATATTTTCGTTCCCGAATTTCGATCTCAAATTGACTCAACCACTCCTTCTTCAATTTCATCATCCATTCATCAATCATTGGACGACCCAAAAAGCCATGCTGAAAGGCCACCGACTCTTCTGCCAAAAAGCGGCCATAATGATCTGAACGATGCGGCTGATACTCTTCATATCTTGAAAGCAAGTAAAAAGAAGCTCCAAAAAGATCAAAAGAAAGGTCTCCCTTTGTAGGCATAATAGCCGGCAATTCGTCCCAAGTAGCAGCTGTTACGCCCACTTCTTTGATGCCTTTTTGACGAAGAAGCCCCGACGGATGAATGCGCAGCCCTGACAATTCTTGAATGGCCGAATAATTGATTTTAGGACCTTTATAGGCTTCAAATACCTCCTTGTCTTTGGTTAATTCCCATTTCACACCAACCACTGCTTCGAATAAAAAACGAAGTGTATAGCGCAATCTATTGCCCGGATATGCTGAAAAGATCAATACCATTTAAACGTTTTCCTGTATCATTTCACAAATGAACTCTGATGCTCTTCCATCGCCAAAAAGAAGTGGAAATTCACGCTGTTCTTCAGACAATGCCGCACTAAATTTCTCGCGCATGGCAGCTCCTGTCTCAAAAGACAAGCGCGCACTTCCATGGGCTATTAATTCTGTCCACTCAGTTTCTGTTCGAATCACCACACTTGGTTTTTGAAAGAAATACGCCTCTTTCTGAACGCCACCTGAATCTGTTACAACCAACCGGCAATTCTTCTCAAGGAAAATCATTTCTAAAAAAGAAACGGGCTCAATAACGTGGATGTTCGGATTGGCGGAAAATTGCTTAAATTTTTCACTGCTTTTCTCTTCCAACATGTGCTTTGTTCGAGGGTGCAAAGGCATTACCAATTGGATGTTATGTGATTCGCTCATCCAAGCGAGGTCTTCCAATAACGCATTTAATCGTTCTATATCATCTGTATTATAGGGACGATGGATTGTCACCAAAGCGAATTCGCCATCTGCGATCTCAAATTTAGAGCGATCAATGCTTGATGAAGCAAGGTCTGAAAAGAAAATCGAATTGTCATACATCACATCACCGCAATGGAATACACCTGGCCGATCAATGGTATAATGATCATGAGGGCCCATTTCAAATCCTTCATTTTTCAGGTTATCAATTCCTGTTTTAGTTGGACTAAAAAGCAAGGTGGAACAGTGGTCGCAAGTAATGCGATTGATTTCTTCAGGCATTCCTTTGTTGAATGACCGCAGCCCCGCTTCAACATGAATCACAGGAATGTGCATCTTCGCTGCCGCAAGCGCACCTGCTAGGGTTGAATTGGTGTCGCCATAGACCAACAAAGCATCAATTTTGTCAGTTTTAAGCACCTTTTCAATGCCTGAAAGCATCTTGGCCGTTTGTTCGCCATGACTCCCAGACCCCACATCTAATTGATGATTTGGCCTCGGAATAGCAAGTTCAGTGAAAAAAATGTCTGACATTTTATCATCATAATGCTGCCCTGTGTGCAGGATGACTTCGTTCAAACTTTCTGCAAACTTCGTTCGAATGGCTCTCGAGACTGCCGCCGCTTTAATAATCTGCGGGCGCGCTCCAATTACTGTAAGTATGTTTTTCATATCAGATTAATCCTTCATCGGCAAAGCTAAAGTACCCCCCTTCGCTGATAATGAGGTGATCAAGTACGGGCAAATCTAAAAAATCACCAGCGTTCTTCAATTTTTTGGTGATTTCTCTGTCAGCTTGGCTCGGATTTAGATTCCCACTTGGATGGTTATGTGCAATAATAATGGCCGCAGCCCTGCCTAACAGCGCTTCCTGAAAAATAATCTTTGCATCAGCCACCGTGCCCGCCAAGCCTCCTTTTGAAACCATTACTTTGTTCATTACACGGTTTGCTCTATTTAGAGTCAATACCCAGAACTCTTCATGTGATAAATCTCTCAAGTCAGCATGAAGTATGGCAAACGCATCTTTTGAAGACCGTATGGCAGGTTTCTTCGTTATATCAACGGAATCCCGCCTTCTTCCAAGCTCCACTGCAGCAGCAATCTGGATGGCCTTTGCTTCGCCAATTCCCTTTACTTGGGTAATAAAATGTGGCTTGAGTTTGGCTAGTTCGTTTAGGTCATTCCGTGCTAGATCTAACACAGATTGCGCAAGTTGCACTGCACTTTTACCACGCATTCCGCTGCCAATTAATATGGCCAGAAGCTCTGCTTCATTAAGCGAAGAAGCTCCTTGGTGTAATAATTTCTCTCTTGGCCTGTCGCATTCCTTCCATAAAGAAATCGGCAACGCCCTCACATCTGAATAAGGCATAAATTTGAGTTTAGGCCAAGTGGGGGCAAAAAAAAAGGCCTCCACTCGGGAGGCCAATATTATAAAGTGTTATCGTGAACTTAAAGTTTGTTCACGTGAACTGTAAGGCTTGATTTGAGGTTGGCCGCTTTATTTTTATGGATGATGTTACGTTTCGCAAGTTTGTCCAACATTGAACATACTTTCGGCAACATCTCAGAAGCTTCCTTCTTGTCTGTCGTAATACGTAAAATGCGAACAAAGTTACGAGTTGTTTTGTGTACGTAACGATTTGCAAGACGCTTAGTCTCGTTTGATCGAATTCTCTTTAGAGCTGATTTGTGCTGTGCCATTGTAGTCTTCTTTTTCCCCGAAAACGGGCTGCAAATATAAGACAAATTTTTCTATTCCAAATGAAATCGACAGCAATCTGCTGCAACTTTTAGTAATTCGGCTCGTAAAATAAGCAAACCAATCAATAAAGTATGTCCGCCCTGAAGTCAGGACTTTACGTAACACTGTTTTCGCTCTTTGCGATTTTAGGTGCTCATTCAACTCTTTCCGCTCAATTAGACAGCCTTGTCAATGAGCTAGCAAATTGTGATGCAGACACCACTTGCCTGCGCATAAGGATTGAAATTTCTTCAGAACTTCTCTTCTCAGACCCAAGCAGGGCTTTAAAATACGCCACTGATTCAAAAGACCAAGCACTTGCACTTACAGACAGCACCTCAGCTGCTGAGGCCTACAATCATCTTGGTATTATTTCAGCTCTTCGTGCCCAACACATTACAGCTATTGAAAATTTCCAAGAAGCGCTAAAGTGGTTTGAAGCGGTAGGTGATGACAAGGGCGTTACGAGTATACTTAACAACATTGGCGTGATGTATGGCTTGCTTGAAAACCACTCTGAGTCCATTAAGCATTACCAGGAATCTTATGAAAGAAACCTCATAATACCAGATTTCGAAGGTGCTGCATTAAATCTACACAACATTGCTAGTGAATACCTCGAAATTGAAGACCTTAAACTGGGCAAACTCTATATTGACTCTGTCATCTCGTTTCAAGAAGAACACGGTGAAATAATCACTTCAGAAGGACTGCTGGGAGAGTACTTCTTGCAGAAAAAAATGTTCGCTCAAGCTGAAGAACACTTTGCGCAGGCTCGCATCAAATTCAGTGAAGACGAAGACGAACAACAGCTCTTGAATGTCTTGCTTGGCCTTGCCGAAACTTACAATCAATTAGGCGAGTTCCCCAGGAGTTTATTGCTCTTAAACGAAGTAGAGAAATCTGCCCTTGCAAATCAAATGTCTGAAGAGCTCCTAAGCTCTTTAGAATTACGAAGCAAAGTATACGACAACCAAAATAAGCATGAACTGGCCTTCTTAACACAATCGAATTACATCGCGTTGAAAGACAGTTTAGATAGCGCCAATAATTTCAACCGTGTAAGCGAACTCAACGCTCGCTATGAATCTGAAAAACGCGAAAAAGAACTTGCTGAAAAAGAAGCTCTATTAACAGCTCAAAGAGCCGAAAGCGATTTCAAAACCCGTGTTTGGTTCATTGTGACGTTCTTTATTGTGCTCATTCTTGGAGTTGTTTCTTTTGGCTTAATTCGAAATCGAAAAACAAATCGAATCCTCAACAACCAAAATGAAGAGATTACTGAGCAGCGCCAAAAGATCATCAGCAGCATCAATTATGCAAAGAAAATTCAAAGTTCCATTCTCCTCCCTGAGGAAAGCATTCAACAGCATCTACCTGAATCTTTCATCTACCTCAGACCAAAAGACATTGTAAGTGGCGATTTCTATTGGTTCGATCAAGTGGATGACCAAATTATGATTGCTACAGTTGACTGCACGGGACATGGTGTCCCCGGCGCATTTATGTCGCTCATTGCAAATGCAAAACTCAATAAGGTTGTGAACGAGCTTGGGTATAGAGATCCCGGAACTATTTTGAATAAGGTGCACGAAGAGATTTTAAATAGCCTAAACCACCATGTTCAAAAGAAAACAACACATGACGGAATGGATATGAGCCTCTGCGTAATTGATAATACCTCGAAGAAGATCAGGTATGCTGGAGCCCGAAATCCGATCACAGTGATTCAAAACGGAGCAGCGCAAGAACACAAAGTAGACAACCTTTCAATAGGTGGTTCTTTCTTTGATAACCTGCATCAAAAGTCCTCTGGCTTCTCTACCCGAGAGATTGACTTCTCGCCAGGAAGTTTTCTCTTCATGTATACTGATGGATTTATGGATCAGTTTGGAGGCGAAAACAACAAGAAGCTAAATAAGGCGCGCTTCAAAGAGCTCCTTATTAGCGTAAGCGCGCGAAACATGAATCATGCAAAATCAGCCTTCGACAAAGCCCTTACAAAATGGCGAGGTGAGAACAATCAGGTTGATGACATCTTAATCATTGGTGCCCGCCTTTAAAGCAATTCCCTTTTCGAATTAGCATTCCATTCAAATAAGCAATTCACCACTTTTTCTTCCAACTAAAAGTGGCGCGTAAACACTCGCCGAAACGTCTATTTCATAGACTGAGAAATGAGCGTTTTGCCTTCTATTCAATCCGATTAGAAAGGCCTTCTTCTACTGATTTAGTGCACTCGAGCTAGTATAAATGTTCGTCCATTTTGCTTCCTGATTTAGGCTTAAAGAACAGTCTAACTCCTTAAGCGGTGAAGAACATTTGAAAAGATGTCATAAAAAAAAGGCATAAAAAAAACCCATGAACTGGGCATCTAGTGTAAATTCAAAAAAAGCAAAAACTTCTTAAGCTACTTTAATCTCAAAAGGGAGGTCAACAAGAGAACTAAACTCTTCTCCTTTTTCAACCATCAATTCATCGTCTTTCTCTGCGCACCAAACTACTTTCACGTTGTCTATGCCCTTCTTTTCTAAAGTTGAAAGTAACTCAAGTATGTATCTGCCACTTGAAGAGTTAAAATACTCCAAAAACAATTCTATAACCAATGCTGATGATGCTGATGCAGGAGAATAAACAGAAGCCCACTCAATAACTGGCTCATAAAAAGCCCAAGCATCCTCTGGCAAAGACCGTCCGGAAATGCGCAGAATATTCTCTCCATCATGGTACTCTACATGAGGAGTATCTTCAGTTGATTTTAGATTGATTTTTCGCATCACTCAAATGTAATTAAACAACAACCCCGAATGAAAAAAAACTTTCACCTTTTCCTAGGTCCTTGAAATTATAAATGAATCTACCATTGCAAGCCTTAGCAACTTGAATTAAGCCAAGTCCTGAGCTATTCTTATCTTTCATATGGATACTTTCTTTAAATTTTAATCGATGCAAATTTTTAAGTTCCTCAGGAGATTTACCTGTGATTTCATCAAGCCTTTCTTTTAAAATTGGAATAACGGAATTGGAAATTACATTTCCTGATTGAATCCTTATGCCAAAGGGCGAAATGCCAATTAAAAAAACACCTTCTCTTCGTTGGTCAACCTCTGGTGTGTGCCTTGAAATGTTTTGAAGCATTTCAATCAGAATGTGCCCTACTTTTTTCATTGTCCGTTGCTGCGGACTCAGAGAAACATTTAATTCTACAATGTTCAGCAACGGGAGAATTGACTTTTGAGAAAGGTCACCCTTATAAAACATTAAGTTTCCGTCTTTCAACATCTGGTCATATGAACCTCTCGTTTTTGAAACGAAATTCTTCTCTTCCTCATTAATATCTTTCTTAAAGAGAACTTGATTACTAAAAAGAGATTGTTTTTCATTGATGTCGTCAAAACGGTACCGAATTGGCTGCCCTGACTTTCTCGCTAACTCTATCAACCCAAGTCCTGCGCCTCCTTTGTCACTGAGGCAATTCGTCTGAATTTGTTCTTTATACAACTCTTTCAATTCTTCTCGTGACAGTGTATTCACGTGATCAACTAACCTTCTGATTCTTGCCTTTTCAGCAAGCGAAATAGGGTTGATGGAGTTGATGTAGAACGTTGAGTCAAACGAATGGAAGCCAAACAAACCACGGTCGCCAAGGCTCCCATCAAGGTTAATCATGCTTTCACCATGCTTCAACATGTTCTGGAAACATTCAACAATCAAAAATGAAACCTTCCGATTAGCCCGTGCCATTTCACCCTGATTCTCAAGCGTGTTTTCACTGATACCAATGATACGCTCGGTCAAGCTGTCCTGAAAGGGACCCCGATAAGTAAACACCAATCTGGCATCACGATTCTCTTCGAACAATGCATACACAGAAAGACGTTCATCTTTCATTCTATAATCGTTTCGCGTCAACTTTTTTTAATCCATTTATTGCTGAGGACTTGAGCCCATACGTTATGACATCTCAATCCTCAACATCTACACTTACGACTATACTCGTGAATTGTTACACAATGGCCTTCCGGTTTTCAGCTGGCGCACAAGCAAGACAAACATCACTGCATCACCTCGCTTTTCACAAACCATACCAGCAGAGCTGACTAAAAAAACGCTCCCTTCTATCAACTTTGTTTTAAAATCAATTTAAGCAATGAGATCAGCTCCAACCCATCTGCTTCGCTATGCAGAAACCAACAAAAATGATGCATAGAATTGTTTTTCTTTTAGATAAAAATCAACCATTCGCCTGACATGCTCACTTGGTCTAATTCAAAAAGAGCTGAACTCCGAAAAGAATCAATGCTAAATTCAAACTTGACTCTAAAGTAGATATCCGAATGACAAACCAATAAATTGACCCTTGTAACCTTGTTTAGCTCCTCCATTTTTAAAATAGGAAGTAAGAGAACGTCGGTCTCCGACTAAAACCCCCATAGACATCCTAGGAGAAAACTGATAGGCATACTCAAATTCTAATTGCCAATTTAGCACCACTGACTTGCTGACATCCCTTCTGTTTGAGAGCATAACCGGACTGTCAGAATTCGGCGAAGCAAAGTAATAACCTTGAACAATAGTTCTGAATCCTATTACCGGACCTGTTCGCAGGGTGAATGTCCCTCTGGCCCCAACAGGTAATTGTCTCCCAATTAAAAGCGGCAATTCAACATATGAGGCTTGCTGCTTATAAGGACGCTCTTCTAAAAGAGCATCATTGGCACTGTAAATCCCCAAGCTATCAGTTAGCCAAATATATGAAGTATCCTGAACGGTTACATAAATGGTATCTAGCTGCCATTCTTCCTCTACAAAGACTGAGTCAATGACTTCTACTATAATATCATTTATTGAATCAATTACTTGGTATTCGAAGTATTCGAAATCAACTAAGGCTGAGTCTAACACACCAAAATCAACCTCTTCATTAATGGTTGTATAGCTGAAACCAGAACTAAACACCCACCCGCGTTTGATGTAGTCTAGACGAACGCCAACTGTTTGACTTAACAACGGAACAGGCTCAGCATATTCGCTCGAAATTGAAAGATCTGATGATGATGCCAAAGACTCTTTGATTTTATACTTTCCGAAATTTGAAAAAGCACTCAATTTCCAATGTCGTGGTTTAAATTTATCTATTGAGATCAGACTTCCCTTCAAACTAGCTGGCCTTTTAATCTCAAACATTTTTGGATTTAAAAAGGGCATGAAAACAGATGCATTGAATGCTTTGTTGCCACGCTCTTCTGCAAGTTTGAAACCAGGCAATCCTGACTGAACATTGGCTATTATATCTCCACTTGCATCACCTTCCTTTACTTTGGGTTGCAACTCGCTAACATTTTTCTTTCCTGAGTATTGAGAAGAACCATTGTATGTTTTGCTGGCTCTCCCACTTTTTACTGAGACTCCTTGGTTCTTATTTGTCTCTTCTGAAGCATCAAATGCTCCTGCTTTTACTGCTTGCCCATCTGTTTCAAAATCGCATATACCCTGCTGATTATCAGCTCCCTCACTCTGAAGTTTCTCTATCTCCCCGCGCTTTATTTTGTTCGAAACCGATGTTAAGAGTGTTGAACTAGAATCACTTGCGTTGAAACTTGGAGTTGATTTGTCCAAGCTCCCTTCAGAGGCTTCTTGAACTTCCGAAAGTGGATCTATTATTCGCGCTTCTCCTTCCTTGTGTTCAAACCATTCATTCAAACCAAAAACACTTACACCTAGCAAGAAGAATAAAGGCACCAGCCAGAACCAAAAGCCGAATTTCCGCTTTTTCTGCCCCAGAAGTTGCTCCATAGCTTCCCAATGCGCTTCGTTGAAAGCTGGTTTGTCCTCTGTTAAGCGCCTTTTGAAAAGCTCGTCTATTGGATTCTTTTCTTTCACAGTAAAAAGCTTTTTTCCGTGTTAATGACGTTCAATAGCATGTCTTGCAATCTTTTTCTGGCTTGCGACAAATGGTACCTTGAATTTTCCTCTGTAATGCTTAATTGAACCGCTATCTCTTTGTGGCTATATCCATCAATGGCGTATAAGTTAAATACCTGTCTCTTTATTGGCGTCAGGTTGAAAATCAATTGCTCAATATCTCCCTTGCTCATTCTAGACTCAGCCTCATTCAGTGCGAATTGATCAACGGGAAGTTGTTCTTCTTGCCAATCAGTAAGTTTCGTATCCTTTTGCATGCGTTTGTCTTTTCTATAAGCATCAATGCATGAATTAATCACAATGCGCTTCGCCCAGTATAAAAAACGCTCATGTTCATTTTCTTTCAAGAATTCAGGAAGAGCATCCAATATTTTCAGAAAGCCCGCGTTTAATGCGGCCATTCTATCTTCTTCATTTTGAAAGTAACGGCAGGTAATCTGAAAAAGCTCACCATAACAAGCATTGTACAAGAGGTATTGCCCCTTGCGATTTTGTTTTGATGCCTTTTTCAAAATCGACCTGTCGATCATTAATACTTAATTTATTCAAACTTCGCGCTAATCCTATTGCTTGATTAGCTGCTGAGAAAACTGGAAAAACCTTCCACTCACTTGAAGTACATACACTCCTTGCCTCAAGTGGGTTGCATCTATGGTTTTAGTAGTCTCTGACATTGAAGTCCATTGATCATTATAAACCAATCTCCCTGAAATGTCGTAGATCGAAATAAGCAACTGATCGCTTACGGCACGTTCGAAGGTCAAATTGAGCGTTGTTGAGAAAGGAACAGGATAAACGATGAGCATCTCCAATAGCTCTCCATTTTCAATCCCCATGTCATAAATGCAGGACCCATCATTGATCTCTGCCAGCCAATTGAAATTCAACGCCAACGAATCTGTGCAGCCGTATACAAACTTGGTGCTGTCTCCCCAATCATAAATGCAAGACCCATCATTGATCTCTGCCAGCCAATTGAAATTCACTGCTAACGAATCTGTGCAGCCGTAAACAAACTTGGTACTGTCTCCCCAATCATAAATGCAGGACCCATCATTGATCTCTGCCAGCCAATTGAAATTCAACGCCAACGAATCTGTGCAGCCGTATACAAACTTGGCACTGTCTCCCCAATCATAAATGCAAGACCCATCATTGATCTCTGCCAGCCAATTGAAATTCACTGCTAGCGAATCTGTGCAGCCGTAAACAAACTTGGTACTGTCTCCCCAATCATAAATGCAAGACCCATCATTGATTTTTGCCAGCCAATTGAAATTCACTGCTAACGAATCTGTGCAGCCGTAAATGAATACATTCGTGCTATCACCTTGAGCATTACCGCTCATTATAGCGCTCAAAAAGCAAACGAGAATAAGTAGATTTTTC
>JBLIGQ010000007.1:0-89687 GCA_047636995.1 Flavobacteriales bacterium | reverse complement strand
CCCTGCAATCTAATTCTTCTGTAAACAGCAACTATACCGCTGGCACAGTATACAATCCTGCTAGTGTTGTAGTTCGAAAGCCAGTGCAAACGGCTACAAGACCAGGGTTAACCCAAGAAAGCCAAGTGAGCAGAGACAGTAAGCGCCCTATGCGTCCTGCTTCTGAATCACGCTATGGCACTACCACACAGACAAGACCTAACTCCTCAAATCAAACTACTACTAGACCGAATAGTGGGAACAGTGGGAACAAGTGGGGAACCAGACCTTCATCGCCATCTAGCGGTAACAGTGGAACTAGACCTTCACGACCATCTCGCCCAACTAGCGGGAATAGTAGAACTCGTCCGTCTTCACCTAGCAGAAGCTCAGGTTCTAGCTCAGGAAGCAAAAGTTCAACACGTAAAAGGTAAGCACTATGACATTGATTAAATCAATTCTTTTGGCAGCGGGTATGTCGCTGTCAGTATTCACCGTGCTTGCTCAAAACGAAACAGATGTGCTTCGTTATAGCTTTCACGAACCCATTGGAACAGCGCGTTATGCAGGAATGGGAGGCGCGTTTAGCGCTATTGGTGGAGACCTTTCATCCATCTCCAAAAACCCTGCTGGAATAGCCGTTTATCGCAGAGGTGACTTTGGCCTTACCACCGCGGTGAGCGCTACTCAGACATCAAGCCTCTATCAAAACAATAGAGAAAATGCAACTGACAATCGTTTTCACCTGCCTAACATTGGCGTGGTTGGCGTTTATGAATCAAATGCGCCTGGCTGGGAGTTTGTGAATGTAGGGGTTGCTTACAATAAGTTCAGAAACTTTGGTCAGCGCATCAGCATTGAAGGGGACGAAATAAATACTTCTCTATTGAATGTTTTTTTGAATCAAGCGAATGGAGTCAATTTCGATGAACTGGGTGATAGTTATCCCTTTGGAGCAGGATTAGCATGGAACACTTTTCTTTTAGACACACTTAACAGTGCTACTCCAGACCAATTTATTAGTGCAATTCCAGGGGGGCAGGTTACACAAAATATGAACATTGAAACCAATGGACACTTTGGAGAAACGGCCCTTACACTTGGTGCTAACTACAACAATGAACTCTACATTGGTGCAACCATTGGGTTTTCTACGCTCAAGTATCAACGTACCATGCGTTACACGGAATCAAACCTTGACCCTACTTTGCCGCTTAACAGCTTCACAATGACTGACGTCCTTGATGTGAGTGGAAATGGAGTCAACATTAAACTGGGCGCAATATATAGGGCCTCTGAATGGTTGAGAGTGAGTGTCGCATGGCACAGCCCAACTGCCTTAAGCCTCTCTGATACCTGGGAAACCGCCATGACTTCTGACTTTAAAGATGACGGTGTTTATGATGACCTGGCTCTGGGCGGATATGATTACAACATTCGAACGGCGGGAAGATACATTGCTGGAGCGGCCTTTATTTTAGGGAAACGAGGAATCGTTAGCGCTGATTATGAATTCATAGACTATGGACGTGGAAAGCTCAGCGGCTCAAACCTCGTTAATGATGGATATGATTTTTCTGCTGAAAACGCAACGGTCAGAAATGTATTAACCTCAACGCATAACGTCCGCATTGGTGCTGAATGGCGTTTACTTCCAAGACTGAGAATCAGAGGAGGTTACGGCCTGCAACAAAACCCATATGCAGATGGGGCAACAACGTTCAGTTCAGATGCAATTACCTATTCAGGGGGAATTGGCTACAGAGGAAAGAAATTCTATGCCGAAGCAGCCTACCAGCAGCGTAATGTCATAGATGAATACTACCTCTATGATCCTTCTGTGATTTCAGCAGCGCAATTAGATCAACAGAAAGGGGAATTCATATTCACTTTTGGCTTGCGCTACTAAAGAAAATAATGGGCATAAAAAAAAGGGGCGTTTGCCCCTTTTTTTTATTTCTTCAATTTCTTTAATTCTTTCGCGATCAATGCTTCCATCTTCTCTCGCTCTTCATCAGCTAGTTCCTTATCAACAAGGATACGTCCGCTGTGCTCATCAACGATGATTTTCTTTCGAGCAGCAACATCCAATTGCTTTTGTGGTGGAATCTTGATGTAAGAACCGGCAGAAGCTTCACGCTCAATTGGCACAACAGCCAATCCGTTTTTTGCTGCACCCCTGATGCGGTCATATGCAATCACTAAACGCTCTTCGATCTTGTCTTTCATGATGAGTGACTTCTCAACTAGAATTTGTTCTTCAAGTTTCGTTTCATTCACAATCTCATCAAGCTCACCTTTCTTCGCCGTAAGGTCTTCTTCTCTATCAGTAAGACGTCCTTGACTTGCATCAATCAATTCTTGCTTTGCAGATTTCTGCGCTCCAAATTCCTTGATTTTCTTTTCGCTCAATTGCATTTCCAAACCTTGGAACTCAATCTCCTTACTTAAAGAGTCAAACTCTCTGTTGTTTCTAACATTGCTTTGTTGCTCTTCGTACTTTTTGATGAGTCCTTTACTTTCCTCAATGGCGTTTTTCTTGTCAGAAATAGCCTTATCGATTTCTCCTAGTTCATCATTCAGTCTGCCAACGCGTGTGCGCAACCCTTCAATCTCATCTTCTAAGTCTTCTACTTCCAAAGGAAGCTCCCCTCTGATTACACGAATCTTATCAATCTTAGAATCAATCGTTTGGAGTGCATATAAAGCGCGTAATTTATCTTCTGGAGTAACCGCTTTTTTCGCCATAATCAATAATATTTAACCGGGTTGGTATTGGTCTTGCTCAAATGAACGGCAAAGGTAGCAAATTTCTCATTCAGAATGCGCTGAATCCACTCAATGGTGCGATGTTCACTTTCCCAGTGTCCGATATCTGCTATCACAATGTCATTTTCTGCATCAAAGAATTCATGGTATTTTACATCTGAAGTAATAAATACATCTGCCCCACTTCGTTTCGCTGCATTTAACAGAAAGAATCCAGAGCCTCCGCAAACTGCTATCCTTTTAATTGTTGAGGTAAGAAAATTGGTGTGCTTTACCATTGAGACGTCGAGTATATCCTTGACTTTGTCAAAAAACTCAAAGGGAGACATTTCATTTTCAAGCTCACCTACCATTCCACTTCCAATCTTACTGTGCTCCTGATCTAGGACGAAAACATCTACTGCAACCTCTTCATAAGGATGGGCATTATTCAAAGCATCTAGGATTTGATTTTTTTTCCATGCTTCAAAAACCACCTCTAACCTCACTTCGTGTTCAAGGTGCCGCTCATTTACTTTCCCTACAAATGGAGTTGTTCCTTCACCCGGTTTAAAAGTACCTTCGCCCATTGTAGAAAAACTGCATTCAGAATAATCGCCAATTTTTCCTGCTCCAGCATCAAAAAGCGCAGACTGAACCTGGCTCACATGCATCTTCGGAACAAAAGTCACCAACTTATAGATTAAATCAGACTTGGGCTGTAAAATGCGTGTATCTTGAATGCCTAGCAATTCGCATAGGTAATGGTTCACGCCATTGTGAACATTATCAAAATTGGTATGGATGGCATACAGAGCAATGTCATTCTTGATTGCTAACATCACCGCTCTCTCAACGTAAGTGTTTCCATTAAAGCGCTTTAACCCTGAAAAGACAATGGGGTGGTGCGCAATAACCATGTTGCAGTTGGAATCAATTGCTTCCTGAATAACGACCTCTGTGCAATCAAGCGATACCAAAGCAGCTGTAATTTCTTGGTCTGGACTTCCTACAATCAAGCCCGAATTGTCATACTTTTCTTGCAGAGAAAGTGGAGCAATTCGTTCCAACTCGTTTGTTATCTGTTTCAGCTTCATTTCCTTTGTACTTTACACCAAAGTTAACAATGCAACTCTTTAGAAAGCTCTTATTCCCATTTTCTTGGATCTACCAATGTGTGGTTTGGTTCAGAAACCTTCTTTATGACCGCGGATTCTTTGCGAGCCAAAAAGGGGCGCTACCTACTATTGTTGTTGGCAACGTGCATGTT
This sequence comes from Flavobacteriales bacterium, assembly GCA_047636995.1. Lineage (GTDB taxonomy): Bacteria > Bacteroidota > Bacteroidia > Flavobacteriales_D > Sanyastnellaceae > JAQWQB01. Next base: position 85,690 of record JBLIGQ010000007.1, on the reverse strand, counting down.
GGCGGTACTGGAAAAACGCCGCATACTCTTTGGTTAGCCAATAAGCTAACCGCTCAATTTAAGCTAGCTATCCTGAGCAGGGGATACGGACGAAAAACGAAAGGTTATTTGGAGTGGGAACCTGGCATGTCTGCTGATGAATTTGGAGATGAGCCCTGTCAATATGTCTACGCCCTTCCGTCTATTAGGGTTGTTGTCTGCGAAGACCGCATTTCTGGAATATCACGCATTTCTGAAACGGGACCTGAGCAATTCGTTCTATTGGATGATGCCCTGCAACACCGAAAACTGGAAGGCAATGTCAACATCGTGCTCATGCGTGAAGATGAACTTCCCCAAGACTCACATTATTTACCGTCAGGAAATCTTCGCGATCACTTATGTCGATTGAATCAGGCTGACGTTGTAATTGTTACTGGAGCAAAAGCACATTGGTCAAATGATCAACTATCACAATTAAAGCTGACACTTAATTTACATGAATCGTGCATTATGAGTTCCAGCATGATTGAATACGGGGCACTCAAGGATGCAACGCAGGAAACAGTTGCATTTCCTGAAAGTGCCATTGCCGTTACTGGAATTGCAAATCCAGCTCCCTTTCTCAAGCATCTCGCTGAGAAAACCAAGATCGTCCAACACTTTAACTATCCTGACCACTATTCATTCACCGCTCATGATTGGGAGAAGTGGATTGAAGCTTCTGAAATAAATCAAAAAATTCCTGTAATTACAACTGAAAAGGATTTTATGCGCTTGATTTCAAGTGACAATCACAAAAAACTAACGGTCTTGTACAACCCAATTGAGGTTTCCCCTTCCAACTCAGCGCTCATCATCACGCTCATTGAAGAGCGTATTTCCCCAAAACAGTGAGAAAAAAGCTACCGAGGTGGTAAAGTTTGCAAAGGAGAACGGGTTGTCTAACACTATGTTGGGTATTTTAAAGATATTTGCTGTTCAGTAAGAAGATGAAACTATGTATTTAAAAGTTGTTGCCCTCATTTCCATCATTGGCTTAGTAGCCTGCGGAAGCATGTCTAACGAAAAAGGAATTTCGGGAAAAGTTGATGGTGCAGAAGGAGAATCCATTTACCTCATGCGCTTTGTAAATAACAGGCCTATTGCAACTGACTCAGCTGTTATTGGGGCGAATGGTCAGTTTAGTATTCTCCCGGGAGAGGCAATGGATTTCAACTTTTATCAGCTCATGATTGATAAAGAACATGCCATGATTCTCATTACAGATTCAACTGAATCAGTAAATGTGGAAACGTCATTCGAAAATTTCGGGGAAAATGCCATTGTCAAAGGATCCTCTAATACTCAATCACTTCTCACTTTCTACAATGACCTTCGTCCTCTAGTTGAGCAAATTAAAGAGCTTCGAACGATGACAAGTGACGGCTCAATAGCCCAAGAAGAAAAGTCTCAAGCTTTCTCTCAATTGGTTGATCTAAACAACGAAAAGCGTGAGCAGTGTTTAAATTTCATTGATCAAAATGCTTCTTCACCGGCCACCTTAGCTGCGTTGTCAGAACTGAACATCAAACAAGATTTAGCGACCTATAAAAAAGTAAGAGAAGGACTGAAAGACAGTTTTGGACATTCTCTTTACTATAAAATGGTCAATCAACAGATTGCAGATTCAGAACGAAAAGCAAAACTCCCTAATGGAGGACAGCAAGCCAAAGCCACTAAAAACTCTAGCTACACAGCAGGAATGGAGGCTCCCGAAATCACAATGAATGATCTGAACGGAAAGGAACGCAAATTGAGTGATCTACGTGGAAAGGTAGTACTGATTGACTTTTGGGCCTCTTGGTGCGGACCTTGCAGGAGAGAGAATCCGAATGTGGTAAAAGAGTACAACAAATTTCATGATGATGGTTTTGAAATTTTCTCTGTTTCACTTGACAGTGATGCTGCAAAATGGGCTGCGGCGGTTGAGAAAGATGGTTTGATTTGGGACGATCATGTAAGTGACTTGGCTGGATGGAAAAATGCCGCAGCTAAAAATTATGGCATCCAGAGCATACCGCATACCATTTTAGTTGGACGTGACGGTAAAATCATTGCCACACATCTAAGAGGAGCCGATCTTCAGGGCAAACTCAATGAACTTTTTACCAAATAGGCTTCTGCTACTTTTATTGAATGAACGATTTTAGCGATCAACTTTCTTCTGGAAAAAAAATCTATTTCGCATCAGATCTGCATCTGGGCGTTCCTGATCATGAAAGTAGTCTGAAGCGAGAGAAAGCATTTGTTGCTTTCCTAAACACAGCAGCAAAAGACGCTCAGGAAATCTTCATTGTGGGTGACCTTTTTGACTTCTGGTTTGAATACAAAAGAACAGTCCCTCGTGGGTTTGTGCGTATTCTAGGTAAACTAGCTGAGCTTTCAGACGCAGGCATTCTGATACATCTTTTCACAGGCAATCACGACATGTGGATGTTTGATTACCTCCCTAAAGAACTAGGTGCTCAACTGCACAAAGCACCTATTGAGCGTGAATGGAACGGGCACACGTTTTACATTGGCCATGGAGATGGATTAGGCCCTGGTGATCGCGGATATAAAATAATTAAGAAGGTCTTTAACAACTCACTTTGTCAGTGGCTGTTTGCACGTTTACATCCAAATCTGGGAATTGGGATCGCTGATTATTGGTCCAGAAAAAGTCGGAAATCGAGTGGTGGTAATGACGAAAAATTTCTAGGAGACGATGAATGGCTACTTCACTATTGCAAGGAAGTATTGGAAACGACCCACTATGACCACTTCGTTTTTGGTCACCGTCATCTGCCATTGAATTTAAAAGTGGGAGAAAGTAGCCAATACGTAAACCTAGGTGACTGGATTAGCTACTTCACCTATGGCGTTTTTGACGGAACAACCTTGGAGCTCAAAGAATACCCTAAACCTTAGTGCGGTGAATAAGGTCTACCAATCTGCTTGAGTAGCCTACTTCATTGTCATACCACCCTACAATCTTCACCATCTTCCCGATCACAGAAGTCAGTAAGCCGTCTACAATGCAAGAATGTGAATTACCTATGATATCACTTGAAACAATAGGATCTTCAGTATACTCCAACACCCCTTTGTACCTCCCTTCAGAAGCATCTTTAAACAACTGATTCAATTCTTCAACACTCACAGGGTTTTTGACAATACACGTGATATCTGTTAAAGAGCCGTCAGGCACAGGAACGCGTATTCCACACCCCCCCATCACCGTGCTCAAATCTGGGAAAATCTTTGTGAGTGCTTTTGCTGCGCCTGTCGAGGTTGGCACGATGGAGAGTGCTGCTGCCCTGCCCCTCCTTAGATCCCGGTGTGGCGCATCCTGAATATGTTGATCAGTAGTGTATGAGTGGACTGTTGTAATGTAACAGGACTCAATAACACATGTCTCATGAAGAAGCTGAACCATAGGCGCAGCGCTGTTGGTTGTGCAGGAAGCATTTGAAACAATTTGCTCGTCGCCTTTAAGCACTTCATCATTAACACCAATAACAATGGTTTTGATGTCATCATCCTCTGGCGGCGCACTGAGAATTACTTTCTTAGCACCTGCAAGAATGTGTTTTGACGCCAAAGCTGTGGTCTTAAATCTGCCCGTACATTCGATTACAAGGTCTACCCCTATATCACCCCATGGACAATCAGCCGGATCTGCATTATTGAACACACGCATACTTTGTCTACCAATATTGATGCAATCATCGTCTAGGTTGATTACACCTCTATAAGTTCTGTGAACGGAATCGTATTTCAACAAATGCATGAGTGCTAAAGGATCATGCAGATCGTTTATTGCAACAAGGTCTACGTTCTCATCTTCGGCCAAAATTCTCGTCAGGATTCTGCCTATTCTACCAAATCCATTTATTGCTACACGCAGGTTTTTCATACTTTAAAATCTTTCCCTAAAGTAAAAAAGCCAGCTCTAATAGAGCTGGCTTTTTTCACAGAAGTCATTAAACTATTATTTCATCACTACGAATCGAGCTACTTCGCTTCGGCTTCCCATGTCTACACTTAGCACATAGTTGCCATTGCTTAGGTCTGCAGCATTAATTTGAAGGATGTGCGTTCCAGTAGCCAATTGATTATGGTTGATTGTCTTTACAAGTTGACCTTTGATGTTGTAGATGTTAATGTTCACATCTCCAGCAGCAGCAAGGCTCAATTTAATTTGAGCAAGACCGGTAGTCACAGGGTTTGGATAAACCAATAGCCCAAGACCGTCTCCGTCCAAATCACCGTTTTCTTCAACATTTACGAATTCAGAATCACCGTTACTCCAGATTCCACGTCCATGTGTACCTGCATAGATGCGACCATTGTTTAGAGGGTAGCTCCAACGCGTTCCGCTTCTCCACTGTTGCTTCATGTCAAACACAGGCGCAGCGAACTCATCAAATTGAGTCACCATTCCTTCGTTTGAAATCGTCCATTCATCACCGTTATCATCTGTTCTCCAAACACCATATTCCGTTCCTATAAGAATTGTAGAACCTGTTGGGTCAATCACATCAATCACAGCATCATAGATAGGCATGTTTGATAGCTCGCCCATGTTCTCCCAGATGCTCTCCCATTCAATATCAGCAGGGTCAGCAAGTGCATTAAACGTCTCACGTACTTTTCCTTCTGAAGAGTTACCGTATCCACCAAACGTAATCACAACGTGAGCTGGATCGTTCGGGTCAACAGCAACACCTGTAAGGGCACTATTTCCACTTTCGATCTCAACATACTCAAGAATATCAATAGTTCCATCACCGTCAGGGATGCCATCACCATCGAAATCTGCTGTTGCCTCGCCTGTAATATTGTTCAAGGTATCAACCGCCTGTTCGTCTGTCCAAAGACCACCCAAACCTGAAAGTCTGTATAGTTTGTTGTTCCATCCACCAATGTACATCACATCACCAGCCGCTTCATGGTCACCCACTGCATATTCAATTGCATGGGTACCACCACCAGTTGGGGCATTACAAAGCTTCCACCAGTTTGGCTGCGTATTGAAGTTGGTTCCATCACGCGTCATCCACACACCTTCACCACCAGTGAATCCTATTGTAGTCATTGATGTATAAGGATCTTGAATATTCAATTGCTCTCTCACTTCATACAATGTATCTGCTTCGTAGAAGTACTGAGTTGTACAATCAATGATTTCTTCAAACACTGTTTGTTCAGTGTAAGTGGTATCAAAACCAATTGTGATACAGATTGTAGAATCAAGGGGCTCGAAATAGAAGCATGAATCAACAGGGTTGATTGCTTCAATTACCGTTTCCGTTCCAATTTCGTTGAACGTAGTATCACAAGTTAGGATCGTTTCAGTCAGGTCTTGTGGATCTAACCAGAAGTACAATACATCCTCTGTCAGGGGCTCATCAAGAGTTACTGCTGGACGAACAAGTTCGTCCCAATATCTAAGCGTATCAATGGATACTCCGTTCTCACCGTCAGTATTGTCTCCTAAAGTCCATTCAAAAGGAAGGTTCTGAGCAGCTGTTTCCATTTGGAACGTTGAATCAGTCACCGTTTCAGTGTAAGGATTTACAAGGATAATAGATTGACGACTATTGTCATCTTCAGTATCCTCATACAAACGCATACAAGTATAGAATGGTCCTATTTCACCATCATCATCTATAGCGTCTATTAAATCATCATCATAGAACTGACCTCCAGCCCCTTCTTCACTAAATCTATAAAGCACTCCATATTGAGAAGTAGTGAAAACGATACCAGTAACAGCATCTGTTACTTGAGAAATTGCGCAATCAAATCCATCACCACCACTGATCTCAAATGAACTCATGTCAGAAGGAAAGGTACCATCATTTGGAATTAGGTGTGTTCCGTTATCTTGGGTACCACCTGTAACAGCAGCACCTGCAGAATATGCAATTCCGTAATACTGAGTTACGTTGTAGCCAAAGTTACACTCGATGTACGTTTCACCATCATCTTCAGAACGGTAGATACCTCCATCACAAGTAACCCACATCACACCTGCTGGTGAGAATACTACTTCATGCATGTCAACGTGCATATCAATGTCTAGACCTTCAATGTCGAAAGGTAGCGCTGCAAGTTCAGCTTGGTAGTTTGGTCCTGATCTCCAGAACTCAATTCCTCCAACGTAAGCCAATTCAGGATTGTAAGGAGGTATGCCCAATGCTAAATCATAGAATCCCTGTCCACGAGGAAGGATGTTATCTTGTGCATCAGAAGGCCATACTTCAGACCACGTTTGTCCTGCATCATTTGAGTGATAGAGACCTCCAAAAAGACCTCCTGTATTACAATACAAAACGAAAGCGCTGTTAGGATCAGTAGGTGCAATGCGCACTCTAGCTCTACCTACACCACTCTGTGGAAGATTGGCATCACCACTTCCAAATTCACCTTCAAAGTTTGAAAAGTCAGAACCAGCAGATCTGTATATACGAGCAGAGCCTGCACTCACTAGCATATAACTTCCATCCATTGCGACTGTAATGTCTTGAATTGTGCCATCAGGAATGCCGTTTGCTCCCATTGTAACTACATCTCCTTCGATGTAACCAAATCCTGCATCAGCACCAACATAAATACGGTTAGCGTTGTTTGGATCTGCAACCAAAGCATTTACTGCTGTCCAATCTCCATTGCCTAGAACTCCTGGGTCAATGCTTGCAAGAGCAGCCCAGTTGTCTCCACCATCAGTAGAGCGGAAAATTCCGCGTCCTCTGAATCCAGAACCACCTTCACCGCCAGCGCCGTCAAAAGAAGACCCTGTTCCAACGTAGATATCACCGTTACCAGCTTGAGCTATCGCGCCAATCATTTGGTTAGGAAAGGTTGTGACTTGTGACCATGTGTTACCAAAGTCAGTTGATTTCCAAAGACCTCCTGATACACCACCAGTAATAATGGTTGTTTCTTCGATCACTAGAAGTGCACGTGTTCGTCCACCTACGTCATCTGGACCTAATTCATCCCAAGAAACGGGATCAGCCTTTTCATTTCCGTTGGCTCTAATGTATTTCTTTACAGCATCTTCAAGGCGGAGGTAATCAGCTTCGTTGATTTCTCCCGTCTCAATGTTTGCTCGCATCATGCGGTCAATTTCCACAGCACCACTGTGCTCTGCTGTGGCCTCCTGATTTTCACGAGGAGTAAATTGAGCCGTTTTAGAGGAAGTGGTTGCAAGACCAAATCCAATTGCACCAATAAGTGCTGCCCCAGTAATGTACAGTAGCGTTCTCATTCTCATAATTCTTAAATTATCCGAAACAATCGAGGACCAATTTACAATAAATCATCACTCGATCGCACTGAAATTAATACAACTCTTGCCATATTTATACATGTCAATAACTTCAACATCAAAAAAGATGTTTCTCAGCGTGGTATGAAGAGCGAACTAAGGGTCCGCTTTCCACATATCTGAATCCTTTTTGTAATCCAATTTCTTTGTATTCAAGAAATTTCTCTGGGTGAATAAAATCTTGAACGGGCAAATGTTTAGGCGTTGGCTGAAGGTATTGCCCCAAAGTCAAGACATCTACTTTTACAGAACGGAGGTCATCCATCGTTTCTAAAACCTCATCTTCAGTTTCTCCCAATCCGAGCATTACGCCTGATTTGGTTTTCATCCCACCTATTTTCAGTCTCCTTAGGACTTCAAGACTTCGGTCATATTTAGCTTGAATGCGCACCTCCTTTGTCAACCTACGAACAGTTTCAAGGTTATGAGAAACAATTTCAGGAGCAACATCTATAATGCGTTGCAGGTTTTCCCATTTTCCAGCAAAATCTGGAATCAAGGTTTCCAATGTTGTTTCTGGGCTTTTTCTTCGGATGGCGCGCACTGTTGATGCCCATATTTCCGAGCCTCCGTCAGCAATATCATCTCTGTCTACTGACGTTATAACAGCGTGCTTAACAGACATTAAGCTTACAGAATTGGCTACACGGGCAGGTTCAAAAGGATCAACGGCGTCTGGTCTGCCGGTAATGACAGAGCAAAAACCACAGCTTCTCGTGCAAACATTCCCTAAAATCATGAAAGTAGCAGTGCCTTCGCCCCAGCATTCGCCCATGTTTGGACAATTACCACTTTCACAAATGGTGTGCAGCTTATGGTCAGATACAATTTTACGCACCTTTTTAAACGCCTCACCTGTTGGGAGTTTAACCCTTAACCACTTGGGTTTTGGCACGCGTTGTTTCGGTTCTGAATTTACAATCGTTGTTTCTGTCATCGATTAACAATGTACTTTTTACCTATAAATAGGTTGAGATAAAAGTTCAAAAAGAGCGACTTATTTTGGTCAGCAAATGACGCTGTATTCGCCAAAATTGGAACTCGCCTTGCGTACAAATCTACTACTACTCCAGCTTCCATTCCTTTCATAAGGTCTTTTTCATTCGAGTATTCAAATGTGAACGCAAATTTCACAAATGCTCCAGGCTGCACTTTCATTTGATTCAGCCCATTGACACCTGACGCTTTTCCGTATATATCATCAAAGAAATGCGTTTCAGGGTCATATTGTTCAACCGCGAGGTATTCATAGGGAATACTTGGGTATCCTATTTCCAGATAGATAGGTTTCGTCAAACCTAAAGAGGGTCCAAATTGAAAGATGTACCCAACTTCAACCCCACTCTTTCGCAGTTTCACTGAAATTGTTTTCTTGATACCTATTGAAGGGCGAATGATGTAAAAGTTATTCATCTTCCCATAGACATAGCTGCGGGAATCCTCATAAATCGGATTGAAACTTTTAACTTCCTTTTCGTGCTTCATGTAAAGCATGTCCACACCAATAAAATAGAGCTTCGCAGCGCCTTGATATTTCCCTAAATTAAAGAAAGCCCCCAATCCACCAGAATGGAGATGAAGCCCTCCATACATCTGCCTGTTATGAAGAACAACAGCCTCATCATACAACTCATGTTCGTTTTGAGCAAGAGTTTGCAATGACACTAATAGACCTACTGCAATTAAAAGCCTGTACATTTGTTCAGTTTTTTCTGCTTCACTTTTCAAAGATACAATTTACTAACGCGTCCACCCTATCATTAGTTCACTATGAATTACAAGGTTATTTACGAAGGCGAGCTTCGCACACGCTCCACACATTTAAAATCTAACACCTCAATTATCACAGATGCTCCTACAGATAACAACGGGAAAGGTGAAGCATTTTCACCTACAGATTTTGTCTCATCTGGGCTAGCTAGCTGCATGATGACACTCGTTGGAATAGTTGCCGATGCAAGAGAAATTCAAATTGAACGAATGGAAGCTGAAGTCACAAAAAAAATGGCTTCATCTCCCAGAAGGATTGAAGCCATATCTATTACCTTATATATAGACGCAAAAAATCTTAGTGACCAACACAAGCAAATTCTGCAAAAAGCAGCTGAAACTTGTCCGGTAGCACTAAGCTTGCACCCTGACATTCGTCAGGAATTAGAAATAATCTTTAATTGATTACTTCGATGGAGCTTGTTCAAGCTCAACACTTTGATAAGCTGCACATGCCTGTTTGTGGGGTGTACAAGATGCTATCATCGCTCCTAAAAGGAGGAATAACATCGCGAATCCGATTACTTTTTTCATATCAGGGGGTTTCGTTAGGTTTCCTTCACGCTAAAGGTCACATACTATCCGTTCTGTTTTACGACAGGAACACATATTTGTTTCACAGTTTTTTCCACAATGGATGTAACCAGTGAAAGAACGAGCGAAAAATAGACATATTGCCCTCCTAATAAAGGTTTGTTTTATTGCATTCCTTGACCTTCTTATTGGGTCTGAAAAACTGAGTTCCCAAACCATGGAACTTTTTGTAAATGACACTCTTCATAGTACTTTCAAAGATGACACAGCATCAATTGACCAAACGAAAACCGCAAAGAAACTCTACCTTGATCTGCAAGCCGAAGGCTACCTCTCTTGCGTTTTAGATTCGAGTTCGACACGCAAATCTGACACCGTCTCTTTTTACTTTGACACCGGAGTACAATACCATTTGAACACTTTACAGTTTGGTGAAATGCGCTATGAGATGAATGATCTGGCATCGCGAAGCGCCATTGAAAACCAAGCGAGACTGCTTATAACACCCTACGAAAATAACGGCTATCCATTTGCCACAGTGAATATCAGACCATTGCTAAGCGAAAATACGTTGATTAACTGCATAGCCGAGTTGAGTCAAGGTCCTTACGTAACTATAGACAGCCTTGTTATTCGTTCAGAAAAAAGCTTCAACCAAACCTATATGGAACAATACCTCTCGATTGCTGAGGGAGCGCCATACAGCGAAAAAAGGTTCAAGGCCATCTCTAAATTAATCTCAGAGCTCCCTTTTGCGAAAACGAGCCAACCTCCACAGGTACTATTCACCGAAAAGGGGGCACAAATTTTCGTTTACCTGGAAGAAAAGCAAGCCAACAGGTTTGATGGTATTATCGGTTTTCAGCCAGACAATGTTACAGGCAGGGTTGTTTTTACCGGTGATGTCAACTTGTCTTTACAAAATGCCTTGCGCAGAGGGGAACAACTATCACTTCAATGGAGAAGGCTCCAAGAATCTACTCAAAACCTGTCACTCAAAACAAGTCTACCTTACCTATTCAACACAAAACTAGGAACTTGGGCAGGAATAGAGCTCTACAGAAGAGACAGTACTTTCACAACAACCGAGCTTGAATTGAGTTTCGGCTTTGTCAACGGTGCTAATAAAAACTACAGAGCCTTTTATCAGCTTTGGTCTTCTAACGCCTTGTCAGACGTCATCTCATCAGTTGACAACGTCCAGATCGACCGGTACGGGATTGCTGTTAAACAGTTCAATTTCAACCAACTACAGAATCCTTCGAAAGGGTTCTTTATAACTGCCAGCTCCAGCATTGGTCTGAAACGCACTGACCCTGTTGAATCTGATCAAGCTTCCAGTACAAGTGAACAATACGCAGGCACACTTTATTTTGAGTATTGGGTACCTTTGGCAAAACGATTGACAACAGGTTTTAAAATCAATGGAGGGTTCAAAGCTGATAGCAGTATTCGCTTGAATGAGCTCTACCGAATTGGCGGACTGGGCTCTTTACGTGGATTTGACGAAGAATCAATCTTCGCCCAGAATTTCGCCATTGGAAGTTTCGAAGTAAAATACCTACTTGATGCCACTTCTGCGGTATTTCTTTTTTATGATCAGGGCTGGTACGAGCGAACAGATGAAGTATATTTCACTGACCAACCCTTTGGTTTTGGAGCAGGCGCGTTAATAGGTACTTCAACAGGTTCTTTTAGCATCTCTTATGGCCTAGGGAAAGAGCAAAACAATCCGATAGAGCTTCGAAGTGGTAAGATTCATTTCGGGTACATAAACAGTTTTTAGTATGGAATGGATTTACCTCCTCATAGGAATTATTATTGGCATTGTAGCTGGGATTGTGCTTCACAAAATCATCAAGGGAAATGACGGAATGAGCATGGCACAGCTTCAGATCGATCAAATTCAGAAGGAAAAGTCAGATTTAGCGGTCAAGGCAGAATCCCTCGAAAAGGACCGCTCTCTTCTTGAAGTGGCCAAATCTAGACTAGAGAAAGACCTTTCGTTCTCGCTTGATGCAGAGCGAAGAAAAAATCAAGAAGTTGAACAAGTAAAAGCTGATTTTAAAGAGCGCCGAACTGCTTTTGACGAAGAAATTCTGAAAACCAAATCAGAACTAAACCGTGAGTTCCAAAACTTGGCGAATGCGATTCTGGAGGATAAAGGGAAGAAGTTTACTGAAATCAACAATGATAAGATCGGAAATTTGATCAAGCCACTTCAAAACGACATTGAGCAATTCAAAAAACGTGTTGACGAGGTTTACGGACAAGAGCAAAAGGAACGGGGGGCACTTCAAAGTCACATTAATCAGCTAATTAGCCTAAATAAAGAACTTAGTGAAGGGGCTAAAAACCTTACCAAAGCATTAAAAGGTGATTCTAAATCACAGGGCGACTGGGGCGAATTACAATTGGAAGTGATCCTAGAAAAAGCTGGATTACAGAAAGATGTTCACTTTCAGACCCAAGCAACCTTCCGGGACGATGAAGGCTTTCTGAAAAAGCCAGATTTCGTCATTCACTTACCTGAAAACAAAGTATTGATTCTCGATTCAAAAGTATCACTCACGGCATATGAACGATACAACTCTCAAGAGGATCCCGACTTGCAGAAAATTGAGCTAAAATCACATGTAGATAGCTTGCGCAAGCACATTAAAGAATTGGGAGCGAAAAATTATGAAGAATTGGTTTCAAAAACACCCGATTTCGTCTTGATGTTTGTCCCAATAGAGCCCGCGCTTAACTTAGCTCTTTCTGCAGATCAAGGGGTTTATGAAGAAGCACTTAAAATGAATGTAGTTTTGGTCTCTACCACTACGCTACTGGCTACAATGAGAACGGTTAGCTACATTTGGACACAAGAAGATCAACGACAAAACATTCAAGAAATTATAAAGAAAACCAGCGCACTCTATGATAAATTTAGCGGTTTTGTTTCTGACTTACAAAAGGTCGAAAAACATCTAAACGATGGTCTTTCAGCTCATGGGGATGCAATGAAAAAACTCTCTACTGGTAGGGGAAATCTGGTTCGAAGGGTAGAAGAAATCAGGCAACTATCTAATTACAAACCAAAAAAAGCCATTGATCAAAATTTGATTGATTTGAGTGACAACGATAATCATCAAATTGGCACCTCTGAAGATTCTAATTAATGAGATACGTATACACCATCTTCATTTCTTGCGCAGCCTTTCTTCTTATACAGGGCTGCACATCTACGGCAACTAATGTGCAAGAAATCGCGCGCATAGATTACGACTGGGAGAGCAGTCCGTTCCACCCTGAATTCCAGCTTTACCACTTTAGCAGTGACAGCAGTTCGATCATGCTGAAAATCAAATCGAAAGAATTGCTTTATACGCGAAAAGATCCTGCTGCCTCATTTGAGGCGCACATTTCATGTTGGATGTTAATTGAGGAAAAAACCACCGAAGGCTTTATCTTCATTGATAGCACCACCTTGAATATTGTAGATGCGAATCCAGACCAGACATCGCGTCTGGTTGTATCTTCCAGCCAATTTCAACTCCCCCTCTCATCGAATCCCTATCGACTTACCCTGAAATTAAAAGATAAAAATCGCCGCTGGGAGCAAACCGAATACCTCTATACCTCAAAAGATGAAGTCCCCTCCCGGGATGACTTCCAACTATACACGAACGGCTCAGACCTTTCTGTTTTCGGCAACAAAGTACACACGGGAGACTTTTTAAAAATCAAATCAGATCGCTTCCAACAGAACTGGAAACACATCAGTTGGGATGATAAAACAAGGCTTCCCGCCCCACCTTATACAGAAACACGATTCGAACTTCCATTTCCTGAAGACACAACCAAGCTCGTCTGGGATGAAGGAAGTGTAGGTAAAGAGATTTCGGAAGGCAGACTCAGTCTTTTTGACGATCGCAGCCAGCATGTCTTAACTCTACTCGTGACCAATGATTATTTCCCAGAAGTGCGCATGATTGATGAAATGATTCAAAGCTTGAGGTACATCAGTTCGAAAAGGGAGTTTGAACGCATCAATGCCACCAAAGCGAATCGAAAGAAAGAGTTAGATAAATTCTGGCTTGACTGCGGAGGCTCAAAAGAACGATCTAGAGAATTGATTCGCATCTACTACCGACGGGTAGAAGAAGCCAATTATTATTTCTCTTCTTATGTTGAGGGGTGGAAGTCTGACCGTGGTTTGATTCACATCGTTTTCGGTAATCCCAACCGCATTAATCATGGAGCTGATTATGAAACATGGACCTATGGAGAAGAGAACAATCTGAGTTCCGTTACTTTCAATTTCCGAAAAGTTGACAACGCCCTTTCCGAAAACCATTTGGTCTTAGAAAGAAATCCGATATTTCGCACACAATGGGACCGAGCAATAACAGCTTGGCGAAACGGAAGGATATTTCAAGAATGAACAAAGAATATTACATCATTGGTTGGCACCCTATTGCAGAAGCGCTTGAAACCGGTAAACAATTTCAGCGCATCTTTTTGTTGCAAGGCAGCCGCGGTGAAAAACAAACTGAAGTCTTGAAATTCGCAAAGGAACGTGAAATCCCAATTCAATTCGTGCCTCAGCAGAAGCTTGACCGAATTACGCGAAAGAATCACCAAGGTGTAATTGCCGTTGTTTCACCAATTGAATTTGCAGACGTAGACAATTTAATTGCTTCGCTTTATGAACAAGGTGAATCACCAAAATTCATGGCCCTTGATGGTGTTACGGATGTTCGTAATTTCGGCGCAATCTGCAGATCTGCAGAATGCCTAGGTTTCCACGGGATTTTGATCCCCTCATCAGGAATGGCCCCTATCAATGAAGACGCGGTCAAATCATCTTCTGGCGCCCTCTTAAGACTGCCCGTATGTCGCATCTCAGACATGGGGAAAACATTAAAATCATTACAACAGCAAGGACTTCAGCTTGCGGGAATGACAGAAAAAGCAACACAAAAACTTTCTGAATTATCGATTAAAGGTCCGCTTTGTATTGTCATGGGAAATGAGGAAACGGGCCTAACGGAAGCCAGCCTTAGAACGTGTGATTATTTGGTTAGAATACCAATGAAAGGTCGGGTTGCATCCCTCAATGTTTCTGTTTCAGCAGCTATTGCAATGTATGCTTTAGGTGCCTCAAGTGTTAAAAATGTGGATTAAAGAACGTTGAATTGTAAATAAGTTGCGTGCCTACTAAGCTCCTTTTTTCGCATCTTTGTGAGAACAACAGCTTTACCCTAACATTTTCAACTCTTGTATTATGAGAAAAACGTACAACTTGTTTTTCCTTGGCCACAGGACCATTGTCCTATTAGCGTTTCTATTTGCCAGCTCAGTGCTTTTTGCTCAAGACACCGCAAATACTGACTATTTAGTAGTTCATATTTCAGATATTGATGCTTACAGCTATGGTGATTTGGCTCGATCAATCAAAGGCAATGACCAAGTTTCAATTACCGAAGCTTGTATCCCGGCATCGCTTGTTGCCTTCCAAATTTCAGAGGCAAATACGCGCTCAACTGAAGAAAACGTGATTTACATTAAGTCACTTATCGTTTCAGCTACAGAGTTGCATACAGTAAACTTCAAAGAAGGATACTCAGAAATTGAACTTAGATCTAATTGTGGCCTAGCTCGCAAAGGGCTATTGTCAGAATAACTGCTCACCTAAAATTAAGACTTCATGAAGGCTTTTACCTTCTTCAAAAGGCTTTGTCTAGTGGTCGCTGTATTCAGCTTCAACTATACAAGTGCGCAATTGAACTTAGATTTCGAACTCACACCAGAAGAGATGGCTCAAAACCTGGTTGGTGTAGGTGTCGAAATATTTAATGTTCAAGTAACTGCAGCAGACAGCAGTTACGCTTATTATTCATCGGTCGGCACTGAATTAGGTACCAGCGAGGGAATTCTACTTACAACAGGTAGAGCGCTCAACGCAATTGGACCCAATGATGAAACCGGACTCCCAATACTGGACGGCCCTGATGGCTGCGGCCCTGCATCAACATGCGACCTGTATGACAATGACTTTCCAGGTAGTGACTTGTTGACTCTTGCAAACGGCGGATTGACAACATGGGACGCGACCACTTTTGAATTCAATATTGTTCCACAGGGAGACAGCTTGAAGTTCGGCTTTGTTTTCGCATCTGAGGAGTACCTAGAATGGGTTGGCTCTTCGTTCAATGATGTCTTTGGCTTTTTCATCTCAGGACCCGGAATTGGTGTTGATGTGAACATCGCTCTCATTCCAGGAACAAGTGATGCCGTTGCGATAAACAACGTTAATCACATTGACAACAGCGACTACTTTATTGACAACCAAAACCCCCTTGGACAGCAAATCCAATATGATGGTTTCACGTCAGGACTAGTTGCTGAAATAGGTGATCTGATTGCTTGTGAGGTATATACTCTTAAGTTGATTATTGCTGACGGTTCTGATCACATTTATGACTCAGGTGTCTTTGTGAGCAAAATTGAATCAAACCCAATTACAATCACAACCAGCACTGTTGGAGGCTCTGAGTTCATGGTTGAAGGTTGCAATAATGGAACAGTTGAGTTCGGTTCTACTTTCGTACCAGATACAGACATTGAAGTGAACTTCACTTTGACAGGTGACGCTGAGTTCGGATTGGATTACACCACTAACCCTGATTTGAACTTGGTTTACGATGCCATCAACGATTTCTATACACTGATTATTCTGGCAGGGGAAACGACCGTTTTCTTTGACATTATTCCAATTGGAGATGGTCTTACCGAAGGCGCCGAATTGATTACAATCTCACTTATTGATCAACTCTGTGACGGATTCCAATTCCAAAGCTCAGTTGATTTTTCTATTCTTGATGAAATCAGCGCAGACATTACTCCTGCGACCTCAACGATTTGCAATGGCCAATGTGTTGATTTGATTGGAACAGCTGTGACTGAGGGAGGAGCAACGTTCGAATGGAGTCCGTTGACTGATCTTGACGACCCCTCTTCATTAATAGTGGAGGTTTGTCCAACCACAACAACAACCTACACGTTGTCTTCGACTTTAGCCGACTGCGTCGTTAGTGCTTCAGCAACGGTAACTGTAACTGAACCAGAATTGATTTTCGACGTTACAAACATTACTTGTATTGATGGGAATTCGGGTTCAATTGATTTAACGGTCTTGGATGCAAGT
Source organism: Flavobacteriales bacterium (assembly GCA_047636995.1). Taxonomy (GTDB): domain Bacteria; phylum Bacteroidota; class Bacteroidia; order Flavobacteriales_D; family Sanyastnellaceae; genus JAQWQB01. The sequence continues at coordinate 68,855 of JBLIGQ010000007.1, read as the reverse complement.
GACCCAATCGAATACACATGGACAGTCGATGGTCTTTTTCTAACGAATGCGGAAGACCCACAAAACCTTGAAGCAGGCACCTATTGTGTCACGATCATTGATGGCGCAGGATGCACAACTTCTGAATGTGTTGATGTAACTGAAGAAGACGTTCTGAATATAGTAGACGTAAACTTCTCTTCTTACACATGCTTCGCCGTTAGCTGCAATGGAGCATGTGACGGAAGTGTTGAAGTAACGGTTATTGGTGGAACAGGTATTTACACCTATGAATGGATTGATGAACTTTCAAATAGTGTTGGAAGTGATGCCGAAGCGATCGATTTGTGCGCCGGTGATTACACCGTTACAGTAACAGACGATAACGGCTGCACTCTTACAGAAACATTTACTGTTACAGAACCAGAAATTCTCGAAATCCAGGTTGTAGGTGGTGTTGATATTCTGTGCAACGGTGAAGAAACAGGTATTGCGACTGTAACCTCCACTGGAGGTTGTGCTCCGTATTTCTATGACTGGAGCCATGACCCTGATCTTTCAACACCTGTGGCAAGTGATCTGGGTGCAGGTAACTATACAGCTACTGTTTCTGATGTGAACGGTTGTTTAAGTGCTGGTTCGGTAGATATAAACATAAACGCTCCGAGCGATCCGATTAATGTGACGATTGATAACGTTAGCGTATATCCTGGTGGATTCAATGTTTCTTGTCCTGATGCAATGGATGGTCAAGTAGACATTACAATCACAGGTGGGACTCCTGGCTACTTCGCCGTATGGCAGAATCAACAAACAGGAAACACTTACTTCATAGAAGACCTTACAAATGTTGAATGTGGTGTTTATGACCTCACGATTACAGATGACAATGAATGTGTATTCACAGACACCGTTGAGTTGACTTGTGTTCCTGACTGGAACGTAACCGCTGATGTTGTTCCTAATCCTTGTGGAGATGACAATGCTGGTCTTGCAGAGATTGCATTAACAATCTCTGGCAGCCATGGTGGACCATTCACCGTTGACTGGACGGGCCCAAGTTGCCCTTGCGTTGGAGCTGACATTACAGGACTTGACTCTGGAACTTACACAGCAACTATCACTGACGTTCTTGGCTGTGAATTTGACTTCACTGTAGTTGTAGGTGCGAATGACAGCTTTACTGTAAATGCAACGATCACCCCTGCTGATTGCGGAAACGCTTTCACGGGGAGCATTGAAGTTGATATTTCCCCTTCTGCGGTAGACGAAACTTCATGGACAGGACCGAATGGCTTCGTTTCATCAGATGAAGACATCTTTGACCTTGAGGCAGGCACATACACTTTAACAGTAATAGCTGGAACTTGCATCGAAACATTTGTTTTCATTCTTGCAGAGCCTTTACCAATTGAAGTAGACTTCATTGATATTGTTCCACCGATTTGTTTCGGACAGAATAACGGATCAGTAACAGCTGACGCGTCTGGTGGTGATGCGAACTTCACATATGAATGGATGGCAGATCCTACTTGCTTCTTTGCTGGCTCATCAGATTCAGAAATTAATTCACTCTTTGAGTGCTGGTATATAGTTGAAGTAACAGATGGAACAGGATGCATTGTTCAGGATAGTATATTCTTGGATGCTCCTCAAGTGATGGATATTTTTGTTAGCACGACTGTTTATGACGGTGGATTCAACATTAGCTGCATTGGAGAAAATGATGGTGAAATCTCAGTTTCAGTTTCTGGCGGAACACCTGACTGTTTAGGATTCGATCCTGAATGTTACAATTATGACTGGTCAGGTTGCGATGGTGTGAATATCCCGGGATCTAGCTTTCAAGACGGATTAACAATTGGCACCTATTGTGTCATTGTTACAGACTCAAACGGATGTGTAGCTACTACACAAATTCCTTTACTTGAGCCTGAACAAATTGAAAGCTCAGGTGCCATATCTGACTACAATGGCTTTGGTGTGAGTTGCTTTGGTGAGTGTGATGGATTCATTACTCCTAATGTTATTGGTGGGTCAGGAAGCTATGTTGTGTTCGAATGGATTGCAGGGGACATTGGTGACAATGACCCGGAAGCAACTACACTCATAGACCTTTGTCCCGGAATTTATGAGCTCCGCATTGTAGACACAAATGACTGCGAAGACATCCTTACTTTCGAACTCACGGAACCAACTGAACTTGAAGTTACCGTTGACAGTGTTGTTGATGTATCTTGTTTCGAATACACTGATGGATCAACAGCCGTAACAGCTACTGGCGGTGTGGGAGGATATGATTACAACTGGAACAACGGAGAATATGTTGGAAACGTCCTTGCTAATTTGGGGGCTGACACCCTAAATCTTGTTGTTACAGACCTCAACGGTTGCACTGCTGAGGAACAAGTAATCATTCTTCAACCTGATACTTTCTTAGTGAATTTATCCATTCCAAATTTGGAAGGTGTAGACTTTGACATTCCGTGTGTTGGAGATTCAACCGCTTCAATTCTTGCTGTTATTCAAGGAGGTGTGCCAGACTTCGACGTTATCTGGAGTGGAGATGGCATAGAGAATATCAATTCTTTGAATCAACAAAACCTTCCTGCTGGAACCTATGAGATTGCTGTCACAGATTCTGATGGATGTATAACGACGAACCAAGTTACAATTGATGAGCCAGACGAAGAACTTCAAACTTCAAGCGCTTTAACACCAATTGTATGCTTTGGTGAATGCACAGCCGCTATTGATTTAACGGTTACCGGAGGAGTTGATCCTTACACCTTCTTGTGGGAATTAAACAACGATGGTGGTGAATTTGCCGTTTCAGAAGACATTCAAGATTTGTGTGCTGGATTATATGAGGTACTCGTGTCAGATGCAAATGGATGTGATACACTATTGATTTTCGAGATAGGCCAACCTACTCAAATTCAATTGAATGCTACATTCTCAGAATATGCTAGTGGAACAAACATCTCTTGTTTCGATGCATGTGACGGTTCAATAACAATTGCTCCTTCTGGAGGAACACCAAACTACACCAATGAATGGTTCGTAAATGGTAATCCTGCTGGAAATGGCTTGACATTAGAGAATATATGCGGGGACGACGTCGTATCAGTTATTGTTACTGATGATGCCGAATGTTCAATTGAGCAGATCATCAACTTGAACGTTCCTGACCCTCTTGCTTTTAATGAAGTTGTTTCACAAATTCAGTGCAATGGAGAAATGAATGGCGCCATTGATTTAAATATTTCAGGAGGAACACAGCCATACACTATCACTTGGACACCAGAAAGCGGTAATTCTGAAGAAATCTCAGGCCTCGGAGAGGGAGAGTATTGTGCTCAGGTAGTTGACGCAAACGGGTGTACAATTGACGCATGCTGGACAATTGTTGACCCAGAGGAACTAACAGGAACACTCACAGGAACAGAAGCATCTTGTAGCTTCTGTAACGGAACGATTACTCTTTCCAATTCGGGAGGAACAGGTGATGTCACAATTATTTGGGCTGGCCCAACTTTTATTGAAGATGACGAGACAAACCCAATCGATTTGTGTGAAGGTGATTATACCGCTATTGTAACTGATGAATCTGGTTGTTCAATTTCCATCGACTTCACTGTTGGAGGAGACCCTGGAATTGCCGCTGACTTGTTTGCTACTAATCCACTTTGTTTTGATGACTGTGACGGAAGTGTGACTGTGGCTATTACGCAATCAGGTCCAAATCCAGTTATAGTATGGACTGATGCTAATGGAGATCTTGTAGGAACCGAACTAGAAATCGACGGGATCTGCAATGGGACATTTACACTTTCCATCACAGATGATAACGGATGCACTTTTGAAGAAACTGTAACGGTTTCTGAGCCTAGTGAAATCATTATAGATGTGGTTTCTCCTCTTTTTCAGAACGGCTACAATGTTTCTGAATTCGAAGGGAACGACGGGGAAATTGAAACCGACGTTTCTGGAGGAACACCTGATTACGATTACATTTGGACAGGACCAACTTCCATAGAAGATGGAATGACATCTCCTATTGATTTGACAGCCGGAACCTATGTTTTGACCGTTACCGATGCGAATGGTTGCTCTAAAGACACAACCATTGTTTTAACTCAACCAGATGATTTGGCTTTGCCAACTGGTCTTTCGCCAAACGGTGATAATGCCAATGACACTTATGTTATTCTAGGAGTTGCAGAGCATCCAGTTAACACTTTCAAGGTATTCAATAGATGGGGAAACATTGTCTACGAAAAACCAAATTATAACAATGAATGGGATGGCCGCAACAATGATGGTGAAGATCTTCCTGATGGAACATACTTCGTAGTCTTTGAAGCTAGCTCACGCCAATTCGGAACTTATGTTGATTTACGCCGCTAATAGCTTATCTATATGAAACGAATTCTCATACTTTTAGTCATCCTTTGCGGAGCGCTATCAATGCAAGCGCAGCAGGAGCTCATGGTGTCCCAGTATATGTTCAACGGACTGTTACTGAATCCGGCGTATGCAGGTACACATGATTATTTCTCTGCTAGCTTACTTCACCGAAGTCAGTGGGCAAAATTTGATGGAGCACCAACTTCTCAAGTCTTTGCGATTGATGGCCCCATAGCCAACAACAAACTAGGTGTTGGACTCATGATCAATAACGACCAGATTGGTGTGATTAGCCAATTAGATATCTCAGCTAACATTGCGTATCACTTACAATTAGGTAAAGGTGATTTGTCTTTCGGTTTAAAAGCTGGTGGTGCAAGCTACAGTGCGAACTTGAGCGACGTAGTTGTCTGGGATGGCAATGACCAAGTATACTCTTCCAACGACATTCAAGGAAAGTTCATTCCTAAATTTGGATTTGGAGTGTATTATCATTCACAAAAATTCTTCGCAGGTTTTAGTGTACCTGTGATCTATGCTTTGGATGATGATTTGGTAGTACAAGGATCTACTGCCGAAAACTATTTCACACAGCATTATTATGCCAATGTGGGAGTTGTTTTAGAACCATCGACCAACCTTGCAATCAAACCTTCTATTCTTGTAAAAGTAGAACCTGCAGCCCCTGTCCAAGTTGATATGAACTGCAACTTTCTTCTATACCGAAGAATGTGGATTGGCATCGGTTACAGAACTGGAGATGCTGTTATTGGAATGATTGAATACAATATTACGCCTCAATTGAGAGCGGGTTACGCTTATGACTTCACTACGACCGATATAGGTACCTATTCCAATGGATCACACGAAATCATGCTTGGTTTCGACTTTGGAAAAGATGTAGAAATTAAAAAACGTTCACCTCGTTACTTCTAAGACATGAACAGGAAATTGAAATTAGCGCTTCTAGCGTTGCCAATTATATTGCTTGGATCTTGCGCAAAAGTGAGCATCAAAGATGGAATCCAAGCCTATGAAGACCTCCGGTACCAAGATGCCATTGTGCACTTGGAAAAAGGACTTTCTAAGGAAGATAGCGATCCCGGTCGCCGTGCATTAGCCGAATCTTACCTTCGCACCAATTCATTCATGGAATCGAAAGAAATCTACGAACAATTGATGGCAGGTACATCTGCTACAGATAACGACCGCATTAATTATGGTCGTGCTTTAATGTCTACTGAAGATTACAGCAAGGCAACTGAAGTGTTTTCGGGCGTCCTTTCTAGAGAACCCGGAAATGAAATTGCACAAACGCTCAAATCTGCATGCAAGAATATGGCTAGCTTTTTAGCTGATTCTGGTGCATATGATGTTGAGCCACTTTCTTTACGTGATGTGACTGCCGCATATGCACCTCATGCAGTAAAAGAGGGGATTTACTTCTCTGCTGAGCGCTCTGCTGGAGGCGAGGTAGATCAATACACAGGATTGAAATACACAGACCTCTACTTTATGTCAAATAGTGGAGATTCTCTTTCAAAGCCAATGAAAGTTGAAGGTGTCAATGGTAAATACCATGATGGTATTGCTTCTGTCTCTGCAGATGGTTCTAAGATGATTCTTACCAAAAGCTATTACAACGAGCAAAACAAACAGCTTCTTTCAAATGCTGCACGTGTTAATATGACTCAGCTATATATTTCCGAAAAGAACGAAGAAGGCAAATGGGAGGCTCCTAAGCTATTGCCTTTCAATGACGAAAACTACATGTATGCTCATCCTGCGTTAAGTGCTGATGGATCAACTCTTTATTTTGCTTCTGATATGCAAGGTGGATATGGTGGTATGGATTTGTACAAAACCAATTTCGCTAATGACGTTTGGTCTAAACCTCAAAATTTAGGCGGCTCAATCAATTCACCAGGCAATGAATTATTTCCCTCATTGAGATCAGCTGACTCTCTTTATTTCAGTTCAAATGCTCATAATAGCGTTGGCGGACAAGATCTAAATTATGCTGTTCAGAGCGGAACTGTATGGAACGGACCTTTTCATTTGCCAACCCCTATAAACACCCCTTATGATGACTTTGGAATAACCTTCACTCCAGGGTCAAAGAAAGGCTACTTTTCTTCTGATCGTTTGAATAGCATAGATCATATATACTCCTTCGTCGAAAATGACATCATGTATACGCTGAATGGTGTAGTTACGCGAAAGGTAAATGGCGAACCCATATCTAATGCGATGGTCACTCTCATGAACTTAACTGATGATGTAGAAGAAGAATACTACTCAGATGATGTTGGTATGTTCGAAATACCATTGATTCCCGGAAAAAATTACCGTGTTCGTGTTGAAGAACCCGGCTACTTCGCAATCAATGAGGACATTTCAACCAAAGGACCACAGGACAGTTCTGAGAAGAATCTAAACATTGCTATGCTAGACATTAGTAATCCTGACAGCACTACTGATAACGGAAGTAAGACAGGCAATGGCCGTCCACAGGAAAATGGAAATAAAATTCCAAACGGAATTACTGAAAATGCTCCTTATGCAATTCCAAATATTCAGTGGGATTATAACAAATGGAATATTCGTGAAGATTCTAAACCATACCTCAATTATGTAGCGAAATTATTGAAAGATAATCCGTCTATCAAAGTTGAGATCAGTTCTCATTGTGATAGCCGAGGAAGTGACTTCTTCAATCAAAAGCTATCAGAGAAAAGAGCAAAAGAGGTAACGAACTACCTCGTTAAAAAAGGAATAAAAAGATCTCTACTTATTAGCAAAGGATATGGTGAGTCTATGTTGATGAACAATTGTGATGACAACAGAACATGTTCAGAAAGTGAGCATCAAAACAACAGAAGAACTGAATTCAAAGTATTGAACTAAAAAAGTTCAACCTACAAAAAAGCCCAGCAAATAGCTGGGCTTTTTTATTGTCAAAAAAAATCACTTTAAATAGCCTTCTTAACTATCTCAGCAAAAGAAGCATTAACAATTTTGCTATCTGCCCATTTAAGGAAATCAAAGTATTTCAAAACAACTTTTTCTTCTGGTCCTTGAACCAACACCGACAGTTCTTCGCTGAATGCTGTAAATAATTCTTTCTGATCAGGGATACTCGCTGCGCGAATGAACTTGCGGATGTACTCTATGATTACTTTTTCCAAATGAAAATCACGCTGACGTTTACTCAAATAGCGCAAAGTAGACTTCGTTATGTACTCCAGAAGGTCATGGTTTCCTAATTCATAGTGGATTACTAGATTAAACAAACGTGCATAAGAGTAGATGTCTTGTCTAAGCGTGTTCTCGTTATCATTCAACACCTTATTAATCCAGAACAGGGCTTTGTTGTACTTCCCCGCTCCAAAATAAATGTAAGCGATGTGGTAGTAGAAGGTCACAATTTGCTCCTTGTGCAGTTTACCTTCATTCTCTTCCATTCCTTCAACAATGTCCTCAACTAAAGCAAGTCCTTTATCGAAATCTCCTGTTAAGTGACAGATCTGAAGTTCCGCAATGTTCGTGTCTTTAAAAATCGTTACTAGGACATCAGTACTCCTAAAGGCTCGTTCCTCGCCCGTTTTCCGCATCAAATCTGCCATGGCTCTTGCTTCAACAAACTTGTTTTGGTCTATCAGACAGAACATGATATTATTCAATGTTCGAATGTATCGTTTTGCCAAGTCATGCTTTACGTACGGATTTTCATCAAGAATCTCCTTTACCTTAAAGAACTTAGTCAAAGCAGTATCATAATCACCATTCGCCATTTTACAGAACCCTTGCGTATAGTAACAAATGGTAGCCGCTCTTTGAGATAGTGCCGTGTTTTTACCTTTGATCAACGGATGGTTTGTGATTTCATCAACTAAGCTGCGGTCCTCATCATTCCGAACGAATCCTCCGGACCTGAATACATAGTTGATTTTCGAGTACAGGACATGATAAGCAGCTAAGTTTCTCAACTTACCTATAACATCTTGCTCTTCCTTTATTAAAGTGTCAAGATCTTTGGTAAACTCACCATCTTCAAGCGCCTCTTCCAGTAATTTCTTTTCCCAGCTAATAAGTTCAAAAAGGTAGTAGAACTTTTCATGCTCAATTGCTTGTTTCTTCGCACGCATTAGAAACTTGTTACACTCCTTGAAAAGTGCCTTCTCGAACAAAATCTCGATGTTCTTAATTTCTTGTTTAAGCAATGAACTTACCGAATTATCTGCGTGGTAAGCACGAAGACTTTTCAGAATCAGTTTATAGAGGTGATTCTTTTCAGAAGGGAAGTGCTTGATGAACGTTTCCTTTCTGAACATATGTTTCATGCCCCCTTCATCATATTCTACTTGCTTATCAATAGCATCAAATATCTTCAGGTAATTTTTATCTCCTGTTTGAAGCGAAGAGGAAAGTTTAAAAAATCGCTTTTCACTTTTTGACAGAGATTTGATTAAGTCAAACAGTTCGGTTGAAGGTTTCATAGGAATTCAATTTATCAGCCATTTATCAGCAATCCTTGGGTATCATTAGGCCCTCATTTCAGCAAAACGAAATAAATGGCATTCCAATTATGCATATTACAAGCTCACTCTCTCTCCCCCTACCAATATGAGAACATTTCTTTTTTCTTAGGACTATAATTCGAAAACACCCTCCTTGGGAAGTCAACATTCATCTAGGGCGAACACCTTTTACTACTCTGCATTCTGTATCTTCAGGAATCCTGCATAAGGCCCTTACCTATGAAAGCTAATTTTCTTTTTTTCATCTTGTTATCCGTATGTGTTAATCTTCACAGTCAAGATTGCCAGCACAAGAAAAACAAAAACTCCTTTGTCCGTTCATTTGCTGATGCTTCTAGAAGTGACAGTTTAGATGTACTTCATGCTGATCTAAATATAGATATGACCCACTGGTCTGATCAGGAACTATTTGGTGCAGCCACTATAGATCTAGAATCTAAGTTAGATAATGTACAGAACATAGTATTTGACCTTCTGGCGCTTCAAGTAGACAGTGTCAAACTCGATGGAGCTGTTGTGAGTTTCTCCCAAGTGTTATCCAATTGCATCTGTTATGCGCCTATTGCATACAACACAGGAGACGCATTTCAGGCCACCATCTATTATCATGGCGAACCTTTAGAGGACGAATCAGGCTGGGGTGGCTTCTATTGGCAAAATGATTTTGCCTTTAATCTGGGCGTAGGATTTGATGCTGACCCGCATAACTTCGGCCGCGCATGGTTTCCTTGTTTTGACAATTTTGTTGAACGGAGTACTTATACCCTCCACGTATTGACTTCGGAGAACCGAAGTGTTTATTGTGGTGGAGTCTTGGGCAACATAGAATCACTTGGTGGAGATAGTCTGCTCACAACATGGAACCTTGATCAAGAAATACCAAGCTATTTAGTCAGCATCGCGGTTGGAGATTATGTACACGTTACCCAAAGCTTTCAAAGTACATCTGGAGAAGTCATCCCCATTTGGCTGGCAGCTGAGGCCGGAGACACATCAGCAGTTGTCAGTAGTTTTGCAAACTTAATTCCCTGTCTTGATAGTTTTGAATCTGCATACGGTCCATACCTGTGGCCTAGAGTTGGATACGTTATGGTTCCGTTTAGTTCAGGCGCTATGGAACATGCCATGAATATTGCATATCCGCAATTTGCCGCAAATGGGGGCCTTTCCAATCAAACACTCATGGCTCATGAGCTTGCTCACCATTGGTGGGGAGATTTAGTTACGTGTTCCTCTCAGGAAGACATGTGGATCAATGAAGGAATGGCGTCCTACAGCGAAGCCCTGTTTATAGAGTCAATTGATGGTGCAGATGCATACCTAGAAAATGTTAGAGACAATCATAAGGATGTGCTTTTGTATGCGCACCGGCGTGATGGAGAGAGACTCCCCGTTTCGGGAATTGATCATTTCGCCACTTACGGAGATCATGTTTACAATAAGGGTGCTGATGTAGCACACACCCTTCGTGGATACATGAATGACGATTTCTTTTCAGGACTCACCGCTTTCCTTGAAAATCATCCATATCAAGATGTTTCAAGTGAGCAAATGCGTGACTATCTAGATCCACTTTCTACCGGAGATATTCATTCCTTTTTTGAGGATTGGATATTTCAACCTGGTTTCCCAGATATTCGTATATCCTCCATAGATGTTTTAGAAAACGCCGGCAATTATGAAGTTTCCATTGAGATCAAGCAATTTTTACACTATTCAAATCATTTCTACACCAATGTGCCGATAAATATTGAATTTCTTAGCTCAGCCTGGGGCGAAAGCTACCTCAGTGACCAACTAATTTCGGGTCCATCAACACTCCTTGAATTCACACTCCCTTTCTTGCCCGCATACACCATTATAAACCGAAATGAGCGCATCAACCAAGCCGTACTAGCTGAAGAGATTGTAATAGACGATGATGGTATCACATCATTGCAACATGCGGAATTTCGAATTGATGTGAATGCTCCTGTTGATGAAGATTCTCTTTGGATTCGGGTTGAGAACCATTGGAGCAGGGCTGATCTCAACCAAAACCAAACGGGAATTCACTTAGCTGATGACCGTTTCTGGAGGGTTCATGGACCCAATAATCTTGCTAATTATAACATCGAAGCCCGCATTCGTTTTTATGGCGATGAAGATGCCACCAATTATTTTGACCCGCTCTTCTTTGAAGCGTTAGCTGGTGAAAACATGAATGAAGATAGCATTCGATTATTCCATCGTTCATCCCCTAATGAAATTTGGTCAGCAGTAAATGACTATGAATTGAATACCCAAGGTTCGAATGACAATTGGCAAGGCTACATTGATTTCCCTATGATGTTACCAGGCGATTATGCTTGGGGGTATTATTCAGATGTTGTCGGGATTGAAGAAAAAACTACTCCCTTAGAACTGACGGTTTATCCAAATCCAGCAAAAGAAGTCATCTTCATAAAGAACCTTCTAATGAATGAGGCCTATGAAATTTTTGACGCTAGCGGAAAACGTGTTGACCAAGGCCTCTATAACGGGTCAATATCTATTGAGGGGCTCACTGCTGCTACGTACTTCATTCGGATACAAAACACCCTCCTTCCTTTTGTAAAATAACCCATTTTTCTAGCTGTATTTACCCGCGGGGACTACTGGGGATTTCAGGCCAAGACAATATATTCTGGGCCAAATAAGGATGCAACAAACCACTAATGCGAGCAAAAAAAAGCCTGAAAATCAAATTGATTTTCAGGCCATAAAACGATTTCAATGCTTCTCTTAAGAACGAAATTTCTTACCAGGATAATAAGCCAACTTCCCTAACTGCTCCTCTATACGAAGCAACTGGTTGTATTTAGCTATTCTATCAGAACGTGAAGCTGAACCCGTTTTGATTTGCCCCGTATTCATTGCAACTGCCAAATCAGCAATTGTATTATCCTCAGTCTCACCAGACCTATGACTCATTACAGAAGTATATCCATATTTACGTCCCATATTGATGGCCGCAATGGTCTCTGTCAGGGTCCCAATCTGGTTCACTTTGATCAGAATTGAATTCGCAACACCTTGTTCAATACCCATTTGAAGGCGCTCAGTATTCGTAACGAATAAATCATCACCTACTAGTTGAATGTGATCACCTAACTTCTCTGTCATCAATTTCCAACCTAACCAATCGTCTTCATCCATTCCATCCTCAATACTGATGATAGGATATTTTCTTGTCCACTCTGCCCAGTAATCAACCATCTCAGCTGAAGTCAACTCATCGCCAGTGGATTCTAAAATGTAGCGTTTCTTTTCTTTGTCATAGAACTCAGATGAAGCCGCGTCAAGCGCAAGAAGAATATCCTCACCCGCCTTATAACCTGCCTGATCAATCGCTTGAAGTATTACGGTAATGGCCTCTTCATTTGATCCTAGGTTAGGAGCAAATCCGCCTTCATCACCAACATTAGTTGAATGACCTGCCTTTTTAAGAACCGCCTTCAGGTGATGGAAAACTTCAGTTCCCATTCTCAATGCTTCAGAAAAACTAGAAGCCCCAACAGGCATGATCATGAATTCTTGAACATCAATCTTGTTGTCAGCGTGAGAACCACCATTGATGATATTCATCATAGGCACGGGCATTGTATTCGCACTAACACCACCAACATATCTATAAAGCGGTTGTCCAAGTGATTCAGCAGCAGCGTGAGCAACAGCCAAGGAAACACCAAGAATAGCATTGGCGCCAAGCACAGCCTTATTCTTTGTACCATCAATGCCAATCATAGCTCTATCGATGAAGTTTTGATCAAATAAGTAAGCTCCTTGAAGCTCGTCATTGAGGATTGTATTTACGTTTTCAACAGCTTTAAGAACGCCTTTACCCATGTAACGACCGGCATCCAAATCACGTAGCTCTATCGCTTCGTGAATACCCGTACTTGCTCCTGAAGGAACTGCAGCTCTGCCGAGCACACCTTGATCTGTTACAACGTCAACCTCGATTGTAGGATTCCCTCTTGAATCAAGAATTTGACGTGCTTGTATTCTTCCAATATAACTCATCTTCAATTTTTTGCGTGCTCCTTTATAGCTGTCACAAAATCATCAAAAAGATATCTTGAGTCATGAGGACCAGCAGATGCTTCAGGATGATATTGAACAGAGAACACAGGTTTATTGATCACTCGAATTCCAGCGAGCGTGTCATCATTTAGGTGAATATGAGTGACTTCGATGTTATCATTGGCATCAGCCGACTCACGGCTCACAACAAAGCCATGGTTCTGAGAAGTAATCTCTGCCTTCCCAGTTAAAAGATTCTTTACGGGGTGGTTTACACCTCGATGGCCATTGAACATTTTTATCGTTGAAAGTCCTTGGCTCAGGGCAATTACTTGGTGACCCAAGCATATTCCAAAACAGGGTGTTCCGGATTGTACTAGATTATTTACTTCCTGGATCACATCTGACATTGCAGAAGGGTCACCAGGTCCATTAGAAAGCATGATTCCATCAGGCTTTGTATTCAGAATATCAGCCGCAGGAGTTGAACAAGGAAATACTTCAACTGAACATCCTCTTTCAGTTAAACATCTAATTATGTTTGTTTTCACTCCTAAGTCGAGCAAAGCTACTTTGGCTATCTCGTTTTCAGCTATCACACTATAACGCTCAGTTGAGGTTACTTTAGAGCTTAATTCCAACCCGTTCATTGAGGGCACTTGACTGACTAAATCTTTCAGTTTTTCTGGATTAAGCTCAATACTAGATATAACGGCGTTCATTGCGCCTTTTTCTCTGATGTGTCTAACGAGTGATCTTGAATCAATGTCACAGATACCAACAATACCATCTCTCTCAAGATAGTCTTGTAGGGTTCCGCTCCCTCCCGCTCTACTGTAGATTTCAGAGAATTTCTTAGTTACCAACCCGGCAATTTTTAATCCACCTGATTCTACTTCTTGATTATGCACACCATAGTTGCCTATGTGCGGCGTAGCCATAATCAGTATTTGTCCGTAGTAACTGGGGTCAGTAAAGATTTCTTGATACCCATACATTCCTGTATTGAAAGCTATCTCTCCTTGAGTTGTTCCAATTTTCCCAGCTGCATATCCTTCATAAACAGTTCCGTCTTCAAGAACAAGGAAAGCTTTTTGGCGTTGATTTTCATTCTGCATGGCGCAAAGATAAGATGATAGGTAATGCACTAAACCTTGTAAATACGATTTAAATATTCACATTTTCTCCACTAAAAACCAAAAAAAAAGGGACAATCATACAGACCGTCCCTTTTAACTATGAATTCGTTCGAATTAAGCTTTCTCCTCGCTTGACTCGTCGTCTTTCTTTTTGTCAGCAGTTGCTTCTTTGGCAGAATCTTCAACATCCTCTACTTTTTCAACAATTGCATCGGAAGCCTCATCAGTAGCTGTTTCAGCAGAACCAGCTTTTGATTTCCCTCCACCACGACGCGCACGACGTGTTTTCGTTTTCTTCTCCTCGTTACCATAGATTTCATTGAAATCTACAAGTTCGATCATACACATTTCAGCTGAATCACCTAATCTGTGACCTAACTTAATTATACGTGTATATCCTCCTTCTCTGTTCCCAACTTTAGGAGCAACTTCACGGAAGAGTTCGGTCACAGAATGTTTGTTACCGAGGTAACGAAATACCATTCTTCTAGAGTGAGTCGAATCTTCTTTCGAGCGGTTGATCAAAGGTTCTACGTATTGACGTAGCGCCTTAGCTTTTGCTACAGTGGTAGTGATGCGCTTGTGATCGATTAGCGAAGATGCCATATTCGATAACATTGCTTTACGATGCGCTGTCTTTCTACCAAGGTGGTTAAATTTCTTACCGTGCCTCATGATTATAGGTGTTCAATAAGCTTATAGCCTATTCAATTATTCTTTATCCAATTTATACTTCGATACATTCATACCGAAAGAGAGATTCTTGCTTTCAACAAGATCTTCAAGCTCCGTTAAGGACTTCTTACCGAAGTTACGGAACTTCAATAGATCGTTCTTGTTATATGAAACCAAATCTCCAAGAGTTTCAATGTCTGCCGCTTTCAAACAGTTCAGTGCACGCACTGACAGGTCCATATCAACCAGCTTCGTTTTCAACAATTGACGCATGTGGAGTGAAGTCTCATCAAACTCTTCAGTTTCAGATTTCTCTTCGCTTTCGAGTGTAATTCGTTCATCACTGAACAACATGAAGTGGTGAATCAGGATTTTTGCTGCTTCTTGTAGAGCATCTTTAGGAGAAATAGAACCATCGCATTCGATGTCCATAACTAACTTCTCGTAATCCGTTTTTTGTTCAACACGGTAATTTTCAATACTGTATCTAACGTTGCGAATTGGAGTAAAGATTGCATCAATTGCAACAGTACCAATAGGCGCACCTGCCTCTTTATTCTCCTCAGCAGGAACGTATCCACGTCCTTTGCCAATATTAACTTCGATGTTCACCTTAACACCTTTTTCCATGCGGCAGATCACGTGATCTGGATTCAGGACTTGGAATGCAGAGGTAAATTTACCAATGTCTCCAGCTGTAAATGTATCTTGCCCAGAAAGGGTGATTAGCACTCGTTCAGAATCTGTTTCAGCAATTTGCTGCTTAAAGCGAACTTGCTTCAGGTTCAAAACAATTTCAGTCACATCCTCTACAATACCTTTTACGGTAGAGAATTCATGATCAACACCATCCATTTTGAACGAAGTGATCGAGAATCCTTCTAGTGAAGAAAGAAGAATACGACGTAATGCGTTTCCGATTGTAATTCCAAAACCTGGTTCTAATGGACGGAATTCAAACTGTCCACTAAAATCGTCAGACTCTAGAAGAATAACTTTATCTGGTTTCTGAAAATCGAGAATAGCCATTATAAGGGTCTTAAGATTATTTAGAGTACAATTCGACTATGAGTTGTTCCTTAATATTTTCAGGAATTTGCTCACGTGAAGGTACATTAAGAAAAGCACCTGTCATATCACCTGAGTTCCAATCTAGCCAATCGAATTTCTTAACGTTGGTTGCTAGAGAAGAAGAAATTGCCTGAAGTGATTTTGAACGTTCACGAACACCTACTACATCACCTGGACGCAGAGAGTATGAAGGAATATTCACATGCTCACCATTCACAGTGATGTGACGGTGTGTCACCAACTGACGAGCACCTCTTCTAGTAGGAGACAGACCTAGTCTGTATACCGTATTGTCTAGACGAGACTCACAAAGTTGTAGCAGAATTTCACCGGTAATTCCTGACTTCATTGAAGCCTTCTTGAAAAGGTTCGAGAACTGACGTTCAAGAATTCCGTAAGTATATTTAGCTTTTTGCTTTTCAGTAAGCTGAACAGAATATTCAGACTGCTTTGAGCGTCGCTTGTTTGGTCCGTGCTGCCCTGGTGGGTAAGAACGGCGTTCTAGTGCTTTGTCTGGTCCGAAGATCGGTTCGCGAAAACGTCTCGCAATCTTCGATGTAGGTCCTGTATAACGTGCCATATCCCTTTCTTTTTTGCTTCAGTAGTTAGACTCTGCGTCGTTTTGGAGGACGACAACCATTGTGTGGCATAGGTGTCACATCAACAATTTCAATTACTTCGATTCCAAGATTGTGTAGCGAACGAATCGCTGATTCACGGCCGGAACCTGGGCCTTTTACAAATACGCGGATTTTGCGGAGACCGAGTTCATGTGCCTCTTTCCCACATTCTTCCGCGGCTACTTGAGCAGCATAAGGGGTGTTCTTCTTAGATCCACGGAAACCCATTTTTCCTGCAGAAGACCACGAAATTACCTGTCCTTGATTGTTGGTCAGGGATATGATAATATTATTGAAACTAGCTTGGATATGCGCCTCACCGGTCGCTTCCACTACTACTTTCTTCTTTTTCTTGACGTTCTTAGCCATAACTTTTTGAATTCAGGTCATCAGTCCTAAAAAAGGACTCAAGTACATCCCTCACAATGAGGAACTTATTATTTAGTAGCCTTTTTCTTATTTGCAACGGTCTTACGTTTCCCTTTTCGAGTACGAGAGTTATTCTTCGTACGCTGTCCGCGAAGTGGTAAACCAACACGATGACGGATTCCTCGGTAACAACCGATATCCATCAAACGCTTGATATGCATTTGAGTTTCCGTACGTAATTCACCCTCTACTTTGAAAGAAGTAGTGATTTCACCACGAATTTTACCCAATTCATCATCGTTCCAATCTTGAACCTTCGTATTGGGATCTACTTTAGCAGCATCCAAAATTTCTTTTGAACGGCTACTTCCAATCCCGTAAATGTACGTTAGACCTATTACTCCTCTTTTATTCTTAGGAAGGTCTACACCAGCAATCCTTGCCATAATGTGTCGCTTTAAAGCCTCAGGTTAACCCTGACGCTGCTTAAATTTTGGATTCTTTTTGTTAATCACGTAAAGGCGTCCTTTACGGCGTACGATCTTACACTCAGCTGATCGCTTCTTTATTGATGCACGTACTTTCATGATTACTTTTTATATCTAAAGGTTATACGTCCTTTCGTTAAGTCATAGGGTGACATTTCAACTTTCACCTTGTCTCCAGGGAGAATTTTAATATAATGCATACGCATTTTACCTGAAATGTGGGCAGTGATCACGTGTCCGTTCTCTAACTCTACGCGGAACATAGCGTTTGACAGGGCTTCGATGATAGTTCCATCCTGTGTGATCGATGCTTGTTTAGCCATCCTATTTATTAAATTATTTATTTAAAACTTCTTCTATATACTCAAATGTTGAGAGCACTTCAGCTTTACCTTTTCGCACTACGACATCATGTTCGAAATGCGCACTTGGCAGATTATCAGCGGTTATTATAGTCCAACCATCATTGAGTTGTTTCACTTGTCTAACTCCTAGATTAATCATAGGCTCTATTGCTAAAACCAATCCTTCTCTAAGCTTCAAACCGTTTCCTCGTCTTCCGTAATTCGGTACTTCAGGTGCTTCATGCAAATTCTGTCCCAAACCATGTCCAACTAACTCTCGAACAACACCAAAGCCGTTTGACTCTGCGTGATGCTGAACTGCGTAACCTATGTCTCCAATGCGGTTACCCGCAACGGCTTGCTCTATGGCTAAATTCAAACACTCCTTAGTGACCTTCAATAGATTCTTAATGTCATCAGTCACCTCACCAATTGAGAAGGTATAAGCTGAATCACCATAAAAACCATTCTTAAGCACTCCGCAGTCTACAGATACTATGTCACCATCATTCAACGGTTCATCTGTAGGAATACCATGAACAACCTGACTGTTTACTGATGTACATAATGAGTTTGGAAATCCATTGTAGTTTAAAAACCCTGGAACACCTCCGTGATCACGTATACATTCTTCAGCAACCTTATCAAGGTCAAGCGTTGTAACTCCCGGTTTTATAACCTTTGCTACTTCTGCTAAAGTTCTGCCAACAAGTAAAGAACTCTCTCTGAGGAGTTCTATCTCCTCCTCAGTTTTGTAATAGATCTTACGACCTCCCATCCTATCCGGCTATACCGCTTACTGGTGAATTTTGACGTCCTCGCATTTTCCCAGACTTCATTAAGCCGTCGTAGTGACGACTTAACAAGTAGCTTTCAACTTGCTGTAACGTATCCAAAACCACACCTACCATGATCAACAATGACGTTCCTCCAAAGAAGATTGAAAATGTTTGAGCATGTGTTAATCCTACACTGAAAACAATAGCTGGAAGGATCGCTATCATACCTAGGAAAATAGATCCCGGTAAAGTGATGCGCGAAAGTACACCATCTAAAAATTCTGCAGTCGATCTTCCTGGTTTAATTCCTGGAACAAAACTTCCCTGACGTTTCAAATCATCCGCCATTTGGTTAGGATTAACTGTAATCGCTGTATAGAAGTATGTAAAAATAACAATCATCAAGAAGAAAATGACGTTATACAACAGACCATTAAAGTCACCCATGCTTTGAAGAAGCTCGCTGTCTTTAAAGGTATCTGTTTGTGTAAGGTACAACGGAACAAACATAATCGCTTGCGCAAAGATGATTGGCATTACACCAGAACTATTTACCTTCAATGGAATATAAGAACGTTGCCCCTCACCCGTAGGCATACTTGAAGGACCCGATTGAACATTCTTAGCCATCTGCACAGGAACTCTTCGAACAGCCTGTACAAGAGCTACAGACAACCCAATCACAACTAACAATCCTGCTATTTCTACTAGGAAGAAGAATAAGTTGGTCTGAGGGTGAATAAACTCTTGAATGATTGCTTGAGGGAACGTAGCGATAATACCAATCATGATCAACAGAGAGATACCATTTCCAATTCCTTTGTCTGTGATACGCTCTCCAAGCCACATAACCAACAAAGTTGAACATGTCAATATTGTAACTGAGGCAAACCACCAGAATGGACCCGCTTCAGCAACAGCACCAGGAACACCAACTACAGACGACGCTAAATAGCCTGGCGCTTGCACTAGTGTTATGGCAATGGTCAAAAACCTAGTCCATTGATTAATCTTTTTCCTACCACTCTCGCCCTCACGCTGTAACTTCTGAACAGAAGGTACTGCTATTGAAAGCAACTGAATGATAATCGAAGCAGAGATATATGGCATAATTCCCAATGCAAAGATGGAAGCACGTGAAAACGCACCTCCAGTAAACAATGCTAGAATATCACCGATACCACCACTAGAGTTTGATCCCATTTGCGCAGCAAGCGCATCAGAGTTCACACCTGGAAGAACGATAAAAGACCCAACTCTATAGATCAGGATGAACCCGAACGTAATAAGAATTTTCTTTCTTAGTTCTTCGTGATGATAGATGTCCTTAATTTTCTTGAAAAAATTCTTCATCACTAATGGATTAAAGTGTGGTTGCGGTTCCGCCTGCTCCTTCAATTGCTTCTAGAGCAGTTGCTGAAAACTTATGAGCGGTAATGGCTACCTTCGCTTTGATTTCTCCTCGACCTAACACCTTGATTAGATCACGTTTCCCTGCCAATCCATTTGCAACTAGTACTTCTGGTGTCACTTCATTAAGCGATTTACGCTCAACAAGCTCTTGAAGGGTATCAATATTAATTCCTTTGTATTCAACCCGGTTACGGTTCGTAAAGCCAAATTTTGGTACACGACGTTGGAGTGGCATCTGCCCTCCTTCGAAACCAATTTTACTCTTGTAACCTGATCTCGACTTAGCTCCTTTGTGTCCACGTGTAGATGTACCACCGTGTCCGGAACCTTCGCCTCGACCAACTCGCTTTCGCTGCTTGGTTGAACCTGCCGCTGGTTTTAGGCTGCTCAAATTCATATGCTGGTTTTTAAAGGGTTAATTACTTTTCTTCTACTTTCAAAAGGTGGCTTACCTTGTTGATCATACCAATGATCTGAGGTGTTGCTTCCTTTTCAACTGGAACATTCATTCTCTTGATGCCCAGCGCTTGAATAGTATCTTTTTGACGCTGTGGGCGACCAATAATACTACGCACTTGTGTTATTACTACTTTCGACATGAGTTAAATCTTAGCCGTTAAATACTTTGCTTACTGAAATGCCTCGAAGATCTGCTATTTCGCGTGCATCGCGAAGTAAACTTAGAGCTTCGTATGTAGCCTTCACAACGTTGTGAGGGTTTGACGATCCCAATGATTTTGCAAGAACATCAGTGATCCCAACACTCTCAAGTACAGCGCGCATAGCACCACCTGCAATCACTCCAGTACCGTTGGCAGCTGGTTTGATTAGCACGTGAGCACCACCGTAGCGTGCTTCTTGCTTGTGAGGAATGGTTCCATGAAGTAGAGGAACACGAATAAGGTTCTTCTTTGCATCATCAATTCCTTTTGTAATCGCAGTCGTTACTTCCTTAGATTTCCCAAGTCCGTGTCCAACTACACCGCTTTCATCTCCTACCACAACAATTGCTGAGAAGCTAAATGTACGTCCACCCTTTGTTACCTTGGTAACTCGGTTGATACCTACAAGACGGTCTTTTAATTCAATATCTGTCGATCTTACTGATCGTAGTTGAGTTGCCATAATGCTTTAGAATTTAAGACCGCCCTCACGAGCTGCATCTGCCAATTGCTTAATTCTTCCGTGATACAAGTAACCATTGCGATCGAAAACAACAGATTCAATACCTGCAGCTTTTGCACTTTCAGCAATAGCTTTTCCAACCTTGGTTGCTTGTTCTAGTTTCGCTATACCTGTAGCATCATCCATTTTCAAAGATGACGCTGAAGCCAATGTTTTACCACTCGCATCATCAATCACCTGAGCATATATCTGCTTGTTACTGCGATATACTGACAAACGCGGACGTTCCCCAGTTCCGTGAATCTTTCCACGAACTCGTCTTTTGATACGAAGTCTACTGTTACGTTTTGACAGAGCCATGATCTAAAATTATTTACTTGCAGATTTACCTGCTTTACGACGTATATATTCTCCTTTAAAACGAACCCCTTTTCCTTTGTATGGTTCTGGTTTACGTAGAGATTTGATTTTCGCAGCAACTTGTCCAATTAACTGTTTGTCAAAACTCTCCAGAATAATACCTGGGTTCGATCCTTTTTTTGTTTCCGCTGTTATCACGACCTCCTTAGGCAGTTCGATAACAATTGGGTGGCTATAACCTAAAGCTAACTCAAGAACTTGTCCTGATGACTTTGCTCTGTATCCAACCCCTACCAATTCGAGTTCTTTCTTGTAACCAATCGTAACTCCTTCAATCATATTGAAGATGAGCGATCGATACAATCCATGCATCGCACGGTGGTCTTTATGATCAGAAGAGCGCGAAAGTACAACTTCTCCTTCTTCTATCTTAACCTCAATAGCAGAATCTACTTGTTGAGTTAAAGTTCCCTTGGGACCTCCAACAGTTACAAGGTTGTTCGCATCAATTGATACTTCAACTCCGCTTGTAATGGTTACTGGTGATTTACCTATCCTAGACATCTCAATTGTGTTGTCTGATTAATATACGTAGCAGAGGACTTCGCCCCCTACATTAAGGTTACGCGCTTCTTTCTCAGTCATAACTCCTCTCGAAGTTGATAGAATTGAAACACCTAGACCGTTTAGGATTCTTGGAAGAGAATCTTTCCCGGCATATTTCCGAAGTCCTGGTTTACTAACACGTTGAATGTCAGTGATAGCAGGACGCTTCGTTTTTGGGTGATATTTAAGAGCGATTTTGATCGCTCCTTGCTTCTCGTCATCCATGAACTTATAGTTCAGGATATACCCCTTATCAAAAAGAATCTTAGTGATTTCTTTCTTTAGGTTCGAAGCAGGAATATCTACTACTTTATGTTGTGCCATCTGCGCATTTCTGATGCGCGTCAAGTAATCTGCGATTGGATCTGTATACATAACGTTAGTCTTACCAGCTTGCTTTTTTAACTCCAGGAATCTTGCCTGACAATGCCATTTCACGGAAAGTCACACGAGATAATCCAAATTGACGCATGTAACCACGCGGTCGACCTGTAATACTGCAACGGTTGTGCAAACGCACATACGAAGAGTTTTTAGGTAGCTTTTGTAAAGCTTCCCAATCTCCTGCTTCTTTGAGCGCTGCTCTTTTCTCAGCATAACGAGCTACAAGCTTTTCACGCTTTCGCTCTCGGGCTTTCATTGATTCCTTCGCCATTATTCTAGTTCTTTGTAAATGGAAAACCAAACGCTGTAAGCAATGCTTTCGCTTCCTCATCGGTGCGAGCTGTTGTTACAATGGTGATATCCATTCCATTGATATACTTAATTGTATCGATATTTAATTCAGGGAAGATAATTTGCTCCTTAATTCCGAAAGTAAAGTTTCCTCTTCCATCAAATCCTTTTGCTCTAACTCCTCTGAAGTCTCTTGTACGTGGAAGAGAAGCAGCGATCAAACGATCAAGGAACTCATACATGTGTACACGACGTAATGTCACTCGGCAACCGATTGGCATTCCCTTACGCAACTTAAAGTTCGAAACGTCCTTTGATGAATAAGTAGGAATAGCGCGTTGTCCTGCAATCGAAGACATCTCTACTACTGCTGTGTCAATCATCTTTTTGTCGGCTACGGCCTTACCAATTCCTTGGTTCAAGCAAATCTTCGTGATACGTGGCACTTCCATCTTAGAGCTGTATTCAAACTGCTCTAGTAGTTTCTTGGCGATTACTTCCTCATAGGAAGTTTGAAGTCTAGGTATATAGCTCATCACTTAATCTCCTCATTTGTTTTCTTGGAAAAGCGAACTAGCTTACCGTTGTCACCTCTACGGCGGCCAACACGAGTTGCATTTCCCTGGTTGTCAATTACCATAAGATTTGAGATATGCACTCCAGCTTCTTGCTCGATTACACCTCCTTGTGGGTTGGTAGCATTAGGCTTCACGTGACGTGTTACCATGTTTACCCCTTCGATCGTAATACGATCACTTGAACGATCCACAACGAGAACTGCTCCCGTCTTACCTTTAGATGTTCCTGTGATCACTTTAACTTGATCTCCCTTTTTTACTTTATAACGCTTTTCCATCGTCTCTTCTTTTTAAAGCACCTCCGGTGCAAGTGATACGATTTTCATGAAATTTTTGTCACGAAGTTCTCTAGCAACAGGGCCAAAGATACGTGTTCCACGCAATTCTCCACCAGCATTTAAAAGTACTACGGCGTTATCATCAAACCGAATGTAGCTTCCATCTGGACGACGTACTTCTTTTTTAGTACGCACTACAACTGCTTTTGACACCTGACCTTTTTTCACGTTTCCGGAAGGTGTTGAATCCTTCACGGTCACAACGATTTTATCGCCGATGCTCGCATAGCGGCGGCGGGTTCCTCCCAGGACACGAATACATAGTACTTCTTTCGCACCACTGTTATCCGCCACTCTTAATCGGCTTTCTTGTTGTATCATCGTTAATCTTATTAAGGATTCCCAGAATTACTTTGCACGTTCAACAATCTGAACAAGTCTCCAACGCTTGTTTTTGCTCAACGGTCTGGTCTCCATGATCTTTACTGTATCTCCTATATTGCATTCGTCTTTCTCATCGTGTGCAATAAACTTTTTAGTCTGCTTGATAAACTTACCGTACGCTGCATGTTTCATGCGACGCTCTACAGAAACCACGATAGACTTATCCATCTTGTTTGAGGTCACTACGCCGATACGTTCTTTTCTAAGGTTACGAGTCGTTTCCATTATCTTTCTGTTTCCGCCTTGTTCTTGCGAGTGTTAAGCTCGGTCATCAATCGGGCAATATCTTTTTTCATTTCGCGAATTACATTCGGATTCTCCAAACCTGCAATGGTGTGATTGAATCTTACTTTACTCAAATCTTCTTGAGCTGTCGCAATACGTTCTTGCAAGTCGTTATCCGACATTTGCGTGATTTCTTCCATTTTCATCGTACCTCGTATTATTCGGTATAGTCAGGTCGCATTACAAACTTTGTGCGCACTGGCAACTTTTGAGCTGCAAGACGCAATGCTTCTTTAGCGAGCGCCAAAGGTACACCATCTACCTCGAACATTATTCGTCCTGGCTTAACAACAGCAACCCAATGGCTAGGAGCTCCCTTACCCTTACCCATACGTACTTCTGCAGGCTTCGAGGTAATCGGCTTGTCTGGAAAAATTCTTATCCAAACCTTTCCTTCACGTTTCATGTGACGGGTTACCGCAACACGCGCAGCTTCAATCTGGCGAGATGTGATAAATCCTTCATTCAGGGTTTTCACACCAAATGATCCATAAGCAATAGTAGAACCGCGGTAAGCGATCCCTTTGATCACACCCTTCTGATTCCTACGGTATTTTGTCCTTTTTGGCTGTAACATCGTACTAACTCTTTAATGCAAATTACTTTCTGCTACGACGACGACGTGCTCCGCCTCCGCCTGGTGCAGCGTTTCCACCAGCACCGCGCTTTTCTTTCATCCCAGCTGTTGGGCTGAGATCTCTTTTCCCGTAGACCTCTCCACGGCAAATCCACACTTTCACGCCTATTCTACCGTAAGTAGTATGCGCTTCTGACAAAGCATAATCGATGTCAGCACGAAATGTATGCAATGGAATACGACCATCTTTAAAGGTTTCAGTACGTGCCATCTCAGCACCGTTCAAACGACCAGAGATAGTTACCTTAATTCCTTCTGCACCCATTCTCATGGTGCTTGCGATAGCCATCTTAATTGCTCTTCTGAACGAAATTCTTGCTTCTAGTTGACGTGATATACTATCAGACACGAGTGTTGCATCCAATTCAGGTCTCTTGATCTCAAAAATATTGATCTGAACTTCTTTTCCGGTAAGCTTCTTCAACTCCTCCTTCAACTTGTCTACCTCAGAACCACCTTTACCGATGATTACACCTGGACGAGCAGTTTGAATCGTTACAGTAACAAGCTTCAGCGTCCGCTCAATAATGATACGTGCTACACTTGCTTTTCGTAGACGAGCAAGAAGGTACTTTCTGATTTTGTCATCCTCTGCAATTTTATCTGCATAGTTGTTACCTCCGTACCAGTTTGAGTCCCATCCGCGGATGAAACCAAGTCGATTACCTATTGGATTGGTCTTCTGTCCCATTCTATTGTCTTATTTGGCGCTATCAACGATGATTGTAACGTGGTTAGATCGTTTTCTAATGCGGTGCGCACGTCCCTGCGGAGCAGGTCTCAAACGCTTAAGCATACGAGCACTATCTACCTGGATTTCACTAACCACAAGGTTAGATTCCTCAGGACGATCACCCTCGTTTTTCGTTTCCCAGTTGGCAATTGCACTACGCAATAGCTTTTCTAGTCTATTTGAAGCATCCTGCTTGCTGAATTTTAATATATTCAACGCTTGAAATACATCTTTACCACGAATGGTATCTGCAACAATGCGCATCTTACGAGGGGAAGTTGGACAGTTGTTCAACTTCGCAATAGAGAGGCTTTTCATTTCCTCTTTGCGTTCCTCAGCCTTCAGTCGTTTTCTGGCACCCATGACTTAAATCTTTATACGTTGATTAACGTCTTCCTTTATCTTTTTTATTTCCTCCGTGTCCGCGGAAAGTACGAGTAGGAGAAAACTCCCCTAGCTTGTGACCTACCATGTTCTCTGTACAATAGACAGGAATAAATTGTCGTCCGTTGTGGACTGCAATTGTCATCCCGACAAAGTCAGGTGTTATGGTGGAGCTTCGTGACCAAGTTTTGATCACGGATTTCTTTCCAGATTCTTGTGCCTCGCCAACTCGCTGAGTTAGCTTATAGTGCACAAATGGTGGTTTCTTCAGTGAACGAGCCATAGTTAATCAACTTATTTCTTACGACGTTCAATTATATATTTACTACTTTGCTTCTTCCGCTTACGGGTTTTAAAACCTTTCGCTGGAATACCATTACGGCTACGTGGATGACCTCCGGACGAACGTCCTTCACCTCCACCCATTGGGTGATCCACAGGGTTCATTACAACACCTCTCACTCTTGGACGGCGACCCAACCAACGGCTGCGTCCTGCTTTCCCAGAAACTTGAAGGCTATGCTCTGAATTTGAGACTGAACCAATAGTCGCTGTACATGTGGCTAGAATCATGCGTACCTCTCCACTAGGAAGTTTGATAATCGCATATTTCTTATCACGTGCATTCAGCTGAGCGTAACTTCCGGCACTACGTGCTAGAATTCCACCCTGACCTGGATACAACTCAATGTTGTGAATAATTGTTCCCAAAGGAATGTCACTTAAAACAAGTGTATTTCCTACCTCTGGTGAAGCTTCTGCTCCGCTCATGATTTGCTGACCTACCTTCAAACCATCTGGGGCTAGAATGTAGCGCTTCTCACCGTCTGCATAAGCAACCAACGCAATACGCGCTGTACGGTTCGGATCATATTCGATTGTTTCAACCGTGGCTGCAACGCCATGCTTGTCACGTTTAAAATCAATCAATCTGTAGCGACGTTTATGGCCACCTCCTCGGTAACGCATCGTCATTTTTCCATTGTTGTTACGACCACCGGACTTCTTGATTGCTACCAAGAGAGGCTTATACGGCTTGTCTGTCGTAATGTCATCGAACTCACTAATTACTTTGTGTCGTTGACCTGGAGTGATTGGGTTTAGCTTTCTTAATGCCATGACTTACTCCTCCTATTAAATGTTATCATAAAAGTCGATCACATCTCCTTCAGCTAGCTGAACGATCGCCTTCTTGTATCCGTTAGTTCTTCCAGTAACTAGACCTGTCTTCGTATAGCGTGACCTTGTCTTACCATCCACATTTAAAGTGCGAACTTGCTCAACCTTCACTCCATAAGAGGCCTCTACTGCCTTCTTTATCTCAACCTTATTACTTCCTTTAGCTACTACGAATCCGTAACGATTGTACTTCTCCGAATCAGCTGTAAGTTTCTCAGTAATGAGGGGCTTTATCAATACGTTGCTCATCGTTGTAATTATTTAAGCATGTCTTGAACTATCTCATGGGCACCGCCAACAAAGATTAGGTTCTTACAATTCAAGATATCGTATGTATTTAAATCACCCGCAACACGAACAATGTGTCCTTTAAGATTACGAGAAGACTTATATATACTTTCATTGATACTAGGTAACACAAGCAAGGTCTTCTTGTCTTCTACCTTCAAGTTCTTTAGAACCTTTAAGTAAGACGTGGTCTTTGCTTCTTTCATTTCCAATGCATCCAAGAACATAATTCCATCTTCTTGTGCTTTGTAAGTAAGAGCTGACTTTCTTGCCAGGCGTTTCACCTTTATGTTCACTTTAAGAACATACTTGTGAGGGCGCGGACCGAAAACTCTACCTCCACCTCTAAAAAGCGGATTCTTAATGTCTCCGGCACGTGCTGTACCTGTTCCTTTCTGACGTTTGATTTTACGGGTTGAACCCTTTACATCAGAACGTTCCTTAGCCTTGTGCGTTCCTTGGCGCTGAGCAGCTAAAAAGCGTTTCACATCCAAGTAGATCGCGTGATCATTCGGCACAATACCGAACACATCACTATCAAGAGTAATTTTCTTTGAGGTCTTGTTCCCCTCTGTGTTGTATACCGTCAATTCCATCTTACTTACGGATTAATACGGTTGCACCTTTGTGTCCGGGAACTGCACCTTTTACGATGATCAATCCTTCTTCCGGCATCACTTTAAGAACTTCCAAGTTTTCAATTGTAACGCGTTTGTTACCCATCTGACCTGCCATGCGCATTCCCTTGAATACACGTGCTGGGTAAGACGCCGCACCAATCGATCCTGGTGCACGTAACCTGTTATGTTGTCCGTGAGTTGCTTGTCCAACTCCTGCGAAACCATGGCGTTTTACAACACCTTGGAATCCCTTTCCTTTACTGCGGCCAACTATGAAGACATAATCTCCTTCGTTGAACACTTCGTCAACTTTCACTTCATCGCCCGTTTTAAGCTCTCTACCGAAGTTCTTGAATTCAACAAGCTTCTTCATCGGAGCTAATCCGTTCTTCTTAAAGTGTCCCATCATTGGTTTGGATGTACGACGTACGTTTTTGGCTTCAAAACCAAGTTGCACTGCTTCGTAACCATCTTTCTCCAGGGTCTTGACTTGCGTTACTACACAAGGACCAGCTTCAAGAATCGTGCATGGGAGATTCTTCCCAGAGGCATTGAAGATGCTGGTCATACCTACTTTTTTCCCTATGAGTCCAGGCATTGCTTTATCTATTAAACTTTAATTTCTACTTCAACTCCACTTGGCAATTCCAATCGCATCAAGGCATCAACAGTCTTCGCAGAAGAACTGTAAATATCTAAGAGGCGCTTGTAGCTTGAAAGCTCAAACTGCTCACGTGATTTTTTATTTACGTGCGGTGAACGGAGTACCGTGTACACACGACGATGTGTTGGCAATGGAATTGGTCCACTGATTACAGCACCGGTTGCCTTCACTGTCTTTACGATTTTCTCAGCTGACTTATCAACGAGGTTGTGATCGTACGACTTTAATTTTATGCGAATCTTCTGAGCCATTGTCAAAATCGATTATGCTGTTTGTTTTCCACGAACCTCAGCAATTACTGCCTCAGCTACATTTCTTGGAGCCTCGCTATAGTTTGAGAATTCCATTGTTGAACTTGCGCGTCCAGATGTGATTGTTCTAAGGTCAGTTACGTAACCAAACATTTCACTCAAAGGAACTTTTGCTTGTACCACTGTTGCTCCGCTTCTTTCATCTGTTCCTTCAATAAGCGCTCTACGCTTATTCAAATCACCAATTACATCTCCCATGTTCTCTTCAGGTGTTAACACCTCAAGTTTCATCATCGGCTCAAGAATTACTGGATTACAGTTTTTAACCGCGTTCCGATAAGCCATTTTCGCACAGATCTCAAAAGACAAACTGTCTGAATCGACCTGGTGAAAAGACCCATCAAACAATTCTACTTGCATAGAATCCATCGGGAAACCTGCAAGAACCCCATTTATCATAGAATCCTTGAAACCTTTCTCAATTGCGGGAATAAATTCACGAGGAATATTACCACCCTTGATGCTATTAATAAACTTCAATCCTGAAGCATCTTTCTCATCATGCGCGGAAATCTTGATCACAATATCAGCAAACTTACCACGTCCACCTGATTGCTTCTTATAAGTCTCACGGTGATCTGTAAAACCAGTAATAGCTTCTTTGTATGCTACCTGCGGACGTCCTTGGTTGCATTCAACACCAAACTCACGTCTGAGGCGGTCAACAATAATTTCCAAGTGGAGCTCTCCCATTCCTGAGATCACTGTTTGCCCACTATTTTCATCAGTTTTAACTGTAAAAGTAGGGTCTTCTTCTGCTAGCTTATTCAAAGCTACGCCTAACTTATCCAAATCTGCCTGAGTTTTTGGCTCAATAGCAATACCGATAACGGGCTCTGGGAAAGTCATTGATTCCAAGATAATTGGACTGCCTTCTGCACACAAGGTATCACCAGTACGGATATCCTTAAATCCAACTGCTGCGCCAATATCACCCGCCTCTAAAGCTGGAATAGAATTCTGCTTATTAGAGTGCATTTGGAACAATCTTGAAATACGCTCTTTCTTGTTCGATCGTGTGTTCAAAACGTAACTTCCTGCAGGAAGTATTCCTGAATATGCGCGTATAAAACAAAGACGTCCTACGAAAGGATCTGTTGCGATCTTAAACGCAAGACCTGCAAATGGCGCTTCTGTATTTGAAAGACGATGTTCTTCTTCTTCAGTGTTCGGATTTATTCCGATAATGGAATCTACATCTGCAGGAGACGGGAGGAATTCCATCACCGCGTCAAGCATTGTTTGTACACCTTTGTTCTTAAAAGCAGAACCACACATCATAGGTGTCATTGTCATTGCTACTGTTGCTTTACGAATAGCCGCAAGCATTTCAGCTTCAGTGATACTATTTGGATCCTCAAAATACTTCTCCATTAATGTATCATCTTGTTCAGCCGCAGCCTCTACAAGTTTCTCACGCCACTCAGCAACTGTATCTACAAGGTCTTCTGGAATATCAATTTCTGTCCAGGTCATTCCCTGATCTTCTTCATTCCAAACCATTGCTTTATTGTTGATCAAGTCAACAACTCCTCTAAAATCATCTTCTGCTCCAATTGGAACCTGAAGCGGCACAGGGTTTGCTCCAAGACGCTCACGTACTTGCTCAACTACGTTGAAGAAGTCAGCACCAGAACGATCCATTTTGTTAACGAATCCAATACGAGGAACTCCATACTTATCAGCTTGACGCCAAACAGTCTCAGACTGAGGCTCAACACCTCCTACTGCACAAAACAAAGCAACCGCACCATCAAGAACACGCAATGAACGCTCCACCTCTACAGTGAAATCAACGTGTCCCGGAGTGTCAATGATATTCATTTTGTACTCAACGTCTCTGTAACTCCAGAAACATGTTGTGGCTGCAGAAGTAATAGTAATACCGCGCTCCTGCTCTTGCTCCATCCAGTCCATTGTAGCCGCACCATCGTGAACTTCACCAATCTTGTGTGAAATACCCGTATAGTACAGAACACGCTCTGTAGTAGTGGTTTTACCAGCATCAATGTGGGCCATGATACCGATATTCCTTGTTAACTTAAGATCCCTTTTAGCCATTTTCTTATTGTAAATACGTTAGAAACGGAAATGTGAGAATGCTTTATTTGCCTCAGCCATACGGTGTGTATCTTCTTTCTTTTTGAAAGTAGCACCTTCTTCTTTAGCAGCAGCAATAATCTCTCCAGCCAAACGCTCAGCCATAGACTTCTCGTTTCGCTTTCGCGTATAACTAATCAACCACTTCATTGCCATGGACAGTTTACGGCTGTCACGAATTGGCTGCGGAATCTGAAATGTCGCACCACCAACTCGGCGGCTACGTACTTCAACCGCAGGGGTGACATTCACCAAAGCCTTCTTGAACAACTCCAATCCATCTTCCTCAGTCTTTGCTTCGATGCGATCAATTGCATCGTAGAAAATACTCATTGCAATGCTCTTCTTCCCCTGCAACATTAAGTTATTTACAAACTTCGTCACCAACTCACTGTTAAATCGTGGGTCAGGCAGTACTGGGTTACGTTTCGCCGTTTTCCTTCTCATAGCGCGCTTATAGAAATATTATTTCTTCTTTTTTGGACGCTTCGTTCCGTACTTGGAACGACGCTGATTACGACCTTCAACACCAGCGGTGTCAAGTGCGCCACGTACAATGTGGTAACGCACCCCTGGAAGATCTTTTACACGACCACCTCTCACTAACACAATGCTGTGTTCTTGTAGGTTGTGTCCTTCACCCCCGATGTAAGCATTGACTTCGTTTCCGTTAGTCAATCGAACACGCGCTACTTTACGCATCGCTGAGTTCGGCTTCTTTGGAGTGGTTGTATATACACGTACGCAAACCCCTCTGCGCTGAGGACATGAGTCCAAAGCTGCTGACTTTGAGGGTTTTACTTTACTAATTCGTCCTTTTCGGATCAGTTGCTGTATAGTCGGCATAGTGCGGGTCTATCTTGCAAAAAGTTTTCGACAATCTATTTTTCCCAAATTTTTTGGGGCTGCAAATGTACGTGGATTAAACCGAAATCCAAGAGCGGGATCATTTAAATTTCATTGAACTGCAAAAATAATTCTTTTTTCCTTCTGAACCACCTGAAAAAGAACACTTACAAGGCAGAATAAAACACCTACAAAAATCACATCCTTTTCGCCCTTATCCCATCCATTGATTTGGTACATTTGTTCTGTGGAATATCTCAACGAACTCAATAGCGAACAACGCAAAGCGGCTGAACACATTAATGGTCCAATGATGGTCATTGCAGGCGCAGGCTCAGGTAAAACAAGGGTTTTAACTTATCGAATAGCTCACCTCATTAACAATGGTGCTGACGCATTTTCAATTCTTTCTTTGACCTTTACCAACAAGGCAGCCAAAGAGATGAAAGGGCGTATTTCTAAAATCATTGGAGATAAAGAGGCCAGTAATATTTGGATGGGAACCTTTCACTCTGTGTTCTCAAGAATCTTAAGAATCGAATGTGAAAAAATTAATTATCCTCGGAATTTCACCATCTATGACACTCAGGATAGCCGCTCACTCATTCGAGAAATCACCAAGTCATTCAACTTGGATGATAAAGTGTACAAACCAGCCACCATTTATGGACGTATTAGTGCTGCGAAAAACAATCTAATAGGACCTGAGAGCTACAAGCAGAATATGGAAATCATGGGGGAAGATAGCCAAGCCGGAAGACCCATGACAGGCGAAATCTATCAGGCATATGCTGATAGGTGTTATCGCGCTGGAGCCATGGATTTTGATGACTTACTCTACAAAACAAACATTCTCCTTAGAGATTATCCTGAAGTATTACATCGCTACCAACACAAATTTAAATTCATTTTGGTAGATGAGTACCAAGACACCAATTTCGCACAATACCTGATCATTAAGCAGCTCGGCGCTGTGAATCAAAACGTTTGCGTAGTAGGTGATGACGCCCAATCAATCTATGGATTCCGAGGAGCAGACATCGGGAACATACTCAACTTTAAACAAGACTATCCTGACTTCGACATGTTCAAGTTGGAACAGAACTACCGCTCTACAAAAGTGATTGTCAATGCTGCTAATTCTGTTATTGCGAAAAACAAAAATCAGATTCAGAAGACTGTTTGGACTGACAATGTAGATGGCGAGAAAATTTATTTGAATCGGTCAATGTCTGACAATGATGAAGGCCGATTTGTATCAAATTCTATTTTCGAAATTAAAAACCAGGAGCAAGCAAAACACAACGACTTCGCCATTCTTTATAGAACCAATTCGCAATCGCGTTCTTTTGAAGAAGCTTTACGCAAAATCAACATCCCTTATAAAATATACGGAGGCCTTTCTTTCTATCAGCGAAAAGAAATCAAAGACCTCCTCGCTTATTTCAGATTGGCAGCAAATCAAAATGATGACGAAGCGCTCAAGCGCATCATTAATTATCCTGCGCGTGGAATTGGAAAAACGACCATGGACAAGTTGACAATTGCGTCAGCTAAGTTCAAAGCACCAATGTGGGCTGTCATTGAAAATCCGTTTGAATACCCCTCTGAAATCCCAAATGCTGCACAGGCAAAATTGAATGATTTCCAGACAAATATCAAAAGTTTTACTGCTCAACTCGACACTAAAAATGCTTTCGAACTTGGCCAAGAGATTGCCCAAAGCACAGGCTTGCTTCGCGAATTGTATTCAGATAAAAACCCTGAAGGTGTTGCGCGTTATGAAAACATTCAGGAGCTCCTAAATGGATTGAAAGAGTTCTCTGACGATGTTGATGATGACAATCCAGACGCCATAAACACCCTTCCTGATTTCATGGTTGACGTTGCGCTACTTACTGATGCAGATAAGGACGATGACGACATTGAAAAAGTAAGCATGATGACAATCCACGCTTCAAAAGGATTGGAATTTGATTACGTATACATCGTTGGGCTTGAAGAAAACTTGTTTCCAAATCAGATGGCTCTCAGCTCTAGAGAAGACTTAGAAGAAGAACGACGCTTATTTTACGTTGCGATCACCAGAGCAAAAAAACGAGCACTCCTCTCCTACGCCATTACACGTTATCGGTGGGGGCAGCTTTCGCAATGCGAACCCTCACGCTTTATTGAGGAAATAGACCCACAGTATATCAATATTGCTCCGGTTCAATTTGGAAGACAACCCGCGAGACCTAGCGGAGATTTCCAGGCTGCAAGGAACAGGTTCAATAAGCCGCAACAAGCAGGTACTCCCGCCCCGAATGCCGGAGGAAAGGCACTTTCGAAAGTTGCAAGCACATCAGGTCCCGTAAACACAGAAGCCATTCTAACTATTGCTGAGGGAACAGAAGTTGAACACGCTCGTTTTGGAAAAGGAAAGGTGATAAAAATCGAAGGCCAATCACCCAACTTAAAGGCCACAGTATTCTTCCCAACTGCTGGACAAAAGCAATTGCTCTTAAAATTCGCGAAGCTAAAAGTAATTTAACGCGCTCTTTTACAATACCTTATAATTTTTCTTGCCTTTTATTTCATTCCATGACTCACACTTTTATTTCAGTGAGCGTCATTACAATGAAACATAAACTCAACAACATGAAAACCCTTACGAAAACACTTCTTGCATTTACAGCTTGTGCGCTTGCATTTGTTAGCTGCAAAAAAGATGATCCTGTTTCAAACACGGTGAACACACCATCATCTGTATCGAATATACATGCAGCTCTGAGCAATTATGCTCCTGATGCGCAATTATTTCAAGTGAACGCTCAATTTCCAACTCCAATTTATTCAGAGAACGGTGCAAGCTATCTCTTCGCTGAAAACGCTTTCCTACTTCCAAATGGAAATGTGGCAATGGGAGATGTACAAATTAAAATTACTGAACACTTTAACAATAGTGACCTCTTCCTTGCGGGAATGCCAACCCTTACAAATGGAGCTCAACTTGCAACAGGAGGTCAGTTTTTAGTGGAAGCAATGCAAAACAATCAACCACTATCACCTTCTCCACAATACTACCTCAATGCAAAAATCCCAACGGATGATCCTGACCCTTTAATGGAGCTTTTCGTTGGCGAAGTAGATTCAGAAGGCAATGTTAATTGGCAGTCTCCTCAAGAAGGAAACCTTGCCGTAACGGAGATTTTTGAAGAAAACGACTCTACTGCTTGGTGTTATACTTTGTGCGGAAATGTGCCATTAGCGGCAGGAAGCACTATTACAATGACTTACAATTCTGGAAATGAAGCAGCTAACTTTCACAATTTCTCTTACGAGGGGAATGGTGTGTTCGACTACATTCAAGATATGACAGACTTCCAAACTGTAAGTTTCACTGCAACAGATGATGCAAACTTCAGTATCTGTTTATATGACTTGAATGCTGATGGATGGCAGGGTGCATCTATGACGATTGACGTAGATGGCGAAAGCGTTGAACTCACTATTGAAGGCGAAGGCTGTGAAGGTCTCCCATTTGGATATTATTATCAACTAAACACAACTACTTTAGGCTGGATCAACTGTGATTACTCAATTTGGTTAGGCCAGACATTGGACTCATACATTACCGCTGAAACCCCAGCAGATGTAAGCTGTGGTGAGCTCGTGTCTTTCGTCGTATTCCCTGATTTTGATGGATTAGGCAGCTCATTATGCGAAGCTGGAACACTTACCTCTCTCAACATGCCGGCAAATTCAAACGTAGTGCTTTGTAGCATCACTTTGATAGATGGAGTTTACTCCTCTGCCTTTGCCTCAGCAACTGTTAATGGAGAAACTTCTGTAACATTGGATTATACAGAAACCTCCATTGCTGAATTTGAAGCATATATCAATGGCCTCTAGACAATTGCTTTCAGTTTAGATTCTAATTATTTGCATCATAAGAGCCGTATCCTGTAAAAGGGGTGCGGCTTTTTTTTGTTTCTTGTCCAACTACAACACCTATGACAAGCTAAGCGCTTATGAAAAAGACACCCCAAGGGAAACTCCATCTTGTAGCCATTATTTGGATACCCTTCTCTGCGCTCACTTACCTCTTAACCTCAAACATTTGTGTTACACTTATTCCATTCATAATCGGCTTAATTTGGGTTACACAACTGATACGAAAATCCTAATTAGAAGATTCTACTCAACCTTCGTATCTTCCCTGCTCATTGAATAATTATGAGATTATCTTTCCTTCTATCCTGTGTCTTTTCACTCTCATCGTATTGCTCAAATGCACAAACTACACCTTTATCTAGTCCACAAACCAAAGCCTTAGAAATGGTTTGGATTCAACCTAGTGCAACACCTGCTTCTGTTGAAGCAAACAAAAATGTAGAAGTTGGGTTCCGCATTCAAATGGAAACCCAAAAGAAGATTGAAAATTACTTGCGCGGACGAAATGTTCCCGCGTCACTCAACCCATTTGACGCCCGAGATTTAGACGTCGTTTTCACTTTTAACCTCATAGATTCTATTGGTGACAGAAACGAAGCCTCCTACACAGTCAATGGGTTTTTCTACCGTGATTACATCCGTGACAGAAGCAATTCAGATCCAAAAGAGTGGAGACATGTTGAAAAGCCTACGTTGTTTAATATGCGTGGTCGGTTCACCCCACAATTACCAGGCATGTATAGCGTTCACGCGACTGTGACTGCGAAAGGTCAAGCACTTACTCAAACCAACACAACCTATTTCCAAGTGCAGCCCTCTGCACATCATGGTTACCTCACGGTTGGCAGTTCAAATCATTACTTCGACCTAGACACCGAATCATTTTTTCCCGTTGGACAAAACATCCCTTGGCCTGAATGCACAAACGGAATTGACCCCATTTGCGAAGCAGTGGAATGCAGCGGCCATGACGCATGGTGTGGTGGGAAATTGGTGAACATCCAAGCATATGATGTTTACCACAAACAAATGACAGACCTCGCCAATGCCGGAGGCAACTACTTTCGTCTATTAATCGCACCATGGAATTTGGAAATTGAATTTGAAGACTTGAATAACTATGACAAACGTTTGAACTGCGCTTGGGAAATGGACCGCATCATTGAAAAAGCAGATGACTTAGACCTGCTTGTACACCTCAATCTTCACGTACACTATCCGCTTGAAGAGACGTCTGTTTACATGATGTACAATTGGGATTACGCTGACATTGACTGCTTCGGTGGTGATGATGCTTATTGCTATGCAGATGAGCTCAACCTCAAAACGCCTAAAGACTTCCTTGAAAGCGATGAGGCCCTTGTGCACTACAAAAACCGCATACGTTATCTCATTGCGCGTTATGGTTACGCAACGAGCATCGGGGTAATTGAGCTCTTCAGTGAGGCGAATAACATTGGTCAAGCCCCAGGTATCAATGAAGATTGTCTAATTGATGGTTCCCTCCCAAACAAACATCCATACCATAGAGAAGAGGGCTACGCCAAGTTGGTAGGCGACTGGATGCAGGAAATCGGACGGTACATAAAGGACGACCTTGGACACACCAGACATCTTCTTTCTGTAAATTACACTGGTACTCCAGAATACACAAAAGGTGATGATTCATTTTATTCCGCCAACATTGACCTTGCCACTTGGAACAACTATAGCCTGAGCATAAGGAAGTATGCTAACTTTTCAAAAGACATTCATGCTTTTCAGGACAAGCGCCAGAAAGGTCCAATCACAAAAGAGAATCCCCCCTTTCTTAACAAGCCTATCATGTTCTCAGAAATAGGACCAGGCGCTGCTGAAATAGAACATTGTGACAACCACATGCGCTGGATGAAATCCATCTGGATCAGTGCTTTTTCTGGTCTTTCAGGAAGCGGAATGAACTGGAGCGAACAATGGAACCCAGAGCTTTGGTCTCACTTGGGAAGATTAAATAACTTTATGAGTCAACTAGACCTCAATCAGGGGAATTACGTTTCCGTGTCGGGTGTCCGAAAAGACAAACGCGTTGATTTTACTGCGCTTCAAAGCACCCAAGGCTCTAAAAAAGCAATGGGAGTCCTGCATAATGCGACGGTCAATTTTTATACAAGGCGCTCTTGTGAAGACTGCGAATGTGCTAATCTGAATGTTTGGAAAGACATTGTTCTTTTCAAAGAATACCGGGAAGCTCAAAATATGACTCCTGCAAAAGGCTCCAACCAACTTCAAGTCCCCAATATGGGCATCCTTAACCGCTACATTATTGAATGGTACAATGTAGATACGGGCGACCTTATTTCGAATACCAATGAAAGAAGCAACGTGAATGGCAAGATCGCTTTAGAGCATCCCGACTTGCAAAAAGACGGCTCTCCATTGATGCTCTTTAAAATATACCGCTTAAAGTCTGAGGGATTCTAACAAGTGTAACATTGAATTAGCTACTTTTGCTTAATGGAGAATCAAGAGCAAGTTATGACCTATAATAGTGAGCGCAAAGACCTCATTATTCCTGAATACGGAAGAAGCGTTCACAACATGGTGAACTTCGCACTTTCTATTGCTGATCGTGAGGAACGAAATAAAGTTGCAAAAGCGATCATTAGCGTCATGGGACAATTGTTCCCTTACCTCCGAGACATTGAAGATTTCAATCACAAGCTATGGGATCACTTGCACATCATGGCCAACTTTGAACTTGATGTTGACTCTCCTTATCCAAAGCCGGAAGCAGAAACGTTTCTAGCTAAGCCAGATCCCATTGCTTACCCGAGTGGAAGAATTCGTTTTGGACACTACGGTAAGATTGTTCAGGAAATGATCAGTAAGGCTTCTGGAATGGAAGATGGCGAAGAAAAAACAGCTTTTACGGCTTCCATAGCGAACTTGATGAAGCGTCACTATGTGATGTACAATTCGAGCTCAGTTGAAGACGCTGTTATTTTCCAACAGATCACTGAACTCTCTAATGGGGAATTAAAAGCACCCGAAAATCTAGAATTGATTTCTGCTCAAGAAATCATTAAGACATTCGGAAAGGTGACCTCTTCTGCTTCTATTATCAAGAAGAAGATCACAAAGAAAAAACCGATGAAAAGAAGATAACCAGCTCTTCATTTATCCAATATCAGTCCTCTTTTTTTTTCCTTTTTTACGTGCTCAAACCTTCTTGTGCACCTGTATTATTCATTCCTTAATACTGCATTGTCGATAAGTTTTGAGCTCCCATCTATATTGAGCGCGACTTATTCAAATCTTCGGTTCTGTAAAGAAAGGAAAAATGGGAACGTTTGTAATTCAAGGCGGTCACTCGCTAAAAGGTGATATTCAGCCGCAAGGGGCTAAAAATGAAGCACTTCAGATCATAAGTGCTGTTCTACTCACACGAGAAAAAGTCACAATCTCTAATTTGCCAGACATTGTTGACATCAACAAACTCATTGATTTGTTGGCTTCAATGGGGGTAAAGGTTGATCGGGTCACACGAGACACCTGTACTTTTCAAGCAGATCAAGTAGATATTGACTACCTCGTTTCAGAAGATTTCAAATCAAAGGGAGCAAGCTTAAGAGGCTCAATCATGGTGGTTGGTCCGCTTTTATCACGTTTTGGAAAAGGATATATTCCTCGTCCTGGAGGTGATAAGATTGGGAGAAGAAGACTTGACACACACTTCATTGGATTCCAAGAATTAGGGGCGAAATTTTCTTACGACCCGAAAGAGAGCTTTTACCGTGCAGAGGCAGACCGACTGAAAGGAGCTTACATGCTTCTAGACGAGGCATCTGTTACAGGAACAGCAAATATTGTTATGGCCGCCTCTTTGGCTGAAGGCACTACCACCATCTACAACGCTGCATGTGAACCTTACTTGCAACAGCTTTGTAAGATGATCAACCGCATGGGAGGGAAAATCTCAGGCATTGGCTCAAATCTTTTAACCATTGAGGGAGTTGACTCACTAGGCGGAACTGAACATAGATGTCTCCCTGACATGATCGAAATAGGGAGTTTTATAGGACTCGCTGCGATGACGAACAGTGAAATCACAATTAAGAACACCGCTTACGATGAATTGGGAATGATCCCGAAAGCGTTTTCCCGCCTCGGTATTAAAATGGAACGACGTGGAGATGACATTTACGTTCCGCAGCAAGACGTATATGAAATTGAAAGTTTCATTGATGGTTCAATTTTAACCATTGCAGACTCACCATGGCCAGGCCTTACTCCTGATCTCCTCTCCATACTTCTTGTTACAGCAACACAAGCGAAAGGTTCGGTATTAATTCATCAAAAAATGTTCGAAAGCCGTTTGTTCTTTACTGACAAGTTGATCGACATGGGGGCGCAGATCATTCTTTGTGACCCACACAGAGCTACCGTAATTGGCTTGGAAAGACAAACGCCCCTTAGAGGAGTTACAATGACCTCTCCTGATATCCGCGCTGGTGTTTCATTGCTGATTGCAGCGCTTTCCGCGGATGGCGAAAGCAGAATTCACAACATTGAGCAAATTGACCGCGGCTATCAGAACATTGAAGCACGTCTGAAAGCACTGGGAGCTCAGCTAGAACGAATCTGATTTTCACTTTAGGTAGTATCATAGAGAACCAATAAGGCAACCTTACGCCCTATTTTGCGTTCTGCATAGGAACCCTCTGATCTTGGAATGATTATTGGAACTGGGTGATCATATTCATACCTTTACATTCAAACACATTTAGCGATGAAAAATAAATTAATACTACTTGGAGCTGCAGCAGCTATTGCATTCGGATTTGGATGGAACGCCAACACTACAGTTACACAAGACACTCATACAACCCCATCGATTGATGTTGTTGTTGGAACTGACATAGGACAAAAGGCACCTGAAATTGCAATGAATACTCCTTCTGGAAAGGAAATGAAATTGTCTGATTTCAAAGGGCAACTTGTACTCATTGATTTCTGGGCTTCTTGGTGTGGACCATGCAGA
Source organism: Flavobacteriales bacterium (assembly GCA_047636995.1). Lineage (GTDB taxonomy): Bacteria > Bacteroidota > Bacteroidia > Flavobacteriales_D > Sanyastnellaceae > JAQWQB01. The sequence goes on along the minus strand of JBLIGQ010000007.1, from coordinate 27,914 downwards.
AGAGAAAATCCAAATGTTGTTCGCGCTTACGATAAGTATCAAAAGGCAAAGTTTAATACAGCAAAAGGATTTACAGTACTAAGTGTCTCATTAGACAAAACCCAAGATGCTTGGGTAAAGGCTATTGGGCAAGACAAACTAGCTTGGTCAAATCACGTCTCTGATTTACAAGGATGGAAAAATGAAGCTGCACAAGAATATGGAGTTTCATCTATCCCGATGAGTTTTCTTGTTGATGAAAACGGAATCATTCTTGCCAAAAACCTTCGAGGCCCAGCATTAGATCGCGAAATCGATAAACATGTAAAAGCATTCAAGTAAGACAAACCGTCCACTTGATTAAAGGCTGCCCACAAGGCAGCCTTTTTTTATTTCAGTGCGTCACTTTGGCAATCAATCTGATGAACATTGGTGTTTTTCCCGCCATTCTGCCAGAATGTCCTATTCATTTGCATTGGCAAGCTTTTTGACTTTCGCCAAGAGCGACCATTCGGAAATTATGGAACAGAAAGAAAAAGCAGAAGAAATGAAAGATGAGCAAACCACTGAGCAGCAAAATGAGGCGCTCAATGAAGATGCAAATGTTGAGACAACTGAAACTGAAACTGAAGAGACTCTTTCTCCTGAAGAGAAACTAGCAGCTGAAGCAGTGGAATGGAAAGACAAGTATGCACGTTTGTATGCCGAGTTTGACAATTTTAGAAAACGCACGTCAAGAGAGCGTGTTGAACTCATTAAAAGTGCTGGTTCTGATGTAATCAGCGAAATGTTGCCTGTATTAGACGATTTTGATCGTGCTATGAAAGCAAATGAAACGAACGAAGACATTAAAGCGGTTAAAGAGGGATTCAATCTTATTCGAACCAAGCTTAACCATACGCTCGAAGGCAAGGGCCTGAAAGCAATGAATAGCATGGAACAACCTTTCGATACTGAATACCACGAAGCAATTACGAACATACCTGCCCCTTCTGATCATTTGAAGGGTAAAGTTGTAGATGTTGTGACTTCTGGGTACTTCTTAAATGACACTGTACTGCGCTACGCTCAAGTAGTGGTAGGTCAGTAACTAAGGACAAACAATGGCAAAGAGGGATTATTACGAAGTACTAGGTATAAGCAAAGGTGCAGATGAAAGCGAAATTAAAAAGGCTTACAGAAAGCTCGCTTTGAAGTACCATCCAGATAAAAACCCAGATGACAAGGGGGCCGAAGACAAGTTCAAAGAGGCTGCTGAAGCATACGAAGTTCTAAGCAATGCGCAAAAGAAGCAACGTTATGATCAATTTGGTCATGATGGAATGCGCGGCGGACAGGGCGGGCCTGGTGCCGGCATGAATATGGATGACATCTTCAGCCAGTTCGGTGACATCTTCGGTGGTTTCGGCGGTGGCGGACAAGGTGGCGGTTTCGGAGGAGGCGGAGGCGGTGGTGCTCGTCGCGTTCGAGGAACCAACTTACGCATCAAGGTGAAACTATCAATCCATGAGATCGCCAACGGCGTCCAGAAGAAAGTCAAAGTTTTAAAGCTCGTACAGGCTGAAGGGGTAAAATACACCAACTGTGGCACATGCGGCGGAGCTGGGCAAGTTCGAAGAGTAACAAATACTTTCCTTGGACAAATGCAGACCACAAGCGTCTGCCCTTCTTGCAATGGAACAGGTAAGAACGTGCAGTCAAAGCCAAAAGATGCTGATGAAAATGGTCTCAAACGCGAAGAAGATATCGTGACCATTGATATCCCGAAAGGGGTTGAAGACGGCATGACTTTGAAAATGACAGGCAAAGGAAATGCCGGACCTTTTGGCGGAATGCCTGGTGACTTACTTGTTGTTATTGAAGAGCAAGAACATGACCTACTAAAAAGAAATGGCCAGAATCTACACTATGACTTATATGTCAACTTTGTAGATGCGGCTATAGGTGCTTCAGCTGAGATCCCTCTGGTAGAAGGCAAGGCCAAGATCAAAATAGAACCGGGAACTCAGAGCGGAAAAATTGTTCGCCTCAGAGGAAAAGGACTTCCATCTGTAGAAGCATATGGTACTGGAGACCTTCTTGTAAACATCAACGTCTGGACTCCCCAAACACTCAGTACTGAAGAACAGACTGCTTTAGAAGGCCTTCGCGACTCTGAAAACTTTAAACCGAACCCTTCGCATAGAGATAAAACCTTCTTTCAAAAAATGAAAGAAATGTTTTCTTAAAGCCTATTTACCACTGAACACGATAATGGTGCGCTGCTCTTAATTTTTGCTTCGCACCATTTTTCTTTGGTTATTTTTATGCCACACTTTAACGTATGAACGCACTAGAAGCGAAAGCCATTTCAAAATCCTACGCAGATCACGTTGCTTTAAATGACGTTAGCATCACTGTTCCTGAACAAAGCGTATTCGGTTTATTAGGACCAAACGGCGCAGGAAAGACGTCCCTGATCCGCATCATAAATCAAATCACAGGTCCTGACTCTGGTGAAATAAACCTGTTCGGAGAGCGACTAAGCGAAAAGCACATTAGCCAAATTGGCTATCTGCCTGAAGAACGAGGTTTGTATAAGAAGATGAAGGTTGGGGAGCAATCTATTTACCTAGCTCAACTCAAAGGAATGTCTAAACAGGAGGCAAAAAAACGCCTTGACTTATGGTTTGAACGACTTGAGATTGGTGATTGGTGGAATAAAAAAGTAGAAGAGCTCAGCAAAGGAATGGCACAGAAAATTCAGTTTGTGACAACGGTGCTGCATGATCCCAAGCTACTCATTCTAGATGAACCTTTTAGTGGATTTGACCCCATTAATACGGCGCTTATTCGGAAAGAAATTATGCGCTTGCGTGAAGAAGGTTCTACCATCATACTCTCTACGCACAACATGGCCTCAGTTGAAGAAATCTGTGACAACATTGCTTTGATTGATAAATCCCGAGTGATTCTTGAAGGTCAAGTTCAAGAAGTCCAACAGCGGTACCACGCCAATGAGTACCAACTCAAATTTGAGGGGAACATGATTGGCTTCACAAATGCACTTTGGACGAATTTCGAACTCATTTCGAAAAAATCGAAGGAAGATAAGCACGAGGTTATTGTGAAAATTGCAGAAGGAAAGCGTTTGAACGACTTGCTGAATGCTGTGACTTCGGAGGTCTCTATCATTGAAGCAAGACCTCATATACCCACCATGAATGATATCTTCATCACTGCCGTTAACAAAGAAAAGGAAAAGTCATGAATAAGGTAATGCTCATTATCAAACGCGAATATTTAAGTCGTGTTAAGAAGCGCTCATTCATCATCATGACCTTACTAGGGCCATTGCTCTTTGCCGGATTAATGATTGCAGCCGTATTTGTAACTCAAGCAGACAGCGCTGACCATAAAATAATGGTGGTTGACAATGATGGTTTACTCACTCATTATGATGCCCAACGCAGAGCATACATACCTAATTGTCTAGACTGTTTCCCGGAACGTGATGGCTTCAACTATTACTTTACTAACATCAATCCTGGTGACTCTATTATAACAGATGGAGACTACACGATGATTGCAGACGTAATGAACGATGTCTACGTGACAAAAGCAGTTGAACTGCTTTACGAAAGTGTCCCGAGTATTTCATCTACATCACGCATTGAACGAGATCTTGAAAGCGCCGTAGAGCGCGCTAAGGTCATGAGCGCTGAAAACATAGATTACGAAACCTACAAGCGCCTAAAAGTTGATCTTCGTCTTAACAAGATAAACATTGAAAAAGGCGAAAATGCCTTTGAACAAGAGCGGGCAGGAATAGGTAGTGGTTTCGCAATTATCATTTTCTTCTTCATCTTTTTATTCGGAGCCTATGTCATGCGAGGTATCATTGAAGAAAAAACAAGTCGCATTGTTGAGGTTATTATATCATCCGTTCGTCCCTTCCAACTTATGATGGGCAAAATTATTGGAATTGGGTTTGTAGCCATGACACAGTTTCTTATTTGGGTGCTCTTTTCAGCACTTATTTGGATCGTGGTTGGCACCCTATTTGAAAGCGGAATGCTTCAAGACACAATGGCTGTTAGTCAAAGCATGTCTTCAGGACAAGCAAACCTTGATTTCGAGACCTATATTCAGCAGCAAGAAGGTTTTAACATGCTTCTCTCAATTAATTGGACCTTAATGCTCAGCATGTTTGTTGTGTATTTTATTGGAGGCTACCTCTTGTACTCTTCTCTCTTTGCTGCCGTTGGAGCTGCTGTTGACAATGAAACTGATACCCAGCAGCTAATGACCCCAATTATGTTGCCTCTATTTTTTAGTTATGCAATTGCCATTATGTCTGCCAGTAACCCTGAAGGATTTGCAGCTAGGATTTTCTCATTTGTCCCATTCTCCTCTCCTATGGTAATGATGGTGCGCATAGCAACAGATACCGTAACATGGTGGGAGATCATGCTCTCAATTGGTATCCTTGCGGTAACCTGTTGGTTAATGGTTAAAATTGCTGCGCGAATTTACCGAGTGGGCATTTTGATGTATGGAAAAAGACCAGGATACAAAGAGCTTTGGAAATGGCTTTTCTATAAAGCTTAAAACACATGCGAATAGGAATTATTGACTGCGGCACGAACACTTTCAATCTGCTTGTGTCAGAAGAAAAGAAGGGTGTTTGGACTACCGTATTCAAGAATGAAATTACCGTCAAACTCGGACAAGGAGGAATGTCGAAAGGCATTATACCACCAGAACGCCTTGCCCGAGGAATGGATGCGTTGAACATCCACTACAATGCTCTTTTGAATTTCCATGTGAAACACGTCCGTGTATTTGCTACTTCAGCACTAAGAGACGCTGGAAACACCTATGAATTTGTAAAAGAAGCGAAGGCTAGATTTAATTTCGACCTACAAATTATTGATGGAGATAGAGAAGCTAAATTGATTTTTGAAGGCGTCAAACAAACCATAGAATTGTCAGATGAGCTGGTGACAGTGATAGACATTGGGGGGGGCAGCACAGAATTCATTATCGGGAACAAAGACGGAGTGAAATGGAAAATCAGTCTTCCATTGGGAGTTGAGCGGATCTTTGAGTTCGTTCAACCTTCTGACCCTTTGACTCAAGAGGAAATCAAACGACTTTATGACTACTTCTCACACATGCTCTCACCACTCACAAAGGCATTAAAAGCATTTCCGTCTAAAACCCTCATTGGGTCCTCAGGTAGTTTTGACACGCTCTTCGAATTATACGCCAGAGCGCATCCTTCACGCATAGAAAGAAGGCTATCCAACCCACTTCCGTTGGATGTTTTCTTCGCTCTGCACAACAAACTTTTACGGGCAAACAGGGCTGAACGAACAGTTATCCCTGGGATGGTTCCGTTGCGTGTAGATTACATCCCTCTGGCAACATCACTCATTGAACACTTACTGAAGAATTATGGATTCAACCATCTGATTCATTCAGACTATGCACTAAAAGAGGGTGCTTTGCAAGAAGCGGCAGCGGAACTTCTTTCATTGGAATGAAAGTTGATACCTTCACCTTTTATAAAGAAAACAAACCATGGCTAGTATCCTTATCATAGATGACGAAGCGGCAATCAGAAGCACGCTCAAGGAAATTCTTGAATATGAAGATTATAAAGTTGATGAAGCAGAGAACGGGAAAGAAGGACTTGATAAAGCTTCTTCCAAACGCTATGACATCATCTTCTGTGATATTAAGATGCCAGGAATGGATGGGATTGAAACTTTAGAAAAAATGCAATTGAAAGGGATTGACACACCTGTAATCATGATTTCTGGGCATGGAACGGTTGAAACAGCTGTTGAGGCACTCAAGAAAGGGGCCTATGACTTCATTGAAAAGCCGCTAGACCTGAACCGTATTCTTGTGACACTTAGAAATGCTACAGATACACAAGCACTGGTGCAAGAAACCAAAACGCTCAAACGCAAGATCAATAAAAAGCTTTCAGTTCAAATAATTGGTGAATCAGAATCCATCAATGAGATCAAATCTTTGATTGACACAGTAGCACCAACTGAAGCTAGAGTGCTTATTACAGGTGGCAACGGATCAGGCAAAGAGCTTGTTGCGCGTCAACTTCATGAAAAAAGTGAACGCTCATCTGCTCCGTTCATTGAAGTAAACTGTGCTGCAATCCCCTCTGAGTTGATCGAGTCAGAGTTGTTCGGGCATGAGAAAGGAGCCTTTACATCTGCCATTAAGGAACGAAAAGGAAAATTTGAACAAGCGAATGGGGGCACCCTCTTTCTTGATGAGATAGGTGACATGAGTTTAAGCGCTCAAGCCAAAGTGCTTCGCGCACTGCAAGAGCACAAGATTACACGGGTTGGTGGCGATAAAGACATCAAAGTGAATGTGCGAATTTTTGCAGCCACGAACAAGAACCTTCGCCTAGAGATCGAAGAGAAAAACTTTAGAGAAGACCTCTTTCATCGTTTGAATGTGATCCCAATGCATGTTCCTTCATTAAAAGAGCGAAAAGACGACATTCCTCTGCTAGCAAATCACTTCATCAAGCAAATTTGTGGCGAATATGGAACACCGAATAAGGAAATCACTGCAGATGCCTTTAAAGAGTTACAAAAAGGCAATTGGACCGGGAACATACGTGAATTGAGAAATGTGATTGAACGCTTGATTATTCTTTGTCCGAATAAGATTGAGGGGAAAGACGTAAAGAAATACGCCCAAATCCAATAAATTCACCCCCCTCTTCTTGGCGCGGATGGCCTACGGGCAGATTTTTAGAAGGTTTCATTATTCTGTATATCTTTTAGAAAAAGAGGCAACCAAGCATTTCTTCCTTCGTCTTAGATACAGAAGAGGGCTTATTCTCTTCTTGAAAAAATTAACAGCTATGGAAGAAATTCAAATTTTCGGCTTCGACATCAGCGTAGGAATACTTATGCTAGTCGGTTTCGGTCTCCTTATTGGAGCAGTAGCTAAATGGCGTATGTTCGTTAAATGCGAGCAACCCGGTCTAGCTGCAATTGTACCTATCTGGGATTTAATCGTTACAATGCGTATCGTAGGACGTCCAGATAGCCACATTCTATTTTTCCTTATTCCAGTGTTCAACATCTACTTCGGACTCCGAATTCTTGTTGAGGTTGCACAGACATTTGGGAAAAACACAATCTTCGATTACACTTTAGTAATCATATTCAACATTTTCTATCTCCTAAACCTCGCACTCGCGTACAACGAGGTATATTACGGACCAATTTTTGGTCAATCTAAGGAGGAACTTCAGGCGCGCAAGGCTCAGTACGCTACCTCCTAGCAGCGCCAGCCTGAAACTAACTATACCTATACTGTGATCAAATGCGGTTAGCTGATAAAGCTAACCGCATTTTTTATGGCTTCATCTAGCCCGTTAACATTCTTTCCTCCTGCAGTAGCGAAGAAGGGCTGTCCGCCCCCACCACCTTGGATGTGTTTTGCTAAAGTCTTGACGACTGCACCAGCATTCAAGCCTTTCTCTTTCACCAATTCGTCACTGATGAAGCAGGTGATTGTTGGCTTGTTGTCTTTATCTGAGCCCAGCAAAGCAAACAATCTAGGATATTCAGCTCTTAATTGAAAGGCAATATCTTTGATTTCAGAAGGCCCAATGGCTACTCTTTCAGCTAAAAACTGAACACCATTAACGTCCTGAATTTTATTCACCAAGTCTTTCTTCACATCACCGGCCTGTGCCTTTTCAAACTTCTCAAGTGATTTAGACAATTCATTGTTTTTCGCAATGAGATCAGAAAGGGCTTTCTCTGAATCAGCGGGATTCTTTAAAAGACCTTTTAAGGAAATGAGTTCAGTAAGGTGTGAATGAATATATTCACTTGCTCTTTCGCCCGAAACAGCTTCAATTCTTCTAATTCCCGCGGCAACAGCACTTTCATGTGTGATTTTGAAATAACCAATGTTACCCGTAGCCTGAACGTGTGTTCCACCGCATAATTCAACAGAGTCTCCAAACTGAATCACACGCACTAGATCACCATATTTCTCACCGAAAAGCATTAATGCACCCGTTTCTTTCGCTTCCTCAATTGGCATATTCCTGCGCTCATTGAGGGCTATATTTTGAAGAATGTGTTCGTTTACCTTTGCTTCTACACTGTGAAGCTCCTCTTCCGATAATTTTGAAAAGTGTGAAAAATCAAAACGCAAGTGATCTGGACTAACCAAAGAGCCTTTTTGCTCCACATGTATCCCTAAGACCTCACGCAATGCCTCATGCAATAAGTGTGTAGCAGAATGATTCCGAGCTGATGCGTCACGTTCCTTTTTTGCTACATAAGCATGAAAATGGGACGCAGGAAACTTTGGTAACTCATCTGTGAAGTGCACAATGAGGTTGTTTTCCTTTCGGGTGTCTTTAATGGTCAGTTTCTCACTTTCAGATTCAATGAACCCTTGATCACCAACTTGACCACCAGATTCAGCGTAGAAAGGTGTTATGTTAAACACCAACTGATATTGATCTTGGTCTTTCTGCGTTATTTTTCGGTAGCGCGTAATGAAAACAGGCACATCAGTGCGGTCATACCCCACAAATTCTTCTGATTCATCTTCCTTCAAGATTATCCAATCATCTGATTGAATCTTACCATCTGCCCTTGACTCTTCCCTTTGCTCATCTAATTTCGCATCAAAAGCAACTTCATCAATAGACATCCCTTTCTCCCCGGCAATCAAAGCTGTGAGGTCTTTAGGAAAACCATATGTGTTGAAAAGTTCAAATACAGCAACGCCATCAAGCACAGCGCTTTCCTCATTCGCCATCATTTTTTCTAGACGTGTAATGCCTTTGTCTAGGGTGCGAAGGAAACTCTCTTCCTCTTCTTTTATGACCCTGTGAATGATGCTCTTTTGATTGTTGAGTTCAGGAAAAAACGGCCCCATTTGCTCTATCAAAACCAATGCTAGATCGTTGATGAAGGCCTCCTTAATATCTAAAAAGCTGAAAGCATAGCGAATAGCGCGACGCAGTATTCTGCGAATCACATAGCCAGCGCCCGTATTGGAAGGCAACTGTCCATCAGCAATACTAAAAGCTACAGCACGAACGTGGTCTGAAATCACGCGCATTGCCACATCTTGTTTGTTATCTGTGCGTCCGTATGTTATGCCTGACTTCTTCTCTATGAATGCGATGTAATGAGCAAAAATATCTGTATCATAGTTAGACTGTTTGCCTTGAAGCGCCATCGCTAAACGTTCCAATCCCATTCCAGTATCAATATGCATGGCAGGCAGCGCAGTCAATTGTCCTGATGCCTTGCGCATGTATTGCATGAAAACCAAGTTCCATACCTCAATTACCTGAGGATGATCTTTATTGACAAGCTCAGCTCCTGGCAGGGCCTTCCGGTCTTCATCAGAACGCAGGTCCACATGGATTTCAGAACAAGGGCCACACGGGCCAACTTCTCCCATTTCCCAGAAATTATCTTTCTTGTCACAAGCAAGAATTCTGTCTTCAGGAACCAAAGTGCTCCAAATCTCCTTTGCCTCAGCATCCAGTTCAAGTCCGTCTGCTCTATCTCCCTCGAAAATGGTGATATACAAACGTTCTTTTTCAATCTTGTACTCTTCTGTCAAAATTTCCCATGCCCATTCAATGGCTTCTTTCTTGAAGTAATCACCGAATGACCAGTTACCGAGCATCTCGAACATGGTATGGTGGTATGTATCTACACCAACCTCTTCAAGGTCATTGTGTTTTCCTGAAACACGAAGGCACTTTTGGGTGTCAGCTATGCGCGAAAACTTGACCTCAGAGTTACCTAGAAATAAATCTTTGAACTGATTCATCCCTGCGTTGGTAAACATAAGGGTAGGATCATCTTTAATGACCATAGGTGCTGAGGCTACGATTTCATGACCTTTCGATTTAAAGAAATCGAAGAATACTTGACGGATCTTTGCTGATTCCATAGTGTTTTCGCGCTAAATAACGGACTTGTAATAGTTGTTAAACCCACGTCAGACGCGGAGTTACAGATTGCAAAAGTAGATTATTTTAGATACTTTCGTGCGGCTTTGCATGAAGCAAAATAGAAAAGAATGGCTCGATACAGATACAAGTACAATCCTGAGCAGTTGAAATATGAGAAAGTACCCTTCTCTTGGAAGGATTATTTTCTTGTTTCTGCTAAATGGCTAAGCATTGTTGCACTGGTTGCTTTCGGCTCAATTTTCATCTTTAACAGGTACTTTGAAAGTCCGAAAATGCGCGAACAAAAGCGTGAACTTGTTTTCTTGGATCAACAACTGAATCAAATGCAGTCAGAATTGTTGAACATGGATCAAGTTGTTACAGAAATTGCGGAACGTGATGATGATGTTTACCGAAATATTTTTGGCGCGGAACCTTTTCCAAAGCATCTAAGACAGCCAGGTATTGGAGGCACCGACCGCGAGCGTGATTTGAGAGGTTTCGATCATTCAGGAGATGTTATTGAAACGAAGCGGAGAATTTCTCAAATACAGCGCAAATTGGTTGCTCAGAGCAAATCATTTGAAGAGCTGTTTGAACTAGCACGAACAAAGGAAGAGATGCTTTCTTCTATTCCAGCCATTCAGCCAGTTCGAAATGAAGACTTAGCAAGAATGGCCAGTGGTTTTGGTTACCGCATTCACCCAATTTACAAAGTACCTAAGTTCCACGCCGGAATGGATTTTACCGCCTCAACTGGAACTGAAATATTCGCTACAGGTGACGGTGTTATTGAACGCGTTGAACGTCGGAAAACAGGCTATGGCTTAAACGTGATTATTCGCCATGGCTATGGCTACAAGACGCTTTACGGTCACATGAGCCAAATTAAAGTGCGCGAAGGTCAGCGCGTGAAACGTGGAGATGTCATTGGGCTGGTTGGAAATACCGGAACATCTGTGGGACCCCATCTTCATTACGAGGTAATAAAAGATGGCGCAAAGGTTAATCCGGCGCACTACTACTTTAATGATTTAACACCTGAACAATTCGAAATCATGCTCGAACTATCTTCAAGTGCGAATCAGTCATTCGATTAATCACATTCCTTCGTACCTTTATAAAACCATGCCTTACAAGGAAAAGGAAATAGAAAAACAATACTTCTCAATTTCAGAAGTTGCTGACGTGTTCGATGTCAACACCTCTCTCATTCGCTTTTGGGAAAAAGAGTTTGATGCCATTCAGCCTAAGAAGAATAAAAAAGGCAACCGCCTCTTCACACAGAAAGATTTAAAAACAATTCGCACAATTCACCATTTAGTGAAAAAACGCGGATTCACACTGGATGGGGCAAAGCAACAGCTGAAAGACAACCCAGACCAAGCAGCACAAGAAGCGGAAGTCATTGATAAATTGGAAAACATTAAGCAGTTCTTGATTGATTTGAAAGAACAGTTATGAGGTCTAGCCCTATTTTGCGCTTCCTCTTGTTCTCTAATTTATTAGTTCTCTTGGTATTCGCGTACACCTTTTACACTGAGTTCCACAAAGCGTCAAACATTCTTGACCCCATCAATGCGTATACTACAAAACTTGGCGTTGGGGCTTCCCCATTTGTGATCTCAATGATCTATTTGGTCTTCACCTATTTCAAGGCGCAGGCGCAGCATCCCGAGGACTCTGAAATATTAGATGACATCGAACCCAAAGAAGAATAGAAGTTGATTAATAATACTTCGGTCCATTCAATAAATAATTCTGGACGTAATCATTGACGCCATCCTCAAGCTCAGTAAACGGCTTATCATAGCCTGCTTTAATGAGTTTTGACATGTTGGCCTCTGTGAAATATTGGTACTTGTCCCGAATATCAGCTGGAGTATCTACAAATGAAATAGCTTCCGGTTTCCCCAGTGCAGAGAAAGTCGCTTTAACAAGGTCTAAGAATGTACGTGCTTTTCCAGTCCCAAGGTTGTACAGCCCACTGTGCTTTCTGCTTAACATATGGAACATGCAAACATTAACAACATCTTTCACATAAACAAAATCACGCTGTTGGTGTCCGTTTTTATAGTCCTCACGGTGCGAACGAAAAAGCTTCATCGCATCCGTTTTTTGAATCTGATTAAAGGAATGAAATACAACACTCGCCATTCTCCCCTTATGAAATTCGTTTGGTCCGTAGACATTAAAGAACTTCAACCCCGCCCAGAAATAAGGTTGGCGGTCTTGCTTGATTGCCCATTTATCAAAATCATTTTTTGATTCACCGTAAGGATTAAGCGGCGCCAATTTCTCAATGATTTCATGATTGTCATCGTATCCAAACTCTCCTTCGCCGTATGTTGCTGCAGAAGAGGCATAAACTAATGGCAAACCGAATTCAACGCAGGTATTCCAAACCTCTTTAGAATAGTCCAGGTTGAGTTTATTAAATATTTCCCTGTCAAACTCAGTGGTATCTGTTCTTGCACCGAGGTGAAACACAAACTGAACTTGATTTTCATTTTCGCGAAGCCAGGGAATAAAATTCTCCCTATCAATAATTTGAGAAAATCGCTTACCTTCATAATTGGCTTTTCGATCAGCTCTAGAGAAATCATCTACCAGAACAAGGTCAAAATACCCTTCTTCGTTTAACTTTGCAACGAGGCAGCTGGCAATGAAGCCTGCGGCTCCTGTAACAACAATCATAATTATTCTTTTAAGAGAACAAATTCGACTACAAATGTATTCTAAATGAACGAACCGATGGGTGCGTTGAAAAAAAGGAAAAGCAAAATTATGAAAACCGTATATGTAACGCGCCGTGAACGATTCAATGCTGCACACAAGTTGTGGAATGATGCATGGGATGCTGAAAAAAACATGGCTACTTTTGGTAAATGCGCGAATCCGAATTGGCATGGACACAACTATGAATTGCACGTAACAATAAAAGGAGTTCCTGCCTCAGATACGGGTTACTGCATGGACTTGAAAGATTTACGTGACATTATTAAAGAGCATGTAACTGAAAAGCTTGACCACAAGAATCTAAATTTAGATGTTCCTTTTATGGCTGGAAAGATGACTTCTACCGAGGTGTTAATCATTGCTATTTGGGAGGAACTAGAAGAAAAAGTAAGTGAGAATGGCTGCGAATTGCACCATTTACGCTTATATGAAACTGAAAACAATTACGCCGACTACTACGGAGGAGAATAACATGGCTGGATACGAACGCATAGAGAAATACGATGAAGCAACGGTAGAGCAAAATGCAAAGCTTTACAAAGAGTTACTCACTTCATTGGGAGAAGACCCTGAGAGACAAGGGCTATTAAAAACACCTGAACGCGCTGCAAAAGCGATGTCATTCTTGACACATGGCTACGATGTTGATCCTTCTGAGATTCTTCGAGGAGCTATGTTCGATGAAGACTACAATCAGATGGTGATTGTTAAGGACATTGAATTGTTCAGTTTGTGTGAACATCACATGTTACCCTTTTTCGGTAAGGCTCACATTGCATACATCCCGAATGGGCGTATTGTAGGATTGAGCAAACTTCCACGGGTGGTAGATGCTTTTTCACGCAGACTTCAAGTGCAGGAGCGTTTGACCGACCAGATTCGTGATTGCATTCAAGACACGCTAGAGGCTGCTGGTGTGGCAGTTGTTATTGAGGCACGGCACTTGTGCATGCAAATGCGCGGGGTTGAAAAGCAGCATTCTGTGACCACTACCTCTGCCTTTACGGGTGAGTTCTTAAACAATGATAAAACCCGCAAGGAGTTTATGCAATTGATCAAGGGAAATTGAGTTAACTAACCCCGCCTTTGTATCTTTATTGGTGTTAAGAACAATTCAAAAATGGAAGAAAAATCAATTCTAGATGCAACAGACATTAAAGGGTCTAGTGTTTTAGCAAGAACTTTTACTGCGCACGTTTTTTCGTGGATGTTTGCAGCTTTGGCCGTGTCAGCCGCAACCGCATTTTACGTTGCGAATAGCAATGCAATCAACTATCTGATTGATTTCGAAACAGGGAGTAGAACGATTCTAGGTTGGGTTGTAATGCTTTCTCCTCTTGCCTTCATTTTAGTGATGAATTTCGGGATGGAAAAATTGTCAGCCGCCGCACTTTCGGCAGTCTTTCTGCTTTTTGCTATTTGCATGGGTGCCAGTCTGAGTTACATCTTCTTGATCTACTCTAGCGCTTCTTTGTACACCACATTTGGGATTACATCAGCCACCTTTGCCGTCATGGCAGCAGTTGGATACACAACCAAAACTGATTTGACCAAATTCGGCTCTCTTATGATGATGGGTTTGATTGGTATTATTATCGCTATGATAGTTAATTTATTCCTCAATTCAGCGATGATGGACTATGTGATCAGCATCATTGGAGTTCTCATTTTTACTGGACTCATTGCTTACGATACGCAACGCATAAGGAAAATTGGAATGCAGGTAGGACTTGGCAGCCAACATTCTAGAAAGCTTGCCATTATGGGAGCTACAAGCTTGTACTTAAACTTTATTAACTTATTCCTCTTCCTGCTAAGATTGTTGGGTGGGAGAAATTGATGAGCTGTCAAAAACATGAAATAAAAACAATCAATCTTGCTTAATCACCTTTTGCGTAAAACAGTCATTACCTGATTGAAGCGCCACAGGGTAAACACCTTGAGCAAACCCTACTAAATTCAACTCTACTCTAGGAGATCGCGCCGTTGATGTAAAGTAATACGCGTCATAGGTGCCAATCACGCCTGAAGTAAGAGGGTTCGATGACATTTCTGTTGATTCGTCATCGTAAAAATCACCAATTGTGATAAAGTTGTATGCTTCAGAGGCATAAATTGTACCTAGGACCAACACCCAGTCAGTTCGTTTTTAAGGAAACCATCTGCTTCGACCTGTAAGGTTAAATCCAAAGGTCCGTTATCAAAAGAAGACGGCGCATCTACCGAAAGATATGCCCCCATTCAATCTGTATAAGACTCCATGGTCACTCCCGTGTGCGGAGTTTGACTTCCCCTAATTCCAATGGGACAGACATACACACTCATAGGTAGAAAATTATAGGACGTTGGATCTATATCTATGGCATACACACTTGGCGAGGCTTGTGATAGGTTGTTCCAACGCTCTAGTGTTTGTGCGAAATCTCCTTGTATCATAATGCCGAAGAAAGACGATGACACCTCTTCAAAGCTCAGATTTGGCACAAGGAGATTTCACATTTCACACCAAAAGGCAACACCCGAAAACATTGCCTTTTTTAAGGGCGTTTATTCGACCCTAGGATATGGAACGAGCATATTGGGTCTATCTAGAATCAAAAGGAATGGGTCCTACTTGATGACAATGCGTTGTGCTAAGCGCGCTCCATTGGCTTCAAAAGAAAGCAAATACATTCCTGGCTCAAACCGCGATGCATCGAAGAAGTATTTTGATTCTCCTTGAGGGAATAAACCTTCTTTGATAACTTCCACTTCTCTTCCAGTCACATCAATAAGACGGAGTGAACCGCTTGTTGACCCATTCAAATTTAGAGGGACACAAGTAATTGCTCCCGCCGGATTTGGAAATGCAGGCTGAAATGTGCCCAGTTCAATTTCTCCTACAGAGACGAAGGCCCCAACCCTGAAAGACCAATAACCTTCAGGAGCTGGCATTGGTCTTGTTTGAACCTTCCCATCTGCCGCAAATCCCTCAACGTAGTAGTACACCCTCGTATTGGCAGCTTGTGCCGGAATGTCAGCGGTCCAAGTATTGCCTCCGACATCAGTCATGGCTACCAGGTTGTAATCAGATCCAAGATCAGTTTTCCAGTACATATTCGCATTTACAACACCCAAACGGTGGTTCATGTATGCGTCCACAGTATAAGGATTCTCAGTATCTTCAGTGTCAGAAAGTGCCTGGTGCGAAATCAACAAAGGATCATCAGCTCCAACTTCATGGGTGATGCAGTGCAATGCACCAGATAAAGAGATAATGTTGTTCGGTGAAGAGTCACAATCAATCCCTACAATAGTATATCCGGGAAGGGCTTCTTCATAAATACGAAGAGCTGTAGTGTCATATTCGGTATAATACGTTGGTACAAGTAAGGTTTTATTGACGAAAAGTGAATTTGTGTAGGTTAAGTACCATCCATTTTGATCAGGAAAATTACCGTTTATTTGGGGAGGCGAAGGAATGCGAATCACTTTGAAAGGAGTTCCCCATTTCGAAGTGTAATTACTTAGAACATATTCTAAGTTGGCTTCAATTTGCGGTCCGTCAGCAACGCCGTCTGGGTATTCGGCCATTAAAATGGTCTCTTCATCAAGCAATTTCATATGCATGTCAATGTGGTGAATCCCGTCATAAGGAAGGTTATCCATTGTCACATAGGTTTCAATGCCCATAAATTCATACATGATGTTTTCAATTGCTTCCAAAGAATGATCAGGATACTGTGTTCCCCACCATGTGTTCCCTCCTTCATTCTCTTCTGATATGAGTTCTGAAGAAAACCCTGTTCCAAAACCATCAGACATCCAATTTCCGCCCGTTCCCATTAAATCATAAGGCTCTGAAGTTGTACAATGCAAAGGAATACCGAGATACTCAGCAACTACTGCTGGAGAAGCATCATCATCTGGACGCGGACGGTTGTATATCCAATCAACCAGCAACACATCTTCAACTTCATTCGCATATACCGTTGTAGCTGAATAATCACGTGCCCAAATGGTATTAAGATCGGCCTCAATAATGGTCACATTTGTCAAATCGTCTAACGCAGGCCCACCGTTGCTTCCAGTGAGATAACTTTCTGTTTGGCTCGGGTTTTCTGACAAAATAATCACTTCACATTCTAGCCTTGCAGCTGCGGTGATTCCTTTCAGAATAGAATTGTATCCCTCCCAGCCAATCACAAGTGCTTGAATTTCTTCCCATTCAGCCATGGTCCGAAGGTTTTCAAAATCGGGAGGAGTTTCGATCCCTCTTACAGGACGCGGTTCATCAAACCCCTTACGAATCGCATCATCTACCTCTTGTTGCGTGAGGAAATGTGGAATAACATCAGAATTCTGCTGGGCTGTTGTAGATGTTGCTGCTATCAGAACAGCAGCAAAGAGTATCAATTTCTTCATAGGTTTCTTTTCAAAGCGCGGTGAAAATACTACAACCTAACAGCAGCACCAAAGAAAGGTTTGAAAAGGATTGGAATCCCCTGTTTGAAACTGGTGGTTTAAGTTGGGTATTTTGAGTCCTGAAACTTGAGTTCTGAGGCTTGGGGGAGAATTCATAACAATCAGCAGATAGCATTGAACGTTTTGGTTTATTATTTAATCTTCATTCTTCAGCGAATGCTTAAGGATTATTTCAAGCCCCTTCCCTATGCAAAGTTCCGAACCAATTTAACACCCCCGACAACAACTTTGTAGTCGTAGCGAAGAAGTTTGTCGTTGACAACCTAAAATTAAAAGGTAGAGCTGCCTCTGCATTCAGAGAAGGATCAAATTAGCATTTCAAACACCTGTATCACCTATCAAAAATGCTCATTGGCTTTCAATTGGCTCAGCTTTTTTTCAGCCTGCTTTATCTTGCTTTCAAAACCGTGAACCTATTTAAGGAAATAACCTGAGAAGAAGCTGCCTTAAAATACTTATAGCAACCCGCTGCTCCATTAGAAGAACTTGTGAATTCAGAAAATCATTTTGCCCCCTCAACCTAAGGAACAACATCAAAAAAAAGCCCCTGCAAATGCAGAGGCTCCTGATTACAAATGTCAAGTGAGTCTTTACTCCAAAACGAATGCTACCGGAAGTACCATCTCAACTGAAACTGCCTTCCCGTCTTTCATGGCAGGCGTCCATTTCGGCATTTTATCAATAATGGCCAATGCTGCTGCGTCCAGTTCTGGGCTCAAAGATTTTTTTATTGTGGCGTTCCCAGCTGTTCCATCATCAGAAATGATGAATTCAACGTAAGTTTTCCCTTCAATTCCGCTCTCCTTAGCCTCTTCCGGATAATTCATGTTGTCTGCTACGAAAGCAACCATTGCATTTACTCCTCCTGGGAATTCTGCATTCCTTTCAGTCACCATACTTTCTGTATCACTGGATCCTTTTTTGGAATCAGCAGATTTCGAACAGGCTTGAAAAGAGATGAATGCAGCGCTTAACGCCACCATCCATAGCCAGGTGAATCGTGGTGATTTTGAACTGTGTAACATATTTATTCTTGTTTTGATGTTTCGAACGGAGCCGAAAGGATGAACGATCGGCATAATGGCCTTTAGGCCGAATGATGAACTCACTAGTGCATTGGCATATCTTCCTGCTCCCACTTGGGACGAAGTTTCAAAATCTGCCTCGTACTCATGGCAGTCTTTTAAACCTGCTTGCATAAGTAAGATGATTGGATTGAACCAGAAAACCACTTTTATTATCTGGACATACAAAACGTCTAAACTGTGCATTTTACTTACATGCACCTTTTCGTGCAAGTGCATACAATCTCGCAATTCAGCATCTATATTCCCCGGAAGAAAAATCCAATTAAAAAAGGAAAACGCGCCATACTTCGCCTTGTCTTCGGGTAGCTCTAACCAGGCATTACCCTTATCATGAATCAATTTGGATTGCCTTCTCATTTGAAACACCAGCGCCATCCGATATGAAATGACACAGCACGCCAAGACAGTTCCTAAACCATAGATCAGGAGCACCCAATCTATGACCCGGTCTCCTGCCACTTGAGTAACATTTGCGACCACATCAGGCAGCGTGAATGATTGATTTATGAGAATAGTTCCTGATGGAATCAAAAATGGCAAAGCTGAAACAATAGGGCCAGCAAGCCAAAGCCAGCGAGATGATGCACCTGGCTTCGCATTGCGATGAAGCGCATACATCATCACAATCCACACCGATAAAAACAACTGATATAACACTGCATTCGTCATCTACTTTTTCTTTTGTTGAAGAATGAGTTTGATTGCTTCTAAGTCTTTTACAGTTATCCCTTTTTCTTCCATCCAACAAGATGCAAGCTGTTCAAAACTTCCATCGAAATAGGATTCAGCCAACCTTGCCAAACTAGCTTTACGATAGGATTCTCTAGATATTAATGGATGGTAACAATGCGACCTCCCCATTGCTTCATGACCAATAAACCCTTTGGTCTCAAGAATTCGGATAATGGTACTCAGCGTATTGTAAGCCGGTTTTGGCTCTGGAAATTGCTCAAGAACTTCCTTTACAAAGCCTTTTTCAAGCTCCCAAAGCACTTGCATCACTTCCTCTTCTGCCCTTGTCAATTGATTCATGTGGCGAATATAACTAAATATTTAGTTATAACTAACTATTTAGTTTAGATTTCGTCTAAAAGTAAATAAGGAAGTAGGGAGAACAGGTCGAAGTGTTAGAGAATCTGCCTTAGTATCTTTACATCTAGATCATGCTTCCCTTCGAAGCGGTGCAATCTATAGTGAATGCCTTCTTTGTCTAGCACATCTCTGATTTCAAGCACATCACTTTCTTTAATGAACTCATCTTGATCTCCAATAACCAAGTCTATGCCTACTGCATTGAGTACTGACTTATTTTCTGGAAGCGATAAATCTGGTGGAACGGCCCCTGCCCATAAAATCAATTTTGAAAATAATAAAGGATATGCACAAAACAAGCGTATTGCTGCAGATGCTCCTTGGCTAAAACCGAGAAGCGTCTTTTGTTTGGGCTGTTTGAAATTTGGCAATTCAGCTAGTTGCCAGAGGTAGAGGCAATAATCCTCTATATCGTTTAGACGATCCTCTTTCGTCATCCAACTTGAACCTACTCTTCCGCTATTGCCATTCACATACATCCTGTGCAGACCTTCTGGCGCCACAATTATACGATTGGGACCAGCAAGTGACTCAATCTTACGTAAGAAAAACTTTGGATGCTGGCTGTATCCGTGGAGCGCCATTAACAGCTCTCCTTCGGCACTAGATTCGCCCGTCTGATAGTAACGCACTGTGCGCTGAATGCGCATGTGGTTTTCCTCCATTAATAGCCAATGTTGAGAACGGTGGTTTGGAAAGCAGGACAAAAAATGGAATCAAACTCAATAATTTCTTCCCCTCTGTTCACTTCGAAGGTATAGTAAAGTGTATAGTCCCCGTGAAGCCTACAAGTCAATGTTGAATCTACTATGGTTCCGGTAAACTCCATCCAGCTATTGCCACAACACTCACAATCAAAATTAGCATTCATGTATCTGAAGCGCATAAAATCTTCGCTTGTCTCAGGGTTTGCATTGAAAATATTCACTTCAATAAATGCCTCTGGCGTCATCACCGTATTTACGGTATAACCCACTCCTGGGCTCAGGTTGTCTGGATTCACTTCCCTCGTTACGTCAAAGTAGCCTGCTTTTGTAAAATCAATGTTGTAAGTAAGAGCATTCTTACGTTCGAAGTTAGCAGTGTACTCGCCGCCCCCATCAGATGTCGTTTGAACAGCAAACTGCAAGGCACCATTCAAGGCTCCTCCTTCAACAACCTGTTCTTGAACTAGCACAGAAGCAGCAGATACACCAGCGCCATGTCTACTGTCTCTTATTTCACCTTCAATCTGCATTCCTTCAACATCATTCTTATTGCACGCAATAAGAAATAGGAATGACACAATTAGACTTATTTTACCTTTCACAATTCCATGCTTTGATACATATCATATCTACTCATAATATTCCGCACATATTCATACGGCTCTTTACCTCTACAATAACCATGACGAACACCCTCAATAGCCAAGTACTTTTGGTCACTTTTTAACAACATGCATTCAGCAACATTGTTGTCCCAAACGTAAGGATTCTTATCCATATGCTGTGCAATTCTCTGCGCATCTTGCACATGCCCGGGACCAGCATTGTATGACGCCAAAATGAATTTAACTCGTTCTTGCGGGTCATGGATTTTATTTCTCCAAAATTTATCTAGGTACTTAATGTAGTCAACTCCCGCCCTAATATTGGCATCGTATGAAGCCGTGGTATCAATTCCAAATCGCTCAGCTGTAGCAGGCATCAGTTGCATCAACCCAAATGCACCAGCCCAAGAGCGCGCATCAGGATTAAATCTCGATTCTTGATAGATCAATGCCGCAAGCAATTTCCAATCCCAATTAATTACAGAGCTATAGCGCTGAATGGTGGGGTCATATTCTGAAATCTGTTTCCCGCTTAGTGATGAGAATGGACTTTTGACTCTTGCGAGTTGATCTTTCCGGGACATGAAATACTTCTTGTATGTATAGGCCAATCGTCTTTTTGTAGAGCGCAGATCAATCCACTCATTTAAAGCGTGCGCCAAGCTATCAGAATTTTTGCGAACAGCCCATGCTATATGTTGCGTTTCAGATATTGGAAAGCTGACATCCAAATTATCATAGTATGTAGCATTGAGCATTGCCATATTTTCATCAGCAATGGTGTAGGGGATTTGCCCTTCTGCAACCAGTCTAATCAGTTGTTCCGAATCAATATTCCCAGAAGCTTCAATGACATCTATATCTACTCCTGCCGCTTGTTCCATTTCCAAAATATTGGAATAGAATGAAGAATAGTAATGAACATAAACTTCTTTTCCTTCCAACTCAGCTACTGAATTCACTAAAGTATCTAATAGAAGATCAGCAGGAATGCTTCTCCATTTTTCAGGCCTAGATTGAACCAATACTTGTTTGGTTGTAGTCAAGGGGTTAGTGAACTTAATAAATTCTTTCCGGTCTTCAGTAACGGTGAGATTGCAAGCAATAAGATCTCCTTTACCCTCTTGAAGGAGTTTGAACATGTCATTCATATCTTCCATGACTCGCACCTCCAGCTGGAGACCTTGAGCTTGGGCGAAAGCCCTAACAAGCTCATAATCATACCCCATTCCTTGCCCTCTATAGAGGTAGTAAGAGACCGAGCTATTCTCAGTCAATAGCACAAGCTTTCCGCTTTCACGAATGTCTGAGAGGTCATGCACCACTGGAGCTATGACCTCTACTTTTTCTTTGCGTGTTGCTGTTGGCACAGCTTCCTCACATCCCCAAATAAAGATAAGTGAGGCACACAGAAGCAATGTCTTGAGTGCCTTATTCATATTCCTCACTTTGCTAAAGATACGGAATTGGCGAAGGAAAGGTTCCGAATGCGCTGTAGGAAGAATGGATTTTATAAACAGGGATTTAGCGTTTCTCGAATTTCTGAGTATCAGAATCGAAGCTAATGTAATAGATTCCTTTCGGGAGTATGGTTAGATCTGCAGAAGTCCCAAAACCTCGTTTTATGATCCGGCCGTATTCATCATAGAGTTCATAGTTCGTCTCAGAAGAGAAAGAGATTGACTTGGTTTTTCTATCGTATGAGAAAACTACAGCTGGTTTTTTAGACGCAAACTCTGCTGATGCAGACTGTCTATTTTTTCCTTCGTAAGATTTTTGAATTACCCTGAAACGGTTTACGCCAGAAATAGGTGTTGTTTGAAAAGTGTATTCGTTTTTAGTCGATGTTCCATCTCCCATGACTTCACCAACGTTTACCCACTTATTCCACTTGTAGTGCTGAATGATGAAAGGAATTCGTCCTTGCTCATTCAGTGTTTCCCACTCGAGCATTCCACTTTCATCAATGTTTATTTTAACCGTCTCAAACGTCGGTTTTGGCTCAAGTGCGCCTGGATTCAAAACACGAGGCTCACAACCATCTTTGTAATTAATTGTTACCACAACACTATCTCCTAATTTGAGTCCCCAGATGGCTAAGTCTACCTCGAAGGCATTCGAGTTGGTCTCATCAGACGTTATTTCTCCGTTTACGAGAACTTCGTAAACACAAAAGCCCACTCCTTCTGGGGCGATAGAGTTAATTACGAAAATATTTTTTTGCTGGTATTTTCCTTCCAAAACAATCGTTCCTGCTTCGGCTTTAGCCATAAAAGCAAAAATTGCTAGGATTACCACACTTAGTAGCCTCATTATATAGCAGTTCTTTGGTCGTTGTACAAGGTTCAAATATAATTTTTTTACCAGACAAATCTAGTAAAATCATATCTGTTTCTCGTCCTTATCAACTCTCGCAAAGCTAGTTATTTTCTCCAAACAGGCCTTTTCTAATTCGGGAAAAAATCGTTTGAAGCCTTCTCGCAGGGCTAATTGAGGGGATTCAAGGAGCGGAATCGTCGCTGGCAAGCCACTTTCACCTCCCAATCTCCTGTTCAACCCATTCATCGCTTTAGACATACCCTCAGCAGATTTATACGCTACCAACCAATTTGTTTTCCGCATTTCGGCATAGAGAAACTGACAGTCAGCGGGCATGATTTCATAGTAGTTCTCCAAACACAGATAAGTATCATTCGCAAAATCATCCAACTTCAACTTAGAATAATCACTCCAGCCTTCTGCGAGGTAATAATCATAAATCATGTCCAATGCAATGCCTGCATATCTGCCACAAGTAGGCCTTAACTTTTCGCGCAGCAAAGCAGATTCAGCATGCTGGTCAGTAAAGGAATCAATAAATCTATGGAACACCATTCCGTTAGCTATTCCCTTCGGGTAGTTGTTGTAGTCACTTCCTTTAATGAAATCTCCCATGAAGTTTCCCGCTAAAAGATCTGGATCTTCACCGCTAAGAAAGATGTGGGCTAGATAGTTCATCTACCAAAGATAGTTTTTGTCCCCTCAAACAAGCTGTGCTCCGTTGATAGAAAGAGCTATTTTTCAGAAAGAATTCGATTTACATTTGTTTCGCAACACGAAATTATGAAACCTAATCTTCGAACAACCTCTATATACTGGGCTTGCCAAATTGTTGGATGGGGCATTCTTGTAACCGGGAACATTGTCAACCTTGTTCTTCAGGGGTATATCACTTCCCAGATCATCTTCTCCCTTTTTGGCGTTTTTGTTTTTGGAATTGCAATCTCACATGTCTTCAGAGGTCTTGTAAAACATTGGAAGTGGACAGAATTAGGCGTCCTTCAATTGTTTCCTCGGGTAATTACAGCCTCCATCTCTATGAGTTTGGTATACACCATTTGTGAAGGAAGTGTCAATTCTTTTCTTCCAGACACGGGGGAGTCTATTCTCACTTTCTCAGACTGGTCTTTCGTTATTCAAACATTAAACTTCTCTATTCTTTTCTTTGTTTGGAGCGCCTTGTATTTCACCATTCACTACTTCCAGTATATGCGGAAATCTGAAATTCGAAACTTAGAATTGCGCGCTTTAAATACGGAAATTGAGCTAAACAATCTTAGAAACCAATTGCGGCCTCATTTTATGTTCAATTCTCTGAATAGCATTCGAGCGCTTATAAATGACGATCCAGAAAATGCAAAAGAGGCCGTCACCACCTTGTCATCTATTCTTCGAAACACGCTTCTCTTGGGCAGGCATGAGCGCATTCCTCTGCACAATGAACTAGACCTTGTTCAACGCTACTTGCGAATGGAGCAAATTCGATTTGAAGAACGCTTAAATGTGAACTACGCTATCCCCGCAGAATTAGGAGATTTTCCTGTGCCTCCGCTCATGTTGCAAACACTCGCTGAAAATGCTGTGAAACATGGCATCGCAAGGTTAACCAATGGCGGATTAATTGAAATTATTGGGGCAAGAAATGGTGATAAAATAGAGCTTACCATTATTAATGATGGTCAACTCACCACTTCAACTAATGGAACATCAACAGGTCTGGTGAACACCAAAAACCGACTCTCCCTCCTCTATGGCGAAGAGGCCTCTTTTTCCATTCGTGAAAGCGGCAATAAAGTGATTTGCAAGCTCACCCTCCCAAAACTAAAACTTAATGAAAGCACTGATTATAGATGATGAGCGCCTAGCGCGAAAAGAGATTTTTCATTTACTTAAGGCACACCCTGAGGTAGAAATTATTGGTGAAGCAGCCAATGCAGACGAAGCCTTGAACCTCATTGATGAAAAAGAACCTGATTTGCTTTTTCTCGACATTCAAATGCCCGGGAAATCTGGACTTGAATTGCTAAGTGAGCTAGACCATGCTCCCGAGGTCATCTTTGTTACAGCCTATGACGAATACGCTATAAAAGCCTTTGAAGTGAACGCCTTAGACTACCTACTTAAGCCGGTTGAAGAAAACAGATTGGCCGAAGCAGTGAAAAAAGTACAAGAGCGAATTGCGCACCGAGAGAAGCAACAAGATGAACATGTTACCAAAGAAGCCCTCTCTTCATCTGACCAAATCTTCATCAAAGACGGAGAGAAATGTTGGTTTGTTCCTTTGACAGATGTGAGGTTGTTTGAATCTGAAGGGAACTATGTGCGTGTCTATTTCAATAATTTCAAACCACTCATCCTCCGTTCATTGAACCAATTGGAAGAGCGCTTGAATGAACGTCAGTTTTTCCGCACTTCGCGAAAGCACATTGTAAATTTAAATTGGGTTACCGCCATTGAGCCTTGGTTCAACGGCGGACTTAGATGTACTTTAAAAGATGGAAAAGAAATTGAAGTTTCTAGAAGACAGGCTACGCGTTTCAAAGAACTAAAGAGCCTTTAGCGCTCTTTTGCCAGCCGCTTAATCTCTTTTCCCACCTCTTCTGTATACTGAAAATCAAACACCAAGGATGCTGAATCAGGGATGTATTCAGCCACACCCATAAGAGTGTTTTCCGTGTATTCACGCACCGCTTCATTGGCCGGTTGAATCAAATGATTTGACAAGTCTAAAATCAAATTCGTACCGTCATAAGGCATCTTTGTGCAATCCAGTGAAATTCTGTTGTGCGCGTATCCTGGAGCCCAAAAATCCATCACATAGCGTTTCCCAGGTGCCAGTTCAACATCAAACACCCCTTCTGTGATTCTAAGTTTCGATCTGCTTTCAACGCCATGCTCAAATGTTTGTATGAGCAAATCACCTTGAAGATATTCATTGTCCATGTTCAATAAATCTCCGAACACCCATACCTTATCTGAGGTCCAAGAAATTGTATCCATTGGCGAAAAGCCCATATACGCCTCTGCCGGAATAGACACACAGCTCTTGTTGTATGCTTCAGGCGTGAACGGAATGACTGAACTAAAAATAGAATCCGCCTCATATACCACCTCTTCACCCCTCAATTTATAGGAATACTTTAAAGGTAGACCAGGAAAACCTGAATGTTCATACCACGCATTTGGATAGTCTGGAGCGCAATCAATCCAGGTAGTATCGCCATTTTCACTATTAGCGGTACCTGAATAAACCTGAACTCCAAGAATACTTTTATTAGATGAAGTTCCAAACTTAGCTTCTTGGAGGTATTCATCTTCTTTCCAAAAATCAAGTAAGTCGCCATTTAAATGAACACAAGTGCAGTAGTCACCATTGCGCTCTGTAATCCACAGGTTTTTTACATCATACCACTGAATCACTTCGGCTAGCAGCGCCTTTCTTTCCATGGTCACACGCACAGAATCATGCAAGATATAACGCATATCTTCACCAAAATACGCATGCACCATGGCCTGCACTCCAGTATCAATACTACTGATAGAATAATGCACTTCCAATGGCAATTCGAGTGGTCCAGAATTTGTTTCCGAACATGAAACCAAACTCATTGTTGATCCAAAAACGAAGAGCGCTAAAACGAAATAAATTTGCTTCACGTGTTAATCTGATGTTAATGCTGGGCACAAAGATGCGAAATCGCTTAAATTCACAACGTGAGTAGACGAACCATTTATATTTTAATCTTAGTAGCAGTTGTATCGCTATCTGGAATTGTGATTACGCAAATCTACTGGGTTCAACGTGCATATAGCCTTCAAGAGCGCCAATTCAATGACCGCGTTGTAATTGCCATGTCTTCTGTTGTTGATCGGATTCTGGAAGCAAATGAGGACAGTTCACTTGTAGAGCCGGTAAATCAGCTCTCCACTAATTTCTTTGTAGCAAACATAAATGATACGCTGCACCCTTATTTTCTAGAGACTTTGCTGCGCGAAGAATTTGAAGCATTGAACCTCAAAGAAGAGTTCGAATATGGAATCTATGACTGCTTTAGTGATTCAATCGTCTACGGCGGAAGAGTAGACTTTGAAAAGGAAATCAGCTTGGAAGACGCCGCTAAAATTGGAATGCAGAAGCGTTTTGCAAAAGATGGCCATTATTTCGGAATCTACTTTCCTGCGAAAACAGCCTTGGTCATTGGCCAAATGGATTTCTGGGTGTTCTCTAGCTTCATGATTTTGGCCGTTGTTCTTTTTTTCAGCTATGCCATTGCCATCATCCTAAAACAAAAGAAGCTCTCTGAGATCAAAACAGATTTCATCAACAACATGACTCATGAGCTAAAAACGCCCATCAGCACAATTGGGATTAGCAGTTCTATGTTGATGCGTGATGACGTTAAAAATGATCCGGAACGTCAAAAACAATACGCCAAAATCATTTATAGCGAAAACGAAAGACTGAAAGCTCAAGTAGAACGGGTGCTGCAAATTGCCACACTGTCACCTGACAAACTTGAACTCAAGAATGAAACCATAGACATCCACACCATCATTTACGGAGCGCTGGAAACGCTGGAAATCAGAATGATTGAGAATGGAGGCGCTATTCTCAAAAACTGTTCTGCACAAAACAGCTTGGTCAAAGGTGACAAA
This sequence comes from Flavobacteriales bacterium, assembly GCA_047636995.1. Taxonomy (GTDB): domain Bacteria; phylum Bacteroidota; class Bacteroidia; order Flavobacteriales_D; family Sanyastnellaceae; genus JAQWQB01. The sequence continues at coordinate 292 of JBLIGQ010000007.1, read as the reverse complement.
GTTCACTTGACAAATTTAGTTTACAACCTGATAGACAACGCCCTGAAATACACAGATAAGGAGCCAAGAATCGAGGTGCAAACTTCCAACATAGGTAGGCAAATTTTGATTGAAATAATTGACAATGGAATTGGAATTGAGCAAAAACATCAGCGCTTGATCTTTGACAAGTTCTTTCGCGTCCCAACAGGCAATGTGCACAACGTCAAAGGATTTGGGCTCGGATTATTCTACGTGAAAACGGTGATTCAAGCACACCAAGGAACAGTAACTGTTTCAAGCAGTCACGGAA
>JBLIGQ010000006.1:0-106268 GCA_047636995.1 Flavobacteriales bacterium | reverse complement strand
CCATTGAATGCTGCTAGAGCGGTGTAGGAAAAGGCTTCTGAGTTTTTGCATGACTTAAATCACACATGTGATGCCGGGAAATAAAAGTAGAAGCCAAGTCCATTCGTTCCTTCTAGATTATTGATATAAAAATAATTCCAAGTGCTGGAAGTGAAGCAGGTGCTTTGACAAATCGTTTCAAACAGTTGTTGAATGAGCGGCTTCCAATCTGAAAAATAAGGAAATAAAGTTCAATTAGGAAGTTGCCAGATTCCGCTTACAAATAGAGCTATTTTGTTGAGCTGGAGACCGTAAGTTTAAGCCATATGCTCACTCCTTCATCAACCTAAAAATAACCGGCATTGATTCTTTCGATCTCACCTCCACAAAGTAAATTCCCGTTTGACCAATAAGTTCAACTTGAGCTGTTTGAATAGATGAGTAGACGTTGGTAGAGATGATTTGACCAAGTGTATTTCGAACCAAAATCTCAACTCCACTATACATTTGATTGAAATTAATGAAAAAAGAGCCATTGGTGGGGTTCGGATAGAGTTGAATGGCAGATGTGAACTCCTTTTCTGCAATGTTGACGAATATAGGAGCTGCCCAAACGCGAACATGACCTGAGCTAGTGCCATTGCCGCTGTTCCAATCAGCGCCTATGGCAAGTGAACTTCCATCAGCACTTAATGCAACTGACTGTCCTGAAAAATCAGAGTCTGACTCCCCGTCAATATCGTCTCCAAACTGCGCCCATGCATCGTTATACCACAAATAAACCCGCACGTGTCCAGCAACAGAGTTAAAACCAAATGTCCCGTCGTTTCCTCTTGCTCCAATCGCAAGGATGTTTCCATCATTGCTAATGCTGAGGGACGAACCTGAATTATCATCAGCAGCCTCACCGTCAATGTCAGCACCTTTCTGCTCCCAAGCTGATGATTCCCATTTGTAAACACGAACATGACCAACATCAGCTCCGAGGTTGTAATGCATGATTGCTCCAATCGCTATGGTGTTGCCGTCAGCACTCAAACTCACAGAGAATCCAAATAGATCAAAGTTGTCTGCACCATAAAGCGCTGTTCCTTTTAGATTCCATGCAGAACCGTTCCATTCAAATACTTTTACTTGTCCACCCTGAACGAAGCCGCCAGAGTTTAATGGAGAACCAATTCCTATGCAATTTCCATCAGAGCTTATACTCACAGCATATCCAAAACTATTATTGGCATCATCCCCATTCATACTAAGGCCTTTTTGGACCCAGTCAGACGTATCCCATTCGTACACACGAACATGTCCTGCATTCGATGCTGCTACGTCGCTCTTTGATGCGCCAATCACAAGGGTGTTTCCATCTGAGCTAAATTCAATGGCATTGCCTGATTCGCTGTAGGCTGCATCTCCATCAATATCAGTCCCTTTTTGAACCCAGGCATCCCCATTCCATTCGTAGACTTTGACATGCCCTGCACCTGAACCACCATCAGAATTGCTCACTGCACCAACGGCAACAATATTCCCCTCAGCATTCATTGCTACACTTATACCAGAGCCATCATACTCTGCTTCGCCATCAATGTCAGCCCCTTTCTGCTGCCACGCTCCGTTGTTCAGTTCATAAACTCGTGCATGTCCAGCGCCAGAAAAACTATCGCCATTTCCCGGGGCCCCAATAATGAGGCTTGTGCCTCCGTCATTCATACTGATAGAGTGACCGGAATTATTAAAAGCATCTTCGCCATCAATATCGCTTCCTATTTGAGTCCATTGCTGAGCTAGTAAAAGGTTAAATGGCAGAAAGATGAGGCTCAAAATGATGGTGGAGACGCTTATATATTTTTTCATGTTGGTGCTTGTTAGAAGAGCTAAGATACACTGCATGCAAAGTTAAAGAAGTGGTCAGTTTAGCGTTTAAAAATTACGATTGTTTGATAAATTCTATTTTAAGGGGCGAAGAAGGTTTTTGCGCAGTTGGCGTTCTCGGAAATCGACGATTGTTGAAAACAGAATTCATTTCACCGAAAAGGATGCCCCTTCGACGTCATGCGAGCCAAGATCAATGCCCTCTATTCATGACTCGTTTTCGTATCTTTGTACTTATTCCTGCAAGGGATTGTAACGCAAAAACACGTATAACTTGTAATTGTACAGTGATGAAACAGCTCCACAATCAAATTGACAGGAAGGTCCTTATTGAGCGTCTAAAGCAAAGCGATGAAGAAAGAATGACGCTTTCTTTTTATCAATACGCGCACATAAATAACCCTTCCTTTTTCCGTGATTACCTTTATGCCAATTGGGATGAAATCCAGGTGTATGGAAGAACCTATGTATCTACCGAAGGAATCAACGCGCAAATAAGTCTTCCTACTGCTCAATTCGAAAACTTCAAAGAACATCTGTTTTCAATCTCTTTTATGAAGGGCATCCGTTTGAATGTTGCCGTTGAGGATGATGGGAAATCGTTCTACAAGCTCAAAATCAATATTCGTGAGAAGATTGTTGCTGATGGTTTGAATGATAAGACTTTCGATGTGACCAACATAGGGAAACACCTTTCTGCCGCTGAATTCAATGAACTGACGTCCAAAGACGATACCATATTGATTGACATGCGCAACCACTATGAATCTGAAGTGGGCCATTTCAAAGGGGCCATAACACCTGATGTTGATACCTTCAGAGAGGAGATAGAGGTAGTTACAGAATTACTTGAAGGGAAGCAAGACAAGAACATTGTGATGTATTGCACGGGCGGAATTCGTTGCGAAAAAGCAAGCGCCTGGTTCAAGCACCAAGGCTATCCGAATGTACATCAGCTGGAAGGTGGAATCATAGAATATACGCGTCAGGTGAATGAATACGGATTGGAAAACCGCTATATCGGGAAGAACTTTGTGTTCGATGAACGAAGAGGTGAGCGTATTTCTGACGATGTAATTGCGGTTTGTCATCAATGTGGAGCGACTTGTGATGAGCATACTAATTGCTCCAATATGGCCTGTAATCTGCTTTTTATCCAGTGTGAAAAGTGCAAATCAGCTATGAATACATGTTGTTCTTTAGATTGCAAAGAGACATTTGAATTGCCAATTGAAACGCAGAAGGAGCTGCGGAGAGGAAAACTCAACAGCAATAAGATTTTCAAGAAGGGCAGGTCAGAAGCGCTAAAATTCAAGGTTTCGAGTAAAGATTAATCCCTCTTTCCAACTTTTGAGCCTTACCTTTTCGGAATGAAGCAACTTGCGTTAATTGTCTTGTTAATCTTTTTTTCACTTAATGGCTTCGGCCAAGATGAAGTGCAGCGTGGAACGTCCGTTTGGTTTCTTCAGTTGGCCATTGACCAGATGAGTCAGTTGAAATCAGGTGCTTTGTTAGTGCGTTTGCCTGAAAACGAAATTGCTATAAAAGTGGCATTGGAGCGCGAAATGCCTCAGCGTGCCGAAGCAATCCAAGAAGAGTTGGACTTGAAAAACTACGAAGTGGTTAAAGCGTTTCAACACAATTACAATTTTAGTGAGGTCTACTTTTTCAAAGCGAGCGATACTCAGTTCGTCCTAAATCAACAATGGGATTCAATTACGTATTACAATTTCGACCTAGAACCTACACCTGTTATGGCTTTTAGAGGGTCAAAACCTTACCTTACTGCAGAGATGACGTCCTTGCGGGCTGACACCACCTTCGCAAATGAAAAAGGAAATGGTGATGACCCGATGTTCGAAGCAATGATTATTAAAAGCAATGAATTCGTGCAGTTGCACAAACCATTTCCATTTTATGTTCGCACTTGGGGTTCTCTTCCATTTAAGCGCAAAACAACACGCGTTGTAGATATGCTCAACGAAGACTTGTGGAATTACTATAATCAGTTCGTGCCCAAAAAAGAGTAGTTCATGTCCCATTTCGACCTGAAACCTGACTTACCGCGAAAATGTTTCTAGAATTCTCCGTATCTTAAGCGTCCATTAACCTTTGGACTTCTAATGCGACGTAATTTAACTCTTTCGTTACTAGCCCTCGTGCTATTATCGGTAAATTGTGCGGCTCAATCTTCTTGGGGACAGCTCAAAAGCACACTCAGTCAATCTGAGCAATTTAAAGCAAGCGAACTTGAGGACGCCATTCACATGCGTGAGGTGGTTAATCGGAAGCACGGACATTCAATCCATTACATTCAACAGAGTGTAGGTGGGATTCCTGTGCACAACGCTATATTGAATGTGGTTACAGACCCAAGTGGAAAGCTAATTACAACAACAGATGGTTTCATTCATGGTTTAGACCGAATGATCTCTTCGTCGCAGCCACAATTGACAGCCGAGCAAGCGCTCATGGCAGCAGCAAATCACTTGAAGTCAGCTGTGTCTGACGTGCAGTTGGTTCAAGCTGGTCAAGGTGCGAATCAAAAAGGAAGCTTCAACTCAGCGAATATTTCTTCAGAAGACATCCCGTTCCAATTGGTCTTCATTCAAACATCAAACTCATCAGTTAATCTTGCTTGGGAATTGGTGATTCGAATGACAGACAATGTGAATTGGTGGCAAGTGCGAGTTGATGCATCGAATGGAAGCATCATTTCGAAAGACAACTGGATCAAGACATGTGAATGGGACGAAGCCTCAGATCACTCTCATGCAGAAGCATGTGTGTCTAACGTAACTGCAGGGAGAAATCCAATGCTTACACCAGCTTCCCCGGTGCTAGCGAACAGCTACCGCGTGTTTGCTGAGCCACTTGAATCGCCTTACAACGGAGTTCGCACATTGCAGGCTTCCCCATGGAATAACAACCTTGCAGCTTCGCCTTTCGGATGGCATGATACCAATGGAAGTACAGGCCCAGAATATACCATTACAAGAGGAAACAACGTTTGGGCTAGTGAAGACCGTAACGCTGACAATGTAGCTGGGTTTTCACCTGACGGGGGAGCTGGCCTTGATTTTGATTTTCCTTTAGACTTAGCACTCTCACCAATTGATTATCAAGCCGCCGCAATTACCAACTTGTTCTATTGGAATAACCTCATACATGACGTGATGTACAATTACGGATTTGATGAACAAAGTGGGAATTTTCAGGTGAATAATTATGGGAACGGCGGATTAGGGTCTGACGAAGTGCTTGCTGATGCACAAGACGGAAGTGGATTAAACAATGCCAACTTCGGGACCCCTCCAGACGGACAACAGCCGCGCATGCAGATGTATGAATGGGATGGTGCTCAGGCTCCTATCATCTTAGCCAATGGAAATAGTTATGGAGGTTTTGTTGCTGTGTTTGGTCCTCAAGTGGGAACTTGGACAGCTGATGTGATTTTAGCTGATGATGGAACAGCAAATCCAACGGAAGCGTGTAATCCACTCTTTGGAACAGAGTATGCTGGAAAAATTGTGCTCATTGATCGCGGAAACTGCAGCTTTGTAGATAAGGTGTTGAATGCTGAAAATGGAGGTGCAGTAGCAGTAATCATGGTGCAGAATTTAGGAGATGCACCTTTCGCAATGGGCGGTGTAGACCCCGGACTATCGATTCCCTCTGTTATGATTTCTTTGGCTGACGGAAACACGCTGAAAGCGGAACTTATTGCGGGCAACGTAAACTCTACACTCACTTTGTCTCCTTCAGTCAATAGAGATAGTGACCTTGACAATGGTGTAATCACACATGAGTACGGACATGGAATTTCTATCCGACTTACAGGTGGTGCAGACAATGTAGGTTGTTTGTTCAATCAAGAGCAGATGGGAGAGGGATGGAGTGATTACTTCGGCCTCATTATGACGATGGATGCCAGTGACTTTGCTGCTGAGGCAAGGGGGATTGGCAACTACTCCATTGGAGCGGGTATTGCTGGGCCAGGTATTCGTCCTTACCCTTATTCAACAGATCTTGGCGTAAATCCATTGACGTATGTCGACATTAATGCTGTGAGTATTCCTCACGGTGTGGGATCTGTATGGTGTACGATATTGTGGGACATGACTTGGCTACTCATTGATGAATACGGATACGATTCGGATTTATATAATGGAACAGGAGGAAATAACATCGCACTGGAATTGGTCATTGAAGGTTTAAAGCTTCAGCCTTGTTCACCAGGATTTGTAGATGGAAGAGACGGTATTCTTTTGGCTGACGAATTGCTCAACGGAGGTGTGAATAAGTGTTTAATCTGGGAAGCTTTTGCACGTAGAGGTCTTGGCGTAAATGCAAGTCAAGGAAGTTCAAGTGATGTCAATGACAGCGTTGAATCTTATGAATTAAGTGGAGACTGTGCTGTTGGAATTGAGAAGACAAGCAGTGATACCATTGAAGCCAATGGAACCATGATCGTTACGCTTACGGTGTCTAATAACACGGGAGGTTTAGTGACGAATGTAATTGTAACAGATGCTATTCCTTCTGACGTAAACTATGTTTCTGGTTCAGCCTCTTGCGCCGTAACGGCAGCAGGTAACAACCTTACATTTAACTTAGGCGACTTACCTGATGGAACGGTGATTGAATGTACTTATCAGGTTTCAGCTCCGGCTACACCTTTCTCTATCATTGAGTTTCAAGATAATTTGGAGTCAGGGGCAGCAGGTTATGCTGTTTCAAACAACATTCCTGGATTTGACTGGAACTTGAGTTCAGTAAGAACGAATAGCCCTACGAACGCTTGGTTTGCTTCTGATCCGGGACAAGAAAGTGATCAATATTTAGTATTGCCAAACGTGTCTAACATCTCAGCAGTAACTTTCTTGAGTTTCTGGCATTTCTATAACACAGAAGCAAACTGGGATGGTGGTGTCCTTGAAACATCTACTGATGGAACGAATTGGGTAGATGCAGAAGCTTTGATTACACAGAATGGATACAACTCAACGTTGAACGTGAATCCGGCAAGTGCCTTGAGTGGCCAGAATGCATGGTCTGGAGGAAGCGGTGGTTTCATTCAAACCCTCGTTGATTTGAGTTCATTCGCAGGACAGACAATTTCGATTCGTTGGAGGTTAGCTTCTGACAACTTTGTTTCAGCAGAAGGATGGTATGTAGATGACATCTTTGTTGGCGAAGCGTTGGTAGATTTCACCAATACAGCTTGTGTAGTAAGTGATCAAACAATCAGTTATTGTGCTTCGCAATACACACAAATTCTTGAACAGACTTGTGTTCCTGTAGTTTGGTTTGCTGATACCGATAATGATGGTTTTGGTGACATCAACAACACATTCAGTGATTGTGATCAACCAACAGGTTTTGTAGCAGACAATACTGATTGTGATGATACACGAGGTGATGTCTTCCCGAATGCACCAGGAACAGCGGAAGGTATTGACAACAACTGCAATGGCATCATTGACGCTGGTGAGTGCCTTCCTTCTTTATGGTACGCAGATGCAGATAATGATGGATTTGGAGACGTCAATACGACACTAAGTGAATGCAATCAGCCAGGTGGTTTTGTAGCAGACAATACTGATTGTGATGATACACGAGGTGATGTTTATCCGAATGCGCCAGGAACAGCGGAAGGTATTGACAACAACTGCAATGGCATCATTGACGCTAGTGAGTGCCTTCCTTCTTTATGGTACGCAGATGCAGATAATGATGGATTTGGAGATGTAAATACCACATTGAGTGAATGCGATCAGCCAGGTGGTTATGTTTCAGACAACACAGATTGTGACGATACACGAGGTGATGTTTATCCGAATGCACCAGGAACAGCTGAAGGAATTGACAACAACTGCAATAATGTGATTGATGTTGATGAACAAGCACCATGTTTAGGTGACTTCAACTTTGATGGATTCATTAATGTGGCTGACCTTTTAATTCTCCTCGGAGACTTTGGTTGCCAAGCAAATTGCAATGCAGACTTGAACGGAGATGGCACAGTCAATTCTACAGACATGCTCGTCTTCCTAGGTTTATTTAGCACGGCTTGTCCATAAGACGGAATCAAACAAAAATTTTTTTAAAAAAGGCCAATCGTACGATTGGCCTTTTTTAGTGCAGTAAAGAAATGAGCATTAATTCTTTAATCAGGAGGGCACTGATTGCAACTACAATCCCAAGAAGAAAGAGTCCCACTAGCATCAAAGTGATACCTAATAATGCGGTCATCACTCCTCTTGCAATGGACTCCCCCAAAGGTCTTTGAGCCACTGTTTGTAGGCAAAGCTGTAAAATAATGCGGAGACGCTTATAGAAAAGGCGATGTTGATTATTCCGAAGGTTTCTACCGAGGGAATGAGGTAATTAAAGGGAACAATACAAAGGCCAATAAAAGCGAGGTGACCGATCATAAAGGTATTGGCAACGAAGAGCTCGGCATAGTTGTATCTGCGTTTTCGGAACAAAAGCCAAGAAGCAAATGCATTGAAGAGCAATTGAATTTGTTCATTGGTTGTTCACTAACTATCTAACATGGAAGCAGAGTTGCTGAATGCGTGCTGTGATAAGTCAAAGAGGCCTGTCTTTAGAATAACAATGGTGCTAATGGTCAGCATAGTGAAGGCCAACCTCGAAGGCAAGAAGTAAGGTCTGGTTTTTCCGTCTAGAAATTCTTTAATAACCAATCCGGGAGCGGTAGTCATTCGAGTGATGGTGAAAGTGAATCTGCGCTCGACGTTGGTCACTGCATTCAAGAGATCACCAAAGGCACGTTTTATAGTAAGTTTTCCCTTAGAGGGAGATTGTCCGCAATGGGCACAATAAGGTTCAGCTAAAGGTTCGCCGCACGATTTACACTGATCTGATTTACTTAGTTCCGGGGGTTAAGGCTTGTATTCACGAGCGCCTTCAAGGATGTAATTCATTTGATAGACGTCGTTCGCGTTCAACGCCAATTTACCACGAAAAGTTAAACGTTCGTCAGTTTCGTACTTTCTTGTCTTCGCCGCGAAGCGCAAATCAATTACAGATTCTGGTCCTGCCCCGCCACAAAAGAAGCAATTTGCAAAAGGATATCTTGAAAGAACGTAGAAATCTTCGTCGTAATCTACAGGAATCATATAGCCCGTGATGAACACTTCTTGTCCTTCAAGGGCGAGGACTTTATCTCCAAAAGTTGGCTTCCAGTAGTAGGCGTCCAACTCTTCAATGTACATGTCTTTGAATTCACAATCTGCGAGCTGAGTCCAAGTTAATTCTTCAATAGCTGCATTCGCTTCAGAAGTCAATTCGAAGGTTTCAGCCACACTAGGAATGGAAGGATGATTCAAGGCAAGATCAATCAACTTATTGTTGTTCATCACCTTTGGCTTGCAAGTTGAGCTTAAATTGAGCGAAGCTACAACCACAATTACCATTATCACACTTACGTATTTCATCCACTTAGCCATCTGCGAGTATTTTAGAGATATCGAGTCTTACTGCTGAGATTGCAGGCAACAACGATGCCAGAACTCCAACAAAAATAGTGATTCCAATCAGTAACCACTCCATTGGAAGAATGCCAAAGTTTGTTACATCGTAATTGAACTGGTCTTCCATTACTGACGAAAGCACCATCATTCCAATCCGACTCAGAAACAATCCGAGCAAGAGCCCCACAAAAGTCATCAAGAACCCTTCTGACAGAATGAGTGAGAATAGGGTGGTTCGAGTTCCTCCCATGCTCCGCATTAATGCGAGTTCATACTTCCGCTCACGCATGGAATTGTAGAGTGAAATAAACACGCTGATGAATGAGAGGACCATGATTAAGATTGCGATGGCCTGTAATGTATTCATTCCGATGCCGAAATTTTGGGTCAATCTGTTGATTTCGATAGCAGGAAGAGCAATTTGCATGTTTGTTTCCCTCAAAAGATTTGGAAGTAAGACAATGGCGAGCGGACTTTTTTTCTTGAGCAGAACCGCGGTGATTTCATCAGACGGATCTTTGCCTGTTTCTTCGCCCACATGTTCGTGTACGCCCCAAATAGAGCTCATTTCGGTCAGAATCAATTGATCAATTACAGAACTGCTTTCTTTGAAGACGCCTACAACTGTGAAGTCTTTGTTGGTGTGCACATCGGTTTCATCTTGCAGTCCGTGTGCGCTGTGGAATGTATCACCTAGTTGAAGGCCTAATTCCTCGGCTACTTTACTTCCAATTGTAACGGCGTAAGAGGTGTCAAAAAGCCTTCCCTGTGCCAATTCCACTTCGTAGTGCCTTGGATACTGATGGGTTGTTCCTACAATTCGGAACATTTTATAATTGTCTCCATAGGCCAACGGAATGCCTTCCTCAATCAATGGATTTCGAATGATTTTCTCAGCTTCTTTTCGTGAGATATTCCCGGTAGGAGCGTCAATGTGATAGACATTCGCTAAGATGAGCTGAAGCGGACTTCCTTTCGCACCTAAAACCATGTCAATGTCTTTAATGTTTCGGTCGAATTGCTCTTTCAATCTCGTTTCTAGAATCAAAAGGAGCGAAATAACACCAACACCAAAAGCGAGTAGAATCAGGCTCAAGGAAGTATTTAGTGGTTTTGAGGCGATGTTTTTCCAAGCTATTTTCAGCAGATTCATAGTACCACGCGTTTTTCGAAACGATCTTTCAATCGTTGGTCATGTGTCACAATAATAAGTCCTGCTCCACTGAGCGCTGCTTGTTCTTCGAGCAGGCTGATCACCTCTTCGGCATTTCTATCATCGAGCGCTGAGGTGGGCTCATCAGCCAGCACAATGGCTGGGTCATTCATAAGAGATCTGGCAATGGCAACCCGCTGTTGTTCTCCGACGCTTAAGTTTCGGGTCTTTTCGTGCAGCTTTTGAGTAAGGTTCAGCCTTCCAATGATTTGTTGTGCTTTGTTTCGGTCAATTGTTTTTCCTGCGAGGTACTGCGGAAGGATGAGGTTGTCTTCAACGCTCAAACTTTCCACAAAATGCGCAGTTTGAAACACAATACCGATGTGCTGTCCGCGAAATGTATCCATTGCCTTTCGGTCAAGTTGAGCAATATCAGTTCCATTGATGCCCACACTTCCTGCTGAGGGTTTGAGCATGCCTGCGAGCAAGTGCAGTAAGGTTGTTTTTCCTTGTCCAGATTCGCCCAATAGCAAAAGATGTCCTTTCTCTTCACAGAATACATCTGGAAAAGAGAATGACGCACCGTTGTGGTAGCTGAACGTTAGGTTTGAGCTCTTTAGCATGAACTCAAAGTTACATGTTAATTTTGAAGGGGGGCAGAGAAAGGCTGGGAGAATTGGGGGGTTGATTGATTGGTTTGTAAACGTTGATTCTGGTTTTGAGTACTTCCTACCGCTTTCTATCTCGATGGTTTTTTTAGTGGGACCCGCCCGCCCCCGCCTGTCCATCCAAGCGGAGCGAAGATCAAGAACACAAGAACACCTTCAAAGCCATGAGCGGCTTTATTGCAGAATAAATTCACGTGTGTTGGTGATTGGTTTGTAAACGTTGATTTCTTCATACGAGCCCCAAAATCCCATGCTTTTCTTTCCGTGCCTGAAGCGCGTCACTAACTCAAACAAAACTTAAAGTATGTCCTCAAATCTTTCAAATCAGGAATCTAAACTCAAGACTGTTTCCGTACTTTTGCACTATGAGTTTTACGCAACGACTTGGGAAGTACTTTATTGGAATATCTATAGGAGTACTTATATCTTTCGCTTTATTCAGTAATCGGGGCTGCGGAAAGTGGCTTCCTGGCACACGTGTAAAGTCGCAAATCAATGAAAAGGCATTCAGCTATTCAGCTTCTGCAGCGTGCTTAATGCGATGCTTGAGCCTTTCAGAAGATGATGTTCAACAAATGATTGATAAAGGAGATGTACGCTTTTCAGAAAGCGAAACGCATGAGAAACCATTGAATTATGTGATTGAGTCTCACATTACAGATGGGTTAAAAGTGCAAATTGAATTGCAAGACACGGCCTCTTTCATCAAGACTTTTATGGCGCCGAAAAGCGCTGACTGCGGCTGCTAAGATTCTTTTCTTCGCGTTAGTTCTTTCATAATCAAAGACAACTCCCTACCTGTTTGACCTTTCACTGATGTGTTTTCATTCGCCCTGCGAATCAAGTAAGGAATCACTTCGCTTATTGGACCATAAGGAACATATTTTGCCACGTTAAATCCAGCATGCGAAAGGTTAAAGCTAATGTGGTCACTCATTCCAAATAGCTGCGCGAAGTAAATCCGCGGGTCTGATGGCACAACACCATGTTTCGACATCAAATCGATTAAAACCAATGTGCTCTTTTCGTTGTGACTGCCGGCCACCAAAGCAGTGTGGTCAATGTTTTTCAAGCACAACTCCAGTGCAGCATCAAAATCACGATCACTAGACGCTTTGTCAGGTTGAATTGGAGAAGGGTAGTTTCGTTCCTTAGCCCGCTCGCGTTCTTTTTCCATGTAAGCACCGCGAACTAATTTCACCCCATAATGGTAGCCTTTGGTTTTTGCCTCAGCAAACATTTTCTGCAAGAAAGCCAGACGATCATGACGGTACATCTGAGCTGTATTGTAAACAATCACTTTCTCCTTGTTGTATTTCTCCATGAGGTCATGGGTCAGAGTGTCAATGGCATCTTGGACCCAACTTTCCTCTGCATCTATAAATACAGGAGTTCCTGTTTCGAAAGCGTGTTTTGCAATGCGATCAACTCGAGCTAAAACGGCTTTAAATTCCTGCTGTTCTTCTGAGGTTAGCGTTTTCTGCTCGTTCACTTTCTGAAGCAAACCGAAACGTGCAACCCCAGTAACTTTGAAGACACAAAAAGGAATGTGAAGATTGTTGTTAGCGGTGTTAACGGTTTCAAGAATTTCCTCAGAAGTGTTTTCGAGATCTTCAATACTGTCTTTTCCTTCAACGCTATAGTCAAGAATGGTTCCTACATTGAGTTGATCCAAAACGCGGGTAGTGGAAGCACATTCTTCAATGGTCTCACCACCACAGAATTGTGAAAATATATTTTTCTTGAGCGCCCAGCCTATGGGGATTCTCAAAGCAAGGGCTAAATTTACGGAGTATTTGCCCAGTTTTACCAAGGTCGGACTAGAGACTAGTTTGAATAGCCAATAGCCTTTTTTCAGATCGAAATCGGTCTTGTTTGCAAAGGCAACTTTTGTATTATCGAAGGAGACTTTCATATGCTCACAGAGGCAGCCAAAGATAATACAAGAGACGTTGATTACACTCCATGACGTTAAAATTAGATCGAATCAAATGCAAGCCATTGAAAATCAATAATACACATCTCCGCTTTTTGTTCGTTAATTGCCGTTCGATTGGGCAACCTATTGACACAAGTGTAAGTATATAGAGTATAGATAAGAATATGCAAATGACCCTATTCCGAATTTTCAGCTTGATTTTGATGACTTCACTCTTTAGTGTGGGTCAAATAAACGCTCAAGTTATATACAATGGCGACTTTGAGTTGAATACTGGTTGTAACGATGCTTTGGGTCAAATCAGCATGTTGGAGAATTGGTTCATTGTTGTTGAATCAGCTGATTTTTATAGCTGCGGATACACCACTGGATTCTTTCCTACAGATGGCGTTGCCGATTCTGGAGATGCTTACACTGGTTTTGCCTCTTATGGCGACGCCATTGGTTCTGCTGAATCAATCGGACAGCAAATGCCTCAACCCATGACCATTGGTCAAGAGTACAACATGAGCATGGCTTTGAAAACACCAACTAGTGGAGATTATTCTGACCCGTGCGGTGGACTGTGTGTCTATGGATTTGTAGGTTCTCCTCCAACGGGAGTGATCGCAAATCACACTTCGCTTATGGTCGGCGCGGTTGAGCTCGGGTGCTCTGGTTTGGTAACGAATACCGTGTGGGAGAATTATACCATCACTTTCACCGCCACACAAGCTTTTGATCACATTGTGGTTACTACCAGCTTGAACATTCAATGTCCACAAAACATCTTCATTGACAACATCACATTTGAGGAGCCTGAAGCTGAAACCATCACTGTTTGCGCAGGAGAAGAAGTGACTTTGGATCCGGAATTTGGAGTGGCTGTAGATTGGTTCGAGGTTGTTGATGACGTGAATGAGTTCATTCAAAATTCAGAGACTTATACCTTCACCCCAGCTGAGGATACTGAAATTGTGGCAGAAAATATAGATGATCTATTTGCATATAACATTCTAGTTAATCCTTTGCCAGTAGTAAACTTAGGTGATGACATCACAGTTTGCCCAGATGAAGAAGTGACATTAGATGCTGGTCTTGGCTGGGAAGAAATTACTTGGAATGGTGAAGTAGGTGATCAAACTTTACTCCTTATTGACGAAGGAACTTATGAGGTTGAAGTAACTCTCAATGGCTGTCAAGGAACAGACGAAGTGGATGTGGTTTTCGCGGATGTGCCAGATTTCACCTCACTTCTTGTAACAAATCCGGGATGTACAGGTCAATGTAACGGACAGTTAGCGCTCAGTCTAGAGCCAGACTGGACTTACTTTCTTAATGGGATAGCTTCGGCAGAACAGGCACCCGATCTTTGTGTAGGGGTTTACGACTTGTTCATCACCAATGGTTTGTGCGACAATACAATGGTGCTTGAGCTCACAGCAGATCCTTTGCCTGTGATAGATCTACCTTTGAATTATGTGATCTGCAATGGAGGCGAAGTCACCATGACGGCTACCTCTGCAGAAGTGGATTTGGTTTACAACTGGGACACTGGAGCGGTTGGTGAGACTGAAACACTAATTCCAAATGAAGGTGATTTATACTGCGTATCAGCAACAGATCAGAATGGATGTTCTTCCATTGGTCATTGTACTGAGATTTTCTTCTATCCAGAATTGGCCTTAACGGGGCCTGAAGATGTAATTCCTTGTCCAGGTGAAGCCATTAACCTCCAAGCAAATGCTGCTGGAGGCGAAGGAACTTACGTATGGCAATGGACAGATGAGAATGGACTAGTGCTTGGAGCAGATGAGCTTCTTTTTTATACTGCCGATGTACCGATAACCTTAACAGTATCTCTGACAGATGGCTGCACATCAGAAGGCCTTTCGGCTGATGTGCTTGTTCAAACAGTTGTGCTGCCAACTCCAGAGTTGGTGAGCACTGTTGAAACGGTTTGTATTCCTGTTCCCGCCTCGTTTTCTTTGCTCAATGTTGAAGATTTTGGAGCAATTAACTGGGACTTTGGTGATGATACTGTAGGTGCTGGTTTGGAAGTGAACCATACTTATGAGACGCAAGGCTGTTATGATATCTCACTGGGCCTCATTCACAATGAAGGTTGCCCGCTCAATCTAGTTTTCGAAGATGTTTTATGTGCTTTCGACCTTCCAATGGCCGACTTCAGCATTCGCGAAGGAACCATCGTATACAATTCGGTAGATGAAATTCATTTCGACAATACCAGTGAAGGAGCCATTGATTATATCTGGACCCTGAATGGTGACGAAGTGAGTAACGAGGAGTCAGCGGTAATTGAAGGGTGGGAAATACCAGGTGTCTATGAAGTGTGTCTTGAAGCGATCAATGAGCATGGCTGTTCAGACCTTCTTTGCACTGAAATTATAGTGAAACTCCCCCCGAACGTTTTCATTCCAAATGCATTCACTCCAGATCTAGACGGAATCAATGAGGTGTTCAAGCCGGTGATGAATTTTGAACCCAATGAATACACTTTTGAGATATATGATCGCTGGGGTGAGCTTATATTCATTTCAACTGACCCTGACTTAGGGTGGATAGGCAACGTAAAAAATGGGGGGCATTATGTGCAAACAGAAGTTTACACTTACCAGGTTACTGTGGTGATGCCAGACACTGGGAATGCAAAACTATACGAAGGCTTGGTGACGGTGCTTAGGTAGTACGGCCCATTTTATTCATCCACGTCAATAGGGGCTAATTACGAAAAGGTTAAGATTGACAGTCGTTATTCTCAGTGGGTTGCGTTCATGTCATTAAACAGTTCAATCCAACGTCATTTCACCACCAAATTTGAAGAATGAGCTGGTTGTGAAACTAGCGAGGGGAATTTCATCATCTACACCATCGCCTTTCTGATGGTTGAATAGCCAGATTTCTATGATTGCAGCGTGATTTCTCTTTCTTGTGGTCCTGATGGAACGTTTTTTTGGTTTCGGTGCAATGGGAAAAAAGGTATTCTTCCAACCCCTTTCAAGGAAGTCTGCGCCTGGGGTTGAGGTGATTGAGTTAGCGGTCGGTAATGATTTTCAATCTGTTATTTACGTGTTTAAATTCTCATTGGGAATGACTGATAGCGGCACCGCTGAGTCCCTTTGTCCATAATTTACAAAGCATCGTTTTCTTTCAAAATCTGTTCATTTCTTTGTGCCAGAGCACGTGGAGTCGTGGGTAACATTTATCACCTTCGGTTTAATTGAATTAGCTGAACTTTGTAAAATGAAGAGAATGAAATTTCCCATCTAGATGGACTCAATTGCAATTATAGGATACGCAGGGGCACTGGTTATTGGAATTGTTCTGGGCCTCGTTGGTGGAGGTGGAAGCATTCTTACAGTACCCGTTTTAGTTTACATTTTAGCCATTGAGCCTGTTATGGCAACAGCCTATTCCTTGTTTGTTGTGGGATTTGCAGCAGCCATTGGGGCATTTAGAAACTGGCAAAAGGGAATGGTAGATGTGAAAACGGCCATCGTTTTTGCCATTCCTGCCTTCATCGCTGTCTATGCTTCGCGAAGGTTTCTCATTCCCGCCATTCCAGACGAAATTATTACGCTAGGTGATTTCTTGTTAACCAAAGACATTGCCATCATGGTGTTCTTTGCGCTAATTATGCTGCTTGCTTCTGTTTCAATGATTCGAAATAAAGGAGCCGAAGTAGCTGAAGAAACAGAAGTGAAGTACAACTATCCAATGATTGTGATTGAAGGATTAGTGGTAGGTGCACTTACTGGAGTAGTTGGAGCAGGAGGTGGTTTCCTCATCATTCCAGCATTGGTCTTGTTGGCGAAATTACCCATGAAGAAAGCGGTGGGAACTTCGCTGCTCATCATTGCGTTCAAATCACTTATTGGGTTTTTAGGGGATGTGCAAAACCTTGAAATTGACTGGTCTTTCCTCCTCACATTCGCAGGAATTACGGCCGTAGGAATTCTTTTGGGGATCTATTTAGCCAATTTCATTGAAGGAAGAAAATTGAAAAAAGGATTTGGTTGGTTCGTCCTCTTAATGGGTGTTTACATTCTTTGGAGAGAGCTGCATTAAAGGGAGGTCTGTAACATTGGTAACTAAGCATTCGAAAGCTTTTTTCGGCCTTTACACATCTAGCGTAGAACGTTGTGGTAGTCAAGCAAATTTATACAGGGTGTCTAGCTCAGTGCGTTTGAATGAGTTAGCCCTAATTTACTTCGCGTTTTCATGCAATGTGAGCAATCAAAGGCAACAAAAAACCCTCACAGCATTGCTGTGAGGGTTTTTAAATAGGATGTATTTAGATAGCTTATTATCTTGCTCTCCACATTAGTGGTGATTTTCTCATCCGAATGGCTGTTGGAGTGATCTCCAATAGCTCATCGTCCCCAATGTATTCCATTGCTTCCTCCAAAGAGAATTCCGTTTTAGGTGCAATGTGCTGCGCTGCATCTGTACCAGACTTACGCATGTTTGTTAATTGCTTTCCTCTAATGACATTCACTTCAATGATGCCATCACGGGAGTTTTCTCCAACAACTTGTCCCTTGTATACCTCATCTCCTGGTTCAATGAAGAAGATTCCACGATCTTGCAAACGGTCAATGGCATAAGCCAATGCTTGTCCTTGCTCAGCAGAAACCATAGCCCCTTTTCTTCGGTCGCCAATTTCACCTTTCCACTCGCGGTATTCGTTGAAGCGGTGTGTGATAATTGCTTCTCCAGAAGATGCAGTTAAAAGGTTTGAACGAAGTCCAATCAATCCTCGTGATGGGATGTCAAACTCCAAATGTTGCAAGTCACCTTTCGGCTCCATGATCAACAAATCACCTTTACGCTGTGTTACCAATTCAATGGCTTTACCAGAACTCTCAGCAGGAATATCGATTACCAAGGTCTCGTATGGCTCACATTTTTTACCGTCAATCTCTTTCACCAACACGCGAGGCTTACCAAGCTGAAGCTCATAACCTTCTCTACGCATTGTCTCAACAAGAACAGACAAGTGAAGAATTCCGCGTCCGTATACATTGAAGGTGTCCTCACTATTCGTCTCTTCAATACGCAGCGCCAAGTTCTTTTCAGTTTCATTGTACAAACGGTCACGTAATTGGCGTGAAGTCACAAACTTTCCTTCCCTTCCGAAGAAAGGAGAATTGTTAATTGTGAACATCATGCTCATCGTTGGCTCATCTACCGCAATACGAGAAAGCGGTTCTGGATTTTCAAGATCAGCAATGGTATCACCAATCTCAAATGCTTCCAAACCTACAATGGCGCACAAGTCGCCACTTCGCACTTGCTGTACTTTGGTTTTACCCAAGCCTTCAAATACGTATAGCTCACGTACCTTCATTCTCTTAGGCGCCCCTTCAGCGGTACAAAGTGCAATCTGCTCTCCTTCGTTCACAATTCCTCGCTGAACACGTCCAATTGCAATTCGTCCTGTAAATGGAGAGTGATCAAGTGAAGTAATCTGCATTTGAAGTCCTCCTTCATTAAAGGGAGCTTCAGGAATGTGCTTAATCACGGCATCCAATAACGGAACAAGGTTGTCAGTTTGTGTTTCCCACGTGGTGTTCATCCAACCGAACTTGCTTGAGCCGTAAAGCGTTACAAAGTCAAGTTGGTCTTCAGTAGCTTCCAAGTTGAACATCAACTCAAATACTTGCTCCTGAACTTCGTCAGGTCTGCAGTTGTCCTTATCTACCTTGTTCACAATCACAATTGGCTTCAAGCCAAGTTCCAATGCTTTTGAAAGCACGAAACGTGTTTGTGGCATAGGCCCTTCAAAGGCATCAACCAAAAGTAGAACTCCGTCTGCCATCTTAAGCACACGTTCAACTTCTCCTCCGAAATCAGCGTGACCTGGGGTGTCAATGATGTTAATCTTGACATCCTTGTAGTTCACAGAAACGTTCTTGGAAAGAATTGTGATTCCACGTTCTCGCTCCAGATCATTGTTGTCTAGAACGAGTTGCGTTTTATCTTTTCGATCGTCAAAAACTTGACATTCTGAGATAATTTTGTCCACCAAAGTAGTCTTACCGTGGTCAACGTGTGCGATAATCGCGATGTTACGTATTGATTTCATAATGTTTGTGCCAAATCGGGCGCAAAAGTACGTTTCTTAAGTCAGCTAATGTGCAGTATATGAGGATTTAACTTAAAGGTAACGTGGGTTAGGTATTTATCACGCTTCTTCTCGTGCTAAAATTGCCCTAGAACAGAAGGTTTACTACCTTTCGTATCCAATAAAAAAGAATGTCTGTAAACGAATTTATCCAAACCAATCGCGACCGTTTTCTGAATGAGTTGCTCGATATCCTTAGAATTCCTTCTGTAAGCGCTGATCCAGCATACAAAGCAGATGTGTTAAAAATGGCTGAGGTGACCAAAGATGCCATGCTCGCTGCTGGCGCTGATAAGGCTGTGGTGATGACCACCCCTGGATATCCGATTGTATATGGCGAAAAAATGATCGACCCATCGAAACCTACCGTTTTGGTTTACGGACATTACGATGTGCAACCCGCAGATCCTGTTGAACTTTGGGATTCACCTCCATATGAGCCAGTGATTAAGAAGACCGACATTCATCCTGAAGGCGCCATCTTCGCTAGAGGCGCTTGTGATGATAAAGGTCAGTTTTACATGCACGTGAAGGCGTTTGAAGCAATGGTGAAGTCTGATGCGCTGCCTTGCAACGTGAAGTTCATTATTGAGGGCGAAGAGGAAGTGGGTTCTTCCAATTTAGATACCTTCCTCAAAGAGAACAA
Organism: Flavobacteriales bacterium; assembly: GCA_047636995.1. GTDB lineage: Bacteria > Bacteroidota > Bacteroidia > Flavobacteriales_D > Sanyastnellaceae > JAQWQB01. The sequence continues at coordinate 86,385 of JBLIGQ010000006.1, read as the reverse complement.
AGAAATGTTGAAGGCAGATGTGGTACTTGTCTCTGATACCGGAATCATCGCCAATGATACGCCATCAATTACTACAGGCCTTCGTGGCTTGAGCTATGTTGAAGTGGAAGTGACTGGCCCAAATCGTGATTTACACTCTGGCCTCTATGGCGGTGGAGTTCCAAACCCAATCAACATCCTTTGTGAATTAATTGCTTCGTTGAAAAACGACCACCAACAAATTCAAGTTGAAGGATTTTATGACGACGTTGATGAACTGTCTCTTGAAGAGCGCGCAGAAATGGCGAAAGCACCCTTTTCTCAGGAAGCTTACAAAAAGAGCATTGGCATTGGAGATGTAGAAGGCGAATCTGGATACTCTGTTTCTGAACGTGTTTCTATCCGACCTACCCTTGACGTAAATGGAATTTGGGGTGGTTACATTGGTCAAGGAGCAAAAACAGTGATCGCCTCGAAAGCTTACGCGAAAATTAGTATGCGTTTGGTTCCGAACCAAAGCTCTGAGAAAATCACTGAACTGTTCATCACTCATTTCGAACGCATCGCTCCTAAGAGCGTATCTGTGAAAGTAACACCACATCACGGAGGTGAAGCCGCTGTTACGCCAACAGATAGCATCGCTTATAAAGCGGCATCAAAAGCCATGGAAGAGACTTACGGTAAGAAACCAATCCCGGTGCGCAGTGGAGGCTCTATTCCTATTGTAGCCAGCTTTGAAAGCATCCTTGGGTTGAAGACCGTCCTCTTTGGATTCGGCCTTGATTCTGACGCCATTCACTCTCCAAATGAGCACTATGGTGTTTTTAATTATTTCAAAGGCATTGAAACCATTCCTTTGTTTTACAAGTATTTTGCAGAAATGAAAGGCTAAGTCTTGGCACGTGCTTTGACTTTGTTCACCAAAAGAAACCTATGAAACTAAATACGAACCGCACCTCGAAAGTCCTATTCGGACTGTTCGCATTGGCAATGGTTTTCAGTTTGAATTCTTGCTCTTTTTACAAAGAGGTAGAAGTGGTCATGGTAGATGATATTTCCATTACGAAATTCGACAAGGACGTTGTAGAAGTTAGTGTTACGCTCCAACTTGACAATCCAAACTGGTATGCAGTGACACTCACACAGTCTGAAATTGACATTTTCGTTAATAAAAAAGGCATGGGGAAAGTTCACCTGGTAGAAAAAGTGAAATTGGAGTCCAAATCGAAAAGCACAAAAATCATCAAGTTGAAAGCAGGTGCGGAAGACTTAAGCGGGAACTTTTTGGAGAATTTATTGTCTTTGCTCTTTGCTAAAAATGCAGATTTTCAAGCAGTGGGAATCGTGAAAGGAAAAGCACTTTTAATTGGCAGAGAAATCCCCATTGATATTTCTGAACAGGTAGACATCAAAAGCTTGATGAGCAACTGATTAAGCCTCTTGGAGAATTTGAGTGAAAAGAACATCAATTTGTTGGCGTCCCCTGTAACTCAGCCCCGTTTTCCTGCAGCGCAAGCGCAAGGAATCTCGGTCCTCATTTAAAAATAAGTCCAATGCCTCTTTTGTGTGTTGGACTTCTTTTTTACTCAAGCTTTCAATCACGACCCCCACATTGTGTTCTTCTGCAATTGAATCATCTTCAGAAACCCCTTTACAAGTTATGTACGGCAGGCCGCAAAGCAAGTATTCACCCACCTTTACCGGAGATCTATACTTCTGACTAGGATAGGGGGGAATAGCCGTTAAACCTACATCAGCCGCAGACAACCAGGCGGCGACCTCCAAAGGTGTTTTTGCTTCGCGAAGCAATGCATCATCAGGTCCCAATCCGTAAACGTCCATATTAGCCCTCAGTTCAGCATGTTCTGAGGGAGATAGGAAGACGAAGAACCAGCTTGGGTCTAGTCGTTTCAATTCAGCGCAGAAATCGAAAACTTCTTCATGATAATAGATGCCTCCAAACTTGCCGGCATAGATCAGTATTTTACGATTTTCAATGCCGAACTCAGATCGTATTTCAATCCTTTTTTCGGGGCGAAAGTTAAAAATGGTTTCATCAACACTTGATGGAGCACGATAGACTTGTCCGCGCGCAATTGGTGCTATAACCTCTTGCATGTGCTTTGTTCCTGTTAAGATGTAATCAGCTGTTTCAGCTGTCTTCCGCTCCAACATGTTCAGCAATTTATATCGCCATCCGTTGCGTTTCCAAATGCCAAATTCGGCCAAGAATTCGCTATGAGGCTCATAGGAATACACCATTAGTTTCGAGTCGATAATCTTTGAAAGCACCCATGAAATTGCTGCAGAAGTATTTGCGAAAGCAATAATCATTCTTGGTTTGCGCTTCAAGCTGATCCGCGCCAGCTGTGCTAAAGCGGCTGTGAAATCAATGGCTTTTTTGATGAGCATAAATTTCCCTGAGTGGTAAATCAAGGGATGCCAGTATATTCCTTTGCCCGTCAGTTGCGCTTTCTCTTTGGTCTGTTCTTGTGGGTTTAGAGCATATTTTTTCTGCTCAAAAGTGAGCAGTTGAAAACGGTAGTTTGAATGCTCTTCAGATTGCCGCAAGATGTATTGGTACACCAAATTCTGGAACAATGGATCTTTGAAACTATTGTATATAAGTACCAGAAAAGTTTTCACTTTCAATCTCAATGCGCCTTGTTCGCCATACAATTCAGCATAACATTGCTCTGCAATAGAGATGCTTCGGTGTACTTTTGTTACCGCCCGAATTCGTTCCTGGAGGGCTGCTTTATCTTCTTGAAGAAGCACATCAATCTGCTCAATGGCCTGCTGATATGCTTTCAAATTCAATTCATTCAGCACAACACCAATGTTGTTTTGTTCAATGAGATCTGAATCATCAGAAATGCCTTTTGGAATGATCACTGGCAAGCCCATTGCCCAGTACTCCCCGTCTTTGATAGAGGTGCAATACCTTTTAGAAGGAACGGGTTTCACAGGGTTAATAGCGAAATCAGCAAGGGATAAATGAGCTGCAATGCTCTGGTGTGGAACAAACCGAACAATCATTTGATCTTCTGGGAACCCAGCGTTCTTGGCCAATTGATTGGCCATTTCACGCGGGAGATCACTTAATAGAAGAAATTTGAAACGGACACCCCATTTGCTTAAAGCTACGTTCATTAATTCAAAAATCTCCTCTTTCAAATAGATTCCACCTAGTTTTCCGGCATACACACAAACAATATCTCCATGGTCAATGCCCAGTGTTTTTCTGTTAAGCCGATAGGGGTTGTTAGGGTTGAATGCCGAGTATGAAACGCAAGCTGGTCTGACCTTGAAATTGCTGGGGATGGTGCCGTACTTTTTAGCGGCATAGTCTTTCATGCCCTCCGTAGTTCCTAATACCGCTAACGCTTTTCGTGCAAGTTTTTTTTCAAAATACCACAATAGTTTGTAGGCAAAAGACTGCTTTGTCCAAGAACCATTCTCAACCATTGATTCGGCATGTGGCTCATAAGAATCAACTACATAAGGTAATTTTGTGAGCTTGTGAATCACATGGGCTGACGTAGCCGCCGGACTGCCAAAAGCGTGAAGCATGTTAATCTTATGTTGCTTGCAATAACGCAAGATCCAAAATAGATTTCCGCCCCAAGCCAACATGGCTTTTATACCGAACTTATGATAGGTATGCGTTAAAAGATTGATTCCTTGAGCATGCAGCATGCTTCGCGCCTCAGCTTCTTCATCTGGCCGAAGCTTTAAGTTGGGCTTTTCAAGGGTGATTAAGTGAATTGTTCCCTCCTCGCCAAGGGCCTTGCGCATCATTTTTAGGTAAGGCAATGCAGCGGCTTGAATCAAGGGCTCTTTGTAACTCCAATATGTGATAACGAGTACATTCACAGCTTTGGTGCTGAAGGTTTGAATGTGTGCTTGATGATCTCTGTAATGCGCATGGCAGCTTTCCCATCACCAAACGGATTGGGAGCAAGAGACATGGCTTTGTATGCTTGGGCATCAGTTAACAAGCGTTCAACCTCTTCTACTAGTTTTTCTGTTGACGTACCACACAACAATGCGCTCCCTGATTCAACAGCTTCCATCCGTTCACTTTTTTCGCGCAGCACCAAAACGGGCAAATGGAAGGTAGGGGCTTCTTCCTGCAAACCTCCGCTATCTGTCATTAGGAGCCATGCTTGGTCCAGTGCGGCAATCATTTGAGGATATGAAAGAGGAGGGCTGAGGTGCACCCTTTCTAGAGTAGCGAGGGCATTGGAGATGACTTCTTTTACAACGGGGTTCGAATGGGTAGGAAGCAAAAACTCAAGCTCTGGGTGGGTGTTGTGAAGCGTCTGAATGGCATCGCAAATGTGGCGCAGTCCTGAAGCATGAGATTCTCTTCTGTGTGCGGTAACAAGCACTAGTTTTTTTAATTTATCAAGTTTAACTGGAAGCGCTACGGCTTGAATGCGATGACGCATCTGTGCAAAAAGGGCTGCGTCTATCACTGTGTTCCCAACGAGATGTGTTGCCGTCTTTCCTTCTGATTGTAAGGTCTGCAAAGCGCGTTCAGTTGGAGCGAAATTGAGCTGAGCAATTTGTGCAATAGCTGCCCTGTTCACTTCTTCAGGAAAGGGGGAATAGATGTCATTTGTACGTAACCCTGCCTCAACATGACAGACTGGAATGCCATTGTAGTATGCGGCCAATGCTCCCATGAACGCGGAGGTGGTGTCACCTTGAACAAGAACAACGTCGGGTTTGTCTTCCTGGAATTGTTTTTCGAGGGCAAGTAATAGCTTGGAAGTCAATTCGCCTAAACTTTGACCTTCTGCCATCACTTTTAAAATGGTGTGTATTTCTAGACTGAAAAACTCAGGTAAGCCGTTTAACAGGTCGGTGTGCTGACCCGTTAGAATTATTCTTGGGACAACTCCCGGGTAATTTCGCATGATGCGAGCTACGGGAGCAAGTTTGATGAATTCTGGTCGTGTTCCAATGATGAGGTCTACCTTCATGGCGACTAATATCGTACAAAGGGTTCAAATCTTCTAACTCCAGCGCGATAGGCTGCGAAATGCCCGAAAAAAGTGGTGCTTCTTGATGAAGGAGCGAAAAAGGATGCGCCGAACCTTTGATCTGAAAATGGGTTGCCAATCCTTTTCTTCAGGTCGAAGCAAAGTCAAATGCGTGAATAGCATTTCGTAGCCTTTTGCTAATCCATCTAAATCACTCATGGCTGAGCCTGCGCGTTTCCGTACTTTGTAGATCGCTACTCCAACTGAGTCATAGCACCACCTCGCATTTGATACAGTGGCGAAAAAGGCAAGGTCCTCAGAATGTGACATGTCTGTGTTGAAGCGCTTGTTGCCAATGGCCTCAGCACGAATCATCCAAGTAATTCCATAAAAACAAGTACTCGAAAGTGTTCTCAATTCGTTCAATGGCTCACCAGAAAAAGTAGGTGTGTGGAGCGCAGACTGAAGGGAGAAATCTGCATTCCAAACTTCAATAATGCCGTCTGCAAAGCCAAGTTTTGGATGCCGATAAAAAAGATCAACCCTTGTCGCTAAGCTCTGTGGTGGCAGTTCATCATCACAATCTAAAAAGCAGATAAAATCGCCATTTGCGTTGTCTAAACCCAGGTTTCGGGCCTTGCTCACGCCGGAGTGCGCTTGTTGAAATAAACGAATTCTGGGGTCGTTGAACTGCTGAATGATTTCGAGAGAGTGGTCTGAACTGCCATTGTCAACAACCAAAAGTTCCCAGTGTGTGTAGGACTGCTGAAGCGCGCTTTCGATGGCTTCTGCCACCCAATTTTCGCCATTCCAAACGGGCATGATGATTGAAACGAGTTGCTTAGTCATTCAAGAGGTCTTCAATTTGATCAACTTGCTTAGAATAACTGCGTTCCGAGGCCCAGTTGACACGCGCTTCTTGAAGCTCTAAGGTATTCCATTGGTCTATTTTCGAAATCATCTGTTCTAAGACGGTCAGCCAAATTTCGGCATCATCAACCATTTCAATGAATGGGAGCGCTTCGTATTCTGCCAATGAATTGCTTAGAATAGCCCTTCCAGTAGAAAGGAGTTCAAGCACTTTGTGCGGATTGGCAACTTGTTCATAGAAAGCCTTTTTGTAAGCGATAATAAAAAGATCTGCTTCATTTAAAGCAGCATGATATGCTTCTCTTTGCATGGCTCCGCGAAGGAACGCATTCGAATGGCTTTTTAATTCTTCTACAAATGCAGCGGCTGAACTGTCTACTTTGCGTGTGACATTGCTTTTTTCATGCGCGCCAATAAAATGGAACTCAACATCAGGAAACGTGCGCACAGCATCCAGAATCAGCTTTCGATTCAATAATGGAATGAGCAAATTCCCAACATAGAAGACTTTGGGTTTGTTTGTATGTGCTCTCCAAACAGTTCGTGAAACAGGGGAACACCCATGTCCAATGTTAAATGAGTTTGAATTGTGCGCCTTCAACTTTGAAAGAATGAACTCCGTTGTTCCGAAGCAGATGTGCGCAGATTTTGCCGTTCGTGCCAACTCATAATCTTGATTTAAATCAACCAAGTGATGAATCATGGTCGCAGCTGTTTTCCAAGCATCCATGTCGAAAAACCGAGAATTGTCAAAACTCCAAATGAGGTCAGGCTGCCCGCCAGTGAGTTCAGCAATTTTGATCATTTCTTTTCGCTGCAGTACTTTGGAAATGCTGCGAGGGAACTTCCTTAAACCTCGTACAGATTGCCATGAAATTAAGGTGATTTTGGAATGTGATGAAAGTGTTTCCACTTCGCCATGCTTGCCCCCGGCTTGAATGAACACAATGTCGTTGTTGCGGTGCGCCAATTCCAAGGCATAATGATGTTTAGACAATAACTGCGCTCCCCAAGGTTCGGGTGAGATAATCCAAATGTGCATTCCTTTTAACTTCATTCTCTGCCGAACAATTTGCGCTTTAAATTCCGTGCTCCTAACGCGATCAAAATACGATGTGTTCGTTGTTTAATTGTCACATGAGGCGTTTCTTTTTCTTCTAAACTTTGTGTGTATGACCAGGTTGTTTCTTTAGGTGCGGTCCATCTTACTTTTGCTAGAAGTTCTGAGAGCGAAGAAGCATTCTTTTTCCAGTTCAGCCTTTCTTTTGCAATGGCAAGGGTTGTCTCTTTTCGCTTGGTTAATTCTTCTGGCAAAAGAATGTAAGACTGCATGGCTTGGGCAAGGGCATTAACATTCACCTCAGCCATGTTCCAATAATAGTTGTCACCGCGTTTCCAATGCCGCTCAACCTCAACCAAAAAACCATTTTGACCATGAACCACAAATTCATTCATGGGTGCTTCATCTGTTGTTATTGCAGGCAAACCCTGGCTAAGTGCTTCAGGTAAAGAGAGGCCAATTCCTTCAAGGCGTGAAGGATAGACATATACATCACCCAAATGATACAGTCCGGGAGGGGGAGCGTCTTTGTTAATCCATGTTACCCGGTGATCTGCAGCAACCATTTCTTGCAGGTCGGGAAAATCAGCCAGTGGTTTCTGGGCATGCAAGATCAAGCTAATGCGCGCGTCTGTCAATTGTTTAAAAGCACGTAAAATGAGGTCAGTTCCTTTGCGCTGGGGGTTGAACCCCAGATTGTGAAAAAAACGAACATTGCTTCCTGAAGGAGGAGGTTGGGTGGCAAATTCAGTTACGCCCCAAGGAACATAGAGGGCATTTGGATGGTGCTTAAATACGCTGTAATGACGTTTGGTATTGCAAATAAGGAAGTCATACAATCCAAAACAATTGACCGTGGCATCAGTGTAGTAATCTACATAAGCCCCAATGGGGATTTGGGTCCGTTTTTTCAGCTTTAGTATCACATCCCAACTTTGCTGCTCATTAAAAAGGAGGAGGCTAATTTGCTCTCTTTCAATCCATTTTGAAAAATCATTAAAGTCGATGAAGGTGTTTCGTGCCCCAGGAACAAATTCGCCCCAATGCACAAAGTCTTTGTTCCATTTTGGGTCTTTATGTGGGAATTCGTCCCCTCCTCGAGCATAAATGCGCAGGCTGTATTCCTCCTTTAGCACTTCCATCAAAGCCATTGATACCCGGGTAGCTCCGCGTTCGAACCACGTAGTAACAATTCCTAAGGTGGGCTTTTGCATTTCCCAAAGGTCGACAAACTCTACTTATATTTAGTACTATTTGGGTGATCTACATAAACGGTAGCGAAGACCCATTGCTCTTCCTTACCTTTCTGAATCACAAAAGCACACCATGAAAAAAATCATCTTTTTTTGCCTTCTCATCGTTTCATGCTCAACACAAGCGCAGGTTATTGATTTGACTCACCTTAAAGGAATGACGATGCGTCATATTGGTCCGGGTACCATGAGCGGCCGTGTTACTTCCATTGATGTTGTTAGAGATCAACCTGAAGTGATTTTTATTGGCACAGCAAGCGGCGGTGTGTGGAAGTCTGTTTCTGGCGGAATAACCTGGGAAGCGGTATTTGATGATGCGCCGCTTCAGTCAATTGGTGCCATCGCCATTGATCCCTCAAACCCTGATGTGATTTGGGCGGGAACAGGTGAAGGAAATCCGCGAAACTCTCAAACCAGTGGTGGAGGGATTTATAAAAGCATTGATGGGGGAGAGAACTGGAGCCTTATGGGGTTGGTCGAAACTAAAACCATCCACAGAATAATTGTGCATAGAGATGATCCGAATACAGTGTTTGTTGCAGCCTTGGGTTCTGCATGGGGCCCACATCCAGAAAGAGGCGTGTTTCGAACTACAGACGGCGGTGCAACTTGGGAAAAGGTGCTTTACAACAATGAGGAGACGGGTTGCGCTGATCTAATTGTAGATCCTCGAAACCCGAATAAGCTCTTTGCTGCAATGTGGGAATACGGTAGAAAGCCATGGACCTTCAATTCTGGTGGCGAAGGTTCAGGCTTGTATGTTTCTCACAATGCCGGAAAGACATGGGTAATGCGTAGCTCTGAGGATGGGCTTCCTGAAGGTAATTTAGGACGAATTGGCTTGACCATCTCGGCAGCCAATACCAATGTGGTTTATGCATTGGTTGAGTCAGAAGAAACAGCCTTGTACAGGAGTGAAGATGGCGGATTGAAATGGGAAGTGCGTGCAACAGAGAACATTGGCAATAGACCGTTCTACTACGCAGATATTTTCGCTCATCCCAAAGATGAGAATACCTTGTTCAATTTGTATTCAATGGTCTCAAAAAGCATCGATGGCGGAAAGAGTTTCGATGTCATTTTGCCTTATTCAGGCGCACACCCTGACCACCACGCCTTTTACATTCATCCTGACAACCCCAATTTCATGATCGATGGAAATGACGGTGGGATGAACATCAGTAGAGACGGAGGGAAAAAGTGGGAGTTTGTTTCAAACTTGCCGCTAGGGCAGTTTTACCACATTAATTACGATATGGATATTCCTTACAATATCTATGGTGGAATGCAGGACAATGGTTCTTGGAAAGCACCTGGTTATGTGTGGCATGGTGACGGCATTCGCAATGAGGATTGGCAAGAAATTTCATTTGGTGATGGATTTGATGTAGTGCCTGATCCATCTTCGATGGACCATGCGTATGCGATGTCTCAAGGAGGGAATGTCTACCGCATTCATACGGGAACAGGTGAAATGGATTACATTCAGCCAAATCACCCAGAAGGAACCCCTCTTCGTTTCAACTGGAATGGGGCCATTGCATCAAACCCTCACAATGAGAATGGGGTCTATTTCGGAAGTCAATTTGTGCATAAGAGTATTAATCATGGGAAAGCGTGGGAAATCATTAGCCCAGATTTGACCACCAATGATCCAGAGAAACAAAAGCAAGCTGAGTCTGGCGGATTAACCATTGATGCCACGAAAGCTGAGAATTTCACAACAGTGACATGCATTGCTCCTGATAAGTTTGATGAAAATGTAATTTGGGCAGGAACAGATGATGGACACTTGCAGCTCACTACAAATGGAGGTGATACATGGACAGAGTTTTCTGAAAATCTTAAGAATTTCCCTGAGGGTGCTTGGATTCCACAAATTGAAGTTTCCCAGCATCAATCTAAAGAGGCTTTTGTGGTAGTGAATGACTATAGACGTAACAATTGGGAGGCTTACGTATACCATACCACAGATGGTGGAAAGAAATGGAATCGCATTGTAGACAATGAGAAAGTGCAGGGTCATGCTCTGAGTATTGTTCAAGATCCTGTTGAAGCAAATCTGCTTTTTTTAGGAACGGAGAATGGCCTTTATGTTTCCTTTGACAAAGGAGAAAATTGGAATAAATGGACCAATGATTACACGTCAGTGAGCACCATTGATTTGAAAATTCACCCGAGAGAACATGATTTGATCATTGGAACTTTTGGGCGTGGAGCATACATCTTAGATGACATTAGACCGTTGCGTGAAATAGTTTCAAATGGAGCGTTGAAAGATGAATTCAATGTGATTTCTGCCACAGATGGATACATGGTGAGCTACATGCGCCCGCGCGGAAGTAGGTTTGCAGCTGACCACCTTTGGAGCGGTCAAAATAAGTCTTCTAATGTGGTGGTTTCATACTTTATTCCTGACTCATTGTTTACTGATGAGGCGAAGGCGACTGTGCGCATAATGAATGCTGACGGAGATACCATTCGTACCCTAAAGACAACCCCGAAAGCAGGGTTGAATAAAGTGACGTGGGGAATGAATGAAAAAGGAGTGCATTTCCCAAGCCGAGATGAACCTTCTGAAGACAATGAGCCAGGCGGCGGGCCAATGGTTTTGCCTGGAGCATATAAAGTCTCTATTTCATATGAAGAAATGGATGGTGAAGTCATGGCCATGGTAAATGCAGATCCACGGAGGGCATTTAAGATTGAAAATGCCAAGACCCAGCGTTCATTCATCTATGAGGTGAATGAGACCATTGAGCAGGCAGAGAAGGCGTTTTCCAGGGTCTGCGAAGCGAAAGAAATGATCGGTTTCGTCAACAAGCAAATTACAATGACAGAAGATACGTTGTTCAATGACTTGAATGCTGAGGGTGACTCTTTGATGAAATCATTAACTGCTTTTGAAGACCGTTACATGCTGCCAAAAGATTTTGATGGCTATGATCACGTAACAAAGTTTTTGAATAATTATTTATGGAGGCCAAGAAGCTATGTTGGGGCACCAGATGCTCCTCTAGGTCAAAATGCTCTTTTGGCGAAGGCAAAGGCCGAAGAAGAAACCGAAAAGATGGTGAAAGATGTAAATGCCTTTTTCAATGGACCATGGGCAGAATGGCAGACTAAAGTGGAGTCATCCACAATGCGATTCTTTAAAGAATACGAAGATTTATAGGTTATTCACCGAACTGATATCCCATAGAGAATTGCAGAACGACGTTCCGCATTCCTCCATTGTAAATGTTCGTTTGACCAGCACTGTCTGGACTAGGTCTGATTTCAATTAGGCTATTTTGGAAGCGTGCTTGGGCAAATAAATTATCATTGATGAAGTAACCAATGCCCACAATTCCTCCTAGGTCATAGTTGCGCATTTCAGGATTTACGATGGCGAAGGTGTTCTCGTTAAATTCTTGTTCTTCTTTCAATAAAACTGCGCCAAAAAGTCCAGCTTGAAAAACCAGGTCATTGTGGCGGTATTCTGCAACAACAGGAATATCAATGTACCTAAAGGAGTATCCCCACGTGTTAAAATCATTGTTATCAGGGTCTGAGGGGCGCCTACTTCCTTTGCCAGAATAACCAATGCCAAGCGTTATGCTGATTGGGCCATTGAGGTTGGCGCGAACGAAAGCACTGGCATTTAGGCCTATTTTATTGAATCCCTCAGCTCGATCTCCATCAACTTGAGTGGTATTCATTCCTGCAATGAGGCCCGCATTGAAACGTGACTGACTAAAGCAGGAAATGCTTATTAAAAGAGAAGTAAAAAGGAAGAGCGATTTCTTCATGCTATAAATGTGCTTCTATTACGTTTAAAACCTCACCAGTTACGTTGTCAGTAATGAGCACAATGGCAGAGCAGTTTTCTACTGCCCAGTCAGTATTCCATACCAAAGAGTAATCAACTTGAATTTCTGTATTTGCAGCAACACTTTCAGTGGTGAAATTAAGTCCCAGCGGACCCGTTACTGAACCTCTCAATACGTGCTTAAACTCATAGTCTTCTACATATTCAGGATCTTCTCCGTACCACAATTGCCAATCTTGAATTCCAGATTCGGTAATGTAAACGGTAATCTTAGTTGCGTTCTCGTAACTGTCAGGGAACTGCGCATTGAAGTGTACATTCAAGTGTCCGCCTAACGTTCCGTAATTCACAGCCAGTTGCAAGTTCACAGGGGCTGTTTGATTAATAAGTTCATTGGTTTTTGCAACCCATGTATTGGGATTTACTATTTCACCAGGACCTCCTATTCGGTTAATTCTTCCAATTGGGTTTACCTGAAAATCCAATTGATCCCATAGAAGATCACCATCAGCATTGGTCCAGTCAGTGGTGAAGCCTTCATCTTCTTCTTCATCTTTGGTAAGGGCGAGTGGTCCGGCATGAATAGCCACTACACTTACTCTTCCTGGATACGTTTCAATGATTTCATCAGCTGTTACTCCTGCGTCTGGACAAAAGCCACATTGGTGTGCTGTAAAGTCTTCAATGAGAACATTAATGGTTGCAGTAGGAGCAGGCCCAAAACTAGGCGCTGGTCCGTAAAGGTCTGCTCTGTACTGAATGTTAAAATCGAGAACGGGCTGATCAATCTTGTCGCAAGAGGTGAACAAGATAGCCGCAAGTGCCATAAGTGATAAGATGCTCTTCATGTTGCTCAATATTAAAAGCTGCTCGTAAATGTAATTTCAAATCCGTTGGAAGAAGGTACTGCTCTGCATACACCTCCCACGCAAAATACCCCAGCTCGTCGTTTTCCATATCCTATAGCCAGCCGGTTTGCACCGTTGATGTAACCAACCGTTCCGTAAATATAATGAACACGATCATCTGTATTGCTATTTCCGAAATTGTACTGATCCATAACACTTACAAACCAATGGGGAGAGTAAGAATATTCAAAAAGCACAGTTGCCCAATCTCCTTTGTCTTGTTCAGTCAAAAGCGTTTGAAGCTCAGTTCGGAGTGAATGGTGCTTCGAGAATTTGTTTTGAAGCTCTAGTACGTGTATGTCTGCAAATAGAAGTCCTTTGAAATCTGTTGTTACAGCGTTCGTAGTTGTGTTGAACTCAAGGTAGAAGTAAGTGTATTTTGCCTTAAAGTTTTTATTGAACTTTCGGGAGATCTGTACATTCAAATCTCGGATGTATTTGGTAGATCCAAATCCAAGACTATTTCTTTGATAGCCGTATACCGCACCTTCTTGTCCTACAAAGTTTGTTGTGTCTAGACTATTCGCTGCTGCGAAGTTTGCTTCAATCTTGGTTCCGTATTTACCTACAATCAGGTTGTATATTTTTTTGAAACCAGCTCCTAACCCGCGCTCATTTTCTTCTAAGTCAACAGGCTTGAATTTTTTAAACAGATCAACACTATAGGCTGATTCACCTGTTGTAATCACGGTTGCATAAGGGTACAACGTTGCTGCAAGATTGTAGGTGTGAACTTTTGTAGTTGGAGGTAAGAAATTAATAGGTGCATCAAGTAATTGGAGATCTCTGTCAGATCGGAAACTCATGTTGTCAATAACCTTTGCTCCAAAGTTGATTCCAAACCCTTTTTGGCTGTAAGATAAGTTTCCTAAGAATGCTTCGCCTTCTTTATAAATGTAACCGTTATCAGCACTCGGGTCATTGATTTTTCTAACGTATTCTCCATAGAGATTGAATCCCTTGTAGAAAGCACTGACACGCCCAGCATATGAACCAACATTTTGTGGGACCTCCAGAAAGAGGGTGTCTTTTTCAATCGTAGATCCAGACTGGAATTTGCTTAAGAATGAACCTCCGAAATTCACTTGGAGGTCTTTTTCTGAGAGATCCTCAAACAATTGATTGATGCTGACGTCTCCATCAGCGCCTCTAATCAAACCATCACCGGTGATAAGGCCATCGTCAAAATCTAAACGCTGGCGTCCGTATACACCTTTGAGGGTTACTCCTTGAAATGGTTTAAAGACAATGCGCATACCATCCATGGCGTTATCAATTCCTAAGAAGCGCTCTTCGTAAGTACGAAAAATCATTCCGCTTCCGAACTGTTCATAGAAATTACCAATGGTCACATCGAACATGTCATCATTGTAACGCGCGAAACGATAGCCAATGCCGTTTCCTTTGAATCGTCCGGGGAATCCGACTAAGGCATTGTTGTAACTTTCATAGCGTAAACCTGCTGAAAACTTCCCACGCGTATAGATGAGGTTTGCCCATGCATTCATTGCTGCTTTTTCTGCGGGAACCGCGGCGTTGATTGCTTCGTCTTCGCTGTAGCTTTGCCAAAGCAAAGAAACGTTTCCTGTAACTTGACCTAAATCAGGTCCTTGTTCAATTTGCGCGTAAATTGTGAGAGGCACAAAAAGCAATGCGGTAAAAAAGAGTTGTAAGGTTTTCAAGGTTCAAATAGGGTTTGGTAAGCGTAAGCTTATTTGAGCATTTCCATTTGCTCATGAAGTTCTTCTTCATCGCCAACAGAGTAGTTGTTGTTCTGCCAAACAATTTTTCCCTCAGCATTCAAAAGGAAGGTGTGGGGTACGTTAGTTACCTGCATAGCGCGCTTGAAATCACTATTGGTGTCTAGTAAAACCTGATATTCCCATTCTGAGCTATTCACTACACCAGCTACTTTCCCAACTGTGCGCTGGTCATCAATGCTTACAGCAATTAGGGTAACTCCAAATTCTTCTGTCCAATCCTCAATGTAGTCCATGTAGTTGTTCAGCTCACGCTTACAAGGGCTGCACCATGTAGCCCAAAAAGAAATAATTACGGGCTTCCCTGTTTTTGCAAGGCTCGCAGTATCCATGGCTTTTCCATTCATGTCTTTGAGATTGACACTCGGGATTTGTGCGGTAGCTCCAAGAGTAAATACAGCGCAGAGGAGGGTAAATAGAACTTGTTTCATGTTTATGGTTTTGTGAAATAAAAAAAGAGATCAACAGCAGATAGACAAAATCTATACCAAACTGTTGATCTCTTTCAATCTATTTTATTCGCTTATTTAGCAAGCGTCACACGCAATGTTGAAACATTGTTGTTTGCAGTTACATTCACGATATACATACCAGCTTCTAGCTCAGAGAAGTTCAACTCAATACGTTGCTCTCCAGCAGGAATAGTACCTAGATCTGTGCTCATTACTTGCGCTCCTAGTACGTTGAATACATCAACACTTACTTTAGAAGACTCAGTTACTCCGAACACAAGGTTAGCGAAGTCAGCAGCAGGATTAGGATACAGGCTCAATGAAGTAAAGATTTCACTTTCTTCAACACCTACTACAGTGGTTACTGAAGCAACAGCTGATTCAGCTTCGAAATCGTAAGATCCATCGTAGTCATAAATCGTAGATAGAATTGTTCCATCTTCATTCATAGACAGTACTTCGCAAGAACCATTAGTTCCAGACCACTGCTCAGCAAAAAGACCATCACCATATGTATCAGTAATCGTGAAGCTGTAGCATCCTGTTGAAGGAACGAATACATCTTCCACTACAAATGTGTTCAAAGCAGCGTAATCACCAGCTGAAGCAGAAGCAACAACAATTCCGTTTTCATCTATAACAGACCATCCTGTTTCAGCAGGGTAGTTGTCTGTAAGAAGGTTGATACGAAGGTGAGTAGTAGCTTCGGAAGCTCCAGCAATTGAAACTGCTACTGCATCATTAGCAGTGTTGTCATTTGGAGAAGTGATTTCAATTGAAAGTTCAGCAGAACCTCCAGTATCTAGTGTTCCAACCATGATGTCTTCAGTTGCATAGGTATCAATAGATCCCATCCAGTCATAAGAAAGTACTGAAACTCCAGCGTTGAACACTTCAATTGTAGCAGATGTAAGAACTTCTGTACCAAGGTTCATCATTGTAATTTCAATGTCTACGTCAGCACAAGTAGCTACAGAACCATTGTAGCTTATAATTGCAGGGTCAGCTGGCAACGTTGCAGCCTGACATGAAGCATTCTGGAAGAAAGCTACGTGGTTAGCAACAGAAGCTTGTCCTGTCTCAGTAATAATGCGGTTAGGACAAACTGTGTAGATCGTTGGGTAATAACCAACTGCATACAAGTCACCGGCAGCAGCATCATCAACAACTGGATAACCTGTTCCAGTAACCCAGTCACCTTGTGTGTTACCACCTGTTCCGTTCAAATCTTCAATAGTAGTAGCAGGATCTGCTTCAATGTAGAAAACCATCACTTCATCAGTTCCTTCTGGTCCGTACTCTTCCCAGATTGTTTCTAGCGTACCTGCTTGGTGATATCCCCAGCAAGGTCCACACCATGTAGCAGAGAAATCAAGAATAACTTGTTTTCCTTCATCAAGGATGTCATAAAGGTTATAATCGTTTCCTTCAAGGTCGGTAACCGTGAAGTCAGGAGCGATTGATCCGTCTGGCAACTGCGCAGAAGCAGAGAACGTCACCATGGCTCCGAAAATAAAAAGGAAAGAACGTAAAGTCTTTTTCATAAGAGTTATTTTTAGAAAGCGTAAAACACAAATTTTTTTGCACCATAAAAGTAGAAATAATTTTTCAGCACGCAGCAAAGAAATCAACTGAAAATCGCATTCCAAAGTGACCTATTGGTAAATGCGCATACCAATGTCCAGTAGAAGCAATGGGTGGTGTTTACAGCACTAACTCAAGTTGACTTATAAGCCACGCCCTTGTTGTCATTGCCTTGTCTATCTGTCTTAATGGTCACTTAAGTAGGTTTGGGAGCATCTCAACCCCTTTTTTAAAGCGGTAAAACAGGGGTGGTTAGGACGTCTTTCCTACGTTTTTTCAGAAGTTGATTTCGAACTGAAAGGTAGCTTGACGAAATTGGACTCCTAGCTACAGCGAAGTGCGATGTTTCAACCGTGTGTTCTTGAATACCCACAGAGCCATTGGGATCATCACTTTGTGCTGTTTTTTAAAGGATGGAGCTTAACAAACATAAAGATGAGTTCAAAGATCTTTTGCGCAATTCCAATTTTCATCACCTTTCAAAATTGGCACCTCTTTAAGTTCAATTACCTTTGAGTCATATTGGTACACCAATGAAAAAGAAGACTCTATCTATTTTAGTAATCCTAATCTGGGGATGTAACAGTCCTGATTCCTCCGTCCATTCCCCGTCCAAAGAAAAAACTCCCGATCAGTCAACTGTGCTTTTTGAGTTGCTAACTCCAGCTCAAACAGGGGTGCGTTTTTCTAATGATATTGAGATTTCTGAGGAAGTAAATCATCTGACATGGGATGCAATGTTCTACGGAGGCGGTGTAGCAATTGGAGATTTGAATAATGATGGTTTCCAAGACCTCTTCTTCTGCGGGAACCAAAAAGATGATGCCCTCTATTTTGGGAATGGAGATCTTACGTTTGAAGACAAATCTGCTTCGTCAGGAATCCTAGATTACCAAGGCTGGTCAAATGGTGTCGCCTTTGTTGATGTGAATGGTGACGGCTGGCTGGACGTTTACGTATGCAGATCTTCCTGGAAAATGGACAATGAAGACAGCGCCTACAGAATGAACGTGCTCTTCGTGAATAACCAAGACGGAACATTTACTGAGAAAGCCAAGGAATTTGGTCTGGCGAACCCAGGGTACTCAACCCAAGCTACATTCTTTGACTATGACCATGACAATGACCTTGACCTATTCTTACTCAACGCCCCCTCAAATAATCTAAAACAGAAAATAAGTTACTCAAAAGAAGGGTTTCCTGATTTTGTCTCGGATAGGCTCTACAGAAATGAGAATGGCGCCTCTTTTACAGATGTGACCGAAGAAGCAGGAGTTAAAGCGTTTTCGTTCGGATTGGGCGTTATAGCCTCAGACTTAAACCATGATGGGTGGGTAGATGTGTATGTGGCAAACGATTATGAACGTCCAGATTACCTCTATATCAATCAGAAAAATGGCACCTTCATAAATGAATTGAACTCAAAAATGAAACATACCTCCTTCACAGCCATGGGGGTAGATGCCGGTGACATCAACAATGATGGTCTAACAGATCTCATTACCCTAGACATGCAGTCAGCAGACCACGTTCGGTCTAAAACCAACATGCCTACCATGCAGCCTGAGAAATTCTGGGAATACGTAGCTAACGGCTACAACTATCAATACATGACCAATACCCTGCAATTAAATCATGGAGCGGGTTTCTTCACAGACATTGCCCAATATGCGGGTGTGGCTTCTACTGATTGGAGCTGGTCTGCATTGCTCGTAGATCTTGATCAAGACAGCTACAAAGATTTGCACATCACGAACGGCATCAATTATGATATTCGAAACAATGATTTCGCGCTTCAATTTGAAGACAAACTAGAAAAGGGCATGCCCATTGATTTGTTTGCTCTCTCAAATACTACACCTTCAAACAAAATCTCTAATCACACCTTCAAAAACAGCGGTGCGCTTGCATTTAGCAAAGTGCAAAAAGAGTGGGGGATGGATCAACCTTCTTTTTCATACGGCTCTGCTGTGGGAGACCTTGATGGAGATGGCGATTTAG
Organism: Flavobacteriales bacterium; assembly: GCA_047636995.1. GTDB lineage: Bacteria > Bacteroidota > Bacteroidia > Flavobacteriales_D > Sanyastnellaceae > JAQWQB01. The sequence goes on along the minus strand of JBLIGQ010000006.1, from coordinate 67,716 downwards.
AAGTGGTAGTAAATAACAACAACCAACCTCCTTTTATCTACAAGAATAACTCTACAGGGAAAAACTGGCTACAATTGAAAGTGATAGGCCCAAATTTGAATCCGTTTGGATATGGTACGAAAGCCTTCGCATACCAAAACGGTCAAGTGCAATACGAAGAACTTACAGTTGTAAGAGGTTACCAATCTTCTTCTCAACCAATTATGAGCTTTGGATTTGGGGCGAATACTAAAATAGACAGCCTGATAGTGATTTATCCTGATGGAAAGTTTCAGTCCTTTAAATCGCCCAAACTGAATGCAGTTCTAGAAGTGAACTATGCTAACGCGAAAAAAGGAACGCCTAAGGTTTATGATTTTAAGCCGCAGCTGTTTCAAGATATCTCTCAATATGCAGGTGCAAATTGGAAGCACGACGAAGATGATTTTGATGACTTCGAAAGAGAAATCATTTTGCCTCACCGCGAATCTAGAATAGGCCCCGCTTTAGCCTCTGCAGACATCAATGGTGATGGTGTTGATGAGTTCTATATCGGCGGCGCTGCAGGACAAGCAGGTGAATTCTTCTCTCGTGGAGACAAGGCCATGTATTTTGCTACAAACCAACCCGATTTTAAAGCAGATAAATCATTCGAAGACAATGACGCCATCTTCTTTGATGCTGACGGCGATGCTGATTTGGACCTCTATGTAGCAAGCGGAAGTTATCACTTAGCCCCAAATGACAAACTTGCTGAAGACCGCCTCTACCTCAATGATGGCTTAGGAGTTTTTAGGCGAGATAAATCATTTAACGGAGGGAGCGTCAATTCCAATGGGCTGGCAGTGAGTGACATTGATAATGATGGGGACATTGACTTGTTTGTTGGCGGACATGTGATTCCGGGGATGTATCCTCAAGCAGAATCAGCACGTTTGTTTGTGAACGAAAACGGGAAATTAACTGATGTGACCGCAGATCATCCAGAACTTCAGTCTTTAGGAATTGTTAACTGTGCCGAATGGATTGATTTTAATTCAGATGGAAAATGGGAGCTCCTGATCACAGGAGAATGGATGCAGCCGTGCGTGTATAACCCTGAAACGAAAAGTTTGAAACTGTTGATAGCAAATTCAGAAAACGAAATGAGTGGCTGGTGGCTTGGAATGGAGGTGGCTGATGTTGATGGAGATGGAGACATGGATGTGCTGCTCGGTAACATCGGTGAAAACAATAAATTTCATGCAGATCAAGAACATCCACTCAAGATTTACAGCGCAGATTTCGATGGGAATGGGACCAATGACCCTGTGCTGTCAAAAGTATATAAGAATCACTTTGTGCCGGTGAGGGGGAGAGAGTGTTCTTCAGAACAGATGCCCCAAATTGCGGATAAGTTCCAAGATTTTCAAAGTTTCGCCAATGCAAGTATTGAGGAAGTTTTGGGCGATGCCTTCCATGACGCTTATTTCAGAGAGGTGAAAAACTTTCAAAGTGGAATTTGCTTCAACGAAGGAAACGAATTCATTTTTGTTCCTTTTCCGGCGCAAGCTCAAACAAGCGTGGTGAATTCATTCATTGTTGATGACTTTGACGGAGACGGGAAGATAGACATCGCACTAGCAGGGAATTTCTTTGACGCCGAAGTTGAAACGACCAGATACGATGCGGGAAATGGATTGGTGCTAATGGGGAAAGGGAGCCGCGAATTTGAAGTCAGAGACTTCCTTGAAAGTGGGTTGTATATTCCTACAAACGTTCGAAACGTAGTTTGTTTGAAGCAAGAAAATGGGGTGAAAAGATTCGTTTTTGGAGTCAATAATGATCGTCCGATTACCTTTATTCTCAAACAGAAATAAAGAAGGAATAGTTCACAGCAAGTTGAAACCACGAAAATCCGACTATTTTTGCGGGTCGTATGAATAAGATTCGAAAACAAGAGGCGCTAGATTATCATTCGTCAGGACGAAAAGGGAAGTTGGAAGTTATTCCGTCCAAACCATATAGCTCGCAAAGAGATCTTTCATTGGCATACTCGCCAGGTGTGGCTGAGCCCTGCCTAGAGATTGCTGCAGACGTTGAAAATGTCTACAAATACACCACGAAAGGTAACTTAGTGGCTGTCATAAGCAACGGTACTGCTGTGCTTGGGCTTGGCAATATTGGTCCAGAAGCAAGCAAGCCCGTAATGGAAGGGAAGGGGTTGCTATTCAAGATTTTCGCAGACATAGACGTGTTCGATATTGAAGTAGATGCTACTGATGTAGATCACTTTGTGTCAGTTGTAAAAGCAATTGCACCCACATTTGGAGGCATTAACTTGGAAGACATCAAGGCTCCTGAGGCGTTCGAGATTGAACGTAGGTTGGTGGAAGAATTGGACATTCCAGTAATGCATGATGACCAGCACGGAACAGCAATCATTTCTTCAGCGGCCCTTTTGAATGCCCTAGAATTGGCTGGTAAAGCTATGTCTGATGTGAAAATTGTGGTAAGTGGCGCTGGCGCTGCTGCCATGTCTTGCCTTGATTTATACCTGAAGCTTGGGGCGAGGACAGAAAACATCATGGTGTTTGATTCGAAAGGATTGGTTACTACGTCACGCGAGAATTTAGATACGCGAAAGCAAAACTACGCGGTAGATAAAGAGGACATGAGTCTTGGAGCAGCGCTTGAAGGGGCTGATGTGTTTCTTGGGCTTAGCAAAGGAGATTTAGTGGATGCTGCAATGGTGAGGTCTATGGCCAATGACCCGATTGTTTTCGCGTTAGCAAACCCAGATCCAGAAATCCCTTATGAAATAGCAATGAATGCGCGTGAAGATGTGATCATGGCTACCGGGAGATCAGACCATCCTAACCAAGTGAACAACGTTCTTGGTTTTCCATATATCTTTCGTGGAGCTTTGGACGTTAGGGCTACTTGCATCAATGATGAAATGAAGCTGGCTGCCGTTCGAGCGATCGCTGAATTGGCAAAAGAACCCGTTCCAGATGAGGTGAATGAGGCCTACGAAGTTCAAAACATTGCATTCGGACGTGATTTGATCATTCCGAAACCGTTAGATCCGAGATTGATCACGGCCGTGGCAAGTGCTGTTGCTAAAGCGGCAATTGATTCTGGAGTGGCGAAACTGAACATCGAAGATTGGGGTGCATACAAGCAAGAATTAATTAGAAGACTTGGTAGAGATAATAAACTCGTAAGAAACCTTTCACTTCGTGCGAAGAAACAACCGAAAAAGGTCGTTTTCGCCGAAGCAGATCATTACAAGATCTTAAAGTCTGCTGAACAAGCCATTGACGAGGGGATTGCAGTTCCAATACTCTTAGGTGACCGCGAAACGATCATCGATTTGATTGAAACCAATAACATCAATATTGATGTGAATGAAGTAGAAATCATTGACCCTAGAAGTGCGAGCGAGAAACAGCGAAGAGCTAATTTTGAGTCCATTCTTTATGCCAAGCGTCAACGAAAAGGAATGACGCAAGTGGAGGCGCAAAAAGCCGTTCGTGACCGAAATTACTTTGGGGCAATGCTCGTTCACACGGGACAAGCAGATGCACTTATCAGCGGGCTTACCCGAAATTATGGAAATGTCATTCGTCCAGCAATTCAGATCATAGGGATGAATGAAGATGTGAAAAAAGTAGCGGGAATGTACATTGTACAGAGTGCTACAGGACCAATTTTCTTCGCTGATACCACGGTGAACATGGATCCTACGGCTGAAGAGATTTGTGACATCACACTCTTGGTGGCGAAGGCAGTTAAGGACATGCAGATAACCCCTCGCATAGCCATGCTGAGTTATTCAAACTTCGGTTCATCGGAGGGAAAGGATGCGGTTAAAATGCGCAATGCGGCAGAGATGCTCCATAAATCACACCCAGAGCTCATTGTAGATGGTGAAATCCAAGCTAATTTCGCCATAAATAGTGAAATGAGAGCAGAGAATTTCCCCTTCTCCAGTCTCAAAGGTAAGAAGGTTAATACCTTGATTTTCCCCAACCTTGCCGCAGGTAACATTGCCTACAAATTGATGCAAGAAATGGGCGAAAAGGAAATCATTGGCCCAATTTTACTCGGAATGAAAAAGTCTTTTCACATCTTGCAAATGGGTTCGTCAGTTCGTGAAATCGTTAACATGGTCCGAATTGCAGTTGTAGACGCACAAACGAAGTAATATGATTCATCACATCAACGGTAAATTAGTAGAGAAAAGTCCAACACACTGTGTCATCGAATGCGGTGGGGTTGGCTATTTTCTGCACATTAGTTTATATACGGCCTCACGCATTCGTGATGAAGCATGTAAATTGTTGGTGCATGAAGTAATTCGTGAAGATGTGCATGAATTATTTGGATTTATAGATGCAGGCGAAAGAGAAGCCTTCAGAAAACTTCTTTCAGTCAGCGGAGTGGGTGCCAGCACGGCCCGAATGATCCTGTCTTCATTGGAACCAAGTGAGCTAGTGGGCGTTATCCTCTCCAAAGATGTGGACACCTTTAAAAACATCAAAGGGATTGGAGCGAAAACAGCCCAAAGGATTATTGTAGATTTGCACGATAAATTTTCCGGGGATGACTCAATTGCAGAAAAAGTACTTCCTGGAGGCAATAGTGTAAGATTAGAAGCGTTAAGTGCATTGTCATCGCTTGGCTTCGACAAAACCAAAGCATCAAAAACTCTCGATATAATCTTGAAGACCGAAGGAACAACAATTTCAGTGGAAGAGCTGATCAAGAAAGCCCTCAAACAACTGTAGTATGTTTTTGAGGGGTAAATACCTAATCGGAGGAATCACCTTGATTGGACTGCTTGGAATTTTCTGGGTAAGCTCAGCCAACATTGGTTCAGACTCCTGGCGGGCAGCTAAGAAGAACTACAAACCTATTCTGGTAGCAGATACGGGTGGGGTTGAGTTGCCTTTGCCTCACGGCGAAGACCCACTGAACCCAGTAGAAAATACAGGGGGAATAAGTCTTGACTGGCCAGAGAACATCAATTACGATGTGCAATATGATCCGATCACCGGACAATATGTAATCGGACAAACCATTGGAGATTCAATGGTGTTTCGTCCTTACACATCATACGGACTAGATGAATACTTAGACAATAGCATTCGAACCAATATTTCTGAGTACTGGAATCAACTTCAAGATGAACAAGACGAAGAGAACAATGCGTGGGCACCAAAATTAGACGTTGGTGGTGAAGGATTTAAGAACATCTTCGGAAGTAACGAAATTACCATTCGTCCTCAAGGATCAGCTGAGTTGACACTTGGGTTTAACATGTCCAAGACAGAAAACCCACGAATCCCTATTCGTCAGCAGCGCATTACTACATTTGATTTCCAGCAGCGTATTCAATTGAATGTTGTAGGAAACATCGGTACGAAGTTGAAATTGACCACCCAGTACAATACGGAAGCAACATTCGATTTCGAGAATCAAATGAAACTTGAGTATACGGGTGAAGAAGACGAAATTATCAAGAAAATTGAAGCGGGTAACGTAAGCTTGCCTTTGCAAGGAACCTTGATTACAGGAAGTCAAAGTCTCTTCGGGGTGAAGATGGAAACACAGTTTGGTAGACTTCGAAACACAACTGTTTTCTCACAACAACAAGGAGAGCGAAAGGAAATTACGGTAGAAGGAGGAGCTCAAACGCAGCTGTTCGACATCCGCGCAGACAACTACGAGGCCAACAAGCACTACTTCCTGTCGCAGTGGTTTCGTGACCAGTATGATGTTGCTCTGCAAAGTTTGCCGGTGGTGAATTCAGGAGTGAACATCACACGTATTGAGGTCTGGGTGGTGAACAACCAAGCGAATACGCAAGACGTAAGAAATGTAATCGGATTCTCAGACATTGGTGAGCACCCAAATTACCTCACTTCAAACCTGAATACGGGACAGCTTGCAGATGGTCCAGGGCTTGAGATAAACACAAATCAAGCACCAAGTAACCTGAACAATGATATTTACAATGACATGACAGGTGATCCTGATGTCATGAGTTATACCGGAGCAAATGCCGCTATTTCAGCAATGGGAATGGGGTATCAGCAAGGGATTCATTACGAACGTGTGGGGAATGCACGAAAGTTGACTTCTTCAGAATATACCTACAACACCAGACTTGGATTCATTTCACTTCGTCAAGCATTGAATAATGCTGAAGTCTTGGCCGTGTCATACGAGTATACACTTGGGGGCGAAACGTACCAAATAGGAACACTTTCACAAGATGGTTTTGCTGCGCCAAATGCCTTGATTCTGAAAATGCTTAAATCGAGTATTACGCAGGTAGTGCTTGACAATGGCGAGCCGGCTCCAATGTGGGACTTGATGATGAAGAACGTCTATAGCATAGGTGCATTCGGTGTGAATAAAGACAACTTCAGACTTGATGTTTGGTACAATGATCCATCTACAGGGGTTGATTTGAACTACATCCCACGTGAAGGATTAAATGATCAGCTTTTGCTTCAAGTATTGAACCTTGATCAAATGGATCAAAATACCATGCCTAATAAAGATGGTTTCTTTGATTTTGTTGACAATGCAGCCACGCAAGGGGGTACCATTCAGAGTCAAAACGGAAGAATTTACTTCCCAGTGGTGGAGCCTTTTGGGGCCCATTTGGCCGCAGTTATTGCGCAAGACGCCCCTCCTGAACAGGTGCAGAGCTTAATCAATACCATTGTTTATCAGCCGCTTTATGATTCAACAAAAACAGCTGCTCAGCAGATTCCGTCGTTGAATCGTTTCAAGATTCGTGGGCAGTTTCAGTCCCAATCAAGTTCAGAAATTTCATTAAATGCACTGAATGTTCCGCAAGGTTCTGTTTCTGTAACTGCAGGAGGTGTTCGCTTGGTTGAGAACCAGGACTATACGGTAGACTACAACCTAGGAAGGGTTAAGATTTTGAATGAAGGACTTCTTGATTCAGGCACACCTATTAATATCTCACTCGAAAGTAATTCACTCTTTAACATCCAAATGAAGACCCTCATTGGAAGTAGGTTTGATTTTGAGTTGAATGATAAAATGAATATCGGAGCTACCGTGCTTAATATGCGCGAGCGTCCGTTGACTCAGAAAGTCAACATTGGTGATGAACCAGTGAATAATACAATTCTGGGTCTAGACTATACTTACCAAGACGAATCAGAATTCCTTACAAGGCTTGTAGATCGAATTCCTTTTATAGACACCAAGGCCAAATCAAGTATTGATATTTCTGCTGAAGCAGCCTACCTCATTCCTGGTCATTCCAAAGCGATTGGGAAAGACGGAAATGCTTACATCGATGACTTTGAAGGAAGCCAGAGTGTCATTGATATTCGTTCAGTGAACCAATGGTTTATGGCAAGCACACCCAAGCTTCAAAGCGATTTATTCCCAGAGGGTAACATTGAAGATTCACTTGTTTACAACTACAACAGAGCGAAATTATCTTGGTATGTGATTGATCCTCAGTTTTGGCAAGGGAATGGTCTTACAGACGGACAAGTATCTGCAGATGTGAAAAGTGACCACAGAATGCGCGAGGTATTAGAAGGAGAGGTCTTCCCGAACAGAGAGCTTCCTGCTGGCACCCCGCCGTTAATAGGCACGTTAGATTTAACGTACTATCCAGATGAACGTGGACCTTATAATTATGAACTTCCAGATGGCGCGCCAACCATTAGTGCTGGATTAAACCCTGATGGTTCTTTAGCAGCGCCTGAATCACGCTGGGGAGGAATTCAACGCTCTTTGGTGACAACTGACTTTGAAACATCTAACATTCAATTCATTCAGTTCTGGTTAATGGATCCATTCAATGAGGATTCTGAGAATGTAAATGGGGGAGAGCTTTATTTCAACCTTGGAAATGTCTCTGAAGATGTGTTGAATGATTCACAACTCGGTTACGAAAACGGCTTGCCAAGTTCTAACCAAGACCTTCCAACATTAGAGTCAATTTGGGGTGTATATCCAGACCCTACAACCTTTAATGTTGTAAATGCATTCGATAACTCTGCAGGCAACTATGTGCTGCAAGATGTTGGGCTTGATGGTCTCAACAGTCAGAATGAGCAGGGCTTCTTCAACGAATGGTTGGAAACAGTTCAGCCGTTTTTGACAAATGACGCTTACGCACAATTTGCGAATGACCCTTCTGCAGATGATTTCAAGTTCTTTAGAAGTCCGCAAGCACAGAGTGAGGAGTGGAATATCCTTAGGAGATATAAAGATTTTAATGGGTATGAAGACAATTCAAATACCGGAAATCCGAACGGTTATCCAGTTGCAACTACAACCATTCCGAATACGGAAGACATCAATCAGGACATTACACTGAGTACAATAGAAAGTTACTACCAGTATAAAGTTTCTCTTCGTCCGCAGGATATGGGAGAACAGAACATTGGCAATAACTACATCACAGACAGTTTTGAGCAAACGATTGAAACCAGAAATGGTGAGTCAAGAACAGTGCGTTGGTACCAGTTCAAAGTGCCGATTTTTGAATATGACAAACGTGTAGGAGGTATCTCTGACTTCCGCTCTATTCGTTTTATCAGAATGTTCATGAAAGGATGGTCTGAAGAGGCAACATTGCGTTTTGCCCGACTTGAATTGATCAGAGGAGAGTGGAGAAAGTACATTGGATCTTTAGAAGGGCCTCAAGAAATTGAGCCCAATGACCCAGACCCAACCACCTTCAATATTGGTGCGGTTAACATTGAAGAAAACGGAAATCGTGAACCAGTTCCTTATGTGATTCCACCGGGGATTGTACGCGAGATTGACGTGGGTACAGCCAACCAAAGAAGATTGAATGAGCAATCGCTCTCGCTCGAAGTCTGCAATCTCCAAGATGGGGATGCCAGAGCAGCCTACCGGAATGTCAATTTTGACATGCGATTGTATGACAAATTGAAAATGTACATTCACGCTGAAGCGGGTCCGGATGGTTCACCTTTGGATGATAATGAGCTGACGTGCTTTATTCGTTTGGGAAGTGATTTTGATGAAAACTATTACGAATATGAACTTCCGCTGAAGACGACACCTTGGTTTTCAAACAATGAAGATGAAATTTGGCCTGAGGAGAACGACATGGAAATTGAATTCCAAAAGTTCCAGAACCTCAAGTTAGCTAGGCCTTCGGGGTATCCTACGTTTGAAGTGTTTGAGCAAATGGATGGAGACCGGCGCGTGCGTGTGAAAGGAAATCCAAACCTGGCCAACGTTATTGTCTGTATGATCGGTATTCGAAACCCAGATGGTGATGACAATCCATTTGCAAGTTCCGATGACGGACTTGCCAAGTGCGCTAATGTTTGGGTAAATGAGCTGCGTTTGACTGATTTTGATGAGAAAGGCGGATGGGCAGCAGTTGCAAGAATGAATGCAACCTTGGCTGATTTCGGTACTCTTTCTGTTGCAGGTAATATATCAACACCCGGGTGGGGTGGCTTAGAGCAACGTGTATTAGAGCGTCAAAGAGAAACCATTCGTGGAGTTGATGCCAATACCACGCTTCAGTTAGGGAAGTTTTTCCCAGAGAATCTGGGGCTGCAGCTACCTATGTATTTGGGTTATTCAGAGACGGTAAGTACACCTCAGTTTGATCCTTTACAACCCGATATTGAGTTGTCTAATGAAGAACTGACTTCACAAGATCGAAAACGAGCTCAAAGCATTGTCAAACGCCGAAGCATCAACTTTACGAATGTCCGAATCAATCCAACAAAAGAAGGCGGAGTAGGTAAACTGAAACAAGCTGGAAAAGGAAAGGATGATGCTGGAGGCAAAGGAGGTAAAGGCGGCAAAGAAGACAAATCCCGCTTCTATGATGTTTCCAACTTTAGTGTTTCATACGGATACAATGAAGTATACAGACGAGACATCAACTTAGATTTTCAAATGACCAAGAATTATACAGGTGGTTTGAACTATCAATTCCAAAATAAGCCCACAGAAGTCAGGCCTTTCGCCAAAATTGGTTTTATAAAGAAAAGTCCATTGTTGAAATGGGTAAAAGACTTCAACTTCTACACAGGAATCAAAAGTTTCACCTTCAACACAACGATGGATCGAACTTATGAGACCAGCAGAGTAAGAAATAACACCGAGGCATTATTTGGAGTTGAGTCTAATGTATTGATTAATACGCAGGTGCTTAAGACATGGAATTGGACACGCGCATACAACTTGAACTACGATCTCACTAAGTCATTGAAGTTTGATTTCAGCGCCAACAATGCCTCTTTAGTAGGAGAGCCGACGGGTGTGATTGACAAAGAAGATACAGACTGGTATACCGCATACAAAGACACGGTGTGGAACAACATCATGAACTTTGGTGAGACAACGAACTACAACCACAGCACTTCATTGAATTATAAGTTGCCATTCGATAAGTTGCCATTGCTTGACTTCATTTCAGCAGATGCCAGATACCAAGCCAGCTACCGTTGGGATAGAGCGCCATTTTCGCAGGATTCTTTGGGGAACACAATTCAGAACTCGAGAGCACTTTCAGTCAATCCTCAAATCAACCTGGTGAACTTGTACAACAAGAGCGATAAGTTGAAGGAGCTCAATAGTAACGCGACGAGCAGGAACAACAGAAACGTGCGGAACGAAGATAGGGATGGATTCGGAGAGGCCAATGAAGAGCGAGAGAAGAAGGAAAAAGTGAATCCATTGGATGTGGCTTTGCGCTTCTTAATGATGGTTCGGAATGTGGGAGGTACGTACCAACGAAACGAGGGCATACTCTTGCCAGGGTATACACCAAACACCCAGTTTGTGGGGATGAATCCTTCATTTACTGCGCCGGGAATACCGTTCATTGTAGGGCAACAGAACACTGATTTGTTAGGCGATCCATCAGGCAATTTCGCCCTAGATGCTGCGCGAAATGGTTGGATTTCTGATTCACAGTTCTTGAACCAGCAGTATTCAGAAACGTACCAAGAAACATGGAACGTTAGAGCGAACATTGAGCCCATCAAACACTTTAAGATAGAGCTTACGGCCAACCGCCAAGAGGGACGAAGTAAGAATAGCTTTTTCCGCTTCAATGATGACCTGGGTGATTTTGAGTTCCAGTCCCCAATGGAAACAGGAAACTTTACAGCTTCTATCAATACCTTTGCAACTGCATTTGTGAATGATGATGCAGATTTCAATAATGAAGTATTTGACCAGTTTTTGTTAAATAGACTTGAAATTTCAGGAAGGTTGAATGATGAGGCCTATCAATTGGCTAACGCTGAAGACAACGGATACTATGCGGGTTGGGGGCCTACCTCCCAAAATGTGACCATTGCAGCATTCATTGCGGCCTACACAGGTCAAGATGCATCTGAGGTGAACCTTGATCCATTCAAGACGAAAGTGGCGCCGAACTGGAGGATTACCTATGACGGGTTGTCTAAGCTACCTAAGTTTAAAAAGCGTTTCAAGCAATTCAATATCTCTCATACCTATTCATCTACAATGACGGCTAGTTATGTGACGAACTTGAATTTTGAAGAGAATGCGAATGGATTGCCAACGGCAGTTGATCAATCTGATTTTGAAAACTTTATTCCACAAAGGCAGATTTCAACGGTAAGCATCAGTGAGCAAATGTCTCCATTGATTGGATTTGACATGACCCTGAAAACGCAAGGCAAGAATGATCCACAGATTCGGGTTGAAATGGCACGTGACCGAACAATTTCCTTTGGACTTTCAAACTATCAGATTACTGAGACCAGAGGAAACTCAATCATCTTGGGAATTGGGTACCGCTTTACTGAAGTGAAAAATCCGTTTTATAGAAAACGAGGAAACCTCCCTGTGCAGGTGTTAAAAGATACGGAGCTCTCTTTACGCGCAGACTTAACAATTCGTGACAATGCAACGGTGATTCGCAAGATGCAAGAGCGTCAGAACCAACCAACGGCGGGCCAGCGAATTGTTTCAATTAAGACCACTGCTGATTTGGAAGTGTCTAAGAAATTAACACTGCGTTTCTTCTATGATCACCAATTGACGCGACCGAAGATCTCAACTTCGTTCCCAACATCGAACATCAATTCTGGAATTACAATTCGCTTTCAATTAACTCAATAAATAGTTGATTGAACGTAAAGTAAAAATTCTATTTTTGTTTCAAAACCAAGACCAATGAATATACCAAAAGAACTGCGTTACACAAAAGACCATGAATGGGTTCGTATTGAAGGCGATGTAGCAACCATTGGAATCACTGATTTTGCCCAAGGCGAGCTGGGCGATATCGTATTCGTTGAAATCGAAACCGAAGGTGAAGATTTTGATACCGAAGAAGTATTTGGAACTGTGGAAGCAGTGAAAACCGTTTCTGACTTGTTCATGCCTGTTGCCGGTGAGGTGATAGAAATAAATGAAGAACTTGCAGAGAATCCTGCTGTGGTGAACGAAGATTCATATGGGAAAGGATGGTTGATTAAGGTTAAGCTAAGAGATGTGGCTGAGGTGGAGACACTCATGGATGCAACGGCTTATGCAGAACTTATAGGGTAAATGTTTTTGAGGCATTTGATTTGGTCTATTCTTTGGGTTGTCATAATTGCTAGTCTTTACTTGGCTCCTGGAGAGGATATGCCAAAAATAGAGCTCTGGGATTTTCTTCAGTTCGATAAAATGGGTCACCTAGCTGTATTTTCCCTTTTGACATTGTTTTTAAAGGTAGGTTTCAAGCGTCAAACAGCATACCCGAGACTTCAAAATAAGAGCTCCCTTTGGGCATTCATGATTGCGGTTCCCTATGGAGGTGCACTCGAGTTTATTCAAGGAACAATTAGTCCTGATCGCTGCAGTGATGTATTCGATTTTGGCGCGAATGTTGTTGGTTGTATTGCTGGGATTGTTATTTATCGGTTGATTTATCGTCGGCTGTGAAAGAAGCTCCAATAGAATTCGTTAAATTCACATTCTAATTAGGTATCATGGATATACGTAAAAACGAAGATGTAAACATTGACAACAAAAGAGGCACGTGGAGTGTACTTGGTTTTGTTGGAGCATTGGCGTTAATCATGGCGTCAATAGCATGGACTTCTTATGACGTACAAACGATCAGTAACCTTGACTTTGCGGTTGACTTGATGGAAGACGAAGAAGTGCCAGTGTTCATTCAGCCACCTCCACCACCACCCCCACCCCCACAGCAAACAACGGTAATCGAAATCGTTGATGATGAGGAGGAGATTGAGGAAGAGTTGGAAATTGAAGACTTGGAATTGGATGAAGACACTGAAATCGAAACAGTAGATTACGAAGAAGAAGAAGTGTTTGATGATACACCGTTCATGGTGGTAGAGAACATGCCTGCTTTAGGTGAATGTAAAAACCTTCGTGGTGAAGAAAGAAACCAGTGTACCAATACACAGATTGTAAGGTACATTTCTTCAAACACAAAATATCCTCCAATTGCTAAGGATGCCGGAATTCAAGGAACAGTATATGTATACTTTGTAGTAGGTCGTGACGGGAAAGTGAAGGACGCTAGAGTTCTTCGAGAAGTTGATCAACGATTAGATAAAGAAGCATTGCGCGTAGTAAAGAGCTTGCCTGACTTTGAGCCAGGAGAGCAACGTGGTAAGCCAGTGCCAGTGCAGTACACCATTCCTGTGAAGTTCACAATTCGATAAGAAGAACTGGGAACAGCAAAATAATAGATTGAAAGGACCGCGTTTAGCGGTCCTTTTTTTTGTGAACGAATTCCAAAGCTTGCTCAAGGCGGTGATTACCTTTAATTACAACGAATTGAGTACCTGAAGCCTTGGTTTTCTCTAGGTACTTTTCGAAAAGCCAATCTAATTCCCCGTTGCTTTCTCGCAGTGGATCCTCTTCCCAGGGGATATCAGGAAAACACAGTAAGATAAGATCAAAGGGAAGCTGTTTTTTCGCCCCATATAGTGCTAGGGAGCAAGAGCCAAATCTGACCTCTTCCCAAACATCCAGCACAAGAAACTCAGTATCGCAAATCAAGTAGGATGCTTTTGAGTGGGACAAGGACGTTTTAATCCATTCGATCTGCCCTTCAATGATGGTGTTCAAGTCTTCAAGCGTATATTCAGCTTGTTGCTCTTGCAGGTAGAATCGGGCAAACTCTGGAAGGTAGGAGCAATTCAGAGCTTGAGAGAGCTCCATAGACAAGGTGCTCTTGCCGCTGCTTTCAGGTCCTGTGATGCCAATTTTAAGCATTAGAACAATTGAATAGATTCGAAGTATCCATCCACAGCCATGATCAAAAACAGGGCGAACAGCAATGCTGAGATGTACATTTTTCTTTGACCGTAAAGGAAAATGGCCACCAGATCAATAACAATCCAATAGAGCCAATTCTCATGCACATAATGAGTCATTAGCCAAGTGGCAATGAGGCTGAAGACCGATGTGAATGCATCTAAATAGGGTGTTTTCGCATCTGTTTTGCGTTTCAAATACCAACCTAGTATTGCTACCGCAATGGTTCCAAATAGAATATAGGGGAGGTGATAAGGCAACTCAGAGTGCACAACATACCATTCAGAAGAAGTGGCGAAGAAGCCGTAAACAGCGAAAAGGATATAGAAGAAATGCAGTCCGCTTTCTGCATATATTTTCTTTTGATAGGTCAGGAGCATGAATACAATAGAACCGAAGAATGCCGGCAGATATGCCAGCGAAATGTTTCCGCCTGTATTGGCGAAATGTATGTAAAGAAAGGTGTAGGCTAGGCTCAATATAACCGCCACAACTTCTGCCGCTAGGAAAAGGGTTTTATGCGTAATCAAAAGCCGACTTGTTTAGGAATTTTGCTACAAAAACATTGGTTTGTTCTGCGGCCATAAAGGGCCTCATTTTCTTTTGAAGGAGTTCTAAAAGTTCATCGTAATCACCTTCAATCATGGTGCTCATTCCGGTGGTTTTTATTCGAAGCGACTTGCGTTTATTGAGTTCATCTAAAAATCGAAGAACTTCGATTTCATATTTTTCTGTAAGCGGGTAGAAACTGAGTTCTAGTGTAACAATCATGGGATTATGTTAAGCTTGCAAGTTAATACAAGTTGGGCATCCCATCTAACCAAAGGATTCAGGTAGCTGGTGATTCACCGCTGCTATTTGCCATTCGGAAGGACGGGCGTGACCTCCTGTTTCGATGAAACTCAAAACTCACTCCTCTTCGTCGCCATCGTAAAAGGTGCAATTGCAAGGAGTTGAGAGTTTTAGTTCTGCTTTAGGGATTAAGGTTTTGATTCGTTCTTGCTCTTGGACACTCATTTCATTGTTCAACAAATCTACTAGTATGAGTTGCTCCATGCGCAACAAAGAGGTAGGGTAATACCCAATCACATTGCTCCAGAGAATGAGTTCTTTTAAGTTGAGAAGGCGATGGATTTCATCTGGTATCCGGTCTACTTCATTGTCAGAGAGGTCTATTCTGATTAAGCTTCGCATGTTGCAGATGAAGTCTGGGAATCCTGTGAGTTTATTTTTCGAGACAGAAATAATTTGAAGTTGCTTGAGTTTTGCAATGTCCTTCGGGAGTTCTTTCAACTTATTTCGATCCAAGATTAATTCCTGAAGATCTACAAGCGTAAAAAGGGAGGCGGGGAGTTCTTTTAGGCCTGATTTTGTGAGGTCTAATCTATAAACAGGGATTGAGGCATTCAGCGCACGTTCTATAGAATAGTAAACTTTAGCGGTGTCTAACATTTCAAATGGAACAGCCTGCGCTCTAGACAGAACGGCCAGTGTTACAAAAAGAAATGTGTAGATATACTTCATTCTTTTAATTTGTCAAGGACTGCTATTTGATCTTCCTTGAGTTGTTTTACCAAATCTTCTTTGGTTTCAAATTTTTGTTCATCTCGAATTTTTGAAATGAATTCCAATTCTAATTCTTCGCCATAAAGATGAATATTTTCATCAATCAGGTGCACTTCAATTCTCAATTCGGAACTAGTGGTAACCGTCGGTCGATGTCCAATGTTTAGCATTCCTTTGAACGCTTCTCCTTTGTAATGGACTTTCACGGCATAAACACCAATTCCAGGAATGATTTTCAGCTCATCTTTAATGCTCAGGTTTGCTGTAGGGAAACCCAACGTTCGACCTAAGGAGTCTCCTTCAATAACGATGCCAGTTAGCGGATAGTTGTATCCGAGATAAGTATTTGCTGTTTTGACATCACCGCTTGCAATGGCATTTCGAATTTTTGTGCTGCTTACATTGGTGTCTTGAATCATTTGAGCCGGAATTTCTTCCACCTTAAAATTGAACATTTTAGCAAATTGTAAGAGCTTATCATAGTTGCCTTCCCTTCCTTTTCCGAAGCGATGATCATAGCCCACAACAATGGTATTGACACCAATTCCCTCAACAAGTAATTCTTTTACGTATTGCAAGGCACTTCGTTTCGAAAAATCAAGTGTAAAAGGTTGAATAATGAGGTGGTCAATGCCGCATTTACTCAGCTGTTTGATTTGTTCTTCTCTCGTGTTTAAAAGTTTCAGACCGTGATTATCAGGGAATAGAACGATACGTGGATGGGGCGAAAACGTCAGCAAAACCGTTTCACCATTGACTTCTTCTGCAATTGATTTTAGGCGCTTCAGTATGTGATTATGGCCAACGTGAATGCCATCAAACGTACCTGTTGTTACGATGGGTCGGTCTATGCCTTTGAATTCGCGAACGCTGTGATATACTTTCAAATCAAGAGAACTCCTTGCAAGACAAATATAGCTCATTTGAATGGGGAGAACAGTCCGAAATAAAGAACTGTCCACATTTTTTAAACATTCATTGTTTAACCGCATGATTCACCTTACTTTTGCACCCGAATTTAGACCCATCGAAATCCCGTCTGGATATGGCTAACACTATTGGAAAAGTCTCTCAGGTAATTGGACCTGTTGTAGATGTAAGTTTTGAAAACGCAGATGTACTGCCAAACATCTTTGATGCATTGGTAATCAAGCGTGATAACGGAGAAGAATTGATTCTAGAGTGTCAAAAGCACATTGGAGAAGATTCAGTTCGTGCTATCTCGATGGACTCAACTGAGGGTCTTCGTCGTGGAATGGCTGTAGAAGCTCAAGGGCATCCAATCACAATGCCTGTTGGAGAGAAAATTAAAGGACGATTATTCAACGTAGTTGGAACGGCCATTGATGGAATCGACAACATGACAGGTGAGGGTGGTAATCCGATTCACCGTGAGCCTCCCCGTTTTGAAGATCTTTCAACAGCCACTGAGGTGTTGTTCACTGGAATCAAAGTAATTGATTTGATTGAGCCTTACGCAAAAGGAGGAAAGATTGGATTGTTCGGTGGTGCCGGTGTAGGCAAGACCGTATTAATTCAGGAGTTGATCAACAACATTGCAAAAGGATACGATGGTTTGTCTGTGTTCGCCGGAGTTGGTGAGCGCACAAGAGAGGGGAATGACCTTCTTCGTGAGATGATTGAGTCAGGCATTATCAAGTATGGTGATGCGTTTATGGAGTCAATGGAAGCCGGAGGATGGGACCTGTCCAAAGTGGACATGGAAGAATTGAAGCAGTCAAAAGCGACCTTTGTTTTCGGACAAATGAACGAGCCTCCTGGGGCGCGTGCTCGTGTGGCACTTTCAGGTCTTACAGTAGCAGAGTATTTCCGTGATGGAGATGGTTCTGACAATGCTGGCGGACGAGATATTCTTTTCTTTATTGATAATATTTTCCGTTTTACACAAGCGGGTTCTGAGGTGTCAGCACTTCTGGGACGTATGCCATCAGCAGTAGGTTACCAGCCTACACTTGCAACAGAGATGGGTGTGATGCAGGAACGAATCACTTCTACGAAGCGTGGTTCTATTACTTCGGTTCAAGCGGTATACGTACCTGCAGATGACCTTACAGATCCTGCTCCAGCAACCACGTTTGCTCACTTAGATGCAACAACAGTACTTTCTAGAAAAATTGCTGAGCTTGGTATTTACCCTGCGGTAGATCCTTTGGATTCAACATCACGTATCCTTTCTGCTGAAGTAGTAGGACAGGAGCACTATGATTGTGCACAGCGTGTGAAAGAGATCCTCCAGCGTTTGAAGGAACTTCAAGATATCATCGCTATCCTTGGTATGGATGAGCTTTCTGAGGAAGATAAGTTGGCGGTAACACGTGCACGTAGAATTCAACGTTTCCTTTCTCAGCCATTCCACGTAGCTGAGCAGTTTACAGGATTGAAAGGAGTTCTTGTACCTATTGAAGAAACCATTAAAGGATTCAATATGATTCTTGAAGGTGATATGGATAAGTACCCTGAAGCCGCTTTCAACTTGAAAGGAAACATCGAAGAAGTTATTGAAGCAGGAGAGAAGATGCTCTCTGAAGCAAAATAAGACACAACATGAAAGTAGAAATCCTTTCACCAGAAGCAAGTCTCTTTGCTGGAGAGGCAAAATACGTTTTTCTCCCAGGAGCTGACGGAAGTTTAGGTATCCTAGATAACCACGCACCTTTGATTACGACGTTGAAAAAAGGAAGCGTAAGACTCACAACTTCAGACGGAGAAAAGAAGTTTGACGTAAAAGGAGGAACTGTTGAGGTGTTGAATAACAGAGTTGTTATTCTAGCTGAATAAGCTACTTTTAAAATATATTATAAACCCTGTTTGTCATTTGATGAACAGGGTTTTTTTGTTTCACTTCTTCAAGCGAAATGATTTCCCCATGTTGAGATGGCTATACATGACCATCATAGACCCCATGTATAGTGGGATAAGCGGGATTTTAAATCGGACTAAAGCCCCAAAGTTGGACGTTGTTACACCAATCATAAAGGCGAAAAGCAGGGCGAATACGAAGCTGTACAAAATCAAGGGTTCATCTGCTATGAGTCTGTAAATGACTTTAAATCGAACTCTAATTAACACCAAGAGTGTTAAGATTAGAATGAATAGATTCTCCAATCCTGAAAGGAGCATAACAGCGTTGTTACATTCCCAAATGAACGGACGATACAGTCCGGCAACGATGGCTGCAGGAGCTTTGCTGGCAATACTTAAGGCTGAGGCATCAAATTCACCTATATCGAAACTTGAACCGTCATAATAGGATTGTTTGAGGTCGCGCTGGATCACCACTGCTGTCTCCAGTGCCTTGTCTGGGGCGAATTTGCCAAGTGCTCCGCCAAGCTGGGTTAGCGCGCCATAACTTCCGCCCAAAATGATAACGTATATGAAGGGGACAATCACATATCTGAAGTACTTGTTCTTGATTTGTTTGATGCGCTGATAAAAGAACCAAACCATGGTGCCTGGAAGCAGGATGATCAGGATGTAGGGTTTAATTGAAACAATGACCAAACCGCTCAGGAAGATCATCATCCATTTTCCAAACGTGCTGCCATGCTTATTAATGAACATGTCAGTTGCTACAATGAAATAGCATGTGGCTGCCAGTGTAAAAGAATCTTTTAAGATTCCAGATCCCCAAAAAATAACTGACGGCATGAAGAGTATCGCAATGGCCAGATTGCGGTAGAATTGAGGGAAGTAGCGCACGAACATGCGGTACAGTCGCCACAGACCCCCGTAGGTCGCCAAAGAAAGGAGCATTGTTGCAATAAAATAACTTTTGCCTCCAAACAAAACAAAGGGGATACAGAGCTTTACTACGGTGCGTGTTTTGTCATCGAAAAACACATAACCCATGGGTGAACCCGTTTGCGAGGTGAAGAGGCTTTTTATTTCGTGAGTTCCGCCTCCCATCATTGCTTCAAAGAAAGCCATGGGGTTGTGGTATAGAAGGTTGATGTATGCAATGGAGCATTCGTAGTAGCTAGTGGTATCACCGCCTTTGTAGTACAAGACGTATATTAAAGCGAAAAATAGTCCGCCGCCCAGCTTGAGCCACATTCCAGGTAAGAAGTACTTCCAGCTTGGGTCCTGCGCTTTGTAATTCTTCTTTTGCGCGATTTGTAAACCAATGATGGAGAACAGGATCACAATAAAGAGGATTGCTGGATATTCCCATGCCTGAACGGGCACCTTCCCATATGTAAACGTAGGAATGTTCATCCGCTATGGTGATAAGGATCGCCTTTGAGAATCGTTTGAGCTCTGTAGATCTGTTCAGCTGCAAATACACGTACCATTTGATGCGAAAAAGTCATTTTAGAAAGACTGACTTTTTCTTTCGATTGCTTTTTCAGTTCTTCGGAGAAGCCATAGGGACCGCCAATTAGAAAGGCCAAATGCTTCAATCCTTGGTTTTGCCTTTTTTGAAACCAAACGGCGAATTGTTCAGAAGCGTGCTCCTTCCCGTTTTCGTCTAAGAGTACCAAGTGATCAACCGATTCTAAGAGTTTACCCACCTTTTTTGCCTCAGCTTCCATGACCAATCGTGGATCATGTTTGCCCGCGCGCAACTTTACATCATCTGTTTCGTGGTATTCGAATTTGATGTAATGCGGGATGCGGTTTTCATAAATTGCCAAGCCATCCCGAATCCATTTCTCGGTTGTTTTGCCAATGGCAATGAGGGTCACTTTCATAAACGGAAGGTAGCAAAAGATGAGCGAATGTTAATTCTGAGATGTGAATAGATTTCTAGCTTGTTTCATGTGCTTCGAAGCAAGGAATACCGTAATTTAGATGGGAATGCAAAGAAAGAGCCGAATGAATGGTGTATTTTCGAAATTATGCCCTTTGGCTTGAAACTTGCATACTTCCTTGTAAAGAATAGAAGAATGAAATTAGTAATGACCATCTGTATTGTGTTTTCGGGGCTGTTTGTCTGTGCACAAAATGATGTGGCAAAACAGATTGCAACTGCGCTTCAAAAAGGAGATGCCACTGCAATAGGTTCCTTTTTAGTGACCTCAGTAGATTTGACCGTTTTGGATGATGAGGATATGTATCCCTCAGATCAAGTAGTGAAAAAGCTTGAACGTTTCTTTACGGCGAACAAGCCAAGCAAATTTGAAATTAAGCACGAGGGTACTTCTAAACTTGACGACCACTATCGAATAGGTGATTTAACCACCTCCACAGGAATATATAGGGTAACGTATTTCATGATCAAGGGTTCGTCCGGAATGAAATTGAAACAGTTGCGCATAGAAAAATTTGAATAAACAATGGCCCTGCTTCGGCGGGGCTTTTTATTCGTGCTATTTTTGGGGTATGGAAACAATTTTTGATATCACCCAATTCATCCAGCTAGCAATCGCCGAAGACATAGGCGATGGAGACCACTCATCACTTTCTTGTATTCCTGAAAACGCGCAGAGAAAAGCACACCTTCTGGTAAAGGAGCCGGGTGTTTTGGCCGGGATGGAAGTGGCTCAGCAGGTATTCAAGCAAGTAGACCGTGACCTTAAAATGGTGGCTTTTTTGAAAGATGGTGACAAAGTGAATCCAGGAGACATTGCGTTCACCGTAGATGGGAGTGCGAGGAGTATTTTGCAGGCTGAGCGACTGGTACTTAATATGATGCAGCGCATGAGTGGGGTTGCTACACGGACAGCTGGAGTTGTTAAATTGCTTGAAGGAACTACCACGCGGGTATTAGATACGCGAAAAACAACACCCAATTTACGCTACTTCGAGAAAGCAGCTGTTCGCATTGGAGGAGGTGTAAATCACCGCTTTGGATTGTATGATATGATCATGCTCAAAGATAATCACATTGACTACGCAGGAGGTATTCCGCAAGCCATGAATCGCGTTCGAACTTACTTAAAAGAGACAGGAAGATCATTGCCCGTTGAAGTGGAAACGCGTGATATGGATGAAGTCAAACAAGCACTCTCTGAAGAAGGTGTAACGCGCATCATGCTGGATAACTTCACTCCAGAGCAAGTTAAAGTAGCTGTAGAGTTCATTAACGGAAAAGTTGAAACCGAAGCTTCAGGTGGAATTACACCTGAGACTATTCGTCGATATGCCGAAGCTGGGGTTGACTTTGTTTCCATGGGAGCGCTCACTCACAGCTTCAAAAGTCTTGATTTGAGTCTCAAAGCCATCCAGTAACCATGATCAGAAAATGGTTGAACCGTCTGCTAAAATCGAAGTTAGTTATTCGTATTCTAAATTTCACCCATAGACTTAAGCCATGGGGGTTTGAAGGATTGAGCCTCTATGCAGTGGCAAAGTTTTTTATCGAGGGGATACAGAAGGGAGCTATTTCTACTAGAGCCTCTGCCATTTCCTTCCAACTGTTTTTGGCCATTTTTCCTGTGTTGATCATGTTGCTGTCTTTGATCCCCATGATTCCGATCGATAATTTCCAAGATGACCTTTTCGGCTACATTCAACAGTTTTTTCCTGGAGATACGTTTTCTCTGGTTGACGAGATCGTAGCAGATTTACTGACGAAAAGCCACAATACGGTGTTTTCAGTTGGATTTATACTCTCAGTATTCTATGCCAGTAACAGTGTTAATGCTATTTTGCAAGGGTTCAATGGGGCCTATCATTTAGAAGCGAGGGGAAATCCAATTATCATTCGGTTGCTTTCTGTTCTCTTGCTACTCGTCTTAAGTTTACTCATGGTGATTGCAATTTCACTCATAATCTTTAGTGGTGTAGCTTTTGAAAAGTTAATAGAGTTAGAACTACTGCATGAAGACATGGTGTTTATGCTTTCGGTGGCGAAGTGGATTATTACCTTCCTGTTGATTTATGGCGCTATTTCAATCTTATACAACATTGGTGATTTGAAAGACCGAAAATGGAAAACGACGTCGGCAGGAGCCACTTTAACCACTATTTTGTTCATTATTACCTCAACCTTATTTGCCTGGTTTGTGAATAATTTTGCTTCTTACAATAGGTTGTATGGGTCTCTTGGTACGCTATTAATCTTATTGATTTGGACCAATGTGAATTCAACCATTTTATTGGTGGGCTTCGAGCTGAATACCAGCATCAAAAAGGCTAAATCGAATGAACTACTCGCTCAGAATGAATAAGAAATTTATTTTAACTGTACTCGCGTTTACTTTTTGTTCAATGTCCCTTCTGTCTCAAGGAGTGTTAGGGGTATGGAAATCGATTGATGATGAAACCGGAGAACCCAAGTCACTGGTAGAGATTTACGAAAAAGACGGAAAGCTCTTTGGGAAGATTATTAAGCTTTTTCGCGAAGCTGATCTAGATCAAAACCCGTTGTGCATTGAATGTTCTGATGAACGAAAAGACCAACCGATCTTGGGAATGGAAATTATTCGCGACATGGAACAGGATGGTGAACAATGGGAGGATGGCACTATTTGTGATCCGAAAAGCGGCAAGGTTTACGACTGTAAATTGTGGATAGATAAAGACGATTCAAACATCTTGAACGTGCGTGGGTACGTGTATTTTATTTACCGCACGCAGCATTGGGATAGGCAGTAGGAGGGGAGAGTGTTGAGTTAGTGTATTGAGTTAGAGAGGGGAGTGTTGAGTTAGAGTATTGAGTTAGAGAGGAGAGTATTGAGTTAGAGTATTGAGTTAGAGAGGAGAGTATTGAGTTAGAGTATTGAGTTAGAGAGGAGAGTGTTGAGTAATGACCTTGAAATTCTTTCGTGAGGCTCAAGAGAATAGACTTAGGTTATTGAAGGGGTACGATTGTACTCAGCCCCTCGTGGGACCCGCCCGCCCCCGCCTGCCATCCAAGCAAAGCGAAGGTAGTATGAGATTCGATTGGTCTTGTTCAGACAACTGAGAAAATCAAAAGGAACCTTGTACGCGTTTAGGTTGGCTTTGTAGCCGTTGGTCAGATTGGTACAAGGGGTAGATTACCATTCATTTTTAACCCTTTATTTGGTCGAATTCGGTTGAATTACTTCCGTTTGAACAACTTCGTTAAATCAGGAAAGAAGCCAGATTTGATGGTGATTCCCAAAAGAACGATGGTGACCAATCCGCTTTTTAGCAGGATGGCGGCGATCATGTTACTGCGCATTGGTTCCCAGAAATAAACGGTCATGGTGAGTAAAAGCAACAAGAAGCCAATTCCGTAGTGTTTGCTGAAGGGGGAGATTTGAAAGTATTTTTTCACATAAATGATCTTCACCAGATTGTAGATGAAGAAGGTGATGGCCGTGGCGATGGCGGCGCCTGTAATGTCCATGTTTAAGTAGCCCTTGTGTATGAAGAAATAGTTGGTGACCAAAGTCAACACGATCAGAATAAGGTTCAGCCTAAAATTGAGTCTGAAATGCTTTGAGTAGACTAAAATCCCCCCTGAAACACCTGTAGCCATTTGAAAGAGCCTTGACAGGCCAATAAAGAATACCACCCATTTTCCACCACTGAACTTTTCAGGGAGCAACACCATAACCTCGTTAATCGAAACCCAGATGGCTACGAAGAGGATGCCTCCAAGAATGAATTGATTGAAGCTACTTTGCTTGTATATTTCGCTTAATGCTTTGTCGTTATTGGTGTTAATGGCGTTGGAAGCCAGAGGGTTGGCTATAGCGCTAATGGCTTTTTGTGGGAGTTGTGTTACCGCACCGATGTAAAAGGCAAGCGTGTAAAAGGCCACATTATTCAAATCTAAGAGGATCCCAATCATGACAATGTCAAGGTTGTTCACTACAATTCCTGCACCCCGGTCTAAGATTGAATACAAACTATAGGTTGCCAGTTCTGCTTTCTTGAGAGGGAATGCGCCCCATCCTAAGCGTAATCCACTTCGAAGCGCGTATGCTAGTAAGATAACCGTTGCAAGTGCATATCCGCCAATGTAACAAAGCATCAGTTGTGGGAAGGTGACCACATCATACCAAAAGGCAAAGGCAATGACCAAGTACCACGATTTTAAGAAGGTCTCATTCAAAAATTGGTAAACTGTTGTTTTGAGAACGGCAGACAAATACCCATTGATGGAATAGAAGAAGATGAGAGTTGCAGAAAGAAAAAGCAAGGCACCCATGTTCTCTTTGAGCAGACCAGCATTTTTATCATTTACGAGTTGCAATGCTTCAAATCCGAACACACTGAAGACAACAATTAGCACCAATGAGCCAATTACGGGCGCTAAGTAGGCGAAGCCCAAGAAGTTTTTCTGCTGTTCTTCGTTCTGAAGTTTGGGGAAATAGCGGATAATCATGCTTGGAATTCCGCCATGAAAGAACTGTGAAAAAATGAGGGCATAGGCCGTCAAGATCTTCAATAACCCCCATCCTTCCTCGAAATTCTCAAAAGCTCGAGGTAAAACAATGATGGTATTTAGGGCGCCAGAGATTGTTCCGATAAAAATCGAGAGCGCATTTTTTGTGGCTTGTCTTGCTAGTACTCCCAAAAGGGTATTTTTGTCAAAGTTGAACGAATTTATGAAATGTGCTGCGTTGAGCACTAAAAATTATGTGATGTACAAGAAGCTTCCCAAACGTCGATACGAATTAACCATGGAATTTCTCAAGAAAGAGCTGCCTGCACCGGCACGTATTCTTGACCTTGGAGTGCGCAATCCGTTCACAGAATGGATGGAAGAAGCCGGGTACGAAGTGGTCAATACGGGAGGGAAAGATCTGGATTTTGATCCTGCTGAAGTGCAAGCAGAAGGATTTGATGCCGTAACGGCGTTTGAGATCATTGAACACTTGGTGAACCCCATGCCAATGTTGCAGCAAATTAACGCGCCGAAATTACTGGCGTCTATTCCCATGCGGTTGTGGTTCGCGTCAGCGTATAGAAGTTCAACTGACAAATGGGACAGACATTACCATGAGTTTGAAGATTGGCAGTTTGATTGGTTAATGGAAAAAGGCGGATGGAAGATCACCAATTCAGAGCAGTGGACCGCCCCTTCAAAGCACCCGTTTGGGATTCGTCCGTTTTTAAGACAATTCACGAAGCGGTATTACATTGTAAGTTGTGAAAGGGGGGAGTAGCAGGATTAGTTTGCTGCTTGCCATTCAATGGGGAAAACACACGTCAAGCATCAGTAGGAAGAGGGTGTATTTATTCAAGCCGTTCATCTCTAGCTTTAAATAATTTACCCATTATGTCTATTAAAATGATCACTTCGCCCCAACCTTGAACCGCATGATTTCTGCAATAGACTGAGTCTGCACTTTTGCGTTTTTAGCTTTTGGGCCGGTGAATAAATCATCAATCGTTTCATTCCAAAGGGCAATCCAAGCGTTGAAATGATGATGTTCAAGTGAGAAATACTGGCTCAAAGCAACGTGCTTCTGCATCGGGTTTCCGCTGTATTCAGCTGACCCGAGGAGGACGCTGCACCAAAACTGATGCATTCTGGGCAGGTATTTCTCTCAATCAACCTTCGCTAGATCAGAAAAGATGTCGCCAATGATTTTATCCTTCTGCACTTTAGCATAAAAAGCATTGACTAAGCCAACAATGGCTTCTTCATTACAGAACTCTTTCAAGTGCTGATTCATGACGAATTTCAATTTCAGGGTATATTCCATAGATTAAGAATCTCGCTTCGCGAAGCGACGATCCGAAGCTCTGGAACAGACGTCTTTCACCCTATACACATTGAAAAATAGCCCCCACCAAGTGTGGAGGCCATGGTGTTTTAGGGTGCTTATTCGCTCTTCAGTCCTTTTGAACTTGAAGTGGAGAAGGGCGAAGGAGGAATGGATTTTTCGCCCAGTCTGATGCTGTACCAATCGATCTTTCGAGAGAAATACATCACGAAAGCGAGGATGAGGAAGATTCCTATGGTGCCCATTAGTAATGCGTAATCTTGCAATTGAATGATGGTGAATATGAAAAAGTAAAGGAGTACCAGAATTCCTGAAATGAGCAGTGTAACGGGTTTAGATTTGATTACTGCCGCTGTGTAGACGGTCACCAAACCAAGGGTGAGCAGCGTTGAGATGAGGTAGGCTGTGTTGAACACAATGTGCTCACTTAAGGCCAAAAGTAGTGAATAGAAGACCACTAAGGCCAATCCAACCAAGAGGTATTGGATAGGGTGGATGAAGACTTTTTGCATGACCTCAACAAAGAAGAACACCAAAAAGGTCAGTCCGATAAAGAGGATGGCATACTTGGCTACACGATTTGATTTTTTGTAGGTGTCTGCCCCTTGAATAAGCTTGGCGCCAAAAGCACTATCCTGCACGTTGTACCCACTGCCCGTCCATGCTTGTGGGAAGTTCCGATTTAAGTGCAGTACGTTCCAATGGGCGGTGAATCCGTCTTCATTCACCTCCCTTTCATCAGGTAAAAAAGTACCCCAAAAGCTCGGGTCTGGCCAAGGCGATGAGAGGTTTACATCTGTCGTTTTTCCGATGGGGGTGAAATAAATTTCTTCACTTCCATTGAGCGCTAAATCAAGGTGGAAGGTGTGAGAAACAGAATCATTATATGCAAGGTTTAGTGGCACGTGAAGCCCGCTGTATGCAAGATCTTGGGTTAGCATTCCTGAATTAAAGAAGAGGTTAGAAGTGTCCCATTTTATCTCAATTTGGTTTTCGATTCCCTTGAGGTCAGTAATCCCGAGGCTTAAAATAGCTTTGTCAAAGAGGATGTCTTCTTTGGGGATATCAAACAACGATACATCAATGGGGCTGAAGTTTCCGTTGAGTGAAAGCGCTGATTCATATACCGCCACTTCAAAAATGCCTCTACTTTTTAGTTCAGGATTAACCTGTCCGTCAATGGACAGGTTGTTTGGCATGAAATGCATCCATTTTCGAACCTTATCTCTTCGGTGGCTCTGTTGGTTTTGAGAGTTCGATGCAAATTCATTGTAGGGAATAGAGATGAATGGCCCCGTGATGGTTTGGGCTAACCCCCATTTTCCGCCAATTTCCTGGGCCGCTGCGCTTCTGGTAGATTCGCGTTCATGAATGAGGCTTTGAATCAAGCTGGCTGGAAGAAGGAGTAGAAGGATGAGCACACAGATGATGCTGATTTTGAATAGGACACTAGTTTTGAGGTTTTTCATGCGTAATACGCTTTGATGGAATCCAAAACTATGACCTCATCATCAACCTCATTGGCATGAAACAGTATTGGCGTCCTATGGGGCAGAATTCGAGAGAATGTAGGGTAAAAGTGTTGGTTGATTTGGTGTTCAATCCTCCCCAAACATCCACTTGAACAATCCTTCTTGCTCTACAATAGACCATGAATGTGGATGCCTTCTTCCATCTGCCCGGAATCCGCTATTGGTGGTTTGAATCAACTCAACATTAGAACCTTCAATAGCTGAGAGTTGCTCTGCCAAAGCTTGCAGGGTATAGGCATTCATATCTTCGTAGCTCACCCCACGATTTTCACGCCACCACATGGTATCAGGCTCTGTGTACAAGCGCACCTTAATCAGATTCAGGTGTTCGACGTTCCGCATGTTTTGGGTAGTATCAGTATACACAGAAGCAGCTTCATACCGAAAAAGATTTTCTTTAGGTTTACCTAGATTTGCTTCGAAGAGGTTAACTAACATGCGCGCTTCTTGCATGGCAGGTTCAGAGAAATCACGGTTGATGGTGCGGAGAGCAGCGTTGTAAAGCGCGTACAAGTCTAACGGTGAGTCAACACAAAAGATGCCAGCTGGTTGTGCAAGAGCGGTATCAGCAAGAAGATGATCTGCGAGCAAAAAGCTTACGTTGCCGCCACTTGAATAGCCACCAATGTACATGGGGAGTTCTTTTCCAATCAGAGTGTACTCTTTCGAAACCTGGGTGGCCAATGAATTGAGCTCATCAGAAGAGAGGGTTAAGCGCTGATTGAAGTTCATTAACAACACATCAATGCCGCGTTGATTGGCTGCTTCTATAATAGTGAACTCACGTTCTATGGATTTATCGTCACCGCCAAAACCGGGGAACAGGATCAATAATGCTTTGGGTTCTTCAGCGTAATAGACTGCGCCATAATCCATTTTAGCGCTTATGACACGCGGTTCCATTGGTGGGGTACACATTGAAAAGAGAAGACTAAAAACAAAAAGATAAATGAGTTCTTTTTTCATATCGGATAGGTTTTTAGAAACGTAGAATTCCCAATTCTTGTTCATTTAGGAGGGTAAAGGTACTTCCGTTTACTTCAATCAATTTGTCTTCTTGAAATTCTTTCAAGACGCTGATGACAGATTCTATTCCCGCACTGTCTATCACTAAATAGCCTTGACCGTTCTGGTTTGCGATTTCGTTTTTCATGTGCTCGTTATGTTTTTGTTTTTTTTTCAAGCTGCTACCTTAGGATTATTTCGAGCCCCTTCCCTAGGCGAAGCTCGTGACAATATCCATTCCTCCAACATCAACTTTGTAGACGTTCAGAAGAACTTTGTAGTTGCAGCTAAGGTTTCGGTTATAGAGTAGAGGGCAGCGGCCGTCCAATGATTCTCCAAATGGGGAAGGTGATTTGAGCTGGAGGCTATAGCAGTAGGGGAACACCTCTCGCCTGAAAAGAGTCAGTCACGATTAAAAAATGCTTCTATCCGTGCATGCACTTTGTCATCTCTTAAAATTCTAAAATGACCTGTTCCTTTTAAGGTGATGTGCTGCGCTACAGACCAGTTTTGCGCTACGCGCAATGATTGTTCAATGGGCACCACCTTGTCTGCTTCGTCATGCAAAATGAGCACTTCAGGAATGGTGATTGTTTTCACGAAATTGGACACGCTGAGATCTGTTATGGGCAGTTCAATTTCATGCTGAATCTGAGCTTTAAGAACCGATTTAACCTTGCTCGAAATGCCAACCATCTCAGCTATTTGATCAATGCGTTCGCTAAAACTATCTGGAGGACAAAGCAATATGTATTTGCTGATCTTGAAGTTCGGATTATTCTTGAGCGCGCTGGTAGTGGCTACTCCGCCGAAACTGTGACTTAAAAGATAATCAGGTTTAATGTACTCAATCATTGCGGCAACGGCATCGCCGAAAACCCATAATGTTGTTTTACCTGAGCTGCTAAATCCATGTGCTGGGGCATCAAATGCGAATAGGTTCAGGTCAGTATTTTTGAGTCTTTCAATGAGCTCATAGAAGTTCCCCGCCTGTCCTTCCCACCCGTGGATGAAGAGCACTTTTTCTCCTTTTCCGGGCCAATGGTATGTGGCGAGTTTGGTCCCGTTGAAATCGAATTGTTCTTTTTCAGCGGTGTCTAAAACCTCCAGTTCCTGCGGACGAAGTTTTTTTATCTGTGGATGGGTCAAAACATGGTACGCGCGCTTCGCGAAGTGCTCTGGAAAAAGGTTTGAAAGAAAATAGATGAGCCTTTTTTTCATTCACCAGTGAGCTCAAACTTGTATTCTACCTTAGCTGATTTACTGATTAGAACTATATCAGTCCCTTTAACAAGAAGCTCTACTTGAGAGGTGGGAGCAATTTCCATTTTAATGGATTCCTCTTTGGTCACTTTGTCAACCACTCGAATTTTTGTTTTCTTGTCATCAAGGTTGTTAACCGTCACTTTAAAAGTGTCATCTTTAAAATACTCACCTGGGTACTCTTCTTTTGCAGTGATGTTTTCAGCCAATTTCATGCTCAAGCAGCTGTTCAAACTAAGGGCTACTACTGAGAGCAATACAAAGAGTTTTATGCTTTTCATGGGTTCTGTTTTTGGGGTGAATTGGGACACAAGGATAATGAAAATGTGGTCACTTTAGGAAGGATGAAAAAGATCTTGTGCGCATCAGAAGGGATTTGACTTCTGTGGGCTGTCCCGTCCTAAATCGAAGTGCTATATAAGCACTATTCTTATTTTTTAAACGTCACAAAAATCTCTGTTCCGGCCCCTGGAGACGACATGATTTTGAATTCTGCATCTACATGTTTCGCGAAAGCTTTCATAGCACGCACGCCATCTCCTTCTCGCATGGCATTCACATTGAAGCCTTTGCCTTTGTCTTGGAGCGTGATGATGATTTCACTTTTCTCTTGTTCAATTTCTACGATGAACTCGTCTGTAACAGCGTGTTGTACCGCATTATTGATGGCTTCTTTAGCTATTCTGAAGATACTGATGGCAAGAACTGGATTCATATCAAAATCAGCAATATCACCTTTCATCAATTTCACGTTGATGCGTGATAGGGCCTTGTTCTGCTCTGGGTAGCTTTTGATGTGCTTTAACAAACCATGAAAACTGATGTCTTCGTCTCGCATGGCCCACATTGTTTCGCGCAAATGTTCCTGTGACCCTTTGGCTAAATTTTCTGGCGAAATAGCTTCTGTATCTCCTTTTTTGATGGCGGCAATTAGAGCTGTAAAACGCTTTGAAAGGTCCTCATTTAATTCACGTGAAACTTGGAGGCGTTCTTCATTTTTATGCTTGTCTGCGCGTTCTCTTCGAAGTAAGGCCCGTACGATGGCAAGACGAAAGAAACTAATGATTCCAATGAGCAAGATCAATCCTAGAACCAGCATTGCAGCCTTGAACCACAGTTCTGCATAAAAAGGAATGGCCCGAATCATTTTAATGTGATGCACCACTGGTTCATCAGTCCCCTTGTGGTAAACGGTGAAGGTGATTTCAGATTCGCCATAAGGAAGTTCAATGAGTACTTGGTCTTCTCCCTTTAAATCTACTTTTGTAGAGTCCATTTGATAAAAAAGGGCACTGCTTGCTTTGTCTGTAATGGAGACTAATTCAGTTGTGAGCACCAAATTTTCTACTGTGTATTCAAAGTTGAGGATGTCTTCTTGTGCTAAGATTCTGTCATTAGTTGAAACGTGGAATACTGCATCTACTTGAGTGATGGTAGAGAACGCTTTCGGGTGGAAACGAAGCACTCCTCCCTCACCTCCGTAGTAGAAGCGACCGGAATCATCTGAGTAATGGCTATGCTGGTTGAATCCACTGATCGGAAAGCCGTTTTGCAAGCCGTATGAATGTACTGCGCCCTTTTTGTATTGAATAATTTCTGACGAAGAACCCAGCCATAAACCATCCTTTTTGTAACTAGAAATACTCAGTAATTCTTGGTCGAAGGATTTTTCAACTGTTAATTTCCCGCCCTCCTCAAAGCACAAGGATCCATCAGATGTAGTGCAGTATAATTTTCCATCAAAGAGGGTCGTCATAGTAACAGCGCCATTTTGACTGGTCAGTTTACGTTGGATGCTCATGTCTGCATTTAAGAAGTAGACACCTGATGTTGCTGCAACTCTATATCCTTCGCCATCCTGAACAAAATGATTCGCATAGCCATCTATTCCTAAGCCTTCATACGAATAGATGTTCACTACTTTTCCGTTTTTACTCAACTGCACAAATCCACGTTTTGAGCTGGCCAAGAAGCCTTTTTCGATCTCTATGACGTGGGTTATGTAGTTCGCCAGAGAATCAGTTCGTATTGAATACACCCGAATGAATTGGCCGTTTAAATAGCGGTGTAGACCTTCGTGAGATCCCACAATGACCATTCCTCCGGAGTTGGCCCCAGAGGTGCAATGCAACCCTTTTGTTTGGGCATTCAAATAGGAGGAATGTTTTCCAAGTGGGAGCACCCCTCTTGATGTAGCAACATGCAGCTTATTGTCGTATTCGAAGATTTCATTGCACTCCGTTGAGCTGGAAGAAGAATTCATTGGGAACAGTTCTGAGTGCAAAGCGTTTCGGTGAACTAAGAAGACCCCATGTTCTGCTGTTCCAAGCCACAAGTTGTTGTTCCTGTCAAGGAGGAGCGACTGAATTTTTTCGTTTCGAAAATGTGTTTGAGTAGTGATGTCTCCAGTCAATGTGTTTTCAGAGACCTCAATCAGCCCCTCATCTGTGGCGAAAAAGCACCTGTTTGATTCGTATTTAACTGCTGCAAAGTTGAAAGTGCTTGCAACTAATTGTGTTTGTGCTCCTAAAATCCGAATGCCGTCTTTGTCACATTCAATTTTCCCGTCTTTTAGGTCGAAATATTGGGCATCAGAAGAAAACGTGACTGTATTCTTGTTCGTTGAAGAAGGCCATTTTTGCTTTTCGAGGTCGAAATCAAAGAACAAATAGGCATTCGTTTCATCATTGAGCAGTGCAATTCCGTCATCTAGAATGGCATAACTATATGCACTAGGTTGAGCCCACTCTATGATTTTGGTTTGTGTTCCATTCGCATCAAAGACATGGGCGCCTTTTACAGTGATGCAATACATCAGTCCTTCTCTGAATTCCAAGCCCAGCACCTTTGATTGCACCTGAGTAAGAATCTTAGATGAAAATCCGTTGTAGGTATGAAGGCTAGAATTTGTGCCAATCCACAAGCGTCCGGAACCATCCAAACATAGCTCTGTGGCATTGTTTTGAGATAGGCCCGTTTCGCTGTCTAAACGGAAACTTTCTTGGATTACTTGTGCCGAAATTGAGAATGGCAGAAGTAGAAGTAGAAGTAGTAAACGATTCATGGGTAAATATACTCACCCAACTCAGCCTATTCAAAGTCTTTCTGGCTCACTTTCAACAAGAAGGTGTGTACTTACGATAAGGGGCTTTTAGACTTGTGTTCAGAACAGATTCCCCACTTTACTGGAGCAGTATAATACACGAAAAAATGCCACGGGTTTTTATGATTTCGCAGGAACAGTTGGGGTTGCCGGGATTAAAATAGCCAAAATGAAAATTTAGGATTCTTACACTTCCTGATCCAGTGCGTTTGTAACAACGTAATACCTAGGGTCATCAATAGAGCGCTCTATAATTGCGTCAAACTCGGGGTCTGCTTTAAGCAATAGTGAAGTACATTCTGGGCTGAGGTGTGTGAGCTTGACCTTTTTGCTAAGTTCATGGTATTTGTCAGTCAGATTTCGAATGGCCTCAATGCCTGAATGGTCACTAACCTTGGACTCTATGAAGTCGATCTCAACTTTGTCTGGATCACTTTTCGGGTCGAATTTCGCATTGAAATTGGTTGTTGAACCAAAAAAGAGTGGTCCCCAGATTTCATACACTTTCGTCCCATCCTCCTTCATGCGTTTCCGCGCTCGAATCATTGTGGCATTCTTCCAAGCAAATACTAGCGCAGACATGATCACACCTACGATCACAGCAATGGCTAGATCTTGCCAAACAGTTATTGCCGAAACTGTGATTAACACAATGGCATCTGGTAACGGAATCTTGAATAGAATTCTGAAGCTACTCCAAGCAAAGGTGCCAATCACTACCATGAACATTACGCCTACCAACGCGGCAATGGGAATTTGCTCAATCAAGGGTGCACCGAACAACACAAAACACAAGAGTGCAATGGCGGCAACAATTCCTGAGAGTCTTCCTCTTCCGCCTGAATTCACGTTAATAATTGATTGTCCAATCATTGCACAACCTCCCATTCCTCCAAAGAGTCCGTTCAATATGTTGGCGCTCCCTTGAGCTACACATTCTCTGTTTCCACTTCCTCTGGTCTCTGTAATTTCATCTACCAAATTCAAGGTCATAAGTGATTCAATCAAACCAACTGCCGCCAAGAGAAACGCCGTTGAAAGAATGATTGACCAGTTGCCTTCTAGCGTGCCAAACAAGGAGAATATTTGTGCCTGAAAGGTGGGCAGTCCACCTTGTAGCCCTTCGCCCCCGCCATCACGAATGAATGAACCAACGGTACTGGCTTCAACACCGCCAAAGATGGTTATGGAAGCCACAACAACGATTGCGATTAAAGCTGCAGGAATCTTTTTAGTGAGTTTTGGAAGGAAATACATAATGGCCATGGTCAATCCTACAAGCGCTAGCATGATGTACATAGCACTGCCAGACAGCCACTCTTTTTCACCATTTACGGTTTCTTTGAAAAGCCCTAGCTGAGACAGGAAAATAACAATAGCTAGTCCGTTCACAAAGCCCATCATTACAGGGTGTGGAATCAACCTCACGAACTTCCCTAACTTGAAAACACCAGCAGCAATCTGAATCACACCAACAATAAGCAGGGTGATGAAGAGCCATTGTAACCCAAGGTTTTCCATGGGCTGATCCATTGCTAAACCAAAATCGTTTCCTTGTTTGATCATGTAGACCATAACTACTGCCATGGCTCCGGTAGCACCAGAAATCATTCCCGGACGCCCACCAAACATAGCGGTAACAATTCCCATCATAAAAGCACCATACAGCCCAACGAGTGGGTCAATACCTGCAACAAACGCAAAAGCCACTGCCTCAGGCACAAGCGCCAAAGCTACAGTGAGTCCTGAGAGAATATCATTCTTAGGATTAAAGGTGAAGTTCTTGAAGATTTTTGCCGTCATGCTGTATGTTTGAAAAAGTCTGCAAAGGTAGTCAATTGAATTCAGGTAGAATTTAACCTAGGCAGAACGGTGTTTTCCATTTTGAATGCGGAGGCGAATGCATTTTTCATTCATGCCAGTGCATAATTCCAAAGTCAAAGGGAGTCCACAGTGCCGTTTTAATATCGGCCTCTTTCAGAGCACTATTGAGCCAGCTATTGCAGGTATTTAAACAACTATAACTGCCCTCACCTCTGTAGAACTCATCATGTCCAAAATAGCTGTGCCCCGGAAGATGTGTTTTGGTGTAGTTTTCTGCTTTCGCAAAGCCTTTCAGAAGTTCCTCATTCAAAACAGCAAGTTGTTCAGGTGATACCTTCACCTTTTTCCAATCGCTTAGTTGTTGGTCATGTCTCACCACGTGCATGAGCGTTTCAGAAGGCCAAAAGAGTGCTTTCATGGCTGTAGAAAACTTCAATTCTGCCCAAGTAGGTGTGTTTATGTAAAAATCTTCATCGCCCCACCCAAAGGCAAAAAAAAGATCTGAAGAGCTCTGTTGTAGGTCATTTAGAATGCGTTTGTCAACTTGATTTTTAGCCAGAATGAGGTCTGTATGCGTGCCATTGCTGTGCAGAAAAACCGATTCTGTTTTTTGTGGTGCTGGGTCATTTGAACCCACGGGAATGTAGGATAGAATTAAGCTTATGGCAGTGTAGATGAGGGGTATGCTTAACACCCTAAGCATCCATTTAAATGTAGTTTTGAGAATCTTCATGTGACTGGCGTTCCATTTGCAAGATGCAAATTGAAGTTGAATTCAAGTCATTCGTACGTTTAAACTTCGCGCACTTTCACCTTTTTTCGCTTAATTCGACCGCCATTCACCTTGTCAATAACCTGGTCAAGCTTGTCTGATCTTACAGCTACAAAAGCACAGTCTGATTTGAGTTCAATGGTACCAAGCTCATCACCTGATAGCTCTCCTTGTTTGAAAAATAATCCTGCAATGTCACCTTTCGAAATCTTGTCTTTTCGTCCGCCAGACAGCAGCAATGTCCTGTAATTTCCGGCAGCGGGAACGGGAGCATCACCCAAGAATTCTTCTTCTAGCTCACCAATAAATCCGGGGAGCTGTTCTCCTTTCCACCAGAGCACATATGCTGAACCTTCACTGTGCATGCGGGCAGTTCGACCGTTACGGTGCGTGAATTCTTCGCTTCGCAAGGGAAGGTGATAGTGAAGAATAAATTTAATTTCAGGAACGTCTAGTCCACGTGCAGCAAGGTCAGTGGCAATAATAAGCTGGTGGGTTCCATTTCTGAATTTGACCAAGGCGCGCTCTCTATCCATCTGTTCCATTCCGCCATAAAAACAGCCATGATGGATGCCTTTTTCAGTCAGATGGTCACTCACACGTTGGATGCTGTCTTTGAAATTACAGAAGACAATCCCGGGCTGATTTCCGAGGTGGCAAAGTGCATCTACGAGCGTTTCTAACTTATCTTTGCTGGGCGAAGTAATGCGCTTAACGGTCAGTTGTGATTCTCCTGTTCCCAAAAAGTCAATGCGCTCAGGATTATGAAGCCCAACGAAAAAGGGAATGTCTACACCTTGTGTTGCAGAGGTGAGAATGCGTTGCGTGAGATTGGGTAAACGCGAAAGAATGTCCATCATGTCTGTCTCAAAACCGATCTCCAGTGCTTTGTCGAATTCATCCAAAACCAATGTTTTAATGCCTTCTACTGAAAAAGTGCTTCTGCGGAAGTGATCCGCAACTCGTCCGGGTGTCCCTATCAAAATAGCCGGTGCATGTTTCGTGTCACTGCGGTCTTTCGTGAACGATTTCCCTCCGTATACCGCATTGGTCTTGTACCCAGAACCCATATCGCGCACCACAGATTCTATCTGAATGGCTAACTCACGGGAAGGCACCAAAATCAGGACCTGAATTTCATCAATATTAGGGTCCAATCTTGAAATGATGGGCAATAGAAAGGCCAGCGTCTTTCCACTTCCAGTAGGAGAAAGCAGCAATACTTCCTTGTTGGAATGAATGGCGTCTTGCGCCGCTTCTTGCATTGGATTAAGCGATTCAATTCTAAGTTTAGATAGAATGGCTTTTTGATTCTTGATAGACATGGCGCGAAGGTAGTCAAGATTATACAGCGGTGCATCTTTGAGCATCACATCTGAATCTCTACATTTACTTTGTGAAAATACTACAACACCAATCGCTCAAATCGCTCAACACCTTTGGCTTCAATGTTGAGGCAGCACATCTTGCTGAAATAACTTCTGTTGAGGACGTCAGAGAAGCGGCTTCTTTTGCTAACGCGAAGGGGTTAAATCATCTAATTTTGGGGGGAGGAAGCAATGTTTTGTTCACGAAAAACGTGGATGGAATGGTTATGCTCAATCGCATTAAGGGCATTGCGCTCGAAAGCGAAGATGAAAATGATTACATCGTCAGGGTCGGTGCGGGAGAAAATTGGCATGCCTTGGTTGAACATGCAATAGGGCAGAATTGGGCAGGGATTGAAAACCTTGCGCTCATTCCCGGTAACGTGGGGGCAAGTCCAATGCAAAACATTGGTGCATATGGTGTAGAGATTGTACAGGTTTTTGAATACCTCGAAGCGGTGCATTTACAGACCGGAGAGGTACATAGATTCTCAAAGACGGACTGTGAATTTGGCTACCGCGAAAGTGTCTTTAAGCAGAAACTTAAAGGAGAGTATATGATTTCGCACGTGGCATATAGGCTGCGTAAGACCCCTTCATTCAACACCAGTTATGGCGCCATTGAGGCAGAACTCGAGGCCATGAAGGTTTCTGAATTAACACTTCGAAATGTAGCTGACGCTGTCATAGCCATTCGTTCTAGCAAACTTCCAGATCCAAAAGTGTTAGGGAATTCAGGAAGCTTCTTCAAGAATCCTGTGGTACCAATTGAAGTGCATGAAAAAGTGAAAATAGAATGGCCAGATGCACCTGCCTATCCCGCTGGAGATGGTAAGGTTAAAATGGCGGCCGGTTGGCTTATTGAAAAAGCAGGGTGGAAAGGATTTCGTGAAAATGATTGTGGTGTACACAGCAAGCAAGCGCTTGTACTGGTTAATCATGGAAATGCAACTGGCCAAGAAGTATATGATCTCAGCCAGCGCATTTTAGATGATGTCTATTCTAAATTTGGCGTTCAACTGGAACGCGAAGTCAATATCCTTTAGTCGATTTTTATAAACTCTAGTACCCTTGGTTCATTGCCTTCTAGCTTCAAGAAGTACATTCCTATAGCGTAGTGCTGGGTGTTAATGTCTATTTGAATTTTCCCATTGATAACTCCTTGGTCAATGATTCTTCCTCTTGCGTCTTGGATGGTCCAGCTCTCTGCAGGAATTCCCGTTACAAGTCGAAGTGAGGTGGTCACAGGGTTTGGCATCAAAATGTCTCCAAAAGCATTCAACTCATTCACGTTGTCTACTTCTTGATCACAATCTGTTACTACCAATGTATCTGTAACGAAACAGGGGGTGTTTGCTGTTATGTAGTAAGTGCCATCTTCATAGACTGTGTAGGTTGATCCTTGAGTTCCGTCTTGCCAAATGAAATCAGAGAAATTGGTTCCTGCGTCTAAGACAACTATTTCGCCATCACAGAGGAATAAGTCTTCGCCCAAATAAATAACGGCAGGTATTTCTGGACCAATTTCTATGGTTTGATTGTAATTACAGACGCCAATGGTTGTTGTTATTTCAACCGTTTCTACTGCCTCAGCCGCATAGGTTTGTTCTGTTGAGCCATCTTGCCATTCATAGGTATCATAGCCATCTCCAGCATCAATTGTAACAGTCTCATTCTCACAAATGGGTTGATTTCCTGCTAGGTTAAGCGGGAGGCCAGATGATACCGTAATGTTCAGTGTGTCTGCTACAATTCCGCAGAAGAGGTTGACTGAAGAAATCAGTTGCACAGCCCCTTCTTCTTCAAAAGTCACATGCACACTTCCGTTTTGATTTTCAGTGATGATTGCATTTCCATATACCTCCCATCCAACAATTTCATTCAGGCATTCTGCGGCGAAGATGTTGTAATCATGTTCTTCGCCAGCACAAACCTCAAGCGCACCAGAGGTGAACAAGCTTGGTCCGTAGACGTAGCTGTGGTGGAAGTTTGAGAAGCCATTGATGTTCTCGTTAATGAAGGCGAAATTGGGTTCATAGAGAACCTCGTTTGCTGGTAAGTCAGGGTTTTCAATCACCCCAATCCATGCTGAGATGTCTGCCGCATGGTAAATTTTCCCATCTGGGGCTAATTGAAGTCCTTTTCCAAAATCGCTTATGCTCCCCTCAAAAATGCTCTGTGTATTAGCGTTCCAGTCATCGGGGTCATCAAATAGGTCTATTTGATAAAGCTGAATATCTAAGTCACCGGCCATGTAATACAAATATTGCTCTCCTTTTGAGAAGGTGTATGCACTAAGGAATTCTGATTGAATCTCTTGGATCACAGATGCTTCTCCCGTAGCAGGGTCAAATTCTAAGATGAAGGATCCGATCATCATCCTATTTCCAGGTCCGTTGAGTTCAAGCGGAGAAGTTCCATAGAGTGGGTTTAATTCTAGGTTTAATTGTGAAACTACAGGTTCAGAAGCAACACCAGATGGGTCTACTAGATAGGCCTTTATGCTGCCTTCGGCGAAGTCGTAAAATGTAAGCCAGAAATCGCGCAAATTACAGTGGCGAACGGTTGAGAATGATTCGTTATTAGTAGTTTCAATGAGTACATCTTTTACGTCAGTCACATCACCTAGTCCGTTGTTTAGATCATGGTCTATGATGGAATAACGCAGCCCTTCAGAATAAGAGTTTTGCTCAGCTGAAGAGAAGAAATACACCAGATTTTCACTCTCTGGTACGGCAATGAAACAGCCGCCATAATGTGCAGAAGGTCCACCAATGATGTCGCCATTTGGCAGGGGATTGGTGTTCTTGTCAAAAATTTTATTTCCGTTTGAAGCGTATTTCAAGTTCCCAGCCATATCACAGTATGACGACTTGTTGTGGCTGTATTCTTCAAAGTCAACATATTCTGACATCAGAAGATCAATCCCTGAAAAGTTGAAATCAAATCCGTGAGAATCAGCATTTTCAGTCAATTGAAAAAACCAGACATTAGATTCATTGCCACTCACGCAGTCGCCTACATTAATGTTCCATGAATAGGAGTCAGTGCAAAGTCCATTTGAAACTTCTAAGGTCACTACCACAATGCCTTCTTGGTTGAACGTATGGGTCACTGCAGCATCACTTCCAACCGTGACGCCGTCAATCATCCAGTTATAGGAGGTGACTCCTTCTGAAGTAGTGTTGAATGTAAGATCCATTCCGGTGCCAATATTGGAAGTTGTTGATTCGAAATATGCAGAAACACCGCATTCAACGTTTATGGCGAAGATAAACTCCTGATAACAACCTATTTCTTCATTGTAAACCTCGCCGAGGATCTCGAATTGACCCTCTGCTGCAGCGGGAAACACAAACGAATCACCTGTTCCAGCATTCTCATCATCTATGTACCAATTGACCCCTACATAAGGGCCCCCAGTTACAGTAAATGCAATTGGGATACCTACAACTGTTTCCGAAGCACTAGCAGAAATAGCGGCTTCAAAAGGGTTTTCACAAGGGGTCAAGCAGCGGTTACCCTCAATTAGGGAAGAACGTACATCTGTAAGCACTGCTTTCATTCGGAAGCCTTGTTCATTGGTAAATTGAGTCATGCAGTACAAATTGGAGTAATCCATGAAATTGTCTTTTTCGTCCAGTGCATCACCTGTGCCTCCCATTTCAATTGGCCTAAACGGATTGTTATCACTCAAATCATCGTCATCTGTGTCACAGGTGTTGGCGCCATCATAGCACAAAAAGCTAAATGCTTGCTGGTCTGGGGGTGTATCGCAAATCCAATCACCTGAAGTTTGGCAATCATCATTCTGACAGCCATCTTGGAACGTGTGATAAAGGCCTAAGTAATGTCCAATTTCATGTATATGCACTTTGCTGTAGTCTAGGGTTGTG
The DNA here is from genome assembly GCA_047636995.1 of Flavobacteriales bacterium. Classification (GTDB taxonomy): domain Bacteria; phylum Bacteroidota; class Bacteroidia; order Flavobacteriales_D; family Sanyastnellaceae; genus JAQWQB01. The sequence continues at coordinate 26,501 of JBLIGQ010000006.1, read as the reverse complement.
CCGAAAAATTCAGCTTCCACTACCACTCCGTCAAGGTCAGATCCATGTTGATCAGGAAAGGTTGCAAATCCGATGACTCCATAGTTGCTCGGTTCTCTTACCAGTTCTTTAACGAGCCAAATGTTGAGGTAGTTAAATGGGTCCCATCTGCTCACATCCTTCATGGCTAGTTCCTGAGAAGGAACAAACACTTCTGTGTATTCTGTCTCTGTGCGAACAATACCAGTGGTATATTCACCATCAGGGTCTGTTCCGGCAAGACAAAATCGAATTTCTGTATTTACTCCGTCTGGGTTTATGAATGGAGCAACATTTTCAAAAGCAGCATTTAACTGTTCTATGGCCGTTTCTATTTGGTTGTCAGAAATATTTTCTTCACCATTTTGATGCAAGACATGGACAACAACAGGCACGGTAACAATGCCCAAGCGCTGACCATTGCGAAGGGCGTTCATTTGATTTAAAATTTGGAAGTTGAGTTCAGTTTCAACTTCTTTTTGCTCATGGGTTTGCAGATAGCCGGCGCGCAGCTGGTCAAAGCCACAGTAGTTTTGAGCTGCAACAAAATTAGATAAGCCTACCAGCACAAGGATAAATGCGGCAAATTTCATAGGGTGGTATTGGTTCGTTTTCAACCAATAAGGTAGTGAAAATCACTAGTAATTTTAGAACTTAGCACACGGGACAACGCGTCTTTTACTTAAATGTGCATTTCGTTTGTTCGCCCATTCGTAGACAATGGAGATTTCATGTGCACCACCAGATGCACCAACAGAAAGCTGTGAAACGGTGATGTCATAACTGTAAGCAAATCTAAATTTATTTGTTCCAATGCCTGCCAGTATCGCAACGGCGTCTTGATTGGCATAGCCATAATCATTGCTTTTAAATACAGGTAGTCCTCTGTACCAGACACCAAGAACTAAGGGGTCAATTTCCCAGTAAGCTCCTAAGTCAAGTTGACTAAACTCGCCTTGCTTTTTATAATTGAAAGCAACAACAATTTCGTTTCCGCTTTTTCTGTAGTGGCCACCAGATCCTGATTTGAATCGGTATCCGCCATGCATAGAAACTTTTCTCGGTAGCAAGCCAATTCGGTCTGGGTAAAGACTCTCATTGGGTTGGTTGATGTGGTGCAAAGCTGCTCCAAACCAGAACTTAGGAGAGTAGAACAAACCACCACTAGACATATCGAAGAAATTGATGGGCTGGAAGACGTTTTCTTCAACGGAAGTTGGGTCATTATTACGGATCAATTGATCGCCAAAAACCAAGTCATTGAAATTGATGTTTCTATTGCTGTAGGTAAACTGCAGTGCGGGTCTAAAAAACAATTGCCTTGTTATGCGCACTTCATAGGCATATTGTGCAGATACAGAACTGCTTCTTAACGCGCCACTTCCTGCACGCTCATGCGTAGCTAAGATTCCAAACCCACTTTTGAGTTCGGGGGCATAATGATCATAAGCCACATTGTAAGCTACAAATGCGCCAGGTATAGAAGGCCATTGGTTTCTGTAATTGGTGCTGAGTCTAGATTGCACAGTGGTTCCGGCAAATGCAGGACTCAAGTGAGTAGGTGCTGCATAAAACTGCGTAAAGTGCGCATCTTGTGCTATGGAAGTTGTGAACGTCAACAGCAAAAGGGACCATATGATGATAAACAATCTCATAGTCGTTGGAACATATAGGGTGCAAGTGCCTGCTGCTGGTCGGTTTTCGACAGAGGGAATTCGAAAATCAAATCATCTGAAATCGTCTTGTATCCGTCAATTTCAATAACAATTTTATAAGCAGTCATTGGGTTAAGGATCAAAATGAACTTCCCTGAACTCTCACTGCCTCTATAGATTCCTTGCACCGTTTTTTGATCTTCATCAATAACAGTAATCACACCTGCAAGCGGAAGGCCATTCAAAGCCCGTGTTTCTCCTTTTATAACAAGCTGTTGTTGCTGTCTGTATATAAAGTCAATTTCATATAAATCTTGTTGTCCAAATCCGCCAGGTCGCTCTGAAGAGAAATACCCTTTTCGACCTCCTGCATCTACCGAAAGGAAAATATCATCTTCAACCGTATTGGCGGGATAACCGAGGTTTTCAGGAGAAGACCAAACATCGAAGTCGAGCTCTTTTGTTCTAAATAAGTCAAAACCACCAATGGTTGAATGGCCTTGCGAAGCGAAGTAGAGTGTTTTCCCATCAATGTCCATGTGGGGAGCGTCTTCGTCATAAGGGGTATTGATAGACGGTCCTAGGTTTTTTGGAAGTGACCACTTTCCATTCGGGAGCATGCGCACTCTGTAGAGGTCTTTTCCGCCGAAACCATCTGGACGATTGCTGCTGAAGAATAGGGTGTTCTTATCTGGTGAAATGGCAGCGCTTGCCTCTTGGTATTCAGAATTAATGGTTGACGGTAGTTTTACTGGATTGCTCCATTTCTCTTTCTTCAATTCAGTAATGTACAAATCTCCTCCCGTAAGGTTTTCATTGGTGCGGTATATAATCATGGTGTTTCCGTCTCCAGAAATACTGACTGTAGCATCATGAGTTTCACTGTTCACAGGTTGTCCTATGTTCTTGACCTCACCCCAAATGCCTTCTTTTACTTTTATAGCTGAATAGATGTCTTCGAAGAATTCACCATTGGGATCTTTTAGTTTCGCGGTGCTATCATTTCTTCTGCTTGTAAAGAAGAGTTCTTGATTGTTTGGCGTCACCAAGGGTACATACTCTTTGTTGCTGGTGTTGATGTTTGGGCCTAGGTTCGTTATCTTCACATCTACAGGTGCATTGATTGCTTTTTTCGCCCTCAATGAAATGCGAATTTGGCGTTGTACTTCTTTGAAATCTAACTTTCCATCTCCAGAGACCAAGTAGCGATTAAACGAGTTAATGGCTTCATCGAATTGATGAGTTTGATGAAGGGCTCTTCCGTAATGGAAAAAGGCTTCTTTTATGTCTTGGTCACATGCTCCTTTGAGCATCTTAAGTGCAGAAGCTTTATTGTTTTTGAAATCAAGGAGAACCACGCCATACTCAAAGTTTAATTGAGCATAGGATGAATCTTGGGCATAAAGCCGCGCGAAGACTTTCTCTGCAAATGCATAATCACCTTGGTAAAAGGCAAAGTCTGCATCAGCAAAAGCCTTCCGGTCTATCCGAGACCAGTTGTCTTGACCTAGGCTTGAAAAGCCCAGCAAGAAAAGTAAAGTGGTGAACAGGGTGGTTCTCATTACTTCACTAATAAGGTTACGTCGCCAGCTTTGAGAAATTCTTCTCCATCCACAAATTTGGCTTTAACTTTCCATGCATATACGTCTTGTTTGCAAATAACGTTATGATAATGTCCATCCCAACCGATATTTACATCAGTACTTTCAAATAATAGCTCCCCCCACTTGTTGAAAATCTGCAACTGAAATTCTTCTACTCCTTTGTGAATAGGGAAGAAGACGTCATTGCTAAAACCATTTGGATTGTAGACTCCACCATTTGATTCCGAAGTAGGAGTAAAGGCGTTCGGGAAGCTGATTTCTCCTTCTTCTTGAGCATACACGGCGTCAACGAGCACATAAGTTGTTGGGCAATTGTATTGGTTGTTGGCTGTTAATTCAACGGTGTAATAGCCTTCATTTTGGTAATAATGAATCGGGTTATACTCGGTAGAAGTTGTTCCATCCCCAAAATCCCACATGTAGGTGGTTGCATTTTGTGAGAGGTTAATAGTATAGATCGGGTCACTGGGAATACTAACTTCGTCAGGTGTAATAGAGAATGCAGCAATTGCTTGCGGGTAAACCTCAATAATGGCTGTTTGAACCTGTGTGTCTGAAGTGCCAGCCAATAGTCCTTCAACCGTGAGTGTGACGGTATACGTTCCCGGTGCATAATAAGTATACGAAGGATTTGATACGCTTGCTGTACCTCCATCGCCAAAATTCCAGCTCCATGCCAATGCATATTCAGATAAATCTTGGAAATTAACCACCAGAGGAGCGCAACCAGATGCGGGGCCTAAAAATGCAGCAATTGGAGGCGGGGGCGTAATCTCAATAATTTGCTCGTACATGTCTTGACAGGCACCATTGTCTATGGTAAGGGTTATGGTGAATGTGCCGTAAGTGCCATAGTCATAATTCCCAGGGTTGTCTCCTGAGAGAATCGTTCCATCACCCATGTCCCAGATGTATTCAGCTGATGCACCTGCAGAACTTTCATTGGTAAGATCAATGTCTGTGTCTGGGAATGCTTGAAGCTGCGGCTGAGCAGTAAATTGGGCGTTTGGTGTTGCGAAGACAGTCACGTTTACATAAGCAGTATCAAAACAACCTGTGTAGCCTTCAGCAACCATTATGACTTCAAAAAGGATGTCATCTTGGGTGTCATTGAAGAACATGTGCTGAGGTTCAGGTATGGTGTGCGTATTTCCGTCATCGAAGTCCCAGAAATAAGAAATAGCTCCTTCTGAGTTGTTTTCAAATTGAACAGTCAATGGAGAGCATCCAGTTAAATTTCCATCAACATCTGCAACAAGTGGCGGTTGAACTTCAACTATAAGTTGATCTGAGCTCGAGCATCCGCTGTTTGTGTATGCATTCAGTGTGATGTTATAGAAAACCGGCGCTTCGCCGAAATTGTAATAAATGTAGGTATGAAGTGGGTCTGCCACATTGCTCACATCGCCCGTTCCATAAACCCATTGATAGGTGTCTGCACCAATAGAATTGTTTTCGAACACAACATCCAAAGGATAGCACCCCAAGGTGGTGTCAATGGCAGCTAAAGCGATTGGTGTAGCAAAAACGTTCACAGGGAAATACGATGTGTCAACGCAACCATAAATTGATTCAGCTACTAACATTACATTATAGGTAGTGTCTTGTCCACTATTGTTGATAAAAGTAACGGTAGGATTCGTTTGGTTCGAAACGCTGCCGTCTCCGAAAGCCCATTCAAAACCATTTGATGCACCCAGAGATTCATTGTTAAAAAGCACTGTCAGGGGTGAGCAGCCATCATCACTGGCATCAAAACCAGATGTAATCAAAGGAAAGACGGTGTAAGGAAGTGAAGATTGGTTCGTGCATCCAAAATCGGTTATAGCGGTCAAGGTAACATTGTATGTTACCGGACTGGCTGAAACAGAAGTGAATTCATGGTCATGTTCAAGTGCAACTGTATCGCTTTGGGATCCATCGCCATAATCCCATAGGTAGGAGGTAGCGCCCGTGCTGTTGTTAAAAAGGGTGCCAGGAGCAGGGTGACATCCTTCGTCTTGGCTCATGTTAAAGTCACTATCAGGTTGGTGATGCACCACAATGTCTAAACTGGTTATATCAGTGCAGCCATCTGCTGAAGTAACAAAGAGTTGAACCGTGTATGTACTGTCTGTTTCGCCCGGGTTTTGGAGAATTGTGGTGGGATTTTCATCCAGCGAGATTAGACCGTTTCCAAAGTCCCATTGGTATTCATCAGCGTTATTAGACGTGTTAAAAAAGTTGATTGTATAAGGGTGACATCCATCTCCAGGGTCGAAGATAGCGGCCTCTGCTTCAGGATAGACTTGAATTGGAATAATGAAGCTATCAACACACCCATCATCTGAAACAGCAATCAATTCAACGTTGAACGTCAAAGTCTGATTGGTGGTGTTACTGAACGTATGTTGGTGAATAGGGTCAGAGGTATACGAAGTATCTCCAGGGGCATAAATCCAAATGTAGCTATCTGCTTGTATGGACGTGTTCTCGAATGTTGCCTCAAGCGGAGAGCAACCCGTAGTCACAGATGACGTAAACTGTGCCGTAGGTTGGGGGTCTATATTCACATTGGCGTAAGAGGTGTCAACGCAACCGAAAGCAGAGGTCCCAATCAGTGTGATTGTATACTCTAATTGATTCGGAGTAACGTTTTCATAAATGTGAGTAGGGGTAGCGAATGAACTGTTTGTTGAACCATCACCAAAATCCCAATCGAATGTGTTTATTCCTTGAATGAATGGCATTGTTACCACCAAAGGTGAACACGCAGAGTCAGGTATGACGCTAAAATTGTAATCTGGAGTAGGATATACAATCACGTTGGTCATTGCGGTATCATTGCACCCGTTGTTTTTATAGGCAATCAGTGTAACGTCAAAGTTTTGAACGAATCCAGTTTCATTCTCATATAAATGAGTGGGACTGGTTTCGGTGGTTGTGTTTCCATCTCCCAAATTCCAGAAATAACTGTCAGCACCAACAGAGGTGTTGTTAAAGATGGCCATGAATGGGGCGCATCCTGGCGGATTGCTATTGTCAATAAATGATGCCTGAGCGCCAGGGAATACAGTCACATATACCGTGTCTGGCGCAGAACAACCGAATGTTGTAAAGGCGGTCATAACCACTGTGTAAATCGAGTCTGTCTCCGTTAAATTGATGAATGTATGGGTTGGTGCCGGGTCGTTACTTCCTGTTCCATCACCGAAATTCCATTGATAGTTGGTGGCGCCAGAAGTGGTGTTAGTGAATGAGACATCCAAAGGGGAGCAGCCTTCGTCAATGTCTGGAAACATAGAAGGGACAGGTCCTGGTTCAACGGTAACTTCAGAAGTCATGGTGCTAGAACAAGTGGCTGTGGTTACAGTTAAAATGATGTCATAGATTCCTACGGTATTGAAAACATAAGTAGGGTTTTGTGTGAAGCTTTCATCTCCATTTCCAAATTCCCAGTGCCATCCAATGATAGGGTCACCTGGATTTGAGGTTGAAAAGTCTGTGAAATTCGCTGGGGTGCCTTCGCACACATTCGCGGCCAGAAAATCTACCACAGGAGATTCGAAAACAGTTACTACTTCTTGATCTGTGTCAAGACATCCATTCAGGCCTTCAACCGAAAGGGTTACAATATAATTCCCCGGCAAGTCGTAGTCTACAGGCCCAGGATCAGGTCCGCCAAAGGTAAACGGCGTCACATCAAAGCTCCATATGTAACTTACCGCGCCCGTTGATTGGTCATCATAATTAACGGTAAGCTCATCGCAACCAATCAACGTGTCAAAACCAATATTTGCAATAGGTGATGGGAGCACTTGCACGGGAACGCATGTGGTATCAGCACAGCCCCCATTTGATGATTGGATTCCGACAGCGCTGCATACATTGTAGATTCCTGGGGTATTAAATACGTATGTGATGTTTCCACCACCTGTTGGCAACCAGCCAATGCCGTCATCAAAATTCCATGAATAGCTGTCTGCTCCTCCTGAAGAGTTTTGGAAAAAAGTAATGGGTTCTCCAACACAGATTACAGCATCAGATGCGGTGATGTCTGCAATGGGCGGAGGAACAATTGTAATGCTAATATTTGCGGTGTCAATTCCACAGAAGTTACTATCTAGAAGCTGCACTTCATAGGTTCCCAGTCCGGGGTAAGCAATGGTATTTGGGAAGGTAGGAGGCCAAGGTGTCCAATCAATGATTGAGTCTTGTCCTTCGCCCCAATAATCACCAAAATTCCAGTATTCATATCGCTGGTAAATATTTCCTTGGAACAAGCAGTTTCGTTCGGTTGTATTTGCAAAAGTAACCATGGTGTCAGGATAACACAGAACAGTAGCTGAAGCTGTAATTGCCGCATCATCTATGTCCCAAATTCTGATAGGATTAAATGTTGCCTCTGAGGCTCCTCCTTGAATGGTATTGCAATAATTTTCAGCAGAGAGGGAAACAACGGTTTCACAGTCTACCGTGTTTTGCTCATAAACATGGGCCACAACCTGGTTGAGGTTGGTGTAATCAAATGTAAGCGGTGGAGTGCCGTCACCGAAATCCCAAGTGAAAATAGTGGTTTCAGAAACGTTGGTAGCAGAGTTGATGAACTCCAGTTCTTGAGGTGCGCATGCTTGTGTCAATCCGCCAACTGGAATTTGAATAGAGGCGCTAGTTGCTTCTTCCATTACAAGAACACCTTGCACCGTGCAGCCTGATATCAGTTCAGAAATAACAACAATAAACGTGTCTACCGCAGCAGTATACGTGTGGGGAATTGAAACGGGTGAAGTCCAACTTAATCCAGACAAAATAGCACTGCCATCTCCCCAGTCAATTTCATACGCACCCCAATCGTCTGGCGATTGAACATTGAGTGTGTAATCATTTCCTGAGCAGCTATACCAATACGGATTTGTTCCAACGTCACCGTTGAAATCAAAGGCTTCTGGACATTGCCCGAATACCAGATTGGGCAGCAGCAGAAGCGCGAAAATGGCTGAACGAATCAATGTATTCCTTGCGCTGTTCATGCTTGGGTATACGTGACTTCTCACAGATTGGATACGCATTAAATAGGGTTTTCGACCAATTTGCTCAAATACACTGCCAATGCAATGCACTTGTAGGTATATCAAAAATGCGAAATGCTTAGCGTTCGTAGTGGAGTCCCAATTTTATTTTCTCAACAATCTGTTCAACAGCAGGACAAATCAACGTGTTCTTATGTGTCAATTCTAAGACTTGGCTGATCTTTTTTCGATTAGTATGTGGATACTCTTTACAGGCATTCGGACGGAAGTTATATACGCTGCAAGTGTTGTCTTCATTGAGGAAGGTGCAGGGAGTTGAGTTTAGAACATAGTCGCCGTCAGAATCTTGATGCAGGTGCTGTTCAACCAATTGTGATGACTTGATGCGAAGGTGTTTCGCCAAGCGATCAATGTCTCGATCTCTGAAGATAGGACTCGTTGTTTTGCAACAATTGGCACAATCGAGGCAATCTATCTGGTCAAAAGCATCATCATGCTCCTTGTGAAAAAGCGCATCGAGCTTTTTCTCATTCATCTTTTTCAGATTCAATAGAAATTTTCTATTGGCTTTCGAATTTAGTTCGCCCCGCTCAAGGTTTGAACGTAAGGAATCATTCATGTGGATCTTGGAAATCAGGGTTGGTCATAAACCCTTCGTCAGATAAGGTCAATAAAAAATTGATAAGGTCTTCTTTGCTCTGTGGCGAAAGCATTAATCCGCCATCTTGGTACTTCATGAATGGGTCAACAGTTGTTGAAGGCAAACCTCCGCTGTCATAATGATCAATTACTTCATCCAAAGTGCTAAACCGACCATCATGCATGAAGGGCGCAGAAAATTCAATGTTCCTTAAACTCGGCGTTTTGAATTTCCCATTTTCGAGTGGATTTCCTGTGATTCCGCCATAACCAAGGTCAGCGAAGACAGAGTCTAATCCGTTGTTGTGTGGCAAATAGTCTGAAAATTGCATGCCTGCTTCTACGTGGCAATGAAAACAATCAGCTCCAGATTCACCTCCAATTATAAGTTCTGGATCTCCTCCCTCTTTCAGAAACAATTCATACCCTCTAAATTCACTTTCAGAAAGCGTGTATTCACCTCTTCTCCAACGGTCGAAATTGGAATCGGCTGAAATCAGGATGCGTAAGAATTGAGCCATTGCTTTTCGTGCGCGCAACTCAGTCACTACAGGTGTTCCGAAGGCTTCTTCAAACATCGGAGGATAAACATCTGTTAAGCTCAGCTTTTCAAGCGCATCTTCCCAAGGTTGGTTCATTTCAATCGGGTTCGGAATGGGCTCATGAATTTGTTCTTCGATGGTCACGGCTCTTCCGTCCCAAAAATAGTCACGCGCCCAACCAATGTTCACCAACGCCATGGATTGCCTATTACCCTGCTCACCAGTTACTCCAGTTGAAAACTGCTCAGGATCAGAAAAAGAGGCCGACGGAAGATGGCAACTTCCACATGAAATTGAATTGTCAAGTGAAAGCTTTTTTTCCCAAAACAGAAAGCGACCCAATTCAATTCCTTCAAACGTCATTGGGTTGTCAGCAGGAATATCCATTGGAGGAAAAAAGGGCGGAATATCAATCGTATAAGGCGTCGCAGTGGGGCTTAGGTCAATATTCTCTTCTATTTTATGCACGCAGCCATTCGCCCCAATTAACAGAAGGAGGAGAACAATACTGGGAACGACTATTCTATGCAGAATCATTTTTTCAAATATACGGCGATTACGTCAAGGCGCAAAAGCAGAGTTTTCTAAGAATGTACGGTCTGTGAGACTCTCTAAAAAAGCAAGCAAATCGGCTTTTTGTTCAGCTGTCAAGTTCAATTCAGTTACCAAAGGGTCTTGAAGCGGATGATTGACCCCGCCAACTGAAAAATGATCAATCACTTCTTCTAGGCTTTGCAAAGATCCATCATGCATGTAGGGCCCAGTTACTGCAATGTTTCTGAGCGTAGGAACTTTGAATTTACCATTGTCTTCGGGGTTCGCCGTCACACGCTCTCGGCCTTTGTCTTCGTAATGAACGTACAAACCAATGTTTCTAAAAGTTCGGTCGCTCAAATCTTGTCCTGAATGGCATCCGCTGCAGTTCGCTTCTGTACTGAAGAAAATGTTCATTCCATTTTGCTGCTGGGGCGAAAGGGCTGAGGCATCACCATTCAAAAACTGGTCATACGGACTGTTTCCTGAGATGAGCGTTCGCTCGAAAGCGGCTATCGCACGTGTGATAACATAAGGGTCCATCTCTCTTCCGTAAGCCCGAAGGCTCTTGGCGTTCAGATTAACATCTGCTTTCAACTCTTCAGCTAGCACTATGATGCTTTTGTCCATTTCGGTCTCGTCATCAAGCGGTGCTAGAACTTGGACTTCTAAGCTAGGAACACCTCCATCCATAAACAAGGCAGTTTGATAGGCTACATTGGCAAGGGAAGTTGCATTTCGAAAACCGAGCCTACCCTCTATGCCGATGCTAATCGTTTCATTGTCAGCAAATCCCGCTGATTGCAGATGGCAACTGGCACAACTAACGGTGTTGTCTCTAGAAAAACGGGTGTCATGAAACAACAACTTGCCCAACTCAACGCGGGCAATGGTAAGTGCGTTGTCAGCAGGAATTGACGGTGCAGGAAATCTGGGTGGGAGATTAAGAATGTAAGGTTCAAGGTCCATTGTTGCAGGCGGTTCTATGACCAAATCTGACTTGCACGAAAGTGCCAGTAGAAATGCGCAGAATAACCTAAATCGACCCATAGGAACTTACTTCTTTACACGAATGGCTGAATTGTAGAGCTCCATGAAGCGCATTGCCAGAGGCATGTTGTCCATGGTGTGCGTTAGATTGTCTTCAGCCAAGTTAATGGTGTCATCTGAATTGAACAAGAACTGATCAGCATCAAACTCAATGGTTAACTCTTCGCGCTCTTCGCTAATTTCAAAATCAATGGCGAAAATGTGCTCTTGGTAGAATTGATCAGTCCCAACATGAAAGGCATAAGAATCTGTCATGCTTGTTGCATCACCATCAAAGGCTGTTTTCCCTTCGAACTTCGTGAAGATGTACCCAGAAGCCCAGGTCCAAAACATGCCTTCAGCGCCAAAAATGCTCAGAGGATTGTCATTCGGATAACTCGCTGGGTCCACATCTGTATTCAATGATGCAGGCACACCAATAGCGAATTTAAGCTGTGTGTAGTTCCCCGCTGGAAGCCAGAAGTCAGAGGACCATGGCGCATTGAAATTGAGTTGCTCAACCCCTTTCAATGGGTGTTCAATGCCTTCTGAATCCATAACAGAAACATTCGAAATGTAGGTCCTGAACTGTTCAACCAAAATAGGTCTGTTCATTATATCTGTGTAAATGTCTCCAATAACCAAAGGTGTTCCGGCCCAATTAGCAGTGGTGTTGAGCCTTAAATAACCCTCAGTCACTTCGGATTCTTTACAACCTAAAAAGGCTATGGATACGAGGGCTACGGTGAAAAATAGGCGAACGAATTTCATGGTCAGATGTTTTTTTCAAAGATATGACACTAATACAAGCATCAAGGTAACAACCCGACCATTCAAGGGGGATAATTCATGCAGCATTGCATAGCTTCGTTTTAATTTTAAGCGCAACTTTGAGCTATGGCAAAAGTTCCTTCTTCTAAATTTAAAGTTTTACGGGCCTCAGCAGGATCTGGGAAAACCTACGCCTTAGTGCGTCACTACTTAAGCGCGTGCCTGCTAAACGAAGACGCAAGCTATTTTAAGCACATTCTTGCCATCACCTTTACCAACAAGGCGGCTGATGAAATGAAGGAAAGAGTCATTGACACCATGAAGTCCATCGCAAATGGGGGTGATTCAATGGTTAAAGAGCTCACCAAGGAGCTCAGCGTTACGGAAGATGTTCTTCGCAAGAAATCTAGGGAAATTTACCTTAGGATGATGACGAATTACGGGCAGATTGCCATTATGACTATTGATAAATTCGTCAATAGATTGGTTAAGAGTTTTGCCTTCGATTTGCAATTTGATGGCGATTACCGCATTGAGCTAGATGATACCCAAATTATAGAAAATGGGGTTGATGAGCTACTTTCTGAGGTAGGAAACAACGAGCAATTAACCATGTTGCTGGAAACGTTTGTAGAGCATAAAGTGGAAAGCGAGGCCTCTTGGAAAGTACGCGATGATCTAGTGAAATTTGGCAAACTACTCTTCAAAGAGGATGTGAAACCCATTGTGAGCGCCTTAACCAATGTAGAAACAAAAGTATTCATTGAGCTGCACCATGCTTACCTGAAAGAATACTATGCCGCCAAGAAGTTGGCCATTTCTGCAGCGCAAAAGGCAAGTGAACTTCTCACAACTAACCAACTTGAAAGCGCCTTTTCAGGAAATTATATTCCCAAGTTTTTCAGCGCCATAGCCAAGAGCAATTTCAAAGAACCTTCAACTACAATTCGCGGGCAATTCGCGGGTGACAAGGAGATGTGTGCAAAAAAAGAAGAGGAACAGATCAAGAGCGCTGTGGCTGCCATAACGCCTCAATTGGTTGGCTACTTTGAAACTATTTTAGCTTTTTCTGAGGGGGAGTCAGGTGGAATCATCCAGCTCAAAAAAACATTGGCAGATCACCTGCTTCAATTGGCTGTATTGAAACAATTGAATGATGTAGTAGGGAACATCCAGCTCCAAAGCAATGCCTTCACCTTTTCTGATTTGAACCAGAAAATTCAATCCATTGTGCAAGAGAATCCGGCACCGTTCATCTATGAGCGTCTGGGTGAACGCTACCACCACTTTTTGATTGATGAGTTTCAGGATACTTCAGTAGTGCAATGGCAGAACTTTCTTCCCTTGGTTGAAAATGCACTGGCTAAAGGGAATTTCAACTTGGTTGTGGGAGATGGAAAGCAAGCCATTTACCGCTGGCGAAATGGAGATGTTCGCCAGTTGCAGCAACTTCCTGAGCTCATTCGCCCTGAAAACCTAGAGCCCCAATCGCTTCAGGAAGAAGTCTTCTATGAGCGTGAAAATGCCCTTAAAAGAAATTATTTAGGAGAGGTCTTGCCAGACAACTGGCGCTCTGCTGTTGAAGTAGTGAATTTTAATAACCAGCTATTTAATCACTTGGCTAAACTGCTTCCAAGCTACCAAACAAGTATTTATGCTGAGCAAGCTCAGAATCCGAAAGGTGTTGATGGCGGCTGGGTTACCATAGAAGCTTACGCGCACAGGACGAAAGCTGAATTAGAGCCTGATAGAAATGAACGCATCGTTGAACTCGTTAAATTACAAAAAGAACACGGTTACAGGTATAAAGATGTAGCCATCTTGGTACGGAAAAGAGCTGACGGAAGTTCAATTGCACAAGCCTTACTTGACGCGAACATTCAGACCATTACTGATGAAAGTTTGTCCCTTGGTTCGCACGCTGCCCCTCGCGCTGTAATGGCACTGATGAAGGCACTTTCCAATGAAAGCAATGAAGGCGCAGCTGTTGAGTTTGTTCAGTGTTTATGCGCTATTCGTCCTGAGCTTGAGCCGCACAAGGTATTTGAAAAGTACATCACCCTTCCAAAAGAAAAATGGGACCGTAGCTCCTTTAATCTGAACCAGTTTCTGGCTGATCAACTGCCCGCACTCAAGGTAGAGCAACTCATGGAACTCACCATTTTTGAGTTCATGAATTTGGTCTGCCAAGTGCTGGGCCTTTCTTCAACTTATGTGGCTTACGCCGAAGCCTTGCTCCAAATGGCACTCGAACATCAATCACAAGAAAGTTTAGGGTTTGCCGGTTTCTTGGAGTTTTGGGAAACCCACGGACAAAGACGCAGTATAAAAGTGCCAGATACCATTGAAGGTGTGCGTGTGATGACGGTGCACAAGTCAAAAGGACTAGAATTCCCTGTGGTGATTTCTGTCCAGTCTGACTCAAAAGGGAACCAAGGACAACGCTTGTTTCCCGTGGTGTTAGATGAAGCTATTTTCAGACTTCCATCAGCCATTGTTCCCTTAAGCGGACTAAAAGATTCATGGGCGCATGGCCAATACATGGCAGAGATGGAGCAGTCTTTTCTAGACGACATGAACGTGACTTATGTTGCCCTTACCCGTGCTGAAAATCACCTCCACATTCTTCTTGAAGTAGCCGAAAATGCGAAAGGAGAAGTGAACTTTAACGTCGAGTTGAAAAATCAGTTGCTGAAGCAATCAGAAGGCAACCCTTACACTCAACGCATCGAGATTGGAGCGCCCGTGCATCAGAAAAAAGAAAAGAAGCATTCAGAAGAAATTGGCATCGAAATCCAACACCTCCATATTGCGAGCAATGAAGAACGCCTGCAAGTTGGGGTTGAGCTCCCAATCTACCCGCTTGAAGATGACCAGCTCACCGCTAGAGGCATGGGTGATGAAGTGCACCGTTTGCTAGAAGGTATTCGTGTTAAGTCAGACTTTGACCGTTTCAAACGCATGCCTTGGCCTTGGCAACGAGTTTCAAAATCTGAATGGCAACGCATTCTCCTGACGGTTGAAGGTGTGCTTGACATGAAAACTACCGAAAAATGGTTTTCTGGTGAAATGAAAATTTATACAGAAAGAGGGATCATTGACGTGACCTCTGATGCGCCCTCTGAAGATCAACAACCAACCTTTGATTTCGAGGCGCAAATTGATGGGGACGTTCAGCAAGTTAAAAAGAGGTTTCGCACCTACCAAACAGATCGGGTTATGATGTCTGAAGACGAAGTGGTGGTGCTTGATTACAAGACAGGGAAAGAAGAAAAGAAACACCTGCAGCAAGTTAAAAACTACATGAACTTGCTCGCTATGGAGCATACGCAGCCTGTCAAAGGCTTTTTGCTCTATACTGACACCTTAAATGTGATAGAGGTGAAATAGTACCGCTAGCCCAGCAATGCGCTTTCAATTGAAAACAATGTAACGTTTTGATTGATAGAAATTTGGAATGCGCCACATCCAGACCTATTTTGCGAGGCGAAAGACCTAAGTCATGAGAATCCTAATCCTGTTTTGCCTTGTGCTCGCATGCACACTGGTTTTAGACGCCTCTGCCCAAAACAAAGAAGAGATGATTGCTATCTGGCAAGCGCAAAATAACGCTGACCAAGAAGGTGATGTGAGAGCTGCTGCTTGTGCACCGGCTACCGCTTTGCGTGATTTGGAGTGGAACAATGTACGCGCGCTCATCACAACAAATGGTGCTCTTTGGCATGACCGCTCTCTTTCTAGGGGCTCGTATGAGGTGCCTAAAGGCGAAGGCGTTTCCGTGATGTATGGTGGAGCAATATGGATGGGTGGACTGTCACCAGATCTCCAGTTGAAAATTGCAGCAATGCGCTATGGAACCAGTGGGAGCGATTTCTGGACGGGGCCGCTTACTACAGACGGTTCTGCTGAAGTTGATGAGGCAGTGTGCGATGAATATGACCAGTTTTATATGTCGCTCCGCTCTGACGCAGTGCGCCACAGACAGTACTTTGATTGCATCGATGATCCTACCTGTGATCTGGCCGCCCAAGGACTCGATACCTATTCTATCCCTTCTTATTTCCAGAATTATCCGGCACATGGGAACGTTGGGCTTGGACAAGATTTTTACCTAGCCCCCTTCAAAGATTACAATGAGAACGGCAACTATGAGCCAGATCAAGGTGATTACCCTTGGTATGATTTTATTCAAGAAATCAACTGTGCTGAAAGACGAAGGGAAGACATTGTTCCCCTATTTGGAGATCAAACACTCTTTTGGATTGGGAATGATAAAGGAAACATTCACTCAGAGTCCCAAGGGGAACCAATTGGTATGGAAATTAGAGCACAGGCGTTCGCTTTCTCTACCAATGACGAAATAAATAACATGACGTTTTACAACTTTGTGTTGATCAACCAAGGGACACAAACACTCACAGAAACGTACTTTGGTACTTGGATTGACTGTGATGTAGGTGGGTTTCCAGATGATTTCGTTGGCTGTGATGTACAGAGAGGATTAGGATATGCCTACAACGGAGATGCTTTCGATGATCCAACAGGGATTTCTCCTGGTTATGGGGCGAATCCGCCGGCAATGGGGGTAGACTTTTTCGAAGGACCTTACCAAGATTCAGATGGTCTTGATAATCCGCTCAGTGAAGATTTTCAACAGGCACAAGCAGAGTTAGGTATTCCGTATGAGGGCATTGGAATTGGTTACGGTGATGACATTGTAGACAATGAGCGCTTTGGAATGCGAAAGTTTCTTTATCACAATTTTGGTGGGGGGATTAACGGTCTTCCTGAATTGCCCTTGGAGCATTACAATTACCTCAAGGGTTTTTGGAAGAACGGACAACGCATGGTGTATGGGGGAGATGCCCTCAACGTAAACACCGGTGCTGACCTTAATCGTCCAGCTGACTATATGTTCCCAGGAGATACAGATCCACTAAATTGGGGAACAGAAGGTGTTGGAACTGAACCCTGGACAGAGCAAAGTGCAGACAATCCGTCAGGTGACCGTTTGTTTATGCAAAGCGCGGGTCCATTTACGCTGTTGCCTGGAGATTACAACAACATTACGGTAGGAGTGCTCTATGCACGTGCCTCTGGAGGTGATCCTTTTGCGTCAGTTGAGTTGCTCAGAATTGCAGATGACAAAGCTCAGGCGCTTTTTGATAACTGTTTTGAAATTGTTTCTGGGCCTGATGCACCTGACGTGACCATTCAAGAAACAGAAAATGAACTCATATTGTACCTCAGTAATGAGAACGGTTTGAGCAATAACTTCAATGAAGAATACATAAAGGTAGATCCTGCTATTCCTACTCTAACATCAGCAGGTGAAGATCTGACAGATGAAGATCGCTCTTACAAATTTCAAGGGTATTTAGTTTACCAAGTGGTAAATGGTACTATTTCTCCCACTGAATTGAGTGACATTGATAAAGCACGTTTAATTCATACGGTAGACAAGGAAGATGAAATTGACTTGGTGATCAATTATGAGTTCAATGCTGACATGGCCCTGTCTGTTCCTCTCCTCATGGCTGAAGGGCCTAACGAAGGCATCCAACACAGTTTTCGCATTACTGATGATGAGTTCGCAACGGGAGATAGCAAGTTGATTAACCACAAAGCCTATTATTTCATGATCTTGGCCTATGGGTACAATGATTATGAGCCCTTCAATCCGAATTCAGGAATTGGACAAGATGAACAGTTCAAAGCTTCCAGATCTGGAGCGGGTGGAACTTCAATTCGTGTGTATTCAGGAATTCCCCATGACCCTTCGCCGGAACTAGGAGGTACAATTACGCAAGCTGCTTATGGAGATGGAATTGAGTTAACACGAATTGAAGGAAGAGGAAACGGAAGAAATGACCTTGACCTCACTGCAGCATCTGAATTAGAGGTGCTTAACAACACCTTCGCCCAAACCCTTACCTACAAGGCCGGGAAAGGACCTGTAGACATTAAAGTGGTTGACCCACTTAACGTGCCTTCTGCTGAATTTGATTTGAGATTGGGCATTCAAGATGAAAAACTGGATACCGCTGATTGGGTTTTGCGCAACTTAACAATGTTGGAAGACAGTGACCCGAACAATAACCTGCAAGCAGTATATACTTCGAAAAAATCTATTGATGTGCTGAATGAAGACTTGCTCTTGCAATGGGGTCTTTCCATCACTTGGAATCAATACCTCTACTCAAAAAATGATTCATACACTGAACCTGTATCTGCCACCATTGAGTTCGATGACCCATCGAATCCTTGGTTTTCAGGTATTCCAGATGCAGAAGGATTTACACCGTTGAATTGGATTAGGTCAGGGACCCAAGATTCAGATGATGAAATTGAAGAAGAAGTGATTTTTGATGACCTCGAGCCGGGAGATCCCTTCGATGAAGATGAGCTTTATGAATCTTTACTTGGAGGAACTTGGGCTCCCTATCAGTTGGTTTCGTATACAGGGACATACGTAAATAGTGTAACGCTCGAAGATGAAATTGGTCCCACGGTGGCGCCAACTATTGAAGGGCTTGAAGGCGAGCTGGGTTTCAATGCGAAAATTAAACACATTAATAATGTAGATGTTGTTTTAACAAGTGATAGGTCTAAATGGACCCGATGTGGAGTGCTGGAAATGCAACCATTGGAAGCCCTTGTTCAAGACGACTTGGATACAGATTTTTCTGATTTTGATGGTACACCGAAAATGATTCTTCGCAGACATGCATCTGTAGATAAGCTAGGAAGAACGGTTAACGATGGAGCAGATCCTGCTGAAGCTACATTGAACGGATTGCAGCCAACAGGAATGAGTTGGTTCCCGGGTTACGCCATTGATATAGGCACAGGGGAGCGCTTGAACTTGGCTTTTGGAGAGGATTCATGGCTGAGTGCAGACAACGGAACCGACATGATTTTCAATCCGTCTGACCGCGTATTCTCCAACATTGGTGGAACTGTTTATGCCGGTGGGCAGCACTGGATCTATGTTTTTAGAAATAGCAGATCGCTAGAGTCAAATAACGGACGGATGCCTGCCTATGATATGGGGCAACATATGTACGATTTTCTGGAAGCTGATTTTTCAGTTCAAAACCAGCAAAATGGTGTTTTCCGTTCTTGTACCTGGGTTGGCTCTTCTTTGGTGAACCAAGGCTATCAGATGAGCTCAGTAGAAGATGGCCTGATTCCAAATGATGTGAGAATTCGTCTTCGCGTTAGCAAAGAGTACGAGAAATATTCACCCGTATCAGCAGACCTAGAAGACAATACCCTGGCAGAGAATTCATGGAATCCGTACTACACTTTCTCAACGAAAAATGTGGCGACGTTAACTTCAAACGCCTCAGCGTTGAATGACGGATTAGAAGAAATCAATGTGGTGCCAAATCCGTATTACGCATTCTCTCAATATGAGTCAGGAAAACTTGATAACCGCGTAAAGATTACTAATCTGCCTGATCTGTGCACCATTCGAATCTATAACATTCAAGGTCTTTTAGTACGCTCGTTTGAGAAAGCAGACCCCATTACATCTTTGGATTGGGATTTGAAGAACGAACGGAATGTGCCAATTGCTGGTGGTGTTTACATCATCCACATTGAAGTCCCAGGTGCAGGAGAACGCATCTTGAAGTGGTTTGGTGTGATGCGTCCTATTGATCTAGAGAACTTCTAGACTTGTATATTAATAGAACAATTGTGAGAGCTTAGGCATGATATTGTTGAAGCTCAGTCAGTATCTTTATTACTGAAACCACTACCTACTTCGCGTCGCCTTACAAAACCAATTTGTATGCGTTATTTTACCCTCTTACTTTTCTTTTTGGCTGCTCATGTCAGCATAGGACAATGTTCGCCCCCAACAGCTTTTTCGGTTGTTGTGAATGGGGATTTAAAAATTACCGTTCGTCAAGGAAACCTTCCGATGTCTGCCGCGGATAACACAGCGGGCGTTTCATTTACGCGTGACGGAGTGGACATTCCTTTGGTCTACACCACAGGTTCTTGGATAGCTGGTTATTCCCCAGATCAACAAATAAAGCTTGCAGCTTCTTCTTATGGGCAGAGCGGAGCAGATTTTTTTCCTGGGCCTCTCACCATCGATGGTTCCGCAACGGTGTCTTCTGAAGATTGTGAGGAGTATGATCAGGTTTATGTTATCTACAAGGCTCAGGTTGTGCGACATAGACAGTATTTTGATTGTTTATCCGATCCTGATTGTGAATTAACAATATTCCAAGCTCAGAATTATTCCATTCCAGAGTCCTTCTTTATATATCCCGCTCACGGCGATGTGACGCAGGATCAGAGTTTTAATTTGGCGCCCTATTTCGATTACGATGGAAACGGATTCTACGACCCAAATGGTGGAGATTATCCCTTTTTTGACTGCTTTGATGAACAAGAAGGATGTTGTAATGAGTTGAAAGGAGACATCTGTGCCTTCACAATTAGCAATGACAAGGGAAATCTTCATTCGTATAGCAATGGAGAGCAAATAGGGATTGAATTGCAGCAAATGGTTTATTTGTTCGCATCTCCTGAAATGGAAGATGTGGTGTTCAATACTACCAAGTACATCAACCGTGGCGCACAAACACTTTCCGATACTTACCTCGGTCATTTTATGGATGCGGATCTGGGAAATGCCCAAGACGATTTATTCGGCAGCCTTCCAGATCAAAACATGGTTTTTTTCTACAATGGAGATGGATTTGATGAAAATGGATTCGGAGAAGATATTCCTGTGCTGGCTTACAAATTGCTCGAAGGACCGCCTGCAGATCCAGATGGTTTTGACAATGATGAAGACGGAGTTGTTGACAATGAAGTTTTACCTGCAGTGTTCGCCATAGCTGATGATCCCTACAACGGCCCAACAAGTCCGATGCATTTTTATAATTGGTTAACTGGACATAACTTCGCAGGAAATAACTTTAGCGAAGAGATGCAGTATCCGGGCGTCCCTGACGGAACCGAAAATCTCACTTCGGGAGATAAGAAACAATTGATTTCTTCAGGTCCATTTACCCTTTCGCCCGCTCAAGAATTCTGCACTACTGAAGCAATGTTCTATCACTTTTCTGAAGGAGAAGGTCCCGCAGCTTTGCAAGGCTTTAATGGTTTGCAAGAAAGAGCAGATGAAATTCAAGCTTTTGCAGACAATTGTTTTACAGACTGCTTAATTCCGTCTGTGTACATCATGGTTGACCCACAAGAGGATGGAGATGGATTCTCTTTTTGGAGTGTTGCTACTGGGACAAGTTATTTCTGGGATTTTGGTGACGGTACAACAAGCGATCAAGCATTTGTAAACCACAACTTTCCAACTTCAGCCAATTACACAGTGACCCTCTCCATTGAAAACGAATGTGGAAGCTCTACGGGGTCAATAATTGTAAACACAGATGGGACGGTTGGAGTATACGAGCTGCAACAAGAATTCACTCTCTTTCCTCAACCTGCCAATGACATGCTCAATTTTCGTTTGGAGCAGAAAGTCCAAGGAGCACTAATTCGCGTTTCTGATATGACAGGGAAAATCGTCATGGAAGCAACAGCACAGAATGAGTTAAATCAAATCAATACGGCCAACTTAGCCAATGGAATGTATATCCTAGAGGTAGTGTCTGATGAATTTCAAGTGCAACCGCAGCAATTCATTGTTCGTCACTAGGGTCCTATGAGCGCAGCTCGCGGCTACTAACTTACCAACCATTGATACCCAAAAGAAAAAGGTTTATTGCAGAGTGCGGTAAACCTTTTTTCATGGAATAAAATGCCATCAAATATCTTCTGCCTCCGGTTTCCGTCGAAACAAGAAAAGCAGCACCATCATAATCAATGCGAAAATGGATCCGTTGATGTTTTGAAAATCATTGTGTGTAATCAATGTGTAAAGTACGCCTAGCATCACGAGAGATAAACCAATGATGGCATAAGTGCGTAGTTTCGGAATGAAAAGTGCAATGGCCCCAAGAACTTCAGCAGCGCCAATGACCTTCATGAAGGTAGGGTCTACCTCCCATAAAGCCCACTGATCCAACATCTCCATTGGGGGGATAAATTTAAAGATTCCGGCAGATAAGAACATAACAGCCAGTAGGAATGTAAATATATAGGCTATAATGTTTTGCATTTTTGGGGTCATGGCAATTTTGTTTTCAAGTGAACTTGTCTGTCGGCCATTGATCCAGCCAACCCTTGGAGACCGAAAGATATGTATTAGGAAATAAACACTTCTGCCAAGAGCCTAGAAATCAATTTGACCAGAAAGTAACATTTCTTGTCATAGGTTAGTATTCATACCTAATTTGAAATGGTAACTTTGTTCCAGAATATTTCTATTATGAAAACTATTTCTAGACTCATTGTTGGAGTGTTAATTTTGGGGGGAGCGCTCCTTCTTACCCTGAAGATGCTCACCTTTAAAAAGGATCCCCCCATCAGTAGTAGGCCACAGACGTCCAAGTTGGTGAAGGCATTTACAGCTGAACCGGCAGAAGTTTCCCCTATCACATACATGCAAGGAAGAACAATCGCGCTCAACAAGATTGAAGTGTATTCTGAAGTAGGAGGAAGGTTGTTGCCTCAATCCAATGAGTTCAGAGCGGGAGTTCGGTTCAATAAAGGACAAAGCCTCATGCGCATAGATGACGGCGAGCTAAGAATGACACTCGTGGCGCAGCGCAGTGGGTTCATGCAGTTATTGACTTCAACTCTGGCCGATATTAAATTAGATTTCCCTTCGAGTTATGAAACATGGAAGGCCTACACGTCAAATTTAGAATTAGACAAACCTCTTCCGGAACTCCCTTCGACCAAAACAGATCAAGAGAAATTCTTTTTCAGCAACAAGGGCATATTGAATCAATATTACACCATTCGTTCTTCAGAAGAGCGTTTGCAAAAGTATACGGTTGCTGCTCCTTTTGGTGGCGAAGTTTCGCAAGCATTGGTGAACCCCGGAGCGCTTGTGCGTGTAGGACAGAAAATGGGTGAGTTCGTGAGCTTTAATGAATTCGAAGTGGAATCTGCACTTTCTGCTGGAGCTTTGAATGTAGTGATGGTGGGAGACCCCGTTGCATATACCACCATGGGGACTGACAATACGTGGAGCGGGAAAGTAGTGCGCATCTCAGAGTCCATTGATCCTTCAACACAATCTTCGAAAGTCTTTTGCTCAGTAAAGGGCGATGGCCTCCGAGATGGAATGTACCTCAACGGCGAAATAGCTTCGGCATCCATAGCCAATGCGGTGCGCGTGAACTTAGACCTGCTCACAAATGGAAACACCTTGTATTACATTCAAGATACTGCCCTAAAAACAATGCAAGTGGAGGTGCTCTACACTTCTGAAAAAGATGCCATTGTAAGTGGTGTTCCAACTGGGACCAAACTGCTAAAAGAAAGAATTAACAATGCTTTTGATGGCATGCCTGTTAAAGTGAGCGACAAATGAGAGGAGTAATCAATTATTTCGTTCGCTACCCCATAACAGGTGACATGATCATGATACTGATCCTCGTTGCCGGTTTCGTGAGCATGCAGAACATGAGGTCTAATTTTTTCCCTGCTACTGAGACCAAAAACATCAGCATCCAAATTGTCTATCCGGGCGCTTCTCCAGAAGAAATGGAGGAAGGGATTGTGGCGAAAATAGAAGACAATCTCAAAGGAATCGCTGGGCTTGATCAGGTGAAGTCAGTCTGCACAGAGAATGCTGCTACCATTAGCATCGCAGTGATGGACGCTGATGAAACAGACGGCATTCTTCAAGACGTTAAGAACGCTGTAGACCGCATTTCTTCGTTCCCCGTTGGCATGGAGCCGCCGGTGATTTTTAAACAAGAGGCCATCAACTTTGCCATCTCGTTTGCGGTAAGCGGACAAGATGATCTCCGAACGCTCAAAGCCGCCGCAAGAGACATTGAAACAGATCTTCGCGGCATTGAAGGCATCTCCCAAGTGTCACTCAGTGGGTTTCCAGATGAGGAAATCGAAGTGAGTATTCGTGAAGACCAGTTGAGTGCGTTGAATATTTCCATTGGCGAAATCAGCAATGCGATTCGCGCAGCAAACATTGAAACCACCGGCGGACGAATTCGCACAGACCGCGAGGAACTGCTCATTCGAGGAAGGTTTAGAGAATACCAAGCAGCAGACCTCAGAGATATTGTGGTCAAAGCCAATCCAGATGGAAGTGTCATTCGCCTTGCTGATGTGGCCAATGTGGAAGATAAATGGAATGAAAATGACCCGAGTAGAAACTGGTACAATGGCAATGTGTCTACCGTAGTTACTGTAAACAACTTGGTTGAAGAAGATATTCTTGACATCACAGACAACGTCAAAGAATACATTATTAGCTACAATGAAAACCACCAAGACATTCAATTAGATATCATTCGTGATGGCTCAATTACATTGACCCAGCGTATAGATTTATTGGTGAACAATGGGGTAGTAGGATTTTTACTTGTAGTATTTTTTCTTGCGCTCTTCTTGAACTTCAGACTGGCATTTTGGGTGGCATTGGCCATTCCTGTTTCCTTTGCTGGGATGTTCATCTTTGCCAATTTAATGGGCGTGACTTTGAACGTAATTTCCCTCTTCGGAATGATTGTGGTGATTGGGATTCTGGTCGATGATGGAATTGTCATCGCTGAGAACATCTACCAACATTACGAGAAAGGAGCCTCCCGTTATGACGCAACCATCAATGGAACACTTGAAGTATTGCCAGCAGTCTTTTCAGCCATTGTAACAACGGTCATCGCATTCACAGCCTTCTTCTTTATTGATGGAAGACTGGGTGATTTCTTCCGGGAGATGTCAGTTGTGGTGATTTTCACCCTCGTTTTTTCTTTGGTCGAAGGGGCCATCATTCTTCCAGCCCACGTGGGTCACTCAGCTGCATTAAAGCGCAATCGAAAGCTCAATAGAGTTGAGCAGGCCATGCAGAATGTGATGGATTACCTGCGTTTTAAGTTGTATGCGCCCGTCCTTAAAAAAAGCATTGATTATCCGTTTGTGACCTTCTCTATTGTGATTGCCGTTTTTATGGTGTCAGTCGTTGGAGGCATTGGCAGTGGATTTGTGAAAACCACCTTCTTCCCGCAGATCGAAGGAGACAATATTTCGGTGAGTTTGAACATGGCTTCTGGAACACGTGATGTGATCACCATTGAAGCACTTGATCGCATAGAACAAGCGGCTTGGGAAGTGGGTGCAGAAGTGACCGCTGAACGAGGGGAAGACTACATTCTAGTGCAAGCCGTTGACAAACGCATTGGTCCGGCAACACACCAAGGAAGCATTAATATTCAGTTGCTTGATGGGGATAACCGCGACATGAAAGTGCTGGAAGTGACTTCGCGCATTCGTGAAAAGGTAGGCACCATCTATGGAGCAGATAACGTTTCATTCACTACGTTCTCACCTTTCGGAAGACCCGTTTCGGTGTCGCTACTGGGCAATGATTTAACAGAATTGAACGCCGCTTCTGAGGCGCTTAGAGAAGAACTCAACAAGAGAGATGACCTGAAGGATGTCATAGACAATAACCAAAAGGGCCTGCAAGAAGTGAACATCAAACTCAAACCGAAGGCGAAATACCTTGGGCTTACAGAACAAGAAGTTTTAGCGCAGTTGAGGCAAGGTTACTTCGGAACAGAAGTGCAGCGTTTGCAACGCGGGCAAGATGAGGTGCGTGTTTGGATTCGCTATGACGATGAAGACCGCGTGAGTGTGGCTCAGTTGTCACAAGTGCGCATTCGCACATTGAACGGATTGCAAATTCCGCTTGAGGAAGTAGTAGAATTGGATGTGAAACGCGGCGTGGTTGCCATCAATCGCCTCTACGGAAAGCGTGAAATTCAAGTGAGCGCAGACCTCGGAAGGGCTGATGTCTCTGCTACAGATGCCAACAATGATATTCGTGAGAATGTAGTGCCGCAAATTTTGGCCTCGTATCCGTCAGTAACGGCAAGCTATGAAGGACAAAACAGAGAGGTAGGGAAATCACAAAGCTCAATGGCGAAAGTGATGCCCATCATCTTCCTACTCATGCTCTTCGTGATCATCTTGACGTTTAGATCACCACTGCAAGGAGTAGCCGTTTTCATGCTAATTCCATTCGGATTCATCGGTGTGGTGATTGGCCACTGGGTCATGGGTGTGCAGATGAGTTTCTTCTCTATCCTCGGAATCATTGCCCTCATTGGAATTCTGGTGAATGATGCCCTGGTGTTTGTCTCTGCTTTCAACATCAACTTGCGCGGAGGAATGAAATTTGAAGAGGCCATTTATGAAACAGGCTTGAGCAGATTCAGACCCATTGTGTTGACATCAGTGACCACTATTGCAGGACTAGGCCCCTTGCTTTTCAATAAGAGTTTTCAGGCACAATTTCTCATTCCAATGGCCATTTCAGTTGCTTTTGGTTTACTGTTTAGCACACTGATTATCTTGGTGCTGCTGCCCGTATTCCTCAGGTTGATCAATCCGATGCACGGTGTTTGGGTTTGGGTCACTAAGGGTAAATATCCTTCAGAAGTTGAGTTAAGAGAGCCGGCCCTTCGGGAGATTGTTGGACAAAAACACTTTAAAGAAGATGAATAAGCTCATTGTAATCGCCGCCTTATTCCTTGTTGGAGGCTTAGGAGAAGCAAACGCGCAGCAAGCACTTTCTTT
>JBLIGQ010000005.1:0-118607 GCA_047636995.1 Flavobacteriales bacterium | reverse complement strand
GTAGACAACTGTCCGCCAATCCACAACATGGTTGTTGTAACATCACCAATGGGAGACCATGCTCCACCAGCATTGGCAGCAATGATCACAACACCTGCGAACAACCACCTTGTCTGTTTCTCTGCTATCAATTTCCGCAGCAGTGAAATCATTACAATACTCGTTGTAAGGTTGTCCAAAGCAGCTGAGAAGAAAAACGTAAGGATCGCGATGATCCATATGAGCTTCACCTGATTGGTCGTCTTAATCCGATCAGTTATGACGGCAAAACCTTCATGAGCATCAATCAGCTCAACGATGGTCATTGCTCCTAAGAGGAAGAAAAGAATACTTGCGATTTCCTGAAGGTGATGTAACAACCTAAATTCAAAGAAGTTATGCTCCTTGTACTCCATACCTTTCCGCCATCCTGACGGCTCTTTCAATGCATCTACAAGCTCTTCTTTGGAGACATGCTCAACATCTTCCATTCCCTCAAGAACAACTACATCTTCTTGCGCCAATTCAGACGAAGGGGTTGTAATTGCCGTGTATTCATGCATTGTGTGCTCAGGAATTTCTCCATGGCTACCAATGACGAATACGGCCCAACAAATGGTACCAGCTAACAACGCGAATGCAGACTTATCTACTTTCAACGGGTGTTCAAATGCAATTCCCAGGTAACCCAGGACGAATACTACTAGAATGAGGATTTCCATGATTCCGCTCAACTATTTTCTAAAGAAGTTTTTTCAAGGCAATCGCAAAAGCAGTTGCAGTTATTTCTGTTTTTGCTGAACTCTGCTCATGAGCAGCAACAATAGCATTTCTAATGGTCTTCGATGTGTCCACAAAAATGGCCTCATCAGACATATCTACATCGCCAGCTGACATGAGATACGCAAATACCCTTGCCATTCCGCAGTTGGCCATAAAGTCAGGGATTACCGACACACTTTTATCAGCTAACTCAGCAATTGGTCCGTAGAAAATAGCTTCATCTGCAAAAGGCACATTCGCTCCGCTTGCTACTACTTCCAATCCACTCGAAATCATGCGTTCAATCTGGTCTTTACTCACCAATCTAGATGCTGCACAAGGCAAGAACACCTCTGCTTCAATATCCCAAATTTGACTGTTAACCTCCTCAAAAGAGAGCATACCGTCAACTTGCAAAGCGTTTCCGTCTTTGTCCAAGAAAAACTGTCTAATTTCATCGAACGTGAAGCCGTCTGGATTAATGACTCCTCCAACACGATCAATGATCCCTACTATCTTCGCCCCAGATTGGGCGAGGTAATAAGCGGCAGCTGAACCAACATTCCCCCATCCTTGGATTACAACTCGTTTTCCTTCAAGCTTTCCACCATAGATATCGTAATAGTGCCCCACACTCTCTGCCACTCCATATCCAGTGATCATATCTGCAACGCAGTACTTTCGATCAACTGAAGGCGTATATCTTTCGTCTTCAAGCACCTTAATCACACCCAAACGAAGGTTTCCAATGCGTTTTACTTTCTGTGCTTCATTCGGTTGGAAATGCCCGTTAAACACCCCTTCTTGAGGATGCCAAACACCACATTCTTCGGTAATTGGAATCACTTCGTGGATTTCATCTACATTCAAATCTCCTCCTGTGCCGTAATAATTCTTCAATAACGGTGCTACTGCAGCATACCAACGTTCCAAAACGCCTCTCTTCTTGGGGTCTCTTGGGTCGAAGTTAATGCCTGACTTTGCTCCTCCAATTTGAGGGCCAGACACGGTAAACTTGATCTCCATGGTCTTCGCCAAAGATTCTACTTCGCGCTTGTCTAACCCCAGCCGCATACGGGTTCCACCGCCAGCCGCTCCTCCACGCAAAGAGTTAATCACTACCCATCCTTCAGCATCTGAATACGGGTCTTTCCATTCAAAAACAATCTCTGGTCGTTTGTTCTCGTATGCACTAAGCAGGTCTTTCATAAGCAGGAATAAAATCCTGTCAAAAATAAGAAATGAAACCACTCTATTCAGGCAGAATCTCAAAAAGTCATGACCAGTTTAAATTGAAAACTTCTTTTTCAGCCTTTTGAAGCCTAATTCCCTCTCACATAAACCCCAGAAACATGGTTCCTTCTAGCTCCGGTAAAATCTGCCAGAGCATTCGGCTCATCCATTTTCCACAACACCCCTAAAAAGGCAAAAATCAGGGCTTCTTTGAATTCTACCAGCTCAGCTTTTGGAACTACTGCTTCAAATTGGCCGTGTTCTTGAATGCGCTCCATCAAAAAAGAATTATAGACCCCACCTCCAGTAAAAAGGACCTCGCCTTTGACCAAACTCAAATCAGCAGCAATGCGCAAGGCAATGTGTTCTGAAAAAGTGGCAAGAAGGTCTTCAGTTGAAAAGTCACGTGTCAATAAGGGTGTTATTTCTCGTTCAACCCATTCTCTCCCTAGACTTTTCGGCGCAGCTGACTTGAAATACGCTAATTGCTCGAATTGCGCTAGAAGACGCGCATCTACCTTTCCTTTTCGCGCCAGCTGACCTTCTTCGTCGTAATTCAACCCAAATGGCTGAACCAATGCATTCAGCACGATATTGGCCGCAGAGATATCCCAAGCCATACGATTAGTGCCCCTCGTCAAAGAGACATTTGCAAATCCGCCTATGTTAACACAGGCCTCGTACTCGCTAAAAAGTAGGGAATCACCAATTGGAACCAATGGCGCTCCTTGCCCTCCCAGGCACACATCCTTCATTCTGAAATCAGCTATCACATCACAACCCGTAACAGCTGCAATCATACTAGGGTCAACTATTT
Organism: Flavobacteriales bacterium; assembly: GCA_047636995.1. Classification (GTDB taxonomy): domain Bacteria; phylum Bacteroidota; class Bacteroidia; order Flavobacteriales_D; family Sanyastnellaceae; genus JAQWQB01. The sequence continues at coordinate 115,816 of JBLIGQ010000005.1, read as the reverse complement.
GATGGGTCAATCCGCGTTCTGGCTCATGGAAAATAGTATGTCCGTGCGAAGCAATAAAGTCAACCTGCTCACCGTCCAAAAAGGCTTTCATTGCCTGAGCACAATAGTCACTGAACGCGAGGTCTATGAGCTTCAATTCCATTCCCGAGCACGTTTGAGCCGATGTTAATTTCAACTTCCACTCCTTGGAGTAAGGGATGGTTAGTGCTTTCTCGATTGAAAATTTCCAGTTAGACTTTTGTTCAAAATGAACTAGAACAAGGTCCAAACCGTCTAGTGACGTACCTGACATTGCTCCTAATACTCTGAAATTGCGCGTTGACTCCATTGGAATTGGCATTTGATTACGAATGGACTAAATTTGCGGGACCTGTGCAAGTAGCAAGGCTAAACCATTTAAACATTTCTCATGTATTTCGAATTGACCGAAGAGCAAATTGCAGTGCGCGATGCCGCTCGTGACTTTGCCCAAAATGTATTGAAGCCTGGTGTTATTGATCGTGATGAGGAACAACGTTTTCCTGTAGACGAAATTCGTCAATTAGGAGAACTAGGATTCATGGGAATGATGGTTGACCCGAAGTATGGAGGTTCAGGAATGGACACTGTTTCCTACGTGCTCGCTATGGAAGAAATCTCGAAAATAGATGCTTCTGCTTCTGTTTGCATGTCTGTAAATAACTCTTTGGTATGTTGGGGAATTGAGACGTTCGGTTCAGAAGAACAAAAGCAAAAATTCCTTACTCCACTTGCAAAAGGTGAAAAGATTGGTGCATTTTGTTTGAGCGAACCCGAAGCAGGTTCTGATGCTACAAGCCAGCGCACAACGGCCATCGACATGGGTGACCACTATTTGTTGAATGGAACAAAAAACTGGATTACCAACGGGTCTTCAGCGTCAACCTATGTTGTGATTGCTCAAACAGACGTTGAAAAAGGCCACCGAGGAATCAACGCGTTGATCATTGAACGCGGAATGGAGGGCTTCATCATTGGGGCGAAAGAAAACAAACTTGGAATTCGTGGAAGTGATACACACACTTTGATGTTCCAAGATGTAAAAGTACCGAAGGAAAACCGCATTGGTGAAGATGGATTCGGATTTAAATTTGCGATGAAAACGCTTTCTGGCGGACGGATTGGCATTGCTTCTCAAGCCTTGGGCATCGCTTCTGGTGCATATGAACTCGCACTTGCTTATTCTCAGGAAAGAAAGGCGTTTGGAAAAGAAATCTCTAAGCACCAAGCCATTGCATTCAAATTGGCCGATATGGCTACAGATATTGAAGCATCAAGACTTCTTTGCCTGAAAGCTGCTTGGTTGAAAGATCAGCATAAAGACTATGACCGTGCAAGCTCTATTGCGAAACTGTTCGCTTCTACAGCGGCAATGAAGCATACTGTTGAGGCTGTTCAAATCCACGGCGGATATGGATTTGTGAAAGAATACCACGTAGAGCGCCTTATGCGTGATGCGAAAATCACTCAGATTTACGAAGGAACAAGCGAGGTACAGAAGATTGTGATCTCCCGTTCAGTTCTTACTGAATAATCATTCACAAGTAACTGTTTACTTCCTTTTCTCAGAATGAAAAATCAGCCCGAACGTCGGTGTAATTTGCACTGATGATTCGGAGTATTTTCTTTTTCGTATTTGCCCTCATTTTTGCAGGTGGAATGTTTTATTTCTACCAGCTTTCTGGTCCAGAAGTAACGCGTGTTGAAAACGCCTCACTCTGTATTCCAGAGCAGTTTGATGAATTGCTATTGATCCAAGAGCCCTTAACGCTCGCGGCCAAAATCGAAAATCAAAAGGCTTATGCTAACCTTCATCCGTCAGTAGAGCTTGTGTCAATTCTGGTGCACCAACACAATGGCCAAGCTGATTGGTTTAACAAACAACCAATTTACTTTGTCTCTGCGAATGACAGCCTAACCGGCTATTTCGGAATGCCTGCCAACTGGAATCTCCAAGAACAAGAGTCTTGGCTGGTATCAGTTCTGAAGGCCCAACCAATTTCGAGTGGAAGCCTTGTGATCTCAGGCGACAAAGAACTCCAGTTAATTGTTGGAAACGACCTCTGCGCCTTTGCTTTTCACGCGCCCTCTAAACCGCGTTTCACGAAGCCTTCGCCCCAAACAATTGCGCACACGACCGCCATCAACCAATTTGGAAAGGCAGATTTCAACCAGCTGATTTTAGAGCACTCCATTGAGTTACCAATTGTAGGTAAACTGCCCACACAAATTATTCGCGACATTCACCTCGGCAATCAGCAATTGAACTTAGAAGAATTGGTTTCACTAAATGAAGCCGCAATTCAACTCGATGCGATGCCTTCAGCATGGATTGAACACCTTCCTGGGGACTTAACAAAACTTCAAGGCATCGGCACGAAAAGCGGCTATTCCCTATTGGAATTGCAGATGAGGCGAATGAATCAAAGTGATCTTGCTGTATTTAATGGAGCACTGGCGACCTATGAAAGTCAAGCAGGACAAAGTATGCAAGATTTGTTTGAACCTTGGTGGAGCAACGGTGCTTTGCATTTCGAAGAAGAAAATGGAGGGAATTATTTGCTCTTTGGTTCTGTAGACCAAACCATCGCACTAAACACCTTCCGCTCAATTTCTCATCAAGAACTCGAACCACTGTTAGATGGTCGCATAGCAGAATGGTCTAAACAAGACACACTGATGAACCATATCTTTTCCCTGCTCGGAAACGATCGGTATTCAGCTGCTTGGATTAGACCAGAGGCTGTTATTTTCGCCCGTTCTAGAGAGAATTTGGTTCACCTGGCTTCTACGTTGGCTATTGGACAAGCCATTGATTCATCACATCCCATTGCTCAAGCACTGAATAGACACGAAAACTTCATTCAATATGGCGTTTCAAGTTCAAGTGCGGCGAAAGGCTTAAATCTTCCTGCCTTCGATGTAGAAGAAGGCACACCCATCCATTCAGTCTATAGCGGAATGAGCATGACTGACGGCCGATTCGTAACGCGTTATGATTTGGGTACAGACACAAGGGAGGCTGCTTCTATTTTCATGGAATGGGAAAGCGCTTTACCCCCGCTTAGAACTGAAACCATTCAGTCTGTAAAAAACCACGGAAACGGTGAGTATTACATCGTAATCCAAGACAAAGCGAATGCACTCCACGCCATTGATGCACGTGGAAAGAAAATGTGGACTTACCAACTCACAAGTATCATTAACAGCGAAATTCAGTCAATTGACTTGTACCGAAATGGCAAGTATCAAGTAGCGTTTTCTACACCAAATGGAGTCTACTGCTTAGATTTGAAAGGAAGAAACGCAGAAGGCTTCCCAATTGAACCAACATCTAAGATTACCTGTCCGCTTTTCATTGCTGATTACGACAACAACAGGAATTACCGCTTCTTATTCGGAACGGAGGACGGCCGGTTATTGAACTACCATGATGAAGGACAGAAAACTTCCGGATGGCAATACAGTAGCGTTGGCAAGACTGCCCAACACTGCGCCCACATCAAGGCCGGCAACAGAGATTACTTATTCGTTGCAATGACAGATGGAAGCATTCGCCTCCTAAAACGAAATGGAACAGACCGTTTCAAATCAAGCTTAACCATTCCTGAAGGAAGTAAAGACTTTGCTTTTCAAATGACGGGCGAAATTGAAACGAGCAGCATCACCATGATTGACAGCATGAACGTGGTACTTGAAGCAAGGTTTGGAAATGGCATTACGCCTGAAACAACTGAACTCGCTCAAGCCTTGGGCATTCTATTGACTGATTTAGACCGAGACAGGTTGAATGATTTAGTGCTCTCTAGCAAAACAGGAATTTCAGCTTACCGTTCTGATCATTCAAAAATTTTCAGTCGTGAATTTGAAAACGAACCTCTTCCTGAATTGCGGGCATATTCTTTCAGTTCTGGCATGAAGACAGGTGTTGTAATACCCGAACAAACACAAATATTTTTAATTGAGCCTGACGGAAGCACAGCTGAGGGCTTTCCACTCTATGGAGCGAGCCCTTTTGTAATCAGAGATTTGGATCAAGACGGGAAAATGGAACTCATAACAACAGACGGCAAATCGCTTGTACTGTGTTACCAGCTTTGATTAACTTATTCTACTCCAATCAGGGCGTTTGCGCTTCAAATCATTCAACCCTTTCAGCAACAGCGCATTCTTTTCTTGCTCTAGCATAGGGTCTTCTTCTACAATTTCAAGCGCAAGATGCCTTGCCGTGACCAGCAATTCTCTATCTGTGCTTAAATCTGCAAAGTCAAGATTGATTTCTCCACTTTGCTGCGTACCCATCAAATCTCCAGCACCTCTCAGCTGGAGGTCTACTTCTGCTATTTCAAATCCGTCATTTGTTGAGCACATCGTATGGATGCGCTTCTTTGCTTGTTGACTTAGCTTCTCGCCTGACATCAAAACACAATAGCTCTGTTCAGCGCCACGTCCAACTCTTCCGCGAAGCTGGTGGAGCTGAGAAAGGCCGAAACGCTCAGTGCTCTCAATCACCATCACGGAGGCATTTGGAACATTTACCCCCACCTCAATCACTGTTGTTGCTACAAGAATTTGAGTGCTCCCCTTGACAAACATGCGCATTTCGTAGTCTTTGTCTTCAGGACGCATTCTCCCATGCACAATGCTCAGCTTGTATTCTGGCGGAGGAAATCTGCGGGAAATACTCTCGTACCCGTCCATCAGGTCTTTATAGTCCATTGCCTTAGACTCCTCAATCAACGGATACACAATGTAAATCTGTCTTCCTTTTTCAATCTCTTGTTGAATAAAATGATTGATCTGAACCCTTCCGCTATCAGTACGGTGAATGGTTTTTATTTCCTTTCTTCCCGGTGGAAGTTCATCAATCACAGAAATATCAAGGTCACCATAAACGGTCATTGCGAGCGTCCGCGGGATTGGCGTTGCAGTCATCACCAGTACATGAGGAGGAATTGCTGCTTTCGCCCATAGTTTTGAACGTTGGGCTACGCCGAAGCGGTGCTGCTCATCAATGATAGATAAGCCTAGATTTTTGAACTTTACTTTGGGTTCAATTAAGGCATGCGTTCCCACGAGAATTTTCACATCTCCATTTTCTAATCCTTCATGGATCTCTCTTCTCTTGGCTATTTTCACGCTTCCCGTCAATAACTCAACTCGAACACCCAAGGCTTCGAGCTGAGCTTGAAATGATTCGAAATGTTGATTTGCCAAGATTTCAGTGGGCGCCATCAAAGCTACTTGGAAGCCATTATCAATTGCTAGCAGCGCGCATAACAATGAGACAATGGTTTTGCCAGACCCTACATCTCCTTGGAGCAGCCTGTTCATGTGCCTGCCTGTATTCGTATCTGATCTAATTTCTTTAACTACACGCTTCTGAGCATTGGTTAGTTCGAAGGGCAAATGCTTTTCATAGAACGTCATGAAATTAGCACCTACAGCTTCAAAACGCACACCACGCAATGCATAGGTGTTCGCGTGTTTCTTTGCCAATAGAAGCAACTGGAGAAAGAACAACTCCTCAAATTTGATGCGCTTTTTTGCTAAATCAAGGAGCGCAAAATCAGATGGACGGTGTATTTGTTTGATGGCGGTCTCCTTTTCAGGGAAGTTCATCTTCGCTAATAAATCAGCAGGAAGCGTTTCCTTTATTTCATGGTGCAAAAGCGGAAGAACGGTTTCAATTAGCCTAGCAATACCGCTGCTGCCCAACCCCTTAACCCCTAGTTTTTCTGTTGAAGGATAGACCGGCCTGAAAGGATGCGCTGCATTTTCTTTTCCGGGCACATACAATTCAAGCTCAGGGTGAGCAATGTTCCACTTCCCTTTGAATCTGCTTGGTTTCCCATAAATCACATAGGTCTTGTTATAGTGAAGGTGGTTTTTGATGAACTGAATCCCTCTGAACCATACCAGTTCTATGCTACCCGTCTCATCTTGCAAAGTGACTGAAATCCGCTTTCCTTTGCCTTGGGTTTCTGTAATTCGCGTTAGCTCTCCTTTCAATTGAACAAAAGCCGCGTCAGAAACAATGTCCCGTACGTTATAGAACTTGGACCGATCAACGTACCGGAAGGGCAAGTGAAGCAAGAGGTCACCGCACGTCTTAATACCCAATTCAGATTTAAGGGTAGCAGCGCGCGCTGGTCCCACACCTTTTAGGAATTCTATTTCGGTGTTAAGTACTGCCATTTGGACAAAAATAAAGCGGAGAAATAGAATTCCTCCGCTTTTAGTCTTCTAATTATAAAGAACCTTATTTAGGCGATCATCATAACAGGGTTTTCCAACAATTGCTTGAACGTCTGCAAGAATGCAGCTCCAGAGGCTCCGTCAACTGTTCTGTGGTCACAGCTCAAGGTAACTTTCATCACATTTCCTGGTACAACCTGTCCGTCTTTAACAACTGGAACCTGTGCAATTCCGCCAACAGCCATGATACAGCTATCAGGAGAATTAATGATTGCAGTAAATTCGTCAATCCCGAACATACCCAGATTGGAAATGGTGAATGTATTCCCTTCCCAATCCTGCGGTTGTAGTTTCTTTGCTCTCGCTTTTTCTGCGAAATCTTTTACTTCGGCATTAATGACTGTCAATGGTTTGCTATCAGCAAAACGCACAACAGGCACTAATAATCCATCTTCAACAGCCACGGCAACACCAATGTGCACATGTTCATTCACACGGATGTAATCTCCCATCCAAGCAGAATTTACTGATGGGTGCTTTTTCAAGGCTACAGCCGCAGCTTTCACAACGAGGTCATTGAAAGAAACCCTTACACCTTCTTGTGCATTTATTGCCTTTCGGGCAGCAATTGCATTGTCCATATCAATTGAAATGGTCAAATAGAAGTGCGGTGCAGTAAATTTACTTTCTGCCAATCTACGCGCGATGGTTTTGCGCATTTGAGAGACCGTTACATCGTGGAAGCTTTCAGTTCCAGGGGCAACAGATGCAACCCCATGAGCAGCAGGCGTATAATTCTCAATGTCTCTTTTAACAATTCTTCCACCTTCACCAGAACCTGGCACAGCGCCTATGTCTATTCCTTTATCCTCTGCTAATTTTCTTGCAAGTGGTGAAGCTTTTAATCTTCCATTTGAGGGTACTGCTGGCACTGAAGCCGGGGCAGAGGCAATAGCGGGAGCAGGTGTTGCAGCAACGGGAGCGGGTTCGGCTTTCGGCGCAGGTTCTGGCGCACTTTGTTCTTCTACTGGTTTAGGAGTAGATTCTGCCTTTAACAGCTCAGTAATGTCTTCTCCTTTTTCGCCAAGTATGGCAAGGATAGAGTCTACAGGAGCTGTCTGACCTTTTTCAACACCGATGTACAAAAGCACTCCATCTTGAAAAGATTCAAACTCCATGGTTGCTTTATCAGTTTCGATTTCAGCGAGCAGCTCTCCTGACTCTACCTCATCTCCAACTTTCTTATGCCATTCAGCCACAACTCCTTCTGTCATGGTATCACTTAGCTTGGGCATGTTTACAATCTCAGCCATATCTTAATCTTTCGCTGTTATTAGTCTCTTACGAATGGATAATCTTCTTGAGCATACACATCTTTGTACAACTCATCTGCAGCTGGATACGGAGATTCTTCGGCAAATTTCACACTTGCTTCAACCACCGCTTTTACTTCTGCTTGAATATCCTTGATTTCAGCTTCAGAGAGCCACTTCTTATTTTTGATTACGTCCAGAACGTAAAGAATAGGATCCCTATCATGGAAACCTTTCACTTCATCTTTCGAACGGTATTTTTGAGGATCTGACATTGAGTGCCCCTTGAATCTGTAGGTCTCAATGTTCAGAAGCGTTGGTCCATCACCTTTTCTTCCTCTTTCAGCAGCGATGGAGATGGCGTCAGCTACAGCTTCAGGACTCATCCCGTCAACTGTTGAAGAAGGCATTTCATAACTCGCACCCAACATTGAAAGGTCTGTAACGTTAGTGGTACGTGCTACTGAAGTACCCATTGCGTATTGGTTATTTTCAACGATAAAAATCACTGGAAGCTTCCAGATCATGGCCATGTTAAATGTCTCGTGTAAAGATCCTTGGCGGGCCGCCCCATCACCGAAAAAACATACGGTAACGTGATCTTCGTTTCTATACTTGTCAGCGAACGCAATTCCAGCACCAAGTGGAATTTGCGCACCAACAATACCATGTCCGCCAAAAAGATTACGCTCTTTGTCAAACATGTGCATTGATCCACCTTTTCCTTTTGAAGTACCTGTTGCTTTCCCGTACAACTCAGCCATTACATACTTAGGATCTGTTCCTAAAGCAATTGGATGAGCGTGATCACGGTAAGCAGTTATTACGCGGTCAGTAGGACGAATAGCCTCAACCATTCCGGCTAAGACCGCTTCCTGGCCTATGTATAGGTGACAAAATCCACCAAATTTTTGTTGGATGTACAATTGACCTGTTTTCTCCTCAAACTTTCGCATGAGGTACATGTCTCTGTACCACTTTATATAGGTCGCTTTCGAGTATTCGTTTTTCTTAGCTGCTGTTGGTTTTGTAGCTGCTTTTTTCGAAGTGCTCGTGCTTCTTTTTGTATTTGCTGTTGAAGTTGCCATAGCTATAGGTAACGTTTATAATCCACAAATATAGCTACAGAAGATTGAACGAAAGGTTCAAATCAAGGTTTTTTCAAGTCTTTTGGTGTAAATCCGAATGGAAGTAAATCAGCCACTTTATGAATTCGAACAATGTGCTCTTCACTTCCGGCTAATAGAACGGTTATATCATTCTCTTGAATTGCCTCATACTCAAGCATTACCTGCCTGCAAGACCCACATGGAGAGGGTGCTTCATTTTGCGTCTTACCTGTGTTGGTGACAATCGCTATCGCTTGAATACTTCGCTTTGGATAAGCTGATTTCGCAGCAAATAAAGCTACTCTTTCAGCGCACAAGCCTGAAGGATAAGCTGCATTTTCTTGATTACTTCCAACTACAATGGTCCCGTCATCCATTAGCACAGAAGCGCCTACTTTAAACTCACTATACGGAGCATACGCGTTTTCTCGCGCTTCAAATGCCTTCTCAATTAAAGATTCAAAAGCAGGGCCCAATTCAGTTGTATCAGAATACAATTGGTAGGTGAAAGTGGCGCTTTTTTCGTGCATCAGTTCAATATTAGGGAATTGTTAAATTTCTTTGAAGTAAACGTACTGTTTAAAGGGGTAAAATCCTTATTTTCGATGAGATTTGGAAAGAGAGCTGAAGATACTGCAAGGATTTGACGCAATTTCTCTGGGGGAGATGGACGAAGTGGCGCTGCTGGATCGCCACGATACGAAATACATTTTTAACCGAGAAGAATTGCTCAGGCTGCTTCCTAGACTACAAAGCGACTATAATGTCCTTGAAGTTTTAGGCAAGCGTGCATCTGCGTACACATCACTTTATTTCGATTCAGACAAACTTGATTTTTATTCGCTTCACCAACGTGGGAAAAAAAACCGAGTAAAGATTCGAATGCGACAGTACGTTGACTCAGCTCTAACTTTTCTGGAAATAAAGCTGAAAAACAATAAAGGGCGAACTGTAAAGTCAAGAATAGAGATTAAGGACGTCGAAGAATTCTTAAGTGCTGACAACCTTCTATTTGTTCAAGACAATGCAGGTCCGCAAGAAGAACTTCAGCCACAAGTTTACAACGAATTCAATCGCATCACGTTGGTCCACAAAACGGCCAAGGAACGTTTGACTCTGGACATAGGTCTTATTTTCAGAGCTCCTAACGGAGTCGAAAAGCAGTTAAATGAACTTGTCATTGCTGAACTCAAGCAAGATGAAGTGAATCGGTATTCAACTTTTGCTAAACTTGCCAAAAAGAGAATGATTCGGCCTGAACGTATTAGCAAATACTGTTTGGGGATTGCCCTTCTAAAGAGTGATGTAAAAAAGAACCAGATCAAAGAAAAACTGCTGAGAATTGCAAAACTCAGCGAAGACACAGCTGCCTAGAAACCACCCAATGAGGAATACCGAAACCACAACTTCTTTCAAATTCGCGATTACTTCTTTCGCTGTTTTAGCTTTGATTCTTTTGAGCCCTGCGCTGTTTGGTGCAGCTAGTTCGATCTCAACAGATCTTCAGAACACCTTAACAGGAGGTGCGGCTGAACAAGTCAAAGCGACATCATTTAAAGATAGCTGGACGTTGTTTAACGGCCCTAATTTCCTCAACCTATTAATTCGCTTCTCAATCAACCTTATTGTTGCAACCATCTTAGTGCGATTCATCTACTACCCGATAGCGAAAAGAAAAGACTTTCTATTCACATACATGCTTATCTCAACGGCCATCTTCCTCTTGTGCTATCTGCTTGCAAATGTAGAGTTGGACTTGGCTTTCGCACTTGGACTGTTCGCCATTTTTGGAATCATCAGATACCGAACTGATGCGATCCCTATTAAGGAAATGACCTATCTCTTTATTGTCATCGGCGTGGCGGTAATGAATGCTCTTGTTGCAGGCATTACTGTAGCTGAAGTTGCATTAGCCAATTTAGCTCTTATTGGTTTGTCCTACGGACTTGAGAAAGTTTGGCTCCTTCGCCATGAGTCGCGGAAAATTGTGCTTTATGAACGCATCGATCTTGTAAAAGCAGGAAACCGCCAAGCTTTGAAAGAGGACTTAGAAGAACGAACTGGCATTAAGATAAATCGTGTTGAAGTTGGAAGAATCGATTTTCTGCGTGACACTGCTCTAATCAAGATCTTCTTTTTTGAAGATGATCAAGAAGGGCACTACGAAGAATCATTTAGCAATAACTAACGTTTAATTAGCACTACTGCGTTGGCACTCACACCTTCTTATGTGCAGACGTGAATCCCAGACGAACAGAGGCAGTAGCTTTAACTGAGATTTGATTAAGATCAACCTCTGCTACTTCAGCAATTGCTGCTTGCATTTGAGGAACTCCATCTTTAATTTTAGCTACCTAGCGCTCAATTAGCACTACTGCGTATGCACTCACACCTTCTTCCCTGCCTACGAATCCCAGACGTTCAGTGGTTGTAGCCTTAACTGAGATTTGATTAAGATCAATCTCTGCTACTTCAGAAATTGCCGCTTGCATTTGAGGAATTACATCTTTAATTTTTGGCGACTGTAGACAGATTGTGCAATCAATGTTTCCTACCTCATAACCTTCCTTTCGGACTAGTTTCATGGTATCTCTGAGAAGTATCTTTGAATCAATGCCCTTGTAGGTATTGTCTGTATCAGGAAAGTGAAAACCAATGTCGCGCATGTTTGCTGCTCCAAGCAGTGCATCACAAATCACATGTAAAAGTACGTCGGCATCTGAATGTCCAACAGCACCTTTAGTGTGTGGCACTAATACACCTCCTAGCCAGAATTCTTCTTGTTCTGCTAGTTGATGGACATCATACCCAAATCCTATTCGAAAAGCCATGTTGGTTTATCCTTCGCTACGTCCACCTTTTAAACTCTCAAACTCAAGACGCAATGTGAATCTCAAAGTGTTTGCCAGAGGGTTTTGTTGTGTAGTAGAGATTAAGTATGATAGGTCAAGTGCGAAAGTTGTGTATTTCAAACCAGCCCCAAGTGTAATAAATTGACGATTTCCCTTTGTGTAGTGCTCATAGAAATACCCCGTTCTAAAAGCAAACTGGTTATCATACAGATACTCTAGTCCACCTCCAATGTTAATTTCGCGCAGCTCTTCTCTCAGCACAGTTCCTGCCTCAACGCTCGGATTATTATTTTCATCGAAAGTAACAATCCCCGGCGCATCATAGAATGACTGAACAATAGCTGTTGCTACACCAACATTTGGATCATATCCTGATACAATCTGAGAGCCATCTTCTTGGCTATATACTGGAGGTGAAGGAACTAATAGCTTATTGGCATCAACTGTAAATGTTATTTTATTGTACTCGTCAAGGTCCAACGTTAAAGCTGTTCCGATGCGAAGGTTCGCAGGCAAAAAATCTCTTTCTGCCGTTTCGGTGTAACTCATTTTTGTTCCAATATTCGAGATATTCAGACCAAAGTTCAAGGTTGCATCTTTATCACCCAGTTCCAAGTCATCATTTGTGTAGAACATCGAAACATCCACAGCAGCAGACCTTCCTGGCCTTGTGTCTGCACCAAGGGCTTGAACTCCACCAGTGAGGTTCGAGTTTACAAATCGCGCAGCGATTCCTCCTGAGAACCTTTCAGAGAGTCGTTGTGAGAACGCAACATCTAAACTGAATTCAGCCGGCTTGAAATTCCTCAAAGCCGTGCCAGTTTCATCTGTAAAAGTGATTTCTCCCAACGAGAAAAAACGGAGAGCACCACCAATTGCTTGGTTCTTATTTAGTTTCTTGTACCCGCACAGGTACGCAAGGTTCATGTCATTTACCAATTTACGAAGCCAAGGAGAGTAAGACATACTCAATTCGAATTCGTTTTCAGCGAAAGCCATTTTAGCAGGATTCCAATGAATACTGTTTGCATCAGCAGAAAGTGCAACTCCTGCATCTCCAATACCGCCTGATCTTGAATCAGGAGCAATCAACAAAAATGGAACTGCCGTAGTAATGGTGTTTAATTGAACTTGTTGAGCTCTCGTTCCCTGATTGTTAAGCTGGGCATTTGATGTAAAACAAGTTAACATTGCAACCGCACTGGCTATCAATACTTTTCCGGTCATGATACCTTTATTTATGGAATCTACAAATATACGCATAATGTGAGAAATGGTTCTTATTTCAATATCACAAGCTTCTCGAATTTTTCAGCAGTCTGGCCTTCAGGGGTTACCACCTTCACTCGGTAGACATAAACCCCCTTACCAATCTGATCTCCAAAATCATCTAATCCGTCCCATTCGATAGGCTCTCCTCTAAATCCTTCAGATCGCACGATGCGATTGATGTTCTTTACTATTTTTCCTGAAACCGTAAACACTTGAACTTGCACGTCTAAAAATGCACAAGCTTGGTTGTGTTCAAACATGAACTGGGTTCGTGTTGTAAACGGGTTCGGATAATTCAATACGTGATCCAATGCCAATTCAGATGAGTTCGCAACGACGAATTCTGTGTAGGACTCGGATGAATTGTTGTGCACATCCCAAACCTTCAGGCTCAAATTGTGCGTTCCTTCAGTTAAATCAGTCAGTTGGTAACGAATACTTCCTCTTTGGTAAGTGTCTAGGTCAGCCTCGTAGAAATCATTTAGCACAATTGGGGCATTGGATTCCCCATCAATGATTGCTTTTAAATCATGACCAATGCCACTTCCTACTGTGTTGATCCCATTTTCGTCAAAGACCCGCGCAAAAAGAATTGGGTCTTCACTGGTGATTCCTCCAAACACAAACGTGCTATCATTTAAAAACAGATTCACTTCAGGACCAACTTCATTCAATTCAGCGCCATCTAAAGCACCTCCTATTACAAATTCTTCTGAATGGCCGTGGGCATCTTGACTCCCTGCCACCGCATAGTAACTCACCCTTCCTGTGCCAAAATTGTAGGCTATATCTCTAGGTATGATGAAGGTAAATTCAAAGTCGCCATTCACAGCACTCGCCTTTCCTTTGTAAATGATATTCTTAAACAACTTAAACTCGAAAGGTTGGACTCCTCCATCGTTATTGAGGGTGGTTACATTAGAAATTTTATCAAAAACTGTTGGATAAACAAACCCATTGAAATCGGTCAACTTCACCCCGTTTGCATCACCAACAAACCCTTTAAACGTCACTTGCTGCAATGACCTTACCGTATCAGGCTCAAGCGTGTTCATTTCAACTCCATTCATTTCTGTGGTGTAGACTTGGTGCTCTGGATAAGACATGCGAAGCGCAACATCTCCAAGGAGTGTGAAATTTCGTTTGTTGCTGACATCACTTACACCCGAATCATTTTTAGTTATTTTACAGATATCGCCTAAACGAATATCTGGGTTGGCCTCATCTTCCAATGCAATTTTGAAAAAAGCGGTATTCAATTGTTGATTGCTTCCACTAAATACGATACGTGTCGTGGTCAACATAGCAATAGCTCCTCCTCTTTCATTCATTACAAGCAACTCACCTGCACTTTTAAATTCAGGCAAATCATACCTCGCTAATTCGCAAGTTGCAGTTACAAATACAGGAAGCCTATTAAAGTTGGTCCACTCTTGGATCGTTGTTGTATTCAATACGCGTTCGTGGGCGAAACCCTTCTCACCTCCGTGCCCGATGTAGTTCACAATGAATGCTCCATTTTGAACCCTGCGCCGAATTGCGTCTTCAGCCTCAGGATACCGTTCTCCTCCAGGTGTCGTTTCCTGCTGGTAGGCATCCATGTATATCTTGACTACGTTATAGTCATTGTATTCTTCTCGAATGGTGTTAAAGTGCGCTTCCGAATTGTTCATGTGACTTGACTCAAAAGGCCCTCCATTTCCATCATAATCATCAGCAACAAACACAATGTCATTTCGCCAAGCGCCAAAAGGTGATAAAGCGTCATCACCAATGCAATAAGCATCTCCAGAAGAACTGGTGTTTTCAGACATGTAATTCGCAAGTTTATTCAAATAACCTCGTCCTTCTGAAACGGTTTCGCAAGGAATTCGTCCAACACCAATTTGCATGGAATCACCCAAAGCCTCTCCCGCTAAGTCTCCAAGAAAACCGAAGTAATCATCGCTTACATAGGAGTTCGTTGGAGAAAGTGAATTAAGACTTTGATACGTCATCAAGAACTTCGAGTTCCTGTTCAGGTTTCTGTTTCTAAAGGTTCCGTCACCAATGATCTGAAGGTAACGCGGTTCTAGCTCTGCATTTCCGCTTGCACGGTCATACAGCATTTTCATGAACATCTTCACCGCCGTTGGGTCTGGGTTACCGCTTGAGAACTCATTGAACACGTCATAGATGTTTACAACGACCATCTCTAAGCCATCTCCTTCATGCAAAGCCATGTATTCCTCAGCTACAGGAAGAAGCAGGTCATTCGTTAAGATGACCATATCTACATTGCCAACACCATGAAGGTTTTGGTTCGAAAACGAACCGAGCGGTGTAGGCTCTAAATAATTAAAATTCGCGAATGCGATGTACTCTTTCAGCTCGTCTGCTTGATCAACAAACTGGATTGAATTTGATTCGTCACCAGGCGTAAAAGGCATTAATCTGGGCTGTGTGTGATTTGAAATATCCCACAATTGAAACACCGTAGCTGCATTGCCCATGTTAAACTTCACTACATTTCCTATCGCCACAGACTGAGGGTCTCTGAAGTGCATTTGCCCGCCTACCATATCCAATGATCGCCTGATGTTCAAGCGCAGATAGTCAAGCCATCCTTCGGCATCAGGTACACCTTGACTAAAACTCAAATTTGCATTTACGGTGTTCCCGACGCCAGGAGTAAAATTGATTGTTGCACCTCCTTCCCTCGCTACTAATGAGGTTGCTTGTTCAGAAACCGCTGCAGGAGAAATCACTTCTGTCTCACCTACCGCGCTCAACGTAAATGTGCTCGAAACTCCCAGCGAACGAACGGCTACAATGCACTCCAACGAAGCGGGCTCATCAAGCAAGTTTGGGGTCGAAAAAACATACGGTATTGAAAGTGTCAAATCAAAACGGTCTCCATAAAACTCTCTTCCAGAAGAACCTAAACTCACACTCTCTGACTCAATAAACTGTCTGTCTGAGAACGCATTGGTGGTCACATTCTCTGCAAGGCCAGAAGAACCCATTTGAATGCGCAAAGGACTTGTGTCATCGACCCGAATAAAATAAAAGGCGCTATCAGAATAAAAATGCTTGTTGTGTTCAAATCGACTCAGTCCGTCATTGTAATCCCATGAATCAGGCCCTTTTCCGTAAAACAAAATAAAATCATCACTTTGAAATAGTTCATCCTGTTCATCGCTCACAAAAATGGCATTCTTACGAGGGTCATCAGGGCGTTCTATATTGTTATCGAAAGGCAATAATTCTCCACCATTGCCATAAATATTAATTTGCGACTTATTTAAATTCGGAACATCAACACCAAGGTCTGCCAAGAACGTCTCGTCGATTCGGTACACGCCGTCTGCTGTGACAGAGAATTTATACCACTCTCCTTCGTTGAACACTGAATTATCTTCCCATGTTAGCGCTCTTACCCCAGCTTTTCTGCCCGGGGTCAGGACTACATCAGCATCAAATCGCAATAAACGCTTTACCTCGCCTGTTTCCGGGTCATACCAAACTGGAAGGATAGAAACCTCCAAAACTGACCTTCCTTGGACTAAAATAACTCTGGGCTCAATGACCAATTGGGTGGGTAAAAGGGCGAATTGTTCACTGGTTAGTTTTCTTTTTGAAATTATTTCAGAAGAAATATCTGTTAAAATCACCTCGGCACGCACTACATTTGTTTGTAATTCTCTCCTTATTTGTGCCCTTGGTAATTCTGAATCCCAGATAGCTCCATCAAAACCGATCTCACCAGTAGGAACAGATCTCACCCCCTGATTATCAGTCCATTCAATGGTGTGCGACAGCTCAATATCGCGTTGAGCAAAGGTTGAAAAACAAGGTATCAAGAGTCCTAAAAGGAACAAGTTTCGCATGATTCTAAAATTGATTGCAAAGGTACAAGCAACAAAATAAACGATCTCTTAGTTCTCTTATTGCAGGAAGATGTAAAAAGTCCATGTAAATTTTTTCGTAATATTGCTCGTTTAGGAGCGATGCAGATCAAATAGTTAGTGATGAAGCAAAAGTTACTGTACATCGGAGTGTTTCTGGGGTTGTTGATGACAATGTTACCCGAGGCGAAGGCCCAGGATCCGGAGTTCACCCAGTTTTATGCAAACCCATTGTATCTCAATCCGGCGTTTGCAGGAACCGCACGTTGTCCACGTTTGGTAATGAATTACCGAAACCAGTGGCCAGCATTATCTGGTAATTTTGTTACT
The DNA here is from genome assembly GCA_047636995.1 of Flavobacteriales bacterium. GTDB lineage: Bacteria > Bacteroidota > Bacteroidia > Flavobacteriales_D > Sanyastnellaceae > JAQWQB01. The sequence goes on along the minus strand of JBLIGQ010000005.1, from coordinate 98,837 downwards.
ACCAGCGCGAGTTATGACCAACACGTTGATGCAATTCAAGGTGGGTTAGGTCTAATTGTGACCAATGACCAAGCCGGGCAAACGTTAAGTACCACTTCGGTTAGTGGTATTTATTCATACCAACAGCCAATAAGCAGAACCTTCTCAATCAAAGCTGGTTTCCAAGCAACGTATTTTCAAAAGTCGGTTGATTGGAGTCAATTAAGTTTCGGAGATCAGATAGATCCTCGCAAAGGATTCATCTATGAGACCCAAGATGTTCCAAGAGGAGGTACGGTGAACAATGTAGATTTTTCTGCAGGTCTTTTGGGTTTCAGCGAGAAATTTTATGCTGGAGTTGCCGTTCATCATTTGAATGAACCAAATGAATCACTTGTTGTTGGAACAAGCCGTCTACCTATGAAATGGACAGGACATGCAGGTGCTGTTATTCCTATTGACAGACGCAGTCGTTATAGTGAATCTAGCATTTCTCCTAACATACTTTACAGACGACAAGGCGAATTTGAGCAACTTAATCTTGGCCTTTACGTAAACAAAGGTCCGATAGTGGCTGGAGTATGGTACCGAGGTCTACTACCGGCTAGTTATCGTGACGCATTCATTGTTGTTGTTGGTATACAAACTGATGTAATCCGATTCGGTTACAGTTACGATGTAACGATCTCCGAATTAACCCCGTCTACCGGAGGAGCTCACGAGATTAGTATGACAATTCAATTTGATTGCAGACCAAAGCGGAGGAAGTTTAGGACAATATCCTGCCCCTCTTTCTAGTTTAGTTAAGGATAACAGAATCGCAAGGATTTTTTGAACCTGGAAAACATGAGAAATTTAGGCTATTCATTGCCCGTATTGACCATCTTATTCTCAATGATCGCTTTGACATCTTGTCAGAGAGAGCGTTCGGGATCAACCGGTTGGGCGTACAATGACCCAAGTAATGGAGGTTTTGAACGACCACCATTCGTAGAACAAGAAACAGGTCCCGGACTTGTGCTCGTTGAAGGAGGAACCTTCACAATGGGGCGCGTTGAGGACGACGTCAACTTTAGTTGGGATAACATTCCACGTAGAGTTACAGTATCTTCTTTTTACATGGACGAAACTGAGGTAACCAATTTTTACTGGTTAGAGTACTTAGCTTGGTTGGAACGTGTTTACGGAGATAGCTATCCTGAAATTGTAAGCAAAGCTTTGCCAGACACCCTTGTGTGGCGTGAAAAGCTTGAGTACAACGAACCTAAAGTTGAATACTATTTGCGTCATCCTGCTTACAGAGACTATCCTGTAGTAGGTGTGAACTGGCTTCAATCAAATGATTTTTGCGCTTGGAGATCTGACCGCGTAAATGAAATCATTTTGATTCGTGAAGGTCTATTGGTTCACAATCCAGAAGGACAAGTTGACGAGGATCACTTTACTACTGATGCTTATTACGCAGGTCAGTACGAAGGTGAAAAAGCAGCCGAAGGGGTTCAAGATCTTCGCCCAAATCAAGAATTTCGTAACGTAAAAATGGAAGATGGTATTCTTCTCCCGCGTTACAGACTCCCTACTGAAGCTGAGTGGGAATATGCCGCACTCGGATTAATTGGAAACTCCTATCAAGAACTGATTACCGATCGTAAAACTTACCCTTGGAACGGACACTACGTGCGTAACGATGATAACGGCGGGAAATTTTACGGTCAAATCAACGCTAACTTCGTAAGAGGTCGTGGAGATTACGCTGGAGTTGCTGGTGCTCTTAATGACAATGCGATGATTACAGCACCTGTTTATCAATACGCTCCTAATGATTACGGATTGTACAACATGGCAGGCAACGTTTCTGAATGGGTAATGGATGTTTACCGTCCACTTTCTGCACAAGATAAAAGTGAGTTTAATCCTTTCCGTGGTAACGTATACAAGACAAAAGTATTGAACTCTGAAGGTGACATTGAAGATAAGTATGACTATACCGTTTATGACATTGAAGGTGTAAAGTACTTCCTTACGCAATTCCAGAAGAAATCAACTGGTAGATTGACTGACACTGACCAGAACTTGATTGACAATTTATTGACCTATGTTGAACAGGCAGAACAAGATTTGAAAGCACGTGACGAAGATGCAGCTCAACAGCGTATTCAAGACGGAATGGATCTAATTGTATCAAGTGATTCTAAAGTTGCTCCTGACCTTCGACAAGGTGTAGCTAAATACATTGAGCACTCTCCTGGTGACATTAGAGAGCGTGATGTAACAGTTGCAGAAAACATTGACAGAAGAAACTATAGAACTGCAGACAACATCGATTACACTGATGGTGATTTTGAAAGTTCGATCTATTATGGGAACGAAGATTACCAAAGAAATGATAAGCGTATGTATGACTCAGACGCTTCTACTTCTTGGGGTCCCTCAACTTTAGTTTCAAACAGAACTCGTGTCTACAAAGGGGGTTCATGGAGAGATCGCGCTTACTGGGTGATTCCAGGAACACGTCGTTTCCTTGACGAGCGCCAGGCAAAAGCAACACTAGGTTTCCGCTGCGCTATGACGCGTGTTGGATCTCCTGTTGGATTCTCGCAAGAGTAATTTGATAAAGACTTTTTTGAACCCCAGTGATTTGTTTCGCTGGGGTTTTTTTATTTTGGCTTCATGAATATTCAAGCACTTCATTCCCTTTTCCTCTCTTCTTCTGGCGTAACAACCGACACGAGAAATTTGAAAAAGGGGCAACTTTTCTTCGCACTAAAAGGAGAACAATTTAACGGCAATTCATACGCTTCTGCAGCCATTGAAGCAGGTTGCGTTGGTGCTGTTATTGATGAACAGAAATACGAAAGTAAAGACGGGAAATGCATCTTTGTCAAAGACGTTCTTGAATCATTGCAGGCATTGGCCTGTTTCCATAGACGGTCATTGGATTGCACCGTGATTGGGTTGACAGGAAGCAATGGCAAAACTACTTCCAAGGAATTACTGCGCGACATCCTCCAGAAAAAATACAGCACGCTGGCCACCCAAGGGAATCTAAACAATCACATAGGTGTGCCACTTACTCTGCTTCAACTCACAGCCGAACACAGGATGGCGGTTATTGAGATGGGGGCCAATGCACAAAATGAAATTGCTTTCCTATCAGGTATTTCACAACCCGACTTTGGTTTCATCACCAATATTGGAAAGGCACATTTAGAGGGTTTTGGCGGAGAAACTGGTGTGAAAAAAGGAAAAAAAGAGCTGTTTGACTATCTTAAAAAAAAGGGAAGTCCTGTTTTTGTTAATGCTTCTGATCCTGTTTTATTAGAGATTTCCGAAGGCATGCACCGGGTGCTCTATGGCACAAAAGCAGATTCCCCTAATGTCTATTTGACGCAAACTGAACCAACTATTCACTTTGGCTGGTCGCATAAGAGCTACTCATCAGGAGATCAAGAAACACAACTTATAGGAAGCTATAACATTTCGAACATTGCAGTTGCCGTAGCGATAGGGCGATACTTCGAAGTAGATGAAGCAGATATCAATGCAGCATTGCGGGAGTACAAACCGACGAACAATCGTTCTGAGCTTCGCACAACAGAGAAGAATGCCTTGATTTTAGATGCCTACAATGCCAATCCTTCTTCCATGAAGCATGCGCTGCAGTCATTTGCAGGGAATCAGAGTGCAAACAAGCTGTGTATCTTGGGAGACATGTTCGAACTAGGAGAAGCATCACCCAAGGAGCATCTGGCCGTTGTAAGCGACTTGAAAAAGCTTCAATTGAACGCCATTTTAGTGGGAGTTCATTTTTCAGAATTAATTCAACACCATTTTCAAACATACCGAACCACTGAGGAAGCACTGAATGCGCTTCGCGAAGCAAATCTAACCAACCACACACTTTTGATCAAAGGGTCTCGAGGAATGGCCTTAGAACGGCTTCTTGAGGTGTTGTGACCCTAACAATTCTATTATCTTTGCCCTCCCAATAAAAGCATACCATGAATTTACTTGAAGAATTAAAGTGGCGCGGTCTCTTGCATGACGTGATGCCAGGAACAGAAGAACAACTTGCTAAGGAAATCACAAAAGGCTATGTTGGCTTCGATCCTACTGCAGATTCATTGCACATTGGAAACTTTGTACCCATTATGCTTCTAGTTCATCTTCAACGGGCTGGGCATAAACCCATAGCTCTTGTTGGCGGTGCCACGGGAATGGTTGGGGATCCAAGTGGGAAAACACAAGAAAGACAATTTCTAGACGTACAAACGATAAACCACAACTTGAGCTGCCAAAAAGCGCAGCTAGAGAAGTTTCTGGACTTTGATTGCGGAGATAATTCTGCTGAAGTAGTCAATAATTATGACTGGTTCAAAGATTTTACGTTTCTAGATTTCATTCGAGACGTCGGAAAGCACATCACTGTAAATTACATGATGTCAAAAGACTCTGTGAAAAACAGACTCGATAGCGGAATGAGTTTCACTGAATTTTCTTACCAATTGGTTCAAGGTTATGACTTCTACTACCTATGGAAAGAAATGGATTGCAAGATTCAAATGGGTGGTTCAGATCAATGGGGAAACATTGTTACCGGAACTGAGCTGATTCGAAAAAAAGGCGGTGGTCAGGCTTTTGCAATCACTGCTCCGCTTATCACAAAGGCAGACGGGACTAAATTTGGTAAATCAGAAGGCGGAAATGTTTGGCTTGACAAGGCAAAGACCTCTCCATACAAATTCTACCAGTATTGGCTAAATTCATCTGATGAAGATGCTTCAAAATACATTCGAATCTTTACCCTGTTTGATCAGACAAAAATTAATGAGCTTGAAAAAGTACATGCTGAGAACCCAGGTGCAAGACATTTACAAAAAGAGCTTGCCGCTGAAGTAACAAGAACTGTGCATAGCGAAAAAGACCTTGAAGTGGCATTGGCTGCCTCATCCCTTCTTTTCGGCAAAAGCTCCAAAGAAGAGCTTCTAAAGCTCACTGCTGATGATTTATTGGCGGTTTTCGAAGGTGTGCCCCAAGCTACGGTTAGCATGGCTGAAATAGAAGCTGGACTTGACATTATTGAAGCGCTTGGAACTAAAACTGATTTCCTGAGCTCAAACGGCGAAGCGAGGCGGGCATTAAAGGAAAACTCTGTTCAGGTGAACAAAGAAAAAGTGGGAATGGATTATAAAATCACGAAAGATGATTTGATTCAGGATCGGATTGTTCTGCTACAGAAAGGGAAGAAGAATTACTACGTTCTAAAGGTGCACTAAAATCCAACTAAGATTTATTCAAACAACCCTGTTAAAGATTGACCTTCTACGAGTTTCAAAAGCACTACTAAAGAGATTGAGACAATCAATCCAATAGCTGCTTTACCAATGTCTGAAAAAATCATGTTTCTTAACTTCCCATTCGGCTTTGGACCTATTTGAATTCGAATAGCGAGCTCTCTACCTGCTAACAAACCGAGGAAAACCCAGGTTGTACTCATTGGCAGTTTCGCTTCCCACAACCCTAGGAGATTCTGCTTAAACAGCAGCAATACAAAGCCATAGATCAGATCTATAAATGTGGCCGACCTAATGTCAGCTGTATTCGTTTTGGAAGAAACAATGCTCTGAATAGCGCCCCCTTTGACATAAAATATGTATCCGAGAAGCCCCAGAATAATAACCATTGCTAAGGAAAACATTCCTACAGAAAGCTCTTCTGGTCTTCCTAGATAGATGAAGATGTTTGCAAGATCTTGTGTTAGCCATTGCGTCCAGAGAAAACCAGTTGAAAGCCACTGAGCTCCTGTCCAGAATCTTCTTGATTGCCAAAAATTTGTTGATCCTGTGAGCAAGGGTTTTTGCTGAACTTTCCTCTCCAACGCCTTGCTAATCAACATGTAAATCACAATCGCTGCACCAAAGGCGATACCATATCCAATCAGAGATTTGGTCAACATCCCGGGCAAACTCTTAGTAGAGAAAAAGGAAAGAATAAGGAAGGTTGTAGAAACTGGGATTCCCCATCTTGTGATGAAGAGCAGAATTAGTGGTGGAAGGATGTACCACCAACTCAATGTTTCCGGTATTAGGATGTTATCTAGTCGGTCAAAAGTAACATCATCTCCTCCTAGAAAGCCCCCATTGCCTGTGTATCCTAAAATGAGAACAACTGACAGAATTCCGCCTGCGTAAAGCCACAGCACCCACCATGGGCGATGTTCATTGGAAGTCAAGAAGGTTCCGAGCGTTTGTATAACGTCGTTACCTACAACTGAATAGGCCGCTAGCGCGAACCCTAAAACCATTATTAAAATGTCCATCAAATAAGAGGCTCAATTGGCGTTGCAAACTAGCGACGTAGTATGATAGTTGCAAAAAATTCATGTTATTAATATGAGAAAGTTGTGAGCCCGACATCAACAAACCCAAAACAAACTGATATACAACAACTTAGACACTATAAGTACCTGATTAACCTCTAATTTACGCCTGGCAATATGCGCATGGTTGAGCCATTTTTGACCTTTGTCATGAGAATAGACAAGACCGCCTTCCCACTTCCTGGCGAAGCGAAGTACGTTTTCCCATTGTACTCTACTTTTCCATGTCCGTTTTCCCAGTCTTCAGCAAGCAAGGCATAGCCATCATTTGCCTTTGAACTTCCGAAAAAGAGATAGCAATCACAGTCATCATTAAATTGAATGGCAATTCTATCAACCCCTACGAAGACGGCCTTTCCTTTTGTGCCTTCTGGAATTCGGATTACCTCCTGAAACTCTTTTACAATCAAACCTCCGTTGGACCCAACTTTTGCATCCGGCTGATCAATCCTATAGAGCACTATTGATTTGGTCAGCACAAAATCTAGGCCTTTGAGGGTGTTCTCACTCAACTTATACTCTTGCCTAATTGAATTGGTCAGCACTACTTGGCTTGCACATGCACTAAACATGATGGTGATCAAAAGACTTTGGATAATTGTTCGAATCATAACCAAGATTAAAGCAAAAATCATTCCGTTAAGCTAACAGCAAATTACAGCCTCGCGCATCTGAATGATCAAACCTTCCTACAATCTCAAAGCTACCGTTGTGATGAACTCTTCCGAGATCAGAAGTAGAAAGAAAAGCACAACTATCCTGGTTGGCTAAATCAATGATATTTACCCCACCTGTCTTGCCCACCTCAGCCAATTCAAACGGGTCATCTACTTGCCGAATAAAGATTCTCATCCAAGGCGGAGCATCAAACAACCCGCCGCCCTTACTATAGGCCTGAGACATGAGTTCTGTCATTCCATATTCACTGTGGATCTTTGGGGTTCCGAAAGACCTGTTGAGAATGGCATGCACCTCTTCCCGAACCAGCTCTTTTCTTCGTCCTTTCATCCCTCCCGTCTCCATAACAATAAGCTCTTCGAAAGGCACAGAGTTTATTTCGGCAAGGTCTAACAAAGCAAAAGTTACCCCAAGCAAGATGGTGGGTTGATTCTTCGCTTTCAGTTCAGCTAATACCTTGGTTAGTTCTTCCAATTCGTTCAAATAGAAACCTGACAAAGGATATTGCGATGTTGTAATGAGATTTTCTGCCATGTAAACTAGCGATGATCCTTTTCGCTCTAAATAAGCAGGCAGTAACGCCAGAATGCAGTAGTCCTGAGGGTTTCCATAAAACTGTTTGAATCCCTTTTGAAAAACGGATTCATATTCGCTCAAGTGCTTTACGTGATGGGAAGACGTCATACTGCCCGTTGTGCCGCTGCTCGTAAATAATTCTTCTGTCAAAAAAGCACCCGTCTTTACTTCATGGCTTTTGAATGCGGCAATGGGTAAGCAGGGTATTTCTGATACAACTTGTATCTTCGACGGATTGCAATTCAGGTAACCCAGGTAGGTGGCGTAAACTTCACAATGTTCAGCCTGATGCCGAAATAATTTAATTGCGGCATCGTTAAACTCTTTGGAGTTTTGTATTAGAAGAGGATTAAAGTTGAAGTTCGCCATATTTGCAGAATCGAACGCAAGGTAAAGACACACAAAGGATGAAGCAAAGAACGTTGTTTGGATTTATAGCCATCATATTAACAGTGGGGCTTTATAGCTGCCTGGAGGATTTGCAATATCCTGATGAGCCGTCTATTTGTTTCCTAAGTTTGGAAACTGGAGGACAGGGAGGCACATTGACCATTGGGTTTACTGATGGAGATGGAAACATTGGCTTAGCTCAGTCTGATACGCTCGCCCCATTTTGCCCAGACACATGCACATATTACTACAATCTTTTCTTGGAGTATTATGAACTTCAAAACGGTGTATGGACCTACCTCCCGCTTGATCCTGAGATGGGCCAAATTCCGTTTTATTACCGCGTAGCCGAAGTAACACCAACAGGCCAAAATAAATCGCTTAATGGTGAAATTGAAATCGACATGCCTGTCTATTTTCTATTCTCAGATTTTGATACGTGTAGATTTGAGATACAGCTGGTTGACCGCGCATTCAATGGATCTAACATTGTGCGCTCAAATGTATTTGTGAAGCCTTAAAACTCAGCCGAGAGGCCTTCTGAAATTGCCACAACGTGATCTGCAATTTCTTCCATTGCGGTAAATGTATCACTGTAGAAGATTCCACTTTCGAATGAATAGCGTCCTTTAGCAACATCACGAAAATGCTTTCGCTTGAGATCATTCCTCAATTCATTCACTTCCTTTTCTTTTTCCTGTGCTTGAATCACATCTGGTTCAGAATCTTCATTGGTCAGATTCGTATACATGATATCAAATGCCTCTTTGAGCAAATCAAGCATGTCTTTTAGATTCTGTCGTTGCTTGGGCACGAAGTAGACCTTCTTAAGATTTTTACCTTCTAGGTTCTCAGCAATCTTAAGGTAAAGGTCACCTATACGTTCAAGGTCATTGGTAGCTCCCATCAAGCCTCGAACCCTTACGCTCGTAGTGGGAGACATCTCTTCTTTTGATAAATCTGTGAGGTAATTTGCTACCTCCATTTCGTACTTATCAGTGATTTCTTCGGTTTCACGAATCTCATCTAACAGCAATTTCTTCTCAACGGGATCAGAAACATCGAGGAGCCTAGAGATCATTTGATTCATGGAAGCCGTGATACGAGCGTACTTCCTCATTTCTTTGTGCGCCTCAAGTAGCGCTAATTCTGGCGTACCAACAACCCCTGCACCGATGTACTCTAGCTTGAACGCATCGCCACCTACTTTTGCACGAACAAGTCTACCAGCGATTTTAAGAATCCCATCTGTAAACCCAATGAGCAATAACATATTGAGCAAGTTGAATGTAGTATGAAATAACGCCAGCAATACCCTATTTGAGTCAGTACCAAAGACATTCACGTCTGCGAAAATTTGTTTGTATACGAATGTCAGTCCGTCTAAGAAATAAGGCAGAAGGGGAAGCATCCAGAGGACACCTACTAAATTGAAAATCAAGTGAGCCCTAGCAGCTTTCTTTGCATGACTATTCGCCACAACAGCAGCAAAATTAGCGGTAACAGTGGTTCCAATGTTTTCACCAAGGACCATTCCCGCAGCCAACTCCAATGGAATAATACCACTGGAAAGCAAGGCCAAGGTTAGGGCTATTGCAGCGGAGGAAGATTGAATGATGATGGTAACTAAACTACCGACGATTATAAACAATAAGATCGAAAGGTACCCTTGGTTAGAGTAGCTAGAAATGAACGCTTCAAACGCTTCGTTTTCGCGAAGGGTAGGCACTACGCTTTGCAAGGCTGAAAGTCCGATAAAGAGTAATGCAAAGCCGATGAATACCTCGGCTGTATTCTTCAATCGTTCGTTCTTCATAAAAAAGAACGGCAGTGTGATAGCAATAAGAGGAAGCGCCAACTCAGCAACGCTAAACTTCCCTAGAGCCAGAGCGATTAACCAAGCGGTTACAGTGGTCCCAATGTTCGCCCCCATGATTACTCCAAATGCCTCTCTGAGCTGCAAAAGCCCGGCATTCACGAAGCTTACCACCATTACTGTAGTAGCTGAAGAAGACTGCAAGACAGACGTTGTTGCGAAACCCGTAAAGATCGCCCGGCCTTGGCTTCGAGTCATTGCATTTAGAATCTTACGCATGGAAGCCCCCCCTGCGCGCTGCACACCTTCGCTCATGACCTTCATCCCATAAAGGAAAAGACCCAATGCGCCGATGACGCTTAATATGTCGTAAAGAACATTCATGAATTAGAAAGGCACAAAATGACGAACTACATGTGAATGTAAGGGACGGTCAATATTAATCTAATGTTAAGCATTAATCCAAAAGGGGCAGGTATCCTTTTCAGTGAAATCACCGTAAAATCTGATAAACAAGCTTTTAGGTAGCCCTAATGTTACCTGAATGTTAATAATTCATTACCTTAGTATTATTGAAGAGAAGAAATTATGAGGGAAGTACTGTTGATTTTATTGGTTTTAGGAGGTTATAGCGCTGATTGTCAGGAATTCAAAAAGATTGGCGATGAAATGTTTACGGAAGACGGGCGTCTTTACTCTGGCTATTACAGGACCTACCATGACAACGGTCAATCAAAAGCCCTTTATCATTTCGAAGAAGGCAAACTTGATCAGGGAGTCTTCTTTTATGACAACTCAGGCAAGCTGACATTGACGGGGTTTTATAATGCGAACAAACCAGACGGATTGTGGCAAAGTTGGGATCACAAGGGCAACGTATTGTCTAGCGCTCGATATGATAAAGGGAAGAAAACGGGTGAATGGATTGTTCGGTCTGAACATTTTGACACCACCTATGCTTTGAGCTACGCCAATAACGAACTCCTATCTGCTAGTAAAAAATAGATCTTCCTTTAGTGAGGAATAAAAAAAAAGGGTTGTCTCAAATGAGACAACCCTTTTTTTATTTATAAAGGTCTTATAGACAGTTAGATCCGAAAGCTCCTAGGAATTGAAGAAGATCCGTTGCGTTAATTACACCGTCTCCGTTCAGATCTTCTGGACAAGAGTTGGTAAAGATGCAGCTACCATCATCCTCAGTAGCTCCTGCGTCATAGTTATCAGCAGATGGGTACGTACATCCTTGACAAGATATTGAGTCACATGAACCATCATCTTGTGTTGCAGCAGCATCATAGTTACATGCTGTTGGGTCAGTACAACCAGCGATTAGCGCTGAGTTCATTGCTCCTGGTGTTCCGTAAAGAACAAAAGAACCTTGCCAGTTAGCTGGGTCAGTGTTATCTAGTGAAGGATCAATCAATTCAAGTGATACACACGATCCATCTGGCGCGAAAGGCCACGGATTTGAATCTGAGTAAGTCACTGTATCGATTACGTTTCCGAATCCGTCTTCTAGTGCAATAGTAGCACCAGTGTTGCTCAAGTTTCCAAATTCCATTTCGAATACTTGGTAACCGTTTCCACTATAAGTAGCAGCGTTTGTTGCAACAAGGATGTATTCACCTGCAGCCATTGAGGCTCCATCAGGGAATGTGAATGTAAATCCAGCATTGAAAGTGAATCCCGAAAGATCAACTGTTGTTGCTTCAGCGTTGTAGATCTCTACATATTCAAAATCAAGATCATCCCCTTGAACCACACATGGGTTGTAGTTGATTTCATTGATTACCAAGTTTGGCAATGTGAAGTAGCAAGAACCATCATCAATAGTAGCTAATGCATTGTAGTTCAATGCAGCAGGATCAGTACAACCGCTAAATACGCATGTTCCATCATCAAGTGTAGCCGCAGGATTATAATTATCTGCAGAAGGATCAGTACAACCAAGTACGTTCGCACAAGACCCATCATCAACCACTGCAAGTGGATCATAGTTAGGGAATGTGTTATCAGTACAACCGTAACGTTTCGCATCGTTCAAATCACGTGGCTCAATTTTCCAGTTCCCGAAAGAGTAGTAACTCGGTCCAGTTACTTCATAAGTGACACCTAGGTCCACTGGCGTAAGTGCAATACCAAGATCATCTACATAACCAGCACCAGATCCATCGTCAAGTACCCATTCCCCAAATCCAATGTCAGAGTTAGAAACTTGTCCGAAGATCAAGATCAGTACACCTTCCCATTGTTCTTGATTAATGTCAAGAGTACTCAATGCTTCAGCAACAGGAAGTGGGTTACCACTTGTAAGCACCACAGAAGAAGAAGAAGTAAGGATTGTAAGTCCGAATGACTCAGTTACAATACCAGTCACATCCAATTCATCTCCAAGTGCAACACCAGAACCTTCAACCCAGATTCCAGAGAAAGCTCCAGTACCGTCTTGGATTGTATAAAGGTTGGAAGGTGTGTAAACTGCAGTTACGATACCTGAAGTAGTTACCAATTCACCTGCTTTGTTAGAATCACCGTCAACATCTACATCAGACTGAATTTCAGAAATCGTGTAGCTTGTTGAAAGTGGCGCTTCAGAATTCATAGCACCTGGAGTTCCATTCGCTACGTACGAAGCTTGCCAGTTTGCTGGATCAGCATTGTCTAGAGAAGGATTAATTAACTCAAGAGAAGGACAAGAGCCATTTGCTGTTGAAGGCCATGCGCCTCCTATTCCATAAGTAACTTCATCAATTACGTTAGCGAAATTATCAGAAAGTTGCACTAGCTCACCACTGTTATTCACACCTCCAGAAGTCATTTCGAATACTTGGTATCCGTTTCCAGTATATGAAGCCGCATTCACAGCAATGATGATGTATTCACCAGCAGCCATAGTAGCTCCCATTGGGAATGCAAATTCAAAACCTGCAGTGAAAAGCAAGCCTTCTAAGTTTGCAACACCTGCGTCAGCATTGTAGATTTCAACGAATTCGAAATCAGTATCTGCTCCTTGACCTGTACATGGATTGTAGTGAATCTCATTGATCACCAGGTTAGGCAAAGTGAAGTAACATGAACCATCGTCAACGTTTGCGACAGCATCAAAGTTCAATGCAGCAACATCAGTACAACCAAAGTATTGACAAGAACCATCATCAACAGTAGCTGCTGGATCATAGTTATCAGCACCAAAATCTGTACATCCAAGAACAACTCCACAAGAACCATCATCAATTACTGCGTCTGCGTCATAGTTAGGGAAAGTAATATCTGTACATCCCCATTTCTGAACATCAGCAGCATCTCTTGGCTCCAATTTGTATACTCCAAAAGAGAAGTTCAATGGACCGGTCAATGTGTAAGTATCTGGAGCTGTAAGTGGTGCAAGTAGTATACCGAGGTCATCTACAGCTAACTCACCTGTTCCGTCATCAATTCCGAATTCACCAAAACCTAAATCAGCAGTAGAAACATCTCCAGTAATGGTCAGCAGCACTCCTTCCCATTGCTCTTGTGCAGCATCAATTGTAGTAACCGCCTCTGCTGCTGGAAGTGCATTTGCAGAAGAGTTAATTATAGCTGTTGCACCTGAAAGTAACGTCAAGCCATTGCTCTCAATAACCAATCCAGTTACATTCACATCATCACCAACTGCAACACCTGCACCCTCAGCCCAGATTCCAGAAAAAGCTCCGATTCCGTCTTGGACCGTATAAAGGTTGCTTGCTGCATAAACAGCAGTAACAATTCCGTTTACTTCAACTACAGCCCCTTGGCTCTGAGAACCTCCGTCCACATCAATATTGGACTGTACAGTAAAAATGGTAGTCGTTGTACCAATACAAGGGATTATTGTGTTAACAGCACCCGGTGTACCAGCGTAGCCACATGACGCGTGCCAATTCACACCTTCATTATTGTCAAGTCCTGGTGCGTTAAGCTCCAAAGTTGGACCCTGTCCATCAGCAGATACTGCCCAAGGAGCAGAATCATCATAAGCAACTTGGTCAACGAGGTTTGCGCCAGCATCAAAAAGAGAAACTGTTTCGCCACTGTTACCTAGTCCACCTGAAGTCATTTCAAATACTTGGTAACCATTTCCTGTGTAGAAAGCGGCGTTAATTGCAACCAGGATGTATTCTCCAGGGTTAATAGAAGCTCCTACAGGGAAAGTGAATACAACACCACCCATTGTGTAGCCTTCAAGATCTACGGCAACAACATCATTGTTGTAAATCTCAATAAACTCATAGTCTAGGTCATCGAACAAAGGAAATGGACCTGGGTTGTAGTGAATCTCGTTGATTACAAGATCAAATGTTGGCACGGTCATTCCTGTGCAAGTGCAAGTTCCATCTATTGCATCTCCAGAAGTAGCAGGATCAAAGTCATCACAAGGATCACCTATAGAAAAACAACTTCCGTCATCAATTGTAGCGGCCAAATCAAAATTACAAGCTCCAACATCTGTGCATCCAGTACATGAGAAATCACACATACCACTATCAATGGTTGCAGTGATGTCATAGTTACAAGCTCCCGCGTCTGTGCATCCTACACAAGAAAAATCACAAGAACCGTCATCTGTTGTTGCACTTGGATTGTAGTTACACGCTCCAGCGTCTGTACAACCTGGAACTACTACGTTTGCATCGTAAACTCCAATGAAGTCAAAAGCAAATTCTTCACTTGCCGAGTTAGCTTGAGCAATAATTCTGATTTCTAGTGTTGTTCCTGATCCAGGAATAGCAGCAGAGAATTGAGTGAATGCAACTGTAAGTGCTACGTCTCCTAATCCAGAATTATCTGAATCGAAACCTAGCCCAGAGTTTGTTCCAACAGCGAGTCCCGTAAAGTACATAGCGGTTGTCCATCCGGCACCATCTAAGTTGTATTCTACGTTCACAAAATCGTTGTCATCCCAACCATCGCCAGGATTTCCAGTTGCAAATAAACCTCTTACCTCGAGCGCTGTAACACCTGTTACGTCAATAGCCGCGAATGTTAGTGTCTTTTCAGCTGAAAGGTCACCTCCATTGTCATCCAGGTCTTCACCAGCCCAGAAGAATGTTCCGTTAGCGCCAGTGTAGGCTCCACCAACGATTCCGATGTTTGAACCATCGGTTCTAGCGAAGTGATCGTTCACCCCGTCATTAAAGGTGTTTGAAGAGGTGTAAGCCACTCCTTCGCCGTCTGTTTCGAAACTTTCAGACCAAATTTGTGCTGAACCACTGAATGTAGCTAAGATCAAAGTTAGAAATCCGAAAGCACGCATGATTTGTTGTCTCATAGTACTATGGTTTTGGTTTAGATATAGTCTTTTAATACTCTGGTATGAAAAACAAAATTACTAAGACTAAAGTGCATATTTACGCCTACAGGCATCCTTAATAATTCGATAAACGAACGCAAGGCCCACCGCGAAAATCAGGGCGCACTGGTAACCTTTAGTTAACATTTAATTAACATTAGGGGTGCTTTTAGTTCTTTTTAAAGAACATTTTCAGCTATTTAGGAAGCAGTTGGAAAGACATCCTATGATGGGGTGTGGTTCCGCAGGATTGGATTGCTTCTCTATGAGCTACAGTCGGATAACCTTTATTTTTCGCCCAATTATAAGCTGGAAATTCAGCATGTAAACCTTGCATAAGATCATCTCGAAAAGTCTTGGCTAGAATACTTGCGGCGGCAATAGATTGAAACTTCTGATCTCCTTTGATTAAACAAGTATGGTCAATGCCATCGAAAGGGCGAAAACGATTTCCATCAATCAGCAGGTGTTCTGGCAAAACGCCAAGATTCATTACTGCTCTGTGCATGGCCAAGAACGATGCTTGAAGGATGTTGATTTCATCAATCTCTGTGCAGCTTACCACACCAATACCCCATGCAAGTGCATTCTGTTCTATTACAGGACGGAGTTCATTTCGCATTGCTTCAGAAAGCTTTTTGGAATCATTTAACCCCGCAATGCCTTTGCCTGTTTGCAAGATAACTGCTCCTGCTACAACAGGTCCAGACAAACATCCACGTCCGGCTTCATCACAACCCGCTTCTAGAACCCCTTTGTACAGAAAGCGTTTCAATGCCATTTCAATGCTTTTGATGAAGAACCTGTTCTATTGATTCCCAAAGTTTTGATGCCGTTATGTCCCATGAAAACAACTTAGCTTGTTCAATACCCTTTTGAATGAGGACTTCGCGAAGCTGCTCATTTTCGAAGAGGGCAAGCATTCCTTCTGAAATTTCTTTTACATCCTCTGCATTCACTTGCAAAGCTGCATCTCCAACAACTTCTGGAAGCGATGTATTATTTGAGACAAGCAGCGGAACACCGCTCGCCATGCTTTCAAGCGCTGGGATACCGAATCCTTCGAAGAGCGGGACAAACACCATAGCCAAGGCACCACCAACAATCTGCTGAAGTTCCTTTAACTCCTTTCGCCCTAAGAAAAGAACATCCTCTTTCCATTTCATCTCTGAATGCACCTTTTCAATGTCACTTCCTGACCACATCGGCTCACCGATTAAAAGCATTTTCAAAGTAGATTCTGATTTAGATTTAAACTGATCGAAAGCCTGCAGCATTCGTTTAATATTCTTTCTAGCATGCAGTGAACCTACATAGACAAAATAGGGATTCCCTTCTGAGTAGCGCAATCTCATCTGCATTTTACCTGACTCTAACAAGGGCGAAAAACCAGCAGCGACACCATTGTAAACTACATCAATCTGTGCTTTATCAATCCCGAAAGTCGTGTGAATGTCGTTTTTACTGTAACTCGAAACGGTTGCAATTCGCGCAGCCGCTTTTGCATAGTGCGGAAATTTTTCTTGCAACCATTTGGCTACTTTTTCAGGAAGCCATTCAGGATAGTGGATAAAATTCAAATCATGAATCACGATCAACTGGGGCACTTCTGTGGTGAGAGACGCATAGCCATCTTGACTCAAAAACAGGTCGGCTCCAATTTTCTTTAGGCGTTTCCTCACGGCTACATCAAACCAGAACTGAAAAAGCAAAATGTGTCTTGCAGGGGGAAAGAGAACATGAGTTTTCACATTCGTGGCGAGAACAAAACTCGGGTCAGGCTGTCCATCGAAGAAGAAATGGAATTCAACTTCTGGATGCAAACGGGTGATTCTCTGGAGTGTTTCCCAGGTGAACCATCCGATTCCTTCCAAGCGGTTTTTGCGCAACAGGCGTGTATTAACAGCAATCTTTGTCATTTTCCGCATCGAAGATACGGGATTTGATGCGTCAACTCTTGAGGAATAACTAACTTTCCGCCGTTCTACAGAGCCATATGCAACGAACATTTCTTTCGAATCTTACGCTTTTAATGCTGCTCAATCTCTTGATTAAGCCTTGCTACCTGCTTTTGGTAGAGGCTGAAATACAGAATAGAGTTGGCGCTGAGGTCTTTGGGAATTACAGTGCATTGATCAGTTTAACCTTCCTTATTAATATTTTCCTAGATCTAGGAATCAACAACTACACCTCTAGGACCGTCTCTCAAAGTAAAAACGTAGTTGTAAAACACTTGGAACACATTGCTGGCTTGCGGCTGTTTCTCTTTGCGGGGTACATGCTTTTGCTCTTTGTTTTAGCGCTTATCCTAGGCTATCACGGAGAAGACATCACCTTACTCATTTGGCTTGGAATCAATCAAACTCTTGCGGTAACCTTATTGTACTTCAGAGCGAATTTAGGCGGACTTTTAATGTTCCGAAAAGACGCGATCATTTCTATTCTTGACCGCGGGTTGCTCTTGATTGGATTGGGGGGCTTGTTGTATTATTATAGGGAAGAGCACTATTTCGATATCAATTGGCTGGTCAAAGGACAAACTGTGGCTTATGGGATCACCCTTCTTTTTGCCTTGTTCTTTTTGATTTCTAAAATCGGAAAAATCAAGATTAAATGGAACTTCAAGGTACAGCGCTCCATTCTAAAGCAGAGTCTTCCATATGCCTTGTTGTTTTTGCTCACGATGGTTTATTACAAGACTGACTCGATTATGCTTGAGCGGATGCTTCCTCGCGGAGATTTCTTCGCGGGAATATACGCAAAGGGGTACCGTATTTTCGAAGCCTCTAACTTGCTCGGTTTTCTTTTCGCCACCCTTCTTCTTCCTCTATTTTCGCGCGCCTTAAAAGCGAAAGAAGACGTTTCTCTGTTAGCAGGTAATGCGTTCAGGCTTATGATTGCCGGAAGCTCAATTTTGGTTGGGCTCTGTGCTCTTTTCCCTGGGTTTCTTTTGAGTATTATATACGAGAACGAGATTCAAGAGACTATTCCTGTTTTTGTGACACTCATGATTTCTTTCGCGTTCATGCTGCTCACGTATTTATGGGGAACCCTTTTAACGGCGAATGGTAATTTGAAATCTTTGAACACGATTGCTATTTGCGCCGTCGCCTTGAACATTTCGCTTAACCTTTTATTGATTCCAACTTATCAAGCTTGGGGGTCAGCGATTGCAAGTCTTGTGACCCAAATAGCAGTGACATCAACTCAGGCATTTTTGTGTTACCGGTATAGAATTGTTCGATTACGTCCGAAAGTCTGGTACACTATTGCACTGTTCCTTGCCTTATATGGAACACTTTCATATTTCATCACAATAATTCCTATGCACATTGAGTTTAAGGTTCTGAGTTATCCTCTCATCGGATTAGCACTAGCTATTGCAGTAGGGTTATTGCGCATTGTAGATATTCGGTCGTTATTATCTGGCCGAGAAAAACGAGGATAATTTCATTATTGTACTTTTGCCAAAATTTTTTTATCGCACATGACCAATCAACCCACTGAGTCATCTAGTAACACCTCTCTAGACTCCACCAATCTTCTGGTATTCTTGTTTAAATGGCGCTGGCACATTATTGTACTTTGTGCAGTTGCTGCTATTTCTTCGGCAGTTGTATCTGGAGTGATTGAAGAAAAATTCAGATCAGCAGTCACGATGTTTGCCGTTCCTCAGAACTCTATAGGAGAGCAATTCTATGAGGAGCAGAAGAAGAATGACTTGCTTGAATACGGCGACAAGGAGGATGCCGAGCGCATGTTACAAATTCTTAATTCTGACCGTGTACGTGTTGGGATCATCAAGAAGTACAATCTATGGGAGCATTACGACATTGAGCAAGGTGAAGCTGGTGCGAACACCAAAATGCAGAAGGAGTACGACAGCAATGTTGGTTCTCGTCTGACAAAATTCGGATCTATCCAGGTTGAAGTATTAGACAAAACCAACACTACAGCTCGGGACATTGCGAATGACATTGCACATTTCGCAGATTCCGTAGCGAACAAGTTGAGAAACGACCGTGCGATGAACGCATTCCAGTATGCACAAAGTTCGCTTTTGCAGGTGCAAGATGAGATTCGCGTGATGGAAGACAGCATGTCTGTTTTGTACAATTTAGGCGTCTATGACTACATCACTCAAATTGAAGGACTAAATGATCAGTTCGCCACAGCCATTATTGAAGGCCAGCCAGGAAGAGCTGAAACCATTCGACTTCAAATGGCTGAAATATCTCAGTACGCGAATACCTTCAATAAGTTAACGACTCTTTTAGAGGCTGCTTATGACCGAGAAGCCATTTTAAAGAAACGTTTCGATTTGATGAAGATTGATGCCACTTCAAACATACCATCAACGTTCATTGTAGATTCAGCTACAGCTTCAGATAAGAAGGCTTATCCTGTTAGGTGGTTAATTGTTGCTATGAGCATTGCATCTATGTTTGTATTCAGCGTAATCAGCATTCTCTCTATTGAGAATTACCGCAAACTCAAGCGCGAAGGAAAAATCTAATGCTATCAAAGCAAAATAGCGTTTGGGTCTGGGTCACAGCAGGACTGTTTTTAGTTTTGAATACGATTTTCATTGCTATGGAATGGTATTTCTTCGCTTTGCTCCCTCTGGTCCTATTTGTTGTTTGGAGCGCCTTCATGCGCTTAGACTGGCTCATGCTTTTCATTGTGGCGTGTGTTCCTTTAAGCATCAACTTAGAGCAGATGGATTTAGGCGGCATCGGGTTCTACCTCCCAACCGAGCCGCTGCTTTTTGGTGTTATGGTATTGTTCATCTTTAAACTATTATCAGGAAAGAGCATTGACAAACGCATCTTGACGCATCCCGTTAGTTACGTTATTTACTTCTATCTGGTTTGGATGGCTTTGACTTCTATCACCAGTGAATACCCCTTGATTTCGTTAAAATACCTGCTCACCCGTATGTGGTTCATTGCAGGATTCTACTTTATTTTAGCGCATATTTTCAAAGACAAGAAGAACATTCAAAAATATTTCTTACTCTACTTATTTCCTCTATTCATTGTGATTATTTACACGGTGGTTCGTCATGCGGGATATGGATTTGACAAGGAGGCAGGGCACTGGGTTATGGAACCTTTTTACAAGGATCACACTTCTTACGGTGCTGTGCTGGCCATGTATTTCCCGGTTGCAGTTGGCTTGTTGCTGAAACGAAACATGAATCCACTACTGAGAACATTTCTGATCCTTGGATTTGTGATTTTAACAGTTGGACTCGTTCTATCCTATACAAGAGCGGCATGGCTCTCAGTTGCGGCAGTTTCAGGTCTTTTAGCGGTGATGCTGTTGAAGGTAAAACTGAGAACGCTCATTTTGGTACTTGTTGGATTGGTTTCATTTGTTTGGGTAGCTCAAGAACAACTGATTATTTCTTTAGAGCGAAATGACCAAGACTCCTCAGACGACCTTGCAGAGCATGTAGAATCTAGCTTAAATGTGTCTAGTGACGCCTCTAATTTAGAGCGCCTCAACAGATGGAACTCTGCATTAGCGATGTTTGAAGAACGACCGGTCTTTGGATGGGGGCCGGGGACCTATCAATTTGTTTATGCCCCATTCCAAAAGAGTCAAGACCTGACTATTATCAGCACCAATAATGCAGATGGCGGGAACGCGCACAGTGAGTACTTGGGTCCCTTGAGTGAACAAGGAATTCCGGGAACGCTCGTGGTATTGATTTTACTTTTAGTGGTGAGCAATGTTGCCTTTCGGCTAACCTATACATTAGAATCTTATGAACTGAAATTGCTTGTACTATCAGCCTATTTGGGCTTGATGACGTATTTCGTTCACGGCGTGCTCAACAACTACTTAGATACTGATAAGGCAAGTGCACCGTTCTGGGGATTCATTGCTGTATTGGTAGCAATTGACGTTTTCCATGGTCAAAAAGCGCAAGATCAATTCCCTGAACACGTTTAAAGAAACCTACACGTTAGCAAAGCTGTGTCATCAATGAAAGGAGTATCTCCCCTGAAGTCATTGAAAGCAGTAAGAATGTATGCGTTTAACTCTTCCGAGTTTTGCGCAAAATATTTAATCCCTAGGTTGGTTAGACGCTCCACACCGAATTCTTCTTCCTTTTCGTTTTCTTGTTCTACCAGTCCGTCAGTGTAACAGATAACCACGCTGTTTGGAGCTAGCGTAAGCACTCCTTCTTGAATGGTTGGTATCTCGTCAAACATCCCTAGACCTATAGACCCAAAAGAAAGCATTTCATTAGAGCCATCGAGGTTGATAAGTACTGGAGGATTATGACCGCAATTAATGTAGCGCAACTCACGGGTTGTTCGATCAAAGGTTCCAATAAACAAAGTGATGTACTTTTCACCCATGGCGCTTTCCATCACACGTTCATTGAGGTTTCTAACCACCTCCTCCAAGCTCAGGTCTAGGTATTTAAAGATCCCCATTAAATAGGCCTGAAAGTTCGCCATTAAAAAGGCGGCAGACACTCCTTTCCCTGAGACATCAGCCATGCAAAACATGACTTTATTCTCTGAGAGCTCAATAAAATCATAGTAATCTCCTCCAACTTGAAGGTGTGGTTTGTAGATCGCAGAAACATCATAACGGTCATCCTGAGGCAGCCCTGTTGGAACGAGCATGCTTTGCATTTCAGCCGCAAGCTCCAATTCTTTACTAATCCTCACTTGCACAAGGTTTTCTTCAGCCAAACGCTTATTCTGGATGGCAACGAGCACGATATTAGTGACCGTCTGTATATAATGCATGTGTTTGATTACGGGACTTGTTCCGCGTTTATCTTCTTCAACATCGCCTACAAGGATAAAAGCGATGGGCACATTTTCATTTAAAACAGGAATAACAATATCAAACGCTTCATTCTTTCCATTTGAAGAAAGTTGGAATGATCCAGTTCGGTCAGAAGAAAAAACACTTGAATCTTCAATATCATCGGGCTGTCCTTGAACACCAAAGTGGTGCATCGCGAGCCAGTTATTATCATAACCGTAGAGCACTAATTTCTCTATCCCCAAATGCGTTTGGAGAATTTCCTGATACAAGTTCAACAATCCTTCAACTTCAAAATTTGAATTGATTGCATGTGTAATTTCAAGCAGTTTTTCCAGCTTGAAATTTGACAGTTTGTGTTGTCTTTTGCGAATACTTTTCTCTGTTGCCATTTGCCCTAACCAAGCTTTTCAATGATTTGAGGAATCTTTTTTATAAATGCATGCTCTCTAAACTTCTCTCTTGCTTCGCCAGCGGGACAGCCGAAATAAGTCTTTCCGCCTTCAATGTCTTTCGAAACACCGCTTTGTCCTAGGACCACGGCACCATCACCAATTGTAATATCGCTCGAAACACCAACTTGTCCCCAGAGAATAACATCATCCCCTATTTGGACGCATCCAGCAATTCCAACTTGCGCAGCAAAGAGACAGTTTTCACCAATGATCGTATCGTGTCCGATGTGCACTAAGTTATCCAACTTCGTTCCTGAACCAATTCTCGTAATTGCAGAAACTCCCCGATCAATTGAACTCAATGCCCCAATTTCAACATGATCACCAATCTCAATCCCACCACACGTATGCATTTTATCATACCCATCTGGTCTTCGCTTATAATAGAAGGCATCTCCTCCAATCACAGCATTGGGATGGATGATGGTATTTTCGCCAATCACTACATCATCACCAATTACAACACCTGATTTGATAATGGAGCCAGCACCAATTACAACCCTACTACCTATGACTGCCGTAGCATGGACCATGGCTGACTTATGAATTGCGGTATTTTCACCACACATTCCAACAACAAAAGAATCAGGCCTAAAATGCCTAGCAATCTTGTTGTAGTCGCGAAAAGGATCATCAGAAATTAGCATTCCTTTTCCTTCAGGACAATCAACCTCCTTATTGATTAAGATTGTTGTGGCGGCTGAAGCAAGCGCTTTGTTGAAGTACTTGGGATGATCTACAAACACAAGATCACCCTGTTGAACTCTATGAATTTCATTTAACCCATTGACCATATGGTCTGCTGACCCTACAAAATGTACGTCCAACATATTCGCCAAAGCACTCAGCGAGATGGGGGTATTGAATTTCATAGTCTACTTCTTAATTCGCTCTGAATATTCTTTTGTTCTTGTATCAACTTTGATCCAATCACCTGTCCCAATGAACAAAGGCACGCGCACTTCAACACCTGTATCTGTTGTTGCTGGCTTCATTGTATTGGTAGCGGTATCACCCTTAACTCCAGGCTCTGTATAGGTAATTTCAGCCTCTACGTGATTTGGAAGGTCAACAGAAAGCACTTCTTCTTCCTCTGCATGGAACATGATTTGACATGTCAACCCATCTTTCAAAAACTCTGGAGCGTTAATCAGGTGCTTAGATATTGGAAGTTGCTCATATGACGCTTGGTTCATGAAGTGATATCCTTCATCGTCATTGTACAAGTATGTATAGTTTCGTGTTTCAATACGAACAGGGTCAATCTTAGCACTTCCATTAAACGTATGATCAACCACCTTTCCGGTGTTAATGCTTTTCAATTTGGTGCGAACAAATGCAGGGCCCTTTCCCGGTTTCACATGCAAAAATTCAATCACTTGCCAGAGATCATTGTTGTGCTTAATGCACAGCCCGTTTTTGATTTCGGATGTATTCGCCATTTTATTTTTTTATTCGATTCAGACAAAAATAGCGATTAGCGTATAAATACGGGAATGAAATGGCAGTAATAACACTTAAAATCGAAGTCTCATCTGCAAGCGCACCTCACTTTTCGAGTCTCCTTGAATTTGATCCAGACCAGAATTGATCTCCTGCGTATCCAAATACATCCAACGAGCGTAGCGTATCCAAAGGTCTAAGCCCTTTCGCACATTGATTTTAGACACCACGAAAAAGCGCGATCCAGAATTCGCATATGCAGGAATGCTAAAGAAATAAAGCACATCATTTTCGTAGGCATAAATTCTACTGTTGTAACTATCTGTGTCGAAAAGAGCATAGCGCAGTGTCAAATTGAAAGGGGAACCAATTTTCCTAAAAATGAGGTCTTGATAAAGTAGAAAGCCTTTTTCCTTTTCACCTCCAGTGAGCTGATAGCTGGTCCACTCAACGCGTGTTTTGAATTGAAGATTTTCATGCGCTTTGTACGAAGCATGAATCCTAAAGTTTTCTTGAGTCCATTCAACGGGGAAGTCTATAGGTGTATCAACAAGGCTCGTGTTCCTGTTCTTTTGTCGCTTTCTCCAGCGCACATAAAACTCACTACTCCGGCTTGGCTTGTGTGTCAATTGAAGCAGGTACTCGTGTCCGCTAGTTGGCGCGTCTGACCCGAAAGAAAGCCAAGGGAATTTGAATTGATCAACGTAACCTGTGAATTGCCATTTTCGAACTGGAGAAAACTCTACCCCTACATAGACACCTGACTCGTTTTTTGGTCTTGAGCTTTCTGCAAAAGCGCTTGAGTAAACACTTTGAAAATCGCGGTCATACTTTCGTTGAACAATGGCCATTGACAAACGTTTGTCTAAAGCTACCAGCACGCCGTTTACCATTGCGAGGCCGCCATTTTGACTCATTGAGGTTTCTCCAAAAAAATTGAAGTTTCGGCGTACAAAATTGTAGTCTATTCCACCAACAAAATTCTTATTCTGATTGAATTCGAACTGATTATAGAGCTGTAAATTTCTACTCAAATCAGCCTCCCACTGCGAAGCTATTCCCGTAAAACCTATAGAGAACTGTCTTGTTCTCCAAGCGAGATTTCCGCCCATATGTCGCTCTCGAATGGCGTCTTTGTCAAACAATTCATTCGCTGTTCTGTGCATTCCTGAAAGCTGAAAGGAGCTCACAGAGAGTAATACTTCAGAATCTACCGTATCAGAAGCTACAATGTTTGCATCAATGTCTTTTGAAGAATAAAGCAGGGTCAATTCAGCATTTCCTTTGCCCAACGTTACGGCTCCTCCGCGAAAAAACAAATTCTCATCAACCGCTGTGTAAGGACGAATTCCAATCGCATTTCGTTTTGCTGTGGCCAAAAAGGGTGATTTCCCAAAACCCAATCCTGACCATAGGGTTAATCCTTGTCCGAATTGCGCTTGGTAATCTCCCAAAGCTACTTTTCGAACCCACCCCTTTTCCTCGTAATAAACATGCGCTGAATAAAAGTCAAATCCGTTCTTTTGTGAACCTCTAAAGAATTCTTCACCCGCATCTTTTTCAGCCGTAAAACCAATACTTAAGTTGTTTCTGTAGCGAAAACGGTAACGCGTATACAGTTTGTCTTGCGACCCTAAATAGCGCTGACCGGGGTTCGCACTTAGCTCTTCGTCGCTTATTGCACTGTAACCGCGTTGTTCTTCAAGTACGCGCGTGTAGCGAATGAATAAATCACTTGAACCTTCTTCAAGGATGTTTTTTAGCGTCCAATTTCCGGCCTCAAATCCGGCATCTACCTGCACAAAAGGAAGAATGAAATAAATGGTAATGAGGTCCCATCCCCTGACAGCCTGCAATTCAAAAATATCAGTGAGTTCGCCGTAGATTCTTATGTGTTCGAAAAGACCAAGGATTTGAACATCACTTAAAAGATAAAGCTGTCTCAGGTCTTGTTCAGATGCTTTATTTAAATTTAAAGGGTGATCTAGGCGAAAATTCAACTCATCAAACAGGGTGGTGTAATCAAGCTCAACACCTTCATCAAGGTTTTCAACGATGGCTTCGATTCGTTGCTCAATCATCTGTTGTTGCTGAACGGGGTCGTCCTTCTGCGCGCTCAGCACCAGCGAACACCCCAGGGCAAAAACCAATGTAATTAGTCTATTTGCCATGGTATGTCAGTGAGACTTGTGGACTATAACCCAGCGTCTGGTTGTGAATAGCGGCAATGTCAATTTGAAAATAAGACCATTTATAGCCAATCCCAAATGCAAGCCTTGATGGCGGACCTGAAGTTCCTGCTCTGAGATAAAGGTTTTCAACGGCCATGTATTCAATGCCAATTGCCAAGGCGAAATCTTGATCAATTCGCTTTCGCACCTCTGAATTGATTTGCACCTTCTCAGACAATTTGTATTGTAAGCCCGCTCTCAAAACGGAAGGAATTTCTTCATCATTGAATTCCGCTAACTGAACGTTCACAGGGTTGAATACATGCACGGCGATCGTGATTTTTTCATTCGCTTTGTAAATCGCTCCTCCTTCAAAAGTAAACGCTGCTGTATTGCCGTATGCTCCACCCAGCCAAACTCCGATGTAATCAAACTGAATTCCTACATCTAGGTTTTCGCCCAACTTTCTTGCGTAGGCCAATCCTATTTTTTGTTTTCGAAAAGCGGTTTGTCCATAGCGTGAATAGGACAACCCCACGGCGCCATCACCCAATGGGTGGGCAATTCCAAATCCACCGGTGCTTAATTCTGGTAAACCGAAGCGTGATTGATAAAACACGCCTGCATTCAGTCCTTCTATTTCACTTAATCCTGCTTGGTTCTGAAACAGAGCCCAAGGGCCATTTAGCGTTACCGAAGCATTGGCCATCCCTGCAGATTGTGCACCACCTTCAAAAAGGTCTTGTCCAAAAGCAATGAATGGGGAGATGGTCAATAAAATAGTTAGAAGGCGAATCATAGTTACGAAAATTACTCATTTCATTTCGTCAAAGAAAGAAGATTTCAGTTTCGAGTGAAAAGAATTTCAGCGAACTTTGATAGGCGTGTGATTCAGTAAAAAAAGATAACCATGTAACCATTTTCTAGCTCGTGCAACTTTCACTTTAATGAGCAATTCAAAACGGTCTAAACAATCTGATTTCATGAAAGAGTATGAACTCATTCATGAAGGCTTCACGCGCTTTTGTAGT
Organism: Flavobacteriales bacterium; assembly: GCA_047636995.1. Lineage (GTDB taxonomy): Bacteria > Bacteroidota > Bacteroidia > Flavobacteriales_D > Sanyastnellaceae > JAQWQB01. The sequence continues at coordinate 71,813 of JBLIGQ010000005.1, read as the reverse complement.
TCGCGCTGTTATGGCATAATGGACACAGAAGATTTGGTTCAAGAATCAGTGATGGTTGCTTTTGATAATTTCGAAAAGATGCGCGAAAGAAAAGCCTTGCTGGCCTACTTAATGCGCACCGCCTCTAACATTCTGAACTCAAAATTGAGGCGAAGAAAATTTCATGGTTTCGCTGATGAAGCCGCGTTTGAGCAATTAAAAAGTTTAGCTCCAAATCCAGAAGTAGCTGCAGACATAGATCTTCTATACCGCACATTGAGAAAGCTACCAACAGATACGAGAGAAGCTTTAGAGTTGTTCGAAATTGCTGGATTCAGCATCAAAGAAATCGCTGAAATGAAAGGATGTACGGAGAGTGCAATGAAAGTTAGGTTGCACCGTGGAAGAAAGCGGCTCAAGGAAGAGCTCACACCTCAAAACGCAGAATTAACGAAGTTGATGACTTCTTTTTTTCTGTTCTTTTAAACAACGGATATGAAGCGCTATTACGATATCGACCCTTTGTTCAGTCAAGCCCGACGGCTTCCGATGGAAGTGAGTATTGAACAAGTTCAGGGATTTTTGGCCACGTCGGCACTACCTGCAGGTGCAACTAAATCTTGGTTTTATTCACTTAATTTTTACATTATGTTAGGAATAATCACTGGAGCAATTGCACTGCTCACTATTGCTTCTTGGAGCCCTCAACTCACATCTGTTAAGGCTACAAATGCGAAAGGACTTGCACTCACAGAACTTCACAGCATGGACGTTCGTATAACTGAATCTGCATCAGAAAAAACACCGTTTGCATTTATGCCTACTGGCGAAACCACTTCCGCCTCTAAACGGCTGACTTTTCCTCTTATTCCACACGAGGAAAAACAAGAGGTCGCTACAAAAACACAATTGGAAGGCACGCTTGCAAAAACGGCTCTGGAAACCAAACGATCTTTCATCATAGACCCGGTGGCAGATCTTCTATTAATGGATGACTTAATGCTCACTGACTTTTACGGCGGAGGCTATTCAGATCTTCCTGTAGCTGATTCAGACATCGCCTTTATGATTACGAATGACACCGCACCTGAAGAGGTTGCGCGCATTTTAGGAGAAGGACGAAAGACAAATGTGCGCATAGCTAATGTCAAATTAAAGCATAAACGCAATGGCGAAATTAAAGTCATGAAAATTGTTTTTTCTGTCCCACATGCTGATTCCGATTGGAAGGTTTTTCGAATTGTTGAACTGAAGGGATTCAAAACCTATGAATATGGCTGGACTGTTGACGAGAACGGAAATACCATTGACTTCTGGGACAAATTAAACAACAAAGACCCCTCAGAAGTGCCGTCGCCAGAAAAAGCCTTTAGCAAAGTAAAATACTTCTGTAACAATTGATTCATCGGTTAATTCACTTTTTTCTTACCTCTTGCTATGAAAAATACCTGAAGATTGTTGTGAACATACAAAAATCACTATCTTCGCAATCCCAAATTCTGGGAACTGCGGGTGTGGTGAAATTGGTAGACATGCTAGACTTAGGATCTAGTGCTGCGAGGCGTGTGGGTTCGAGTCCCTCCACCCGCACCAACGAAGACAAAGAAGGGGCGAATGTAAGATTCGCCTCTCTTTATTTCAGGTAAGATCAAAAATGACCAAATGGAGATCAAGCGCACTGACGAAGACAATTTGACTGCAAAATTGTCAATCACACTTACAAAGGAAGATTACTTCGAGAACTACGAGAACGCTTTAAAAAAGCATCGTAAACAGGTGAAAATGCCTGGATTTCGTCCTGGCAAGATTCCAATGGGCCTTGTAAAAAAGCAATACGGTAAGACAATCCTAGCCGAAGAGCTCAACAAAGTGATCAACGGTGGGATGCATGAGCACATTATCAAAAACAAGCTCAGCATCTTGGGAAACCCACTCCCTGCTGTAACAGACAGTTCTAAAGGAGACTGGGAAAATCCTGATGCCTTTTCATTTGAATATGAAATTGGACTTGCTCCAACAATAGAACTTGACCGGGCTACCAAAAAGGCCCCTGTGAAATACATTGTGCAGGTTGACAAGAAGATGATCGATAAGCACATTGCAGAGTTAGCGAAACGACATGGAAGCGTAGCTGATGCTGAAAAAAGCGAAGAAAAGGATCTACTTCTTGGAACGTTTATTCAACTAAATACCGAAGGAGAAATCCTTGAAGGCGGCATCATGAATGACGGAACTCTTCATTTAGAAACAGTTGAAGACAAGGAAACTAAGAAGTCACTTACAGGCATTTCGAAAGGTGATGAAATCACTGTTGCTCCTGATAAGATTGCAAAAAACCATGAAGAGTTGGGACGCATGCTTGGCATCACGCATGATCAAATTCATCACTTAGAAGGAAACTTTAAATTCCGAATCAATGAAATTAAACGATTGACAGAGCACAAAGTGAGTCAAGAGTTGTTTGATAAGGTATTTGGGAAAGACGAAGTGAAAGATCAAAAGACCTTTGAAGATCGTTTGAAGGTTGAGCTTGAGAGCATGTTTGACAGAGATGCCGTGAACTTATTCAAAAGACAGTTCTCTGAAAGCATCCTTGACACCCTCAATGCACCGCTTCCAGATGAATTCTTGAAGCGTTGGATTAAAACTTCGAATGAGAAGCCAATTTCTGATGCGCAGCTAGATGCGGAATACCCTGGTTATGCGCGTCACCTTCGCTGGCAATTAGTTGAAGGAAAAGTGATGGAAGAAAATAAACTTCAAATCACCGAAGACGAAGTACGATCTCAGGCTAAGGGAATGATTGGTGCGCAATACGCGCAATACGGAATGCCTCTGGATGAGGAAATGCTTGAAAACTTCGCAAACAATGTCTTGGCTGACCAAAAAGAACGCCAACGTATTATAGAAGTTCTTCAAGAAAACAAGGTGCTCGATGCACTAACACAGCAAGTTAAGTTGAAAGAGAAAGAGATCTCTTACGATGCCTTTCTTGAATTAGCAGGCGCAGGAAAAAACTGATAATCACGTCAGATTTCTACGCTTAGTATTCGTTAACTTTTGAGGATAAGAAATTGTGTGTACATTTCCCTCAGCATAGAAAAATTGAACATGATAAATCGCAAAGAATTTCGACAATACGCGGTGCACAATCAAGGCATCAGTGGTCAAGGAGTAGATGACTACATCTCACACGTGTACGGCTCAGATAACATGACGCGTACAGTGATTGAAGAACGCAACATGCCTTTCCGTGAGGTAGATGTGTTCTCAAGATTGATGGCAGACCGCATCATTTTCCTTGGAACTGCTATTGATGATTACATCGCAAACATCATTCAGGCTCAACTTTTGTTCTTGGAGTCAACTGATTCAACAAAAGACATTCAGATTTACATTAACTCCCCAGGAGGAAGTGTTTATGCTGGTCTTGGAATCTATGACACCATGCAAATCATCAAACCAGATGTAGCAACAATTTGCACAGGAATGGCAGCTTCAATGGGTGCAGTTCTTTTATGTTCTGGTGCTGAAGGTAAAAGAACGGGCTTGAAGCATTCACGCGTAATGATTCACCAGCCTTTAGGCGGTGCTCGTGGACAAGCATCTGATATTGAAATTACAGCTCGTGAGATTCAAAAACTCAAGAAGGAACTGTATGATATCATCGCTACACACTCTGGCCAAAAGTATGACAAGGTTTGGGAAGATAGTGATCGCGACTACTGGATGATTGCTGAAGAAGCAAAGGCCTATGGAATGATTGATGAAGTGCTTCAGAAGAAAAAGAAGTAAAAGACTCCAATTGAGAAGTAGATTTTAATCTGATCTCAAAATCGAAATAATGTATCTTTGAAGGCTGTACGTAATGTGCAGCTTTCTTTTTATCCAACAGGTAGAAGTATTATTATGGCTGAACGCGAAATTAGTTGTTCGTTTTGCGGACGAAAAAAGAGTGAAGTAAACATCTTAATTGCGGGAATCACAGGGCACATCTGTGATCACTGTATAGATCAAGCGAACAATATTGTTCGTGAAGAAGTCACTCAGAAGACCAATACTGAAGTAGAGGAGAGCCTCACACTTCAAAAACCAATGGACATCAAGCGTTTTCTTGATGAATATGTAATTGGTCAGAATGACTCTAAGAAAGTCTTGAGTGTGGCTGTATACAATCATTACAAGCGTTTGCTACAACCACCTTCGAAAGATGAAGATGACATTGAGATTGAAAAATCGAATATTGTTCTTGTAGGAGAAACAGGCACAGGCAAGACACTTTTGGCTAAAACCATAGCCAAAATGCTCAATGTTCCTTTCTGTATTGCAGACGCCACAATTCTAACCGAAGCCGGTTATGTTGGTGAAGATGTAGAAAGCGTACTTTCGAGACTGCTTCAAGCTGCTGACTTTGACGTTGCGGCGGCAGAGCGGGGAATCGTTTTCATTGACGAAATAGATAAAATAGCTCGTAAGAGTGACAATCCTTCTATCACCCGTGATGTAAGTGGTGAAGGAGTTCAACAAGCATTGCTCAAGTTGCTTGAGGGGTCCATTGTTAACGTTCCGCCACAAGGAGGACGAAAGCACCCAGAACAAAAACTAATTTCTGTTGATACGAAAAATGTCTTGTTTGTTTGTGGTGGTGCCTTTGACGGAATCCAACGCCACATAGAAAAGAGATTGAACACCGCATCTATGGGTTACGGTGTGGGCGCGAATGAAGTAGAAGACACAGAGAACATACTTAGGTACATTGCACCCCAAGACTTAAAGTCGTTTGGTTTGATTCCTGAGCTCATTGGTCGTTTCCCAGTGCTTGCACACCTTGACCCGCTTGATGCAGATACACTCAGACGTATTCTGACTGAGCCTAAAAATGCCCTTGTAAAACAATATGTGAAGCTGTTCGAAATGGACAATGTAAAGCTCTCTTTTGACAAACAGGTATTGGACTTTATTGTGGAGAAAGCAGTAGAATATAAACTTGGAGCACGTGGCCTTCGTTCAATTTGTGAAGCCATTATGACTGACGCAATGTTTGAGGTACCAAGTAATGAGGGATCTTCTGAATTAAAAATCACCCTGAGCTACGCTCAAGAGAAATTCGGGAAATCGAAGATTACCAAGCTTAAAGTGGCGTAGTACAATCACATCGCAAGATTGTTAATTGTTTGTTGAAAACCATTGGTCTTGAAAACTTTGAAGCCCTGCATGTCTCCCTAACTTCGGGAAAGCGAATAATGAATTTTTTACATGATTTCTTGAAAGCTGCCGTTTCATCACTGAAGCGGCAGTTTCCTTTTGTACCAACATCACCGTGGCGAAAACAGCAAAAAGCTCAACAAAGAAAGTGGCGGAAACGCCCTTAATGAAACAGTACAATCAAATCAAGGCAAAACACCCTGATGCGATGCTACTCTTTCGCGTAGGAGACTTTTATGAAACCTTCGGCGAAGATGCCATCAAAGCCTCACACGTTTTGGGCATTGTGCTTACAAAGCGTAAAAATGGAGCAGCCGCCTACATTGAGCTAGCCGGATTCCCGCATCATTCTATTGACACTTATCTTCCAAAACTTGTGCGTGCAGGAAACAGAGTGGCCATTTGTGATCAACTCGAAGACCCCAAAGCGACCAAAAACATTGTCAAAAGAGGCGTTACTGAGCTTGTGACACCTGGGGTTTCTATGAATGATAAGGTGTTGGAACAAAAGTCCAATAATTTTCTTGCTGCCGTGACCTTTAGCACGAACAAGCAACAAGCCGGAGTCTCTTTCCTTGATATTTCTACTGGAGAGTTTTTATTAGCTGAAGGAAGCATCCCATACATTGATAAACTACTCCAAAGCTTTAGGCCTTCTGAAGTGCTCTTCCAGCGTCACAAAGACGACCTGTTCATTGATGCTTTTGGAGATAAATTCTATACCTACAACTTAGATGACTGGGTTTTCACCCATGACTATACCAAAGATATTCTTCTGAAGCATTTTAAAACCGCCTCTTTGAAGGGGTTTGGAGTAGATGATTTAGAACTAGGAATTATTGCAGCCGGAGCAGCGCTGCATTATTTGGGAGAAACAAAACATAAAGAGACTGAACACATCCGTTCGTTGGCTCGCATTTCTGAAGAATCATACGTTTGGCTAGATCGTTTTACAATTCGAAACTTGGAATTGATCTTTTCTCCTCATCAAGATGCCATCACCTTATATGATGTTTTAGACTACACGGTTTCCCCAATGGGAAGTAGAATGTTGAAACGATGGATGGTGCTTCCACTTCGAAACAAAAAAGACATTGAAGACCGTTTGAGCATCGTTGATTTTTGGAGCAAACGATTTGATGAAGTGGAACTCATTTCAAAAGAAATCAAACAGATTGGTGACCTTGAAAGACTAATTTCAAAAGCAGCAACTGGGAGAATTAACCCAAGAGAAGTTGTTCAGCTTGGTCATGCGTTGCAGGCAATTGTGCCCATTCGAGAATTTTGCTTGCAAAGTGACCGTGAAGAGCTCCGAAGACTAGGAGATCAACTCAATCCTTGCACGGTCATCAAAGAGCGCATTCAAAAACAAGTAAAAGAAGAGCCCCCTTTGCTCTTGCATAAAGGAGGAGTGATTTCAGATGGCATCAATGCTGAACTTGATGAGCTCCGTGAAATTGCTTTAAATGGCAAAGACCACCTCATGGCCATTCAAAGGCGTGAAATAGAAAAGACAGGAATCAGTACCTTAAAAGTTGCTTTCAACAACGTCTTTGGCTACTACCTTGAGGTGCGTAATACCCACAAAGATAAAGTTCCCGAAGAATGGATTAGAAAGCAAACTTTGGTCAATGCAGAACGATACATCACCCAAGAGCTCAAGGTTCTTGAAGATAAAATCTTAGGTGCTGAAGAAAAAATGAATGCGGTAGAAACACGGTTGTACAATGACCTAGTGAACGCCATTTCAACCTACGTCGCTCCCATTCAATTAAATGCTCAATTAATTGCTCGCCTTGACTGTCTGGTCTCTTTCGCAAAAGTGGCCATTCGAAACAACTACGTTCGTCCAGCACTGCATGATCACTTCACCCTCAGTATCAAAGACGGAAGGCACCCGGTAATAGAACAAAACTTACCTCTAGGTGAAAGCTATGTGACCAATGATGTTTTTCTTGACAATGAGAAGCAACAAATCATTATGATTACCGGACCGAACATGTCAGGTAAATCAGCCCTTCTCAGGCAAACCGCCTTGATCACATTGATGGCACAGATGGGTTCCTTTGTACCTGCTAAAAGTGCCGATATTGGTTTGGTAGACAAAATATTCACCCGAGTAGGTGCATCAGACAACATCTCAAGTGGAGAATCGACTTTCATGGTAGAGATGAACGAAACCGCTTCAATCCTCAACAATCTTACTGACCGCAGTCTAGTTCTGTTAGATGAAATTGGAAGAGGGACTAGCACCTATGACGGGATCTCGATTGCATGGGCCATTGCTGAATATTTGCATGAAAATCCAAAAGCACGTGCGAAAACGCTCTTTGCAACACACTACCATGAACTGAATGAGATGGCAACAGCCTTTGATCGCATTCATAACTTCAATGTATCTGTGAAGGAAGTAAAAGACCGAATTATTTTCTTGCGAAAACTCGTTCAAGGCGGAAGCAATCACAGCTTTGGTATTCACGTAGCTCAGCTAGCTGGAATGCCCGTTTCTGTTATTGAAAGAGCGAAAACAGTACTCAAGCAACTCGAAAAAGTACACGGTGATGAGCTCACTGGAAAAGCGAAAAACATTGCCAATGACGAAGCAATGCAACTGAGCTTTTTTCAATTGGATGACCCTGTCCTCAGCAGAGTCAAAGAAGAAATTCTCGCTGTAGACATCAACACACTGACGCCCGTAGAGGCATTGATGAAGCTCAATGAAATCAGAAAAATGGTAGGTGGATAATCAAATTGCCGCTAAAAGTAAGCGAATGTGCTTGTAAGGAAGTCCGAATGCCTCCCCGATGATTTCGTTTACCAACGTCCCTTTGTACAAATAGACCCCATTGCAAAGTCCCGGATGCTTTCGAATGGCGCTTGTCCACCCCCCTTCACTTCCAACAGAAACAAGAATGGGTGCAAAGATATTACTCAATGCGTAGCTGGCCGTTCTAGATACTCTTGAAGCAACATTGGGAACACAGTAATGAGTTACGCCATATTCCTGAAAAGTTGGATTCTCATGATTGGTAACGCGTGACGTTTCAAAACAACCTCCTTGATCAATACTGATATCTACAATTACAGATCCGAACTTCATTTGGCTTACCATTTCTGCGCTGGCTACACATGGTGTTCGTCCAAAGGGGGCTCTCAATGCACCAATGGCTACATCTGCATTTGCCAATGCTTCTTTCAAAGCACTAGGCTGAAAGGTTGAGGTCCACAAACGTTGTCCCAAGTCATTTTGAAGCCTCCGTAACTTATACATGCTATTATCAAATACCTTAACGCTCGCTCCAAGTCCGAGTGCAGCTCTTGCAGCAAATTCACCAACCGTCCCTGCGCCTAAAATCACAACTTCCGTTGGTCTTACCCCGCTGATTCCTCCAAACATCAACCCCTGTCCTTTGTTGACATTTGATAGATATTCAGCCGCAATTAACACTGATGTATTTCCCGCAATTTCGCCCATAGAGCGCACCACCGGGAAAATATCTGTTTCATCTTTCACATAATCCCAAGCCACCGCAGTGATTTTCTTGGCCATCATGGTTTTCAGGGAGTCGACAGGCTGAACAGTAAGCTGAAGCGCTGAGAGCAATGTTTGTTTGCCTGGCATCATGTTCACCTCAGCAAGTGAGGGGGGGGCAACTTTAAGAATAATATTACTCTGAAAAACTTCTTTGGTATCATAAACAATTCGGGCACCAGCTTCACTGTAATCTTTGTCCTGAAAACAAGCATCTTTCCCCGCATTTGTTTCAACAATAACCTCATGCCCATGCCCTACAAGCATGGCTACTGATTCAGGAACCAAGGCGACACGTTTCTCTTGGAATGAAGCCTCTTTCGGAATTCCAATGGTTAGACGTTTCTTGTGTCTTCCAACTTCTAGCATTTCTTCTTGTGGAAGTAATGCCGCTTCTTGGGCCAAGGCCCGAATTGCTTCTTTCTTCGTATCCATGAGACATGATTAATAACTTCGTCAACGTGAAGATAACAAATGGTTCTCAAGGTTGAAAGAAGATTTCCCGAACTCCACCCTTGTCCTCTATCTTTATTTTGCTGACATCAGACGGCAAATACTCCCCCAGATTTTCTGGCCACTCAATAAGGCATAACTTACCACTATCAAGGTACTCCTCAATGCCAAAACTAAGTGCTTCTTCAGGCGTATTTAATCTGTACAAATCAAAATGATAGACCGTCTCTCTTTTGGCGGTAAGGTATTCATTCACAAGAGAAAAAGTTGGACTATTTACTTCATCTTGAACACCCAGTTCAGCACAGATGAATTTAATAAGTGTTGTTTTCCCTGCACCCATATCACCTTCAAAAGCCACCACATTAGATGACTTCAAATGTTCAGCGAGCACTTTTCCTGCTTGCTCCATTTCTTGCAAATTCTTTGCTATCAAAAGCATTTAGAGCTACTTTTTAACTAGAGAGATGAATGGAATGAGCATTTCTTCCATTGAAACACCCCCGTGCTGGAAAGTATTTCGGTAATAATTAACGAAGTGGTTGTAGTTATTTGGGTAAACGAAAAAATCTTTTCCTGCAGTAAAAATGTACTGCGTACTGACGTTCATTTTAGGAAGGAAGGCATCTGCGGGGTTCCTCACCTCAAAGACCTCTTTGTAGTTGTAATCTAAATTCCGTCCGGCTTTATAACGCAGGTTAGAGTTGGTATTGCGGTCACCTATTACTTTCACTGGGTCTTCAACTCGCACGGTTCCGTGGTCCGTTGTTATTATTACCCGAGCGTTCATGTCATACGCTTTTCGCATCATCTCAAGAAGCGGACTATGGTCAAACCAAGACTGTGTTATAGATCGGTAGGCAGATGCATCATCAGCCAGCTCTTTAATCACTTCCATTTCAGTTCTAGCGTGCGAAAGCATGTCTACAAAATTGTAAACAATCACATTGAACTTATTGCTTTTTAGTTGATCGAAATTATCAACTAATTTACGTCCGGCATTGAGGTTTGTAATCTTGTTGTAGCTCCATTTCACGTCCAACCCCATTCGTTTCAAGTTGGCCTCAAGAAACTCTGCTTCATACATGTTTTTTCCTCCTTCATCGTCTTCACTCTTCCATAGTTTCGGAAACTTCTTTTGGATTTCTGTTGGCATCAATCCGGCAAAAATGGCATTTCTGGCGTACTGTGTAGCTGTTGGGAGAATGCTAAAAAACATACTTTCTTCCTCAACTCTAAACATCTCGCTAATCTTTGGCTGCAGCACCTTCCATTGATCGTATCTTAAATTATCTATGACGAACATAAAAACAGGTCCTTCAGGAGAATTCTCAACAATTGGTCTCACCTTTTGATTCATCAAGGTATGGCTCATTATGGGAGCTTTTCTGTTCCCTTGAAGCCAATCAATGTAATTGTCCTTTATGAACTTAACGAACTGGCTTTGAGCCTCATTTTGTTGCATTGAGAAGACTTCCAACATTCCTTTGTCTTCAGAATCTTCAAGCTCCAGTTCCCAATAAATCAATTTCTTATACAATTCCGTCCATTCCTCAGCGTCCATTTTATCCATCAGCTGCATACTGATTTGTCTAAATTGACGCTGGTATCCTGAAGATGTTCGCTCACTTACCAATCTTGATTTATCTAAATTCTTCTTTACTGAAAGCAGAATTTGATTGGGGTTTACTGGCTTAATGAGGTAATCTGAAATCTTGCTTCCAATGGCATCCTCCATAATGTGCTCCTCCTCACTTTTCGTAATCATAATTACGGGCAAAGTAGGATCATTCTCTTTTATGAGTTGAAGTGTTTCTAACCCAGAAAGCCCCGGCATATTTTCATCTAGAAAAACAATATCGAAATATTCATCTTTCACCATATCCACGGCTTCAGAGCCATTGTTAATGGTAGACACTTCGTATCCTTTTTGTTCTAAAAATATCACGTGGGGCTTGAGAAGATCAATTTCATCATCTGCCCAAAGGATTCTTACTTGTGCCATAGAATGTGTTGCCTATTTTAATGAATCTCGCCATAAACCTTTCGGCAATGGCTATATTTGATAAGAATTATGCTGCTGTCACAAAGAAACGCAAAGTAGCGCAGTTTCGTACCTCAAAGTCTAGTGAAGAAAGTACAATGAACAAACGAAAAATACTCAATGACCCTGTGTACGGTTTTATAACCCTTCGTTATGAGCTAATGCTTGACTTAATTGACCATCCTTATTTTCAACGATTACGGAGGATTTCACAACTAGGATTATCACATCTAGTTTATCCTGGAGCTACGCACAACAGATTCCACCATGCCATTGGCGCAATGCATTTAATGCAAAACGCCATAGAAGAGATTCGTCTAAAAGGGCATGAAATAACTGAAGACGAGGCAAAAGGCGCTTGCATTGCCATTCTACTTCACGACGTTGGCCATGGCCCATTCAGCCACGCCTTAGAGCACACTTTGGTAAAAGGTGTAAGTCATGAAGACATTTCCGTTTTCATCATGAATGAGATGAACGAAGCGATGGGCGGATTATTGAATACGGCCATTGAGATTTTCAATGACCATTACCCGAAACACTTTCTTCATCAACTGGTTTCAAGTCAACTCGACATGGACCGGCTAGACTACCTCAAGCGTGATAGTTTCTATTCTGGAGTTACCGAAGGAAAAGTAGGATCAGAACGCATCATTAAGATGTTGGATGTTGTTGACGATCAGCTTGTAGTGGAAGAAAAAGGGATTTACTCAATAGAGAAATTCATTGTTGCCCGAAGGCTCATGTATTGGCAAGTGTACCTTCACAAGACGGTTTTATCAGCTGAATTCATGCTTGTAAACATTCTGAAGAGGGCGAAAGAGCTCTGTCAACATGGCGAAGATCTATTTGGTTCGCCTGCCTTACAATTATTTTTGAAGAACGATTTTACACGCGAAGATTTCGTAGCCAACCCAGAAGTTTTGGCTACTTTTTGTAGGCTAGATGATTACGATATTCTGGGAGCCATCAAAGTCTGGCAAGATCATGACGACGAGGTTCTAGCTGAATTATGCAGACGGCTGTCTCGACGAGAGCTTTTCAAAATTGATTTGCGTAGGGAGCCATTTTCAGCAGCTGAAAAAACGTCTAAACTGAAAAAGGTAGAGACACTATTCAACTTCACATCAGAGGAAGCACAGAACTTTGTAATATCTAATAAAATCAATAATCGCGCTTACAGTAGTTCTGAAAGCGCGATCATGATTCTATTTAAAGACGGTTCATTGAAAGATGTTGCTCAGGCTTCAGACCATTTGAACTTGTCTGCATTGAGCAACGCTGTTGAAAAGCACTTTCTATGCTACCCGAAGGAAGTGAGGTGAGGTGATCAAATGACCACCTCTTCTCCTGCTTCGTCGTAAAAATGATATTCAAGGAATTGCAGTGAGGAATTGGCTTCAAGAGTCAACTTCATTTTGAAGTTTTTCTTCCAATTTCGGATGATTGAATTCAACCAGCCTTTCCTCAAGTACGCTTCCACCATTGGATGAACCAACAGTCTAATTTCCTTATGTTTGCCTTCATCTCCGATGTACCTCAGGTTGTTTTCCAGGGTATCAGTAAATAAGATTGGAGCTTGAACAACTCCTTTCCCATCGCAAGAAGGGCATTTTTCTGATGTTTTAATATCAGTTACTTCCCGCACACGTTGACGTGTAATTTCAACTACTCCAAATCTACTTGGAGGTAGAATGTTGTGCTTCGCTTTGTCATCCTTCATTGCCTCTTTCAAAGCATCATGAAGTTTCTTTTGGTTGGCTCTATCACCCATATCGATAAAATCGATAGCGATGATTCCACCCATGTCGCGAAGGCGAAGTATTCGGGCAATTTCGTCAGCACACTCGAGGTTTGTTGCGAGTGCATTCTCCTCTTGATTCTTCACACCACCTTTACGGCCACCGCTGTTCACGTCAATCACGTGCATTGCTTCTGTGTGTTCAATAATCAAGTAGGCACCACTTTTTAGATTTACTTGCTTCCCGAAGGTTGCCTTTATCTGTTTGTGGATACCTAAATTCTCAAAGAGGTCATTTGATTTTACATACTTAACTACACCTTCTTTGTCAGGAGCAATACCTCGTATGTACGTTTTGATCTCTTCGGCAAGCACTTCATCATTAACATGAATAGCTTCGAAGTCAGGAGATAGGATATCTCTTAGTAGCGCGTTCGTTTTGGCAAGTTCGCCCAGAACGCGTTTAGGTGGCTTAGTTGCAACTTTCAGATTGTCATACAGCTTTTCCCAACGGGCAACCTGATCTGACAAATCTGAATGCAATTCTGCAGCACCCTTGTTTTCAGCAACCGTTCTCACGATTACCCCAAAGTTCGGCGGTTTTATTGATGTCATTAGACGTTTAAGCCTAGTTCGCTCTTCTTCGCTTGAAATACGTTGAGACAACGATATTTTATTTGAAAAAGGAACGAGCACAATATACCTTCCTGGCAACGTTATTTCCGTTGTGAGGCGAGGACCTTTAGCAGAGATGGGCTCTTTTGCTACTTGAACCAAGATTTGTTGACTACTGGCGACTTGATCTTTAATCTTTCCGCCTTTGTCAATATCTGGTAGGTTCCGGAAGTCAGACAAACTTGAAGATGCCTGTTTTCCTGTCAGTACACGTTTGGTGTACAGCTTCATGGAGCCAAATTGAGGACCTAGGTCGAGGTAATGCAAAAAAGCATCCCTTTCGTAACCTACATCCACAAATGCCGCATTCAGGCTAGGCAGGACCTTACGTACCTTTCCAAGGTACAAGTCTCCCACAGCATATTCCTGATTGGCATGCTCTTTATGCATTTCTGACAGGACCTTATCCTGAAGCAACGCTATCTCTACGCCTTCTTTGGTAGAATTAATTACTAGTTCTACATTCACTTTTAGCGCTTTTGAGAAGTAACTTCTGAACAATAAGAATTGAGCACCAGCTGAGCTGGTGCTTTTAAAGAAATAAGCCTAGGGCCTATTTCTTCTTCTTATGTCTGTTCTTACGAAGTCTTTTCTTACGCTTGTGTGTTGACATTTTATGTCTTTTTCTTTTCTTTCCGCTTGGCATAGCCTATGTATTTGGTTCTTCTAATCTTTTAATAAACTGTTCAACCCTGCTTGACACAATTGTGTCAGGAGCATAAGGAAGATAAGCTCTGTAGTAAACAAGAGCAGAGTCTTTCACACTCAGTTCTTCATAGCACTGACCTACGAAAAAGAGGCCATTTACGTATGTAGAATCCAATCCTACCGCTGTGGTAAGATCAGGGATAGCAGCACCAAAAGCTCCTTGATCCATTAACAGCATTCCCAGCTGCCAATAAGGTTCAGGATTCTCTGGATTTAGACGCTTCACTATTTCGAAACGCTCAATTGCTTTATCCGTTTGTCCTGACTGTAAACTAAAAACTCCAAGCCAAAGTTGTGCTGTTTCATTGGTAGAATCACGTTCAGCAACTCCTCGTAGTTTCAAAATTCCTTCCATGGGCTGTGCTCCTGATTGCACCATTTGCACCGCTTCGGCAATTTCTTGTTCTACGTCTGTCAAAGGTTCCAAATCAACTGCTTCTGTAGCAGACTTGGGCGCCCTTGGCATCACCATAAAAATGACAACCAGCCCAATGGCGGCAATCACAGCAACGATTTTGGCCGTTCCCTTTTTCATTATTTCACAGTCACTTTCTTCTTCACTCCGTCTACAAATGTTTTTGCAGGCTTGAACGAAGGAATGTTGTGCGCAGGAATAACAATTGTAGTGTTCTTCAAGATGTTACGCCCTGTTTTCTGAGCGCGCTTCTTAACCACAAAACTACCAAATCCTCGCAAGTAAACATTCTCACCGCTCTCTAGAGACCCTTTTATGGTTTTCATAAATGCCTCTACTGTCGTTTGCACATCTGACTTCTCGATACCTGTTTTATCAGCTATCTCATTCACGATATCTGCCTTCGTCATAATTAATTTGTAATTGAAATTGGTTTCAAAAAATGGAGCGCAAAGGTACACCTATTTGACTGAAAACTAAAATACTGTCATTGCATTTTTAACATTTGCATTCTCAATCTGTTATAAAATCATGGATCTAGTGACTCAACTTCTTTTAAATTGGTATCAAAACAACCAGAGAAACCTCCCCTGGAGAAACCAACACAACCCATACCAAACGTGGCTTTCAGAGATTATACTGCAACAAACTAGGGTTGATCAGGGAACCGCTTACTTCCATAAATTTGTTGATCATTTCCCTTCGGTCGATGACCTCGCAAATGCTTCAGAAGAGGAGGTTTTAAAACTTTGGCAAGGACTCGGCTACTATTCTAGGGCACGAAATCTACACAAGACTGCAAAAATCATTCGAGATGAGCACCAATCTCAGTTCCCTAAAACCTCAGTGGAATTACAAAAACTTCCTGGGGTAGGTCCGTACACTTCAGCAGCCATTGCCTCCATTGCATTCAATGAACCAACGCCTGTTGTAGACGGAAATGTTCAGCGGGTCATTAGCAGGTTCCTCAACTCAAATGTACCTGTCAACGAAAAGGCTGGTCACGCATTGATTTGGGATGAAATGAACCGCTTGATTCCAACATCTGCTCCTGGCGATTTCAATCAATCAGTAATGGAACTTGGCGCTACCCTATGCAGCCCTACCTCTCCAAAATGCCATCAATGTCCGGTGCAACAACACTGCCTCGCTCACAGAAACAACACACAAGATGAATTGCCGATTAAACTCAAAAAAACAAAGGCAAAAGAGGTCTTTTTCGATTACATTATACCCATTTACAATTCTAAAATCTTCGCGAAGCAGCGCCTTGGTAAAGGAATCTGGGAAAACATGTACGACTTCCCTCTGCTCGAATCCGTTGCTGCTCAAACCCATGAACAACTGATTACTTACATCCAGAACTTGATCAAGGAACCGATCTCAATCATTCACCAAAGTGAGGTGCACACACACTTACTTTCACACAGGAAAATACAAGCAAAATTCACCTTGGTTGAAGTTAGAAAACGACCAGACATCCAAGTCAATCACGGAAGATGGATGTCTCTCAGTAATTTCCAGCGCCTTCCTCACCCAAAATTGGTTGAAAAAATAATTCCTGCTTTGCAGGAATTCGTAGAATAGCCCGCTAGATATTTTACCTTTGTAGTATGGCTGGTATTAATAAAGTAATTCTCCTTGGCAACTTAGGCCGTGATCCAGAAATCAAACATTTACCCTCAGGTGTAGCTGTTTGCAGTTTCTCCATCGCAACTTCTGAGTCTTATACAGATAAGCAATCAGGCGAGAAGAGAACCAACACTGAATGGCACAACATTGTGCTCTGGAGAAAACTGGCAGAGACGGCAGAAAAATACCTTCGAAAAGGCTCCCAAGTATACATCGAAGGGAAGATTAGAACCCGCTCGTGGGATGACGAGGGCGGACAAAAGCGTTACGCAACAGAGGTTGTTGGTGATGTAATGCAATTGCTCGGAAAACCTGACGGGAATCAATCTCAACCTTCGAATGCTGCTGCGCAATCTCAACCTTCTGGTGATGATAACGTAGGAGATGCTGACGACCTCCCTTTTTGATGTTGAACGAAACCCTCTAATTTGGACCCTGACTCATTTGTTCTCTCATTTATTCTTGGCACATTGCTTTCGGCCTCATTCTTAGTGCCCCTCATTTCCATGCTTGTTCTGCTGGTCTGCTCAGCGCTCGTATCAGGCTCTGAAGTAGCTTTCTTTTCGCTAGGCCCTGCAGATCTTGCCATGCTTCGCGAAGAAGACTCACCTTCATCTCGAAAATTACTTAACCTCATTGAAGAACCTGACATCGAAAGTGGCCCGCGAAATCTGCTGGCGACCATTTTGGTTCTCAATAACTTCATCAACATCATTATCATCTTGCTTTCTACCGTAGTGGTGAGTGCAATGTTTCCTGAAGGAAGCCTTTCACCGCTTGCTGAAGTGAGTATAAACGTGGCTGGTATCACTTTCCTTTTGGTCCTTTTCGGAGAAGTGATTCCTAAAGTATATGCCACCAACTACGGAATGAAAATGGCCCGGTTTATGGCGACGCCGCTCAAAATATCAGAGAAGATTTTCTACATCATCTGGAAGCCCCTTGTTGCAATGGGTCTGCTCATTGAAAACAATTTCAAGCCAAAAGCAGGTTCAAACATCTCTGTGGAAGAACTGGGCCACGCCCTCCAACTAACAGACACCGAAAACCGGAGCGATGAGGAGAAAAAAATTCTACAGGGAATTGTGACCTTCGGCTCGAAAGACGTGAAGCAAATTATGACCCCTCGAATGGATGTTACTGCTTTCGATTTAGAAACTCCTTGGGAAGAGCTCTTCCGAGAAGTTTTGAGGTCAGGGTTTTCGCGCATCCCCGTATTCAGTGACTCAATTGATGAGATTTCAGGCATCTTGTACATCAAAGACTTGCTCCCAAACTTCGAAAACCCACAGTTAGAGTGGAAAAAACTACTTCGTTCTCCTTTCTTCGTCCCAGAGAATAAAAAAATTGACGATTTACTGCGCGAATTCCAAAGCAGGAAAATTCACTTAGCAGTAGTTGTTGACGAATACGGAGGAACAAGTGGAATCGTAACATTGGAAGATGTGCTAGAGGAAATTGTTGGTGAAATAACCGATGAGTTTGATGAAGACGACATTCAATATTCAAAGCTAGACGGGAACAACTTTATTTTTGAAGGGAAAACGGCCCTCGTAGATATGTACCGATTCATGGAAATAGATGGAGCGGCGTTTGAAGCTTCAAAAGGGGATAGCGATACACTTGCTGGATTTATTTTAGAGCAATTCGGTAAAATACCTTTGAAAGGAGAGCGTTTACAATTTGAAGACCTCCTGCTTACCGTAGAAGCTTCGGACCGAAGAAGGATAAAGCGCATAAAAGTCTCTCGGGAGGAAAAAGAACAAAGCAATGACTTCATTGATTAAACATAGTCTCATTTTTTCCTTTTTCATTCTATTGGCCTCGCTTACAGCCTGTGACGAAACTTTCACCCCCAGGCCCAGAGGGCACTTTCGAATTGAGCTTCCAGAAAAATCTTACATAAAATACACCACACGCTGTGACTTTTCAGCTGACTTACCCGTCTATTCTAAAGTGGAAATTGTAAAAACATCAACTGATTCTTGCTGGTACAACATTGTTTTGCCTGATTTCAAAGCGCGCATTCATTGCACTTACCTCCCTGTGAGGGATGACATCTCTGGCATGGTTGAGGACGCGTACAACTTTGCTTTCAAACATGAAGCGAAAGCCAATGCGATTACGCGAATGCCCTTCCATTCAGACTCCTCTGACGTGCACGGGATGATTTATGATTTAAAAGGAAACGTAGCTTCGCCCATTCAATTCTTCGTAACAGACAGCAGCAATCACTTCCTAAGAGGGGCACTGTATTTCAACCACAGACCCAATGCTGATTCCATTGGTCCTGTTCAAGATTTTATTCGAGAAGACATTCTCAGAATGATGCAAACCATCAATTGGGACGAATGATCACAGCGGTAATTGACCAAGGAAATACCCGTTTGAAATTGGCGCTGTTCAAAGATGAACAGCTTCAAACAGTTCTGCGCTTCGACCTAAATCAGGAAGAAGAAATTCATTCTGCCTTGACCTCAAATAAAGTTGAGCTAGCGCTCTATGCAGCCAGCGGTGAGTGGAATCAAAACTTGTTAAATAACGTCAAGAAAAGCACAACTACTTTGGCCTTTGACCAGACGCTAAACGTTCCTTTCGAAGTGGTTTATGACAGCAGGGAAACAGTAGGCACTGACCGACTGGCAAACGCGGCTATGTCGCGCATGACCAATGAGAATCAATCCTCATTGGTGGTTGACTTGGGCACGTGCATTACATATGACATCTTGCATGAAGATCAGTTCCTTGGAGGTGCCATTTCTCCCGGTTTGTTAATGAGAAGCAGAGCAATGAATGCCTTTACAGCCCGTTTACCAGAAGTAGCTTTAGATACCAACGTTCCATTAACAGGCAACTCTACCTTCGCAGCGCTGCAAAGTGGCGCATACCATGGGTGGAGAGCTGAAATTCAGCAAATGGTCTCGAACTATACTGAACAATACCCAGGCATAAAGGTCATTTTCACGGGTGGAGACCTCAGTCATTTTGAGGCTGGTTTAAAAAGTCGCATTTTTGCAGACCCATATTGGACCCTTAAAGGATTCAATCAAATATTACTCTTCAATGCGCAATAGAATTCTAATTCTAATTATTCTAGTATCAGCAGGCTTTTCAGGCTTTGCACAGTCGAGTAATTTATCTCCATATTCCCGATTCGGGCTAGGTGATATCTACCAGCCCGGTTCAGTTCCTATTTACGGATTTGGCGGCGTTCGAAGCACGTTGAATGATCCATTTACGGTGAATGTCAGCAACCCGGCAACACTGGGTTCTCTTTTCAACACCACTTTTCAAGGAGGACTTCGCTATCAAACATTGCGCATTACCGAAGGAGAGGAAAGTCAAAATTTGGCTGATGGAAACCTTGATCAGTTCTTTTTAGGACTAAAACGTGCGGGCAGCAATTTGGGTTTTGTTTTTGGTTTCACTCCTTTTAGTACAAGTGGGTACAATCTTACAACAGAAAACGAAGACGAAGTAGTGGGCACCTACACGTCTTCCTACGAAGGCATTGGAGGTTACAATAAAGTTGTTTTAGGCGTCGGACGAAAATTTGATTTCAAGGAAATAAAACGTTTTGAGAACTCAGCTGGAGTTGTATATGACAGCGTGCGTGTTACCGTTCAATCACTAAGCATTGGGGCGAATACGAACTATTATTTCGGATCGATTGAGCAAACCAGTAGAATAGATATAGAGGACCCAACCTTTTTAGATACACGAAGAATTGCTACCACACGTTTGAGTGATTTCGGTTTTGATTTGGGCGTTCATTACGAACTCAATTTCGGAATGAAATATGGAAAAGACAGAAGACTCGTTTCACGAAATGTTTTGCAGTTGGCCGCAGTCTTTACCCCTGATGCCAATCTGAATGCCAACCAAGAATATGTTTTTGAAAACACGGTGACTTCCTCAGGGGTCGTTTTTCCGCTAGATACTTCCGTTTATTATGATGCCTCGGGAGATCTTTTCCTGCCTGGCGACCTTCGTTTTGGGATTTCGCTTCAGCGCTACAATAAGAATGGAAGGCATTTTATGCTCTCTACAGATTATTCAACGCGAGACTGGACTCAATTCTCAACAACATTTGAAGAAGATTTTATTCAAGGAACACTGCTGGCTAGCTCAGAAATCTCTATTGGATTCCAGTTCACGCCAAAGCAAGTTTCTGATGGAGAAACTTTTTTCTCCCGAGCGAACTACCGCGCTGGCATGCGTTCTGCACAGACCTATCTGGAGGTAAATGGCGTTCAGTTGAAAGATGAAGCCATCACCTTCGGCGCAAGCTTCCCTATTTTAAACTCAAGATCTACTTCAAAAATTCACATTGGCATGGAATTTGGGACGAGAGGAGTAAATGAAGGAGATTTGATTAAAGAAGAATACATGAACATTCACTTCGGATTTTCATTATCTCCCTACATAAAGAACAAATGGTTCGTAGAACGCAAGTACCAGTAACAAAACACCAACCAATGAAACGTATCGCATCACTATTTACCCTAGGATTAGCATTCACACTATCAGTTTCTGTAGTTGCTCAAGACAATAGCAAGTATGGGGATACTGAGGAACAACAGTTGGAATGCATGGAGTCTTTGAGCGTATATAAGAGCTTCAAGAAGCAGAAGAACTATAATGATGCATATCCCGGATGGCAAAAAGCCTGCGCCGTTTGTCCTGAAAAAGTAACTGAAGGACTCTACATAGACGGAGCTAGATTCATAAAAGATCAAATGAAGAAGACCAAAGATGAAGCGCGTAAAATCGTTTTATTTGACTCTTTATTGCACAATTACGACAAGCGTATGGATCTTTTTCCAACCACGAATAAGAAGCCAAATAATAGAGCATACATCATGGGCTTCAAAGCTGATGATTACAACCGCTATGTTGGAGACGAGGTTGTTGACGCGAAAGTCAAAGCATTCGAGATGTATAAGGAGTCTTTGGAAGGAATGAAAGAAAAAGCGGCGGCTTCTACTTTCAGTGGATACTACATCAGCCTTTTCTACGCCTGGAAACAAGCAGAAGGAGAAGCGCAGACGAAATACAGCGAAGACCTTTACACTGACTACTTGATGTTGCAAGATTACATTGATCTCAAAATCAAGAGCAACACCAGTGAAGAAGAGGAAGAGGAAGATGCTAGCTCAGAAAAAGAAGTAGAACGACTTATAAAAGCACGTAACAACATTGATGAAGTGTTTGTGACCATTGCAGAATGTGAAAGCATGATTCCTGTATTGGAAGCCAAAGTTGCAGCAAGCCCAGATGACTTCGAGGTAAAAAAGAAAGCACTTCGTTTGATGAATAAGAAAGAGTGCAATGACACTTCTTTCTACTTAGAAATGGCTCAAGCTGTTGACGCACAAGAACCAAATGAATCTTCTAAATTCTCAATTGGAATTCTTCTTGCGAAAGAATCAAAGTACAGTGAGTCTTTGAAGTACCTTGAACAAGCTGTTGAAATGTGTGGTGATTGTCCAGATTTGGAAACGTACCTCTTGAAAGCAGGACAAGTAGCCTCTGTTATGAACCAAAGTGCGAAAGCAAGAGGTTATGCAGGGAAATTATTGAAGCTCAATCCTAAGAGCGGAGAAGCTTACTTGTTGCATGGAGATGCAATCTCTAGTTCAACTGTGAGTGACAGAGTAAACGGTCGTTCTAAGTACTGGTTAGCAACTGATTATTACAATCGTGCTAAAAATGTTGATGGTACCCTTTCTGTAAGAGCGAACAAGAAAATCTCTAACTGCAAGCAGCAGTATCCTACAAAAGAAGACATCTTCACTGAAGGGTTGAAAGAAGGGACCAGCTATACAGTTCTTGGAGAAAGCACTACAGTTCGTATCCGTTAATCATGTGGTTAACTAAAATAAAAAAACTTCGAAAGATTCCAGTTGCACTCGCAGCTGGAATCTTTTTCATTTCCTGTGGGAATGACATAGACGAAATAAATGCGCTTGTTGAGAACAAAGATGTAGCTGTACAAACGGTTGAAAACGGCATCTTTTATTACACCTCAAAAGGAAATCTATCAAACAAACTTGAAGCAGGTTTACTTGATCGTTATGAAGGAGATGACCCACGCATAGAACTAAGCAATGGGTTCACCATGTTCATTTATGACAGCCTAGAGCAAATTGAAGCTACTTTGTCTGCAAGGAGAGGAACTTTTTACGACGTTGAAGGCAGGTTCATTGCCCGAGAAGAAGTGGTATTGGAAAACACCGATGGCAGCAGATTGGATACCGAAGAATTAATTTGGGTTCAAGACAGTGATAAGGTTTACACTGACCAACGCGTAAAGATTACCACAGAAGACGGAATTCTTTATGGGAAAGGACTAATTTCGGACAGTAAATTTCAAAAGAGGCAGATTAAAAATTTGACTGGGGAGATGTACGTCAACGACCCAGCACCTAAAGACAGTTTAGATGGACATTAATCGAATAGTCAAAGTACATAAAACCGTTGAGCGTTTTTGGTTAATCATTTTATCTATCTCTATCTGCATTACAGGATATTGGTGGTATACAGGCGAATTGGCAGATCATAAATTCGCTCCAATATTACCCGTCATTGCATTTGTTTGGTACATGGTAAGAAGATTTATGCGCAAGCGTCTTGAACGACAAATTGAGAATGGAGAGTTTGAACAACCTAAATCTTGAGTGCCATTTCGAAAGCTTCTTTAGCCTTAACTTTAGCTACATTTTTTTAATACCCATTGCTGAATGCCCTACGATAGTTGGCTGATAATTCTCATCTCACTCCTATTTTCAGCCTTTTTCTCAGGTATGGAGATTGCTTTTGTCTCAGCGAATCGACTCAAAATTGAGCTAGACAACAAGCAAGGCTTATGGACCGCCAGAATCATTGGCCTATTTTTGAATAGGCCCAAAGTTTTCATTGCATCTATGCTGATTGGAAACAATTTAGCCTTGGTCTTCTATGGTATTGAATCTGGAGAATTAATGGCCAACTTGCTTTTTGGTGTTGAAGACTGGAATGATGCCGCATCTCCTTACTTCGCTTTGGGCATTCAAACCATCATCTCAACCTTTGTTATTCTGGTAACCGCGGAGTTTCTCCCGAAATCTATTTTCAGAATCAACCCCAATACGTGGTTGAATGTAATGTCTATCCCACTCCTTTTAGTCTTCAATATCTTATTTCTTCCCGCTTGGTTAGTTACCCAAATGAGTAAAGGGTTCTTAAGAGTTTTCTTTAAAGCGAACACCAGCAATGAAAAATCAGTGTTTGGCGCGGTTGATTTAGACCACTACTTAAAGGAGATTACTCAAAACATGGATCCTGACCAAGATTTAGAACATGAGATTCAAATATTACAGAACGCCCTAGATTTCTCTCAGCTTAAAGCGCGTGACTGCCTCATTCCCCGCAATGAGTTAGTGGCGCTTAATGTGGACGATGATATGCTTGAATTGAAGGAACTGTTCATTGAAACGGGCCTTTCAAAAATTGTAATTTACAGAGATTCTATTGACAATGTCATTGGATATGTTCATGTAAGGGACGTTTTCAGAAACCCTGAAAGCATTTCGAAGGTACTTATGCCTGTGTTTATTGTTCCAGAGCCTATGGCTGCGAATGAAGTATTGGAACTTTTCATCAAGAAAAACGGCAATTTGGCTGTTGTAGTTGATGAATTCGGAGGAACATCAGGAATTATCACTATTGAGGACATTGTAGAGGAGATTTTCGGCGAAATTGAGGACGAACATGACAAGGAAGAGTTCCTCGAACGTAGAATTACGGATGCTCATTTCCAATTTTCTGCACGATTAGAGATAGACTACCTGAATGAAAATTATGATTTACATCTGCCTGAAAGTGATGAATACGAAACCCTAGGCGGCATGATTATCCACCATACAGAGGATATCCCCGAACAAAATGATATTATTATTGTTGGGGATTACACGTGTAGAGTCCTAAAAGTCAGCCAAACTAAAATAGAAGTTGTTGATTTAAGAGAGTCTGATTAGAACTGACTTTCACAAGTCATCGAACTTCCGTATATTCGCGGCTCAAATTTTTAAAGCTGTAATCAATGGCGGTGCTCGAAAAAATACGGTCTGTACAATGGCTGTTGTTCTTAGCCTTGATCCTTTTAGGGATCGGAATGTTGAGTTTCTTGGTTCCTTATGACGCGATTATGTCGCTCCTAGGTCAAGGACAAAACCGCGCGGTAGCGGAAGTCAACGGAGTTTCTATAAGCTCCCAAGAATTCCAAGCTGCACTTCAACAGCGTGGAAGTTTGTTCGACTATCAGAACAATCAAAGTTTAGAAAACGAAGTGTGGAATGATATGCTAGAGGAGAACCTTCTCGCAGATGATTACAACGCACTTGGATTAACTGTCACGCAAGAAGAGTTTGACGAAATTCGTTTTGGAGAAAATATTTCTCCGTACATCAAACAAACTTTTTACGGTGGTCAAGTGACTGACGAAAAACGTGATGAGTGGAGAAAAACGTTCAGTGGCATGTACAATGGGGAGACTCAGGGTGCGCGTATTCAATACGAAGGTTATGCAAACGTAATTACGGCGAAGCGCTTGAGAGAACGTTTCAACACTCTCGTTATCAAAGGGATGTATGCCAATACACTTGACGCAAAGTATGATTTCTTGAGCGGCGAGGAAAAGGTATCAATAGGCTATGTCTTCAAAAAATTCAATGACATTCCTGACAGTGTTGTAACTGTTAGTGAAAGTGATGTTCGTGCTTATTATAACAAGCACAAGAGCGACAAGAAGTATGCTCAGACTAAAGGACGCAGTTTGGAATACATTAAAATTCCCGTTGAGTCTTCTGCAGCTGACATTTCAGCGATTAGCGAGTCATTGAAGTCATTGAAGGCTGAATGGATAGCTGCTTTGCCAAATGACACTGTGTTAGTAAAAGCAAATTCACTTTCTGGAAGGTACATTAGTGAGACGCTTCGCGAAGACGCAAATAATACTCCTTCTCAAATAGAAATTCTTGCTGCTGATGTTGGCTCTATTGTTGGGCCATATGACGAAAACGGAACAAGTAAAATGGTTCGTCTCGTTGAAATGAAGTCTGTTGCAGACTCAACGGCTAAAGTGCGTCACATCCTCCTCAAGTTCGTGAATAAAGGAACTGATGAAGAGATCGCTACCTTAACTGCTAAAGCAGATTCTTTAAAGCGTGCCTACAAGAAAGGTGCAGACTTCGAAGATTTGGTAACTCGTTTCTCTGAAGACCCAGGATCTGTTGCTAAAGGTGGTGTTTATGAGTACTTCCCGAAAGGTCAAATGGTTCCTCCATTTGAAGAATTCTCATTCAATATGCCTATTGGAAGTATTGCTGCAGTTGAAACATCATACGGTATTCACTTAGTAGAAGTACTTGATCAACGCTGGTCTGTGCAAGAAGCACAACTTGCAGTGATCACAAAAACCATTGAACCTTCTATTGCAACGAAGAAAGCTGCCTACGGTGAGGCAAGTGACTTCTCAATCAACTTCAATACTCTTGAAAGTTTCCGTTCTGCGGCAGACACAATGGGCTATGCAGTTGTTGAATCAAACAGCATTGCTCCAAACGCACAATCACTTGCTGGCGGATTGAGAAATGCAGGTGAAATTGTTAGCTGGTCTTTCGATTCATCAACGAAGAAAGGTGAAGTAAGTAACCCTATTTTGGTTGATGGAAATTATGTGATTGCTGTAGTTACCAAAATCATGGCAGCTGGTGTTCCTCCTTTTGACAATGTAGAAGATGAAATGCGTGCTGAAGTTGTTAAAGAGGCAAAAGCAGATATGTATGTAGAATTGATGAAGAAAGGTGAAAATCTTGACGCAGTTGCTGCTGACGCTAGTTTGACAGTGAAGACCGCTTCAAACATCACACTCAAAAGCGCTACAATTTCTGGATCAGGTTCTGGGCCAGAGCCTAAGGTTGCAGGTCTTGCCTTCGCCATTCCAAAAGACAACATGTCTTTACCAATCGTAGGTGAAAATGGAATTTGGGTAATTGCTCCTTCTACAGATGTAATTACTACAGATGTTCCTGAAAACTTGTTTGAACAGCAAGATGCTGCTACATCACGGCTTCGTGGTGGTGCACCTGTCAAAATGTTCAACGCAATGAAAGAAGGCGCAGATGTAGAAGATCAAAGAAACTAATCGCTCTAAGCGTTTACGATAAAAAAAGGAGACCATATGGTCTCCTTTTTTGTTGGCGTAATTTTCTAAAAACGAAGTTCGCTGCTCCTGAACAAGGTTGTCCTGATTACCCTCTTTAGATTCCTGGCCTTAGATCTTAAGGAATAAGCAATGAACTATCTCCATAGCTCAAAAAGCGGTAGTCATGATTTAATGCGTGGGCATAGACATCTTGCCACCGATCACCGATAAGTGCCGCAACCAGAAATAACAACGTACTCTTTGGCATGTGGAAGTTTGTAAACAAGCCCACAATTGATTTTACTTTATATCCTGGCGAAATCATGATTGAGGTTCTGAATTCAATGCTATTCAATTCATTCAACTCCAAATATTTCACTAAGCTATTCATGGCTTCTTCAAAATCTGCAAAGGAGTCTTCGAATGTGTAAGGATCCGTTTGAATGATTTCTTGAGGCAACTCACCCGATTCCTTCAAGCGCACAGCTACCCAATACAGACTCTCTAGCGTTCGAAGTGAGGTTGTACCCACCGCGAACCGTTTCATTGGCTTAGAAAGCTGAATGAGGGCCTGCTTTTTTACGTGACACTCTTCGTCATGCATCGTGTGCTCTGAAAGCTTGTCAGACGAAACGGGCTTGAACGTTCCTGCACTCACATGAAGGGTCAATTTGACCAATTCAGCTTTGGATTCTGAAAGGATCTCTGGCGTAAAGTGCAATCCGGCTGTAGGAGCCGCTACACTTCCTGGCCTACTTGCATAGGTTGTCTGATAACGAATGGCGTCTTCTTCTTCCGCTTCGCGTTGCATGTAAGGTGGAAGCGGAATTTTACCAAGTTCCTCAAGCACTAGTGCCAGCGGTTTAGCTTCATCATTCCACTCAATTTGAACGCAAAAACGCTCTTGGTCACGATCTAATTTTTCTGCTTGAAGTTGAATTCCTTCTGCTTCAATGGATACCTTTCCTTCCTTCCACTTTTTCGCACCCCCAATCAAGCACCACCATTTTGTGGCTCCTTGGTGCAGCATTGCCTCTTCAATAGTAGCTTCGAAAGGTTGAAGCAAGAACAACTCTACCCTCCCGCCAGTAGGCTTTTGCAAGAAGAGCCTCGCATGGATCACTTTGGTGTCATTTAGAATGAGTTGAGTTTGCTCACCCAGGATCTTCGGCACATCTTTAAAAAGGGCGTCTTGTATTACTCCTCCGTGAGAGATTAACAATCTGGCGTGCTGTCTCTCCTTGAGCGGAAAAGCAGGAATGCGCTCTGCTGGGAGATCGTAATCGAACAGGTCTGGGGATAGGTCTTCAAACATTTGGCAAAAATAATGCTTGGAACGCAAAACCAAACGCCATGCCCCTAGGAAAATCACATTTATTCTAAATAAAAACCCAATAGGTACTACATAATGAGCTCAATGCTATGCTCATAACTTTATATTTGAATTCCCTACTTAGCTCTCCCCATCAAATCTCTTGATCTAGAAGATAGCAATGGTGTTTTTCTTTCGATGCGTATGGCTTAGAATCTAAGCGTCCAGCCTATGTCATTCTCATGCCTAAGAGATAAATCTAATATTGCACTGATACCGTTATTGGCAGTCACACCTGTCCAAGACGTTTGAAAAAGTGTAAATAAAAAATGGAGTTGATCCAGATAAATCTGGCAGGTTTAAGTCACGACAACCAACCAATCAACTCCGGTATGAAGCACACTATTTGCTCAGAAATTCCAAAAATTCAACACGTATTCTTTCGATTAACTGTTAGAAAAGCATCAGTCCAATAAACACGGCAAGGGCAATGATGCCTGGACACATTTCCGTCAGAAAAAAGGAGCCATAAAACTTCACACTGTATTAGGTTTCGACGGATATTTACCCGCGTTTATGAACGTAAACGATGGTGAAAAACACGATTTTAGGACTGCCACGACATGAAGTTTTCTTCTGGAAGTATGATTGTTGCTGACAGAGCCTACTCAGACTTCAGATGGATGAATGAGCTAGATCAGCAAGGAGTTTTCTTTGTTATCAGAGGGAAATAGAACATCAAATTCGAGTTGGAAGAACAGCTTTTCAGACCTCGTGATGTGAAAAACACATCCATTGAATATGACTCCCTCGCCGAACTTAGCAACGCCAACACACGCGAGAAATACGATAAACCGCTGCGCTTGATTCAAGTATGGGATGAAGAAAAGATGCAATACCTAGAACTCCTGACCAATAATACATCTTGGACAGCACCAATCAGAACCTTGCTCTTAAAGCTGCTTCAGAAGGAGGCAAAGTACACGTGGCACCTCTGCAATCTAGTCGCCTTCGTCAGAATAAACCTATTCGTGAAAATTGACCTCAAAACGTGGTTGGATAAGCCATTTTTGGACCCTGCTGACATTAAAAATAGGTCTATTCAAATCGCATTATTCTAATTGAAGTGGGATTATTTTCGAAAAACACCGAAATTACGCCCGAAAGGCGCTGTTTACGACATCACGTTTTTAGAATTCAAAACGTTTTGGACAGGTGTGTATTAATCTATAAACTACCGCCAACAATGTATATAAAATCATGGGTCGTTCCTCGCTTCTATTCATATACTAGCCACTGTGAGTAATTTGAACGATGACCGAAAACATAGTCCATTGCACTGAACAAGAAATTCTTGAGATCTTTAAGAAAAATTAAACTATTCTGCGCTTTGACAGTGAGAATAATTGAAGAAAAAATAAAAACTATTGCCCACAATGGAGACACAAGACAACCACAAGAACGAACCGACAGACCAACAGATGCAATCAGAAACGCCTTCGGATCCAGAGCTGAAAACCCAAACAGATGAAGAGCTAAATAACGAGAAACCTGCTAAACGAGTCAGGAGACAAGCTACTGAAGAAGAGCTCAATGACCCGCTGCATGGGGTGAAACTGGCTCAGATTTTAGAACGTCTGGTAGACTTTTACGGTTGGGAGTATCTGGCAGAGCGAGTAAATATTCGCTGTTTCAAGTACAACCCCACAATGAAATCGAGTCTCGGGTTTTTAAGAAAAACGGATTGGGCCAGAGAACATACTACAGATCTCTATTTGGAGATGTTAGACGAAAGATAGATCCAAAAAGAATGGGAACTGATAAATGAATTGCCGGTATCACTATACCGTTTTCGCTATTCGGAGAAGCTGTAGCTCACTAATAGGTGTTGTCCCTAGAAGCTTGAATGGAAAGACTGACGGTCAGGTAACATACTTCTATGAGAATGGGTCAATTCGCGGAACTGGATTCTATTCAAGTGGAACATTAGATAGCATATGGAGAGACGATGATGAGCCAAGAACTCTAATACTGGAAAGGGTTTTCAAAAAAGGAAACCAGATTAATTAAAAAAAGATTGTCTAACAAATGGTTTTGCGATCTCAGCCACCCTCTGATCATTTCAAAACTCTTCCATTCCTCAGAGTGACCTTCCCCATCTCCAACCAAACACCATCCTTCTTCAATCACCAATAAAAAAGCCGCTTCGAACGTTTTCAAAGCGGCTTCTAAACCTTAACTAAAACTAACTATACTATTGATTGGTGGTTCTAGAACGAACCACCCCTGTGTGGTACAATAATCGTAAATGATACAAGTGAACTAACCTCACCCCTACCTATATTATCAACTTTTTTATTTTAATTCTTCGAAAGGGTATAAACACCTGTACCGCCAGGTGTTAAATCCATACCCATTGCTTTAGCTATTAGACTTAAAGTCTTACTTGCGTCTGAGACCTCAAATTGTCCCGTAAATTCTTCTGCTGAAATGTCTGATGTAACATTCACTTCTACTCCAAAACGAACTTCAACATCTTCAATCACACGCATCAAATCAGCTTGTGTGTATTGGAGCAAATCGCTTTGAAATGCCGGTTGATCAATGTTGTGTGCGTATGGGGAAGTGAGTGCATTGTTTCTCAACTTCACCGCTAGACCCTTCGTTAGTATTTCTTCATTCTCACCAGAAGTCACTTTCACTTTACCTGTGAAACATTCTACCTGAAGGTTTGCATGATCTGCGTAGACATTGAATGACGTCCCTAGCACAGAAACAGTTCCTTGGTCAGTCTTAACAGTGAACTTTGTCCCTTTTTGGACTGTGAAAAACGCTTCGCCAATGAGGCTTAATTCGCGTGACTCCCATGCTTCGTCATACATTAACTCAGCACCTTGGTCAAGTATTACAACAGAACCGTCTGGTAAAACCACCTCTTGTTGAGTTGACGCCAACACACGAACATCACTGTCATTAAAAACCGTTATTACGAATGCAATAATACATGCCGCAGCAGCAGCAGCAGCAGCAGTCCAAAAGGCAGGACGCTTATACAAAGGAATAACTTTCGTCTCTTTGATACGTGCCTGCAACATCTCCCAAGCCTCTGCTTCAGTCTGATTCACAGGAACTCCCCATGACTTCAGCACCTCATCTAACATTTCTTCTTTCTTCACCTTTTACTTTTTGCCTTATTCTTTCAGGACAAATACAACCATTAAACGCTGTACCCTACCCACCCAATCTTTTTATTCTTCAAAAATGTCTAATTCCACTTCCAGCTTGCTTGCAGAAGTAAAATAACCTGAGCCGCCCTCAATGTTATCAGGTCCCTCAGTAATTTGCTCTCCACCAGCACCATTCTGATAAAAGAAAATGGCGTCGTACTCATCTGCTATTGAGAAAACAGTGAGTTTGTGCGCACCGTAGTAATAAAAATCTGTATCGAAAATCGTGGTCCCCTGTCCTGGAACGGGGAAGCTGTATTGCTGATTAAAATTCCCTGAAGACACTGAAAAAGGAATTATTTCAGGCATCTCCTCTTCTATGTCAAGCTTTAACACATGTGTAAACCCTTCAACTTGTGTCCAGAAAATAGAATAAATGGGCTGACCAGTTGATGCCGGATTAATAGGTATGGAAGTAGCGCTGCTTTGAACTAGCGCTACTGCCTGCGGCACTTGAGTTGCAGAAAACGCTTCCTCATCTCCCTTTTTAACCACAAGTCTATAAATCGCTCCGGCTTCAATCGGCATGACTCCATTGACATCTGAATAGAGTCCATTTCCACCTTCGATCTCTGTTAAAGTAATAGTAGCATCTGGTCCATAAATCATCACTTTCGCTCCAACAACAGGCTCTCCTGATGCATTAGACTCGAGACCAACCGGACGTTTCAACATCACTTGTGGAAATTCTCCTTCGACCAAAACTCCATTCACAACAAGCCACGTTTCAGATGACGAAGTGCTTTTCTCGCACGACATCATGAAAACAAGCATTGCTATAATGAGCAGTCTTACCATTCCATGGTTAATTGAAGTGCAGGAAGGAAACCGAGTAATGTTTGATCTCTTTGACTCACAAAAAGATCATCGCTTTCTGTTCCCGCTATGAAATAATAACGATCCTTGACGTTGTTTCTGTTGTACACGTTATAGATTGAGAGTCCTACTGTTGCATTCCCAACACCAATCATGAAATCATAGTAAACAGACACGTCTAACCTACTGTAGGAGGGCAGCCTTCCTGAGTTAAGCTGTCCAAAAGCCACAAACTCGCGTGTTTCGCCATTGATTAATTCAAGCTCGTAAGTTCCGAAAGCGGGCGTGAAAGGCAAGCCTGAAGCATAAACAAAAACGGCATTGAAATGCAATTTACCTGGTCTAAACATGTAGACTGCCTTCAATTCATTTCGCCGATCAAACTCAGCTGGTAAAGCGTCAATTTGAATTTCATCAAAATTATTCGTGGCTTTACTCAAGGTATAGGAAACCCATCCTGAATGCTTTCCTTTAGATTTACTCAGGAGGAACTCGAGTCCGCGTGAACGCCCATTTCCTTCCACAAGGTTGTTTTCAAAAGTACCGGGATCGAGTGACGAGAATTGGAGGGCGTCTTGTACCGTCCCCTTGTTCCACTTAAAATAGCCCTCAACGCACAATCCGTAACCCCTTTTATTGAATATAAAGCCTGTACTAAGTTGGTCTGATCTTAAAACAGGAACGTCTTCTTCGTCTGCCAGCCTCCATTCGTCACTGGTATTGAGAAAAAGATCTTGCCTTCTGATGTTGCGAATGAACTGGTGATTTCTGCCTACTGCGGCATTCCATTTCCAAAATTCATTCAAGTTGTAGGCAAAGAGCGCTCTTGGTTCAAGATAGAATTTGTTCGTTCCTCCGAAAAACGAACCTCTAAATCCGCCGGTCAGTTCAACTTTCTGCGTTGGAGACCAGACATCTTGCACATAGAGATCGGCTTGAACTTGCGTATCGATGTCTTTTGAATTCGCCCCAATGCTGCTCAAGGCTCCATTTTCCACATGGTAATTCGTGTAGGCAAAGCCCAATGAGGAAACATGGTTGTTCATGCGAATGTCATGATTGAAACGCATTGAAAAATCTTGAATCGTTGTGTTGCGATCAAAGAAGAGGGTGTCAATGGTTCCCACAAATAGATTTGACCTACTATCGAATCCAAACAACTCACTATTAAAGGCTGAGTAACCCACAGTCATGGTTGAACGGTGTTTGTAATCCCACTCTCTAGCCCAGTTTAACCCGGCACCAGTGTTGCCCCATGTGCTGCGGTCATTGTATTCAATTTCAAAGCGCTCATCAATCGTTTTCTCTTCATACCCAATTGACAAATCATCTCTTCCGGAGTATACCGAAAGGCTAAATCTGTCTTCAGATTCTGTGGTAAAACCCACTTTCGCTGTAATGTCATAAAAGTGGAAGTCTGGCTGTTCATCTCCTCCAAAAGCATTCACTTCAGAGCTCTGAGACGGCAGCACGCTGTTGTTGTAAACCCCGTTGAAGAGCTTTCTATAAGGCGCACTGAATACTAAATCTGTGTAAGACCTGCGCATTGAAAGCATCATAGATGCGCGTTCTCCCAAGATGGGCGACTCTAAATGCAAACCTGCGCTCATGAAGTTAAGGTTGAGTTTGACATTCGTTTCATTCAAATTCCCTTGCTTGCCCGTGATTTCTAAGATGGAACTCGCCCTGCCCCCGAACTTGGGTTCATAAACACCTCTATGGAGCCTCACATTCTTAATACTATTGGCGTTGAAGGCCGAAAAGACACCATAAAAGTGATCGAGGTAGTAGATCGTGAATCCGTCATAGAGCACCAGGTTTTCATCTGAAGCCCCACCTCTCACATGCAATGCTGCTGAATTTTCCAATGCCCCGCTCACGCCCGGAAGCAATTGCAAGGCGCGCACAACATCAGCCTCTCCGATGTTTGGAAGCTTGAACGCGAGGTCAACATTCAGCGTTTGCAGTGAAGGGCGCGATGTTGTTTCTAGAAGGCTAGGAAGCTCTGTTACAATGTTCGCAATTGGAAGCAACGCTCTAAATTTGACCATTTCAATGTTCACGCTCTGAATATCAACATTCGGAGAAAGCCTGAGTTCAACGGATTGGTAACCTATGTAACTGCATTTAAGCAAAGCGGTATCAGATGAAACGGGTGTCAGAGTGTAGAAACCCTCTTCATTTGAATTCACGGCCAATCCAGTTTGCACTTCAGATAAGGTTGCGAAAGGCAGCGGTTCTTTTGTTCGCTGATCAATGATTCTGCCGTGGAGAGAGAAATTAAACCTGGAAGGATCCATCGCTTCCACCTCTAATGCCTGCTTCAGGAAGATGACATAGGTTTCTGAGATGTATTCAAAGGTATAGCCGTTGGGAACAAGCCATTTGGTGAGCAAATCTGAAAGTGAGATTATTTCCCCTGTTCCGCTAACGCGAATGTCTTTCAATGCGCGGTTATCGTATGCGATGGAAAGGCTGTATGTTTTCCGAAGTTCAAGGAGTGCCCGATTGAGTTGAATGTCTTCGCCCGAAAAGGCAACCTGAAGGGTATCAGACTGCGCAAAAGTGGTGAAGACAAAAGCACAACAAAAACCGAATGTGAAGAGGATTTGGCGCATTACACTTCAATATTCAGCTTTTCTCGCAGAATCTGAAGTGCTTTGCTCATTCTTTTTTCAACCGCCTTAACAGATATCCCAAGCCGTTCAGCTATTTCTCTGTATTTAAGGTCTTCCAATCTGTTCATTAGAAAGACTTCTCTGCTCCCTTCAGGCATAGAAGCGATAACCGTTTGCAGCTTCACTTCGAATTCTTTCATCTCTGCCAAATACTCAGGGTTTTTAGTCTCTTGCCTGAACTCAACCTGGTTGATGAACTTATATTGGAGCTGCTGTCTTTTGAGCTGATTGATGGCTAAATTCCCTGCAATGGTGTAGAGGTAAGACTTCACCGTCTTTCGTTGGATTTTGTGCCTATTCTCCCAGAGTTTCACGAATGTATCTTGCGCCACATCTTCAGCCATGCCCTGGTTTCCTGTTTTAAAGTAGAGGAAACTACGGATAGAAGCATAGTAAGCCTCGAAATACGTTTGGTATTCCTTTTCAGAAAGAGGGCCATCATCATTTTGGCTGACGGAAAGACTAAAAATCACTTGCAGGTTATTTAGATGTTATAAAAATAGAAAAAATGCCGTTGTGAAAAGCGAATGACGACATCAGTTTATGAACCACAGCCACATTGGTTTCCCATTCACCCCTATTCAATGCCCATTCGCATAAAAAGGAAATCCTGCATCATTAACTAAGTAGTATCTTGCTCTAAAGCTTTCACACTATGGCTCGTTTCTCGAAGTGTTTACTCGTTTTTTTACTCTTTTTGAACTGTTCAAGCTGCTTCGCTCAAACGTTATCAGGCTTTTGGAATGGCTATACTGAACTGATGGGTCGCACCATGCGACTCGAATTTGAATTTACTAAAACCACCAACGGCTTTGAGGGAACCATGCACAGTACTGATCAAGGTTCAAGCCCAAAAGCATTGGATGGTATTGCATTCGACCAGTCTGTTTTGAGCTTTGATGTTCTTGCCTTCAAAGTTCATTTTGAAGGCACTTACATTGCTGATGGGAATACCATAGATGGACAAATTTTCCAGAGTGGAAAGAGCTACCCTATTTCTTTGCAACGTGAGCGGTTAGAGGCCATCAAGCCGAACCGTCCGCAAACCCCTCAACCTCCTTTTGATTACGCAGTGGAAGAGTTGACCTTCCCTTCAAAGAGCGGAACATTCAACCTTTCCGGCACATTGACCACTCCAAAGGGCAACATTAAAGCGGTGGTGGTTTTGGTTTCGGGATCGGGTCCACAAGACAGAAACAGCGAAATTCTAGATCACAAGTCGTTTTGGGTGTGGGCTGATTATTTAGCCCAAAATGGCATTGCTTGTTTGCGGTATGATGACCGAGGCGTTCGTGCCTCTGAAGGAGATTTCACCACTGCAACTTCTTTTGATTTCGCCAATGATGCACGGGCTGCGCTTGATTATTTGCTTTCGCGAAAAGAATTTAGCTCTCTTAAAGTAGGGTTAATGGGACACAGCGAAGGCGGACTGATCGCCTCAATCATAGGTGGGATGCCTGAACGCATAGATTTTCTTATTTCCTTGGCTGGAATGGGGAAAAATGGAAGAACAATTCTTGAGACTCAGAACATTGACCTGCGTGTTGGGGCTGGACTCACACTTGAGGCGGCGCGTTCTGAAACCCAAAAGACCATGGCTCTTTTTGACATTGCCATTGGCACTCCAGACAGCGCTACCACTGCGCAAGCCATATACAAAACCATTGATGAAACATGGCCAAAGGGGGCCACTCAAGGCTCAACTGAAGAAACGGCGGCACTGTTCAACAACAGCATTAACACCAAATGGATGCGTACACTCTTAACCACTGAACCGGCTGAATACTGGGAAAAAACAACGTGTCCTGTATTGGCCATTAATGGCGATAAAGATCTGCAAGTGGCTGCGGGTGCCAATCTCAGGGCAATTCAATTTGCGCTCAGAAGAGGTGGCAATGCCCAAGGCACTTTTCACACCTTTAAAAACCACAACCACCTTTTACAGGAAACGGAAGACGGAAGAATAGATTTGTATGGAAAGTTAGAGCAAACTATTTCTCCTGAAGTTCTAACTTTCGTCACAAATTGGATCATAAAAACAACAGCTAAAAATTGAGCAATTCGACTACGAATACAGAAAATGACATTGAGCCTAAAAGTCCATTTTGGGCATTCCAACTTGGCGGATGGGGGCTCTTTCTCATCGTTATTTTAGTGGCCAATTTTCTTCAGGCGTCCTTCCTCTGGAGCAAAATCGCACTTGCATTTGCTGTCTTTGGTTTTGGCTTCGTTTCAACGAGCTTGTACAGAGCATACGTCAAGAAAAACGATTGGATTAGCCGAGAGCCCAGGCGCCTGGTGTTGCCTATTTTTATGGGAAGTTTAATCACAAGTTTAACGTGGACTCTTTTATTCTTATCTGTTCAATTGATGATTGACTCAGTCAGTGAAACACAGTCAAGCTCTTTTGAATTGGTGCAGCTAATTGTATCATTTCTAAACAACTTATTCTTAGTGCTACTGTGGAGTCTCTTTTACTTCGCATACCATTACTTCACTATAGCACAAACCGCTCGTGTGGCGCGTTACAAATCAGAGGCCGCGGCAAGAGATGCACAATTAAACACATTGAAAGGACAGATTAATCCGCATTTCATGTTTAATTCGCTCAACAACATCCGTGCGTTGATGCTTGAGGATGTTTCGCGAAGCCGAGAAATGGTCACCAAATTATCAGACCTGTTACGCTATAGCATGACCAACTCAGAAAAAAGAGTTGTACCGCTGCGCGAAGAAATTGCGGTTGTGAGAGACTTCTTAGATTTGAATAAGATTCAGTTCGAAGAGAAGTTGCGCTATCAATTTGAGATAGACAGTTCATTGAACGAAATACAGATTCCCCCAATGATTATTCAGATCTTGGTTGAAAACAGCGTCAAACACGGAATTAGCAGCAGTGTTAAGGGAGGAGACGTTTTTGTAGCTGCGCGAAAAGAAGGAAATCAACTTATTTTAGAAGTCAGCAACTCTGGAAAATGGAGCACTGACACAAAGCGAAGTGACAGCCATGGCATTGGCCTTCCGAACATACGCAGAAGGTTGCAAATTATTTATGGAGACCAAGCCAGCCTTCATATTAGCCAAGAAAACGATTTAGTAACGGCACGAATACGATTACCACATGAGTAAGACCGCAATAACAGCGATGATCGTGGAAGATTCACGATTGGCGCGCTTAGAACTTAAAACCATGCTTGAAGTCCATCCTGAAATAGAGGTTGTGGGCGAAGCAGACAATGTTGATGATGCGTTAAGCACCCTGTCAGAATTGGATCCAGACATCCTCTTTCTCGACATCCATATGCCTGGAAAAACAGGTTTCGACCTACTTGAGCAATTGGAGTCAGTTCCGCATGTGATTTTCACAACTGCCTATGACGAGTATGCCATTAAAGCGTTTGAATACAACACCTTAGATTACTTACTAAAACCACTTAAGCCAGAACGCTTGGCCTTAGCGCTAGATAAAGTTCAAAACAGTTTGCAAGAAGAGCGGGAACAGGAAGCGAAGCATGCAGAAGGGGAGTTCTTGAGTGTAGACAAGCGTGTTTTCGTTAAAGATGGCGACAAATGTTGGCTAGTCCGACTTGGAGACATCCGAATGTTTGAGGTCTATGGTAATTATAGCCGGGTCTTTTTCGAAAGCTATAAGCCCTTGATTTTGCGCTCACTAAACCAGCTTGAGGAGCGCCTAGACCCTACTATTTATTTTAGAGCGAACAGGCAGCAAGTCATTAATCTAGAAATGATTGACAAGGTGGATACCTGGTTTAATGGCCGACTAAAAGTAACCTTAGAAGGGGGGGCTGAAGTAGAGATTTCACGTCGTCAAGCGGTAAAGTTTAAAGAAAAGCTGAGTTTGTAGTGCACCCCAATCGAACAAAATTTCAAGGTCTTTGATTACATTTGTGACGCGAGAGAAATGACCTAACGTATAACCTCAATGGAAAATTCAGACACGAACGAACGTTCGCTTGTAATTGGAGCATCTGGCCAAATAGGAACAGAATTGATTCTAAAACTAGGCGAACTTAATGGCAATCACAACGTTGTGGGCGCAGACATCCGTATACCAGCGAATGAAGCCCTGGCTGAATTCACCTTTGAACACCTGAATATTCTGAACGAGCAGCAGCTCAAAGAGGTTGTACAGCGCCACAAAATTGACACCATTTATTTACTTGCTGCAATGCTTTCCGCAACCGCAGAACAGCAACCTGAAAAGGCCTGGGACTTAAATATGGTAGGGCTTTTCAATGTGTTAAACCTCGCGAAAGCAGGCATTATAAAAAAGGTGTTCTGGCCTTCATCTATAGCGGTTTTCGGTCCATCAACCCCTGCAGACAATACGCCACAGGTGACCGTTTGTGAGCCTAACACAGTTTATGGCATTTCTAAACTGGCAGGAGAAAGATGGTGTGAATATTACCAGCAAAATCATGGAGTAGACGTAAGAAGCATTCGCTACCCAGGACTGATTGGTCATAAGTCTGCACCAGGAGGCGGTACAACTGACTATGCCGTAGATATATTTCACCAAGCACTTGAAAATAAAAACTTCACTTGCTTTTTAAACAAGGATACACGCTTGCCTATGATGTTTATGGAAGATGCCATCAATGCAACAATAGATCTCATGCAAGCGCCTTCAGAAGACATCTCAGTTCGTTCTTCATACAATATAAGCGGAATGGATTTTACCCCTGCAGAAATTGCGGCGGCCATTTGTACGCAGATTCCTTCATTTAAAATCAACTATGCTCCAGATTTCCGTCAGAAAATCGCAGACTCCTGGCCGTCAAGCATAAACGATGATGTAGCCAATAAAGATTGGGGATGGAAGGCAAAGTTTAATCTTTCAGCATTGACAGAAGTGATGCTCAGAGAGATTGCCAAAAAAAAAAGCGTGACTGAAACCTTATAAATTATTTTTCGTAGTAGAGGGTATTAGGTTCATGCCAATACCAAAGAAAATGACTACTACAAACAACCTAGCTCCAAAAGCACTTTTGCTGTCGCTCTGCGTCTTATTGAGCGTTCTTGCGTTCGGGTCTTCCGCGCAAGAATTAAATCAGGTTGACGATAATGGCATGCGCCAAGGACATTGGATCATCAAAGGATACATGTCTGAAGAAGACAGTTATGGTCCAAACGATACTGTTGAAGAAGGGGTTTACTTAGACAACTTGAAAGAAGGCACATGGAAACGTTTCCATTCCAACGGAAACCTTCGCAGCGAAATCACTTAT
This sequence comes from Flavobacteriales bacterium, assembly GCA_047636995.1. Taxonomy (GTDB): domain Bacteria; phylum Bacteroidota; class Bacteroidia; order Flavobacteriales_D; family Sanyastnellaceae; genus JAQWQB01. Next base: position 31,961 of record JBLIGQ010000005.1, on the reverse strand, counting down.
TCAAAAAACCGCCCTTACGGCCCCTATGCAATTTACTATGAAAATGGTCAATTGGAAGAGTCAAGTACATGGCATCGCAATAAGAATGTGGGTGATTTCAACCGCTATTACTCCAATGGACAGCCCCAACAAATATTCTTTTTTGCAGACAATGGCAAACGCAATGGTCAGCAAAAATATTTTTACGAAAACGGACAAGTTGCTTTGGATGTGGTTATTCAAAATGGAAAAGAGGAAGGCGAATACAAGCGGTATTACGAAAATGGCGACCTGAAAGAGTCTCGAAAGTTTACCGGCGGAGTGACCGTTGACGGCACCATTAAATCACACCGGCAAACAGGGAAGGTTGCTACAAAAGCTGACCCCATTGAAAAAACCATTGTTGAATCACAATCAACACCTGACAAGCCAAACATAGCCTACAGCTTTGAGCCAGACGGCCACAACGTATTGTATGATGCCAACCAGCAAATTACGCAAGTTGGAAATTTCAACAATGGTCGGCTCTGGGATGGGAAATGGTACCGCTATAGTACAGAGGGGATTCTTGTGAGAATAGAAATTTACAAGGGCGGAAAGTATATCGGAACAGGAGTAATTAAAGACCCCACAGATTAAGAACTACTACTATAACTAAATAAAGTCTAATTTACCTAAACCAAAACCGCTCTTTAGAGAGCGGTTTTTTCTTGCATTCATTTCTCAAAACCAGTCCTTAAAAAGACGAAATTGTTTTCTTTGTACCATGCAACACGAACATCTCAAGGAGCAAACGCTCACGATCTACAATAGCCTGAGCAGGGCGAAAGAACAATTCAAAGCTTTGAATCCGCCTTTTGTAGGTCTATACGTCTGCGGGCCAACAGTCTACAGCAACGTTCATTTGGGCAATGTGCGCACCTTTCTAACGTTTGATGTGGTCTATCGTTACTTGAGCTTTTTAGGCTATCAAGTGCGGTACGTTCGCAACATCACTGATGTAGGTCACTTAGTTGGTGATGCTGATGAAGGGGAAGATAAGATCGCGAAGAAGGCCAGATTAGACAATCTTGAGCCAATGGAAGTCGTTCAGAAATACACGAATGACTTCCATGATGTGATGCGCATGTTCAACATCTTGCCCCCTTCAATTGAACCAACAGCTACAGGGCACATTGTTGAGCAGATTGAAATGATCAAGCAACTTATTGATCGTGGCTTCGCCTATGAAGTGAATGGAAGCGTGTATTTCAACGTGAAAAAATTCAATAAAGATTACGGCTACGGAAAACTTTCAGGAAGAAAAATTGAAGACCTGATTTCAAATACACGTGCGCTTGAAGGCCAAGACGAAAAACAAGACGGACTGGACTTCGCGCTTTGGAAAAAAGCGGGAACAGAACATTTAATGCAATGGCCTTCTCCGTGGGGAATGGGTTTCCCCGGCTGGCATCTTGAATGCTCAGTAATGAGTACGAAGTACTTAGGCAAGCAGTTTGACATTCACGGTGGCGGAATGGATTTAAAATTCCCACACCACGAATGTGAAATTGCTCAAAACGTTGGTGCTACAGGCAAAGAGCCCGTAAACTATTGGATGCACGGAAACATGCTGACCGTGAATGGCAAGAAAATGGGAAAATCTGAAGGAAACGGGTTTACACCAGAAGAACTTGTTACCGGAAATCATAAGCTTCTAGAACGCGGATACAGCGCCATGACCGTTCGGTTCTTTATGCTCCAAGGGCATTATGCCAGCACGCTTGACTTCTCAAATGAAGCCTTGCAGGCCGGTGAAAAAGGTTTCCAACGCATGGTAGAGGCCAAAAAGAAGATGGAATTACTTACCGCTAATGGAACAAGTGATTTTGATGCTAATGCATGGACCAAAAAGTGTTTTGATGCCATGAATGATGACTTCAACACCCCTATTCTCATATCGGTCTTGTTCGAAGGCGTTAAAGTGATCAACTCTGCAGCTGCTGAGAAGATTGCGATTGACGAAGCCAATCTTGTTCTACTAAAAGAGACATTTAATTCGTTCTTTTACAGTGTTCTGGGTTTCGAAGATGAGACAGAAGCTACAGGATCTGATGATGAATTAACAGATCAGTTGATGCAATTGCTCCTCACTTTGAGATCTGATGCGAAAACAAACAAAGATTGGGGCACAGCTGATAAAATTCGTGATCAGCTGTCAGACATGAAAGTTCAAATAAAAGACTCTAAAGAAGGTACTACCTGGTCACATGACGCATAAATTCCTCACAATATCACTTCTTGTTACGGTGTTCGTGGCTTGCACAGATGACGCAACAACGCACAAGAAAATCTCCTACGAACCGCAAAAAGTGGTTAACGTGCCTGTGTTTAATGGAGACTCAGCCTATCAGTTTGTGGCAGAACAAGTGGCTTTTGGCCCGCGTGTCCCGAATACAGCCGCACATGCCCAGTGTGCAGATTACTTGAGCACTAAACTGACGGAATACGGCGCAGATGTGATTGTGCAACAAGCGGTTGTTACTGCATTTGACGGAACCCCTTTGAACATGAAAAACGTCATTGGTCAATTCAAACCTGATTTAAAAAAGCGTGTTCTCCTTTACGCTCACTGGGATACACGTCCATTTGCAGATAAAGACACTGTTCGAATTACCGAACCGATTGACGGCGCAAATGACGGTGGATCTGGAGTGGCCGTCTTGCTGGAAGTGGCGCGCCATTTAGCAGACACACCAACAGATGTGGGCATAGACATCATTTTCTTCGACACTGAAGATTACGGCACGCCAGAATGGATTGAAGATGGAGACTACACAGATTGGTGTTTAGGAAGTCAGTATTGGGCTGCTAATAAGCACAAACCAGGCTACCGGGCAAAGTATGGTATTCTTCTCGACATGGTGGGAAGTAAAAACGCCGTTTTCAATAAAGAAGGAACCTCAATGGCCCTTTCACCTAGCATCGTCAACAAAGTTTGGAATGCAGCAAAAGAATTGGGTTATTCCGATTTGTTTAGAGAAGATGTAACTCCACAAACCATTGATGACAACTACTTCGTGACGCAAGGAGCAGGCATCCCTTCTGCTAACATCGTACATTACCATGTTAACATTTTACCAATGGGCTACGGTGCGTTTCACCATACTCACCAAGACAACATGGACATTATTAGCAAAGAGACGTTGCAGAAAGTAGGGCAAACGGTCATGGAAGTAATTTACCACGAATAGCGCTATCCTCGCAGCCTGATGCTTGCAAGGAACCCTTCATACTTGTTTTTTATGTGCCATTGGGTAACCAACGTTGCTAAGGCGAACATAAACAGCATTTCGAGCAGCAAAATTCTGGTACTCGATTTCTAGTAAGCCAATGAGAAGAGATCGTCTTCAGCTCTAAGGTCCATGTTATTAACGTTCTATTGGTAACACAAAGCCTTGCTAGTCCAAATTCAAAGCACAATTGCGCACTATATTTGATTGCACTATCAATACGTATATGTCTTTGGATATAAAACTTTTGTCTCGGATTTGCGAAATGCCCGGTGCACCCGGCTACGAAGGCAAAATTCGAGATCTCATCATTAAGGAAGTAAGTCCCTATGTTGACGCTGTAACAGTAGACAACATGGGCAATGTCACTGCCTTTAAGAAAGGAAAAGAATCAAAAAAAGTCATGGTTGCCGCTCACATGGATGAGATTGGCTTTATGATCACTCATATAGATGAAAACGGATTCTGCCGCTTTCACACCTTGGGAGGTTTCGATCCAAAAACCCTTACTTCTCAGCGTGTAATTGTTCATGGCGAAAAAGATTTGATTGGCGTAATGGGGTCGAAGCCTATCCACATCATGGCTCCAGAAGAGCGCACAAAAGCGCCAAAAATAAGTGACTACTTCATTGACTTAGGTCTTACAGGTGATGAGGCAAAGAAATTAGTCCCTATTGGAAGTCCGGTTACACGAAAGCGATCACTTGTAGAAATGGGTGATTGTGTGAATTGCAAGTCAATAGACAATCGCGTTTCCGTTTTCATTTTAATTGAGACCTTGAAAAACATGAAGCAACCAGCCTACGATGTCTATGGTGTTTTCACTGTTCAAGAAGAGGTTGGAATAAGAGGCGCACAAGTGGCTACTTTGCAGCTACAACCAGACATTGGTTTAGGGCTTGACACCACCATTGCATTTGACACACCAGGTGCAGGTGCGCATGAAAAAGTGACTATTTTAGGAGAAGGCACGGCGATTAAGATCATGGACGCGAGCGCTATTTGTGACCCTCGCATGATTTCATTTCTCAAAAAAACGGCAGATAAGCGCAAGATTGCATGGCAACCTGAAATACTTACAGCAGGAGGCACTGACACCTCTGGAATCCAGCGAATGACAGCTGGAGGAGCAATCACTGGAGCCATTTCGATTCCAACCAGACACATTCATTCAGCAATTGAAATGGCACACAAATCAGACATCAAGGGCAGCATTGATTTGCTCACTGCTGCTTTGGAGACCATGAATGAATTGAAACAAACGCATTAAATCAGACAATTCCTACAAGGAATCTAACCCTAACTTAATAAATTAAACTCCGTTAACTTTTCTATCTGTGATCCGCAACTTCATTTTTTTCCTGCTGCTCTTGATTCCTGGATTTTCATCTGGGGCAGATAACCTTGAACTCAAGGCAGATTCAGCGTGGAATGTGAAGGATTATCAGCTCTTTCTTCAACTCACATTATCAGAAGATGCAGATGAGGTAATACTAAAACGCGGTAAAGCGCACCAATCATTAGAGCACCCTGTTCAGGCAATACAGTCATACAATCTGGTGCTAGAAAAAAGCACAGACCAAAAGCTCCGCGGAGAAGCTGCGCTCAATGCAGGTGAAATCTATTACGAGCAAAAAAGCTTCAAGAAATCTATTGAATACTACTCGCTTGCCCTCCGCGCTTTTGAGAAAACAGGGAACGCTAAAGACGCGCTGACTGCACAGTTCAAAACCGCTATAATTCACGGAAAACAGGGAGAAGCAGAAATGGCAGAGACCTTGCTGCGTAAAATACTTACACGCCAAGATCTTGACCCTATGCGTAAAGCATTGGCATTAGAGGAATTGGGGAAAGTACACTTCTCTGTAGTAGAAATGGATTCTGCTCGGGCCAATTTAGAAGCTGCGAACTCCATTTATGAAGCGTATGGCATGCAGGAGGAGCGTTTGAACAACATCGAATTCATTCTCCTTACATACTCTACTGAAGGTCGCTCACGCGAAGAAATCACTTTAGCGAAAGAAGCAGCTGATTTGGCTGTCCAATCAGGATCTCCATCACAAACGGTACGCTTTCTCACACGACTTTCATTTCACTTTAGAAAAGAAGAAAATTTCTTCCAGGCGCTGAAATATTTGGAACTAGCCAGAGAATACTTGGATAAGATCCCACCGAACCAGGGCCTTCCTCTTCTTTATGAGCTAGCAGAACTTTATGATGCCGCGGCAAGAGATACTCAAGCACTTTTAAGTTTCTTAGATGCCAGTCAGCTCGCGCAGCAGGTTCAGGATCAACAATGGCTAGAGATCATAGAACGAAGAAAATCGTTGTTTTTTTCAAGCAGAGCCAGGTATGAAGAAGCTTTTACTGCTTTACACATTGCAGACAGTCTGAATGAAGTCAATAATTTAATTGATTTACGCTTGGCGAAACGGGAGTTCGGAACGAATGAGTTTGACACGGAAAATCGGGTTCAAACGTTAGAAGACCTGCGCACCATTGAAGAGATAGGAGAGCGGAACATACTTAAAAACGCACTCATTATAGGAACGGTCTTCTTTACAATTCTGTTCATTCTTCTGTTCAGAGAGTTCACACAGAAGCGGAAACTAAGTAAGGTTCTCGAATGGAAGGTATACAAGAGGACACGGGAGCTCAGAAAAGCGAATAAAGAGTTGAACACATACATTTACAAGTCTTCCCACGATCTTCGCACGCCGTTAACCAGCATTAAAAGTCTGCTTCGTTTACTTGAAAAGGAAGAGCACAATGCCAGCACAAAGAAATACTTAGGTTTGATCTTATCTTGTACTGATCAGATGGATGACATTTTGGTCAACCTCTCCCGTGCTGTTGACTACAAAAAGGTAGACATTAAGGTTGAGCAAATTGATTTCAATAAATTGCGGTACCAAATTGTAGAAAAAGAGCTGGCCAACATTGAAGGCTTGCAAATGAGTTGGAATATAGAGGAAAGCGGGGCCTTCTTCAGCGATTTTAAGCTACTGAAAGTCATTCTTCAGCAGACCATCACGAACGCAATTGCATACAGAAAAGGCTCGCATGACGACTACTGTCGTGTTTCAATTCATACAGACCATGAGGGTGCTACGTTGTCAATAGAAGACAATGGGGTAGGCATTCCTGAGAAGGTAAGAGACAAGGTATTTGATATGTTTGTGAAAGGAACCCACAAATCAACCGGCGCTGGACTAGGCCTTTATTTAGTGCGAATAGCTGGTGAAAAGATCAAGGCAAAAGTGAAACTTGACACAGAGGAAGACCTCGGTTCCAAGCTCACTTTTCACCTACCAAATCTTAACTAACAGCTGTAAATTGTTTGAGGAAGCGTGCATCGTTTTCAAAGAACACGCGCAGGTCACCAATTTGGTAACGCAGCATCGCTATTCGTTCGATTCCCATTCCAAAAGCAAATCCAGAATAGACCTCAGGGTCAATGCCCGATGCTTTTAACACATTTGGGTCTACCATTCCACACCCTAGCACTTCAAGCCAACCTGTGCCCTTCGTAATGCGGTAATCAGTCTCCGTTTCAAGTCCCCAATACACATCCATTTCAGCACTCGGCTCAGTAAATGGAAAATAAGAAGGACGAAGTCTGATTTTAGCTTTCCCAAAAAACTCTTGTGCGAAATAAAGCAGCGTTTGCTTCAAATCAGCAAAAGACACCTCTTTATCAATGTAAAGCCCTTCCACTTGGTGAAATGCACAGTGTGAGCGGGCAGAAACGGCTTCATTTCTAAACACACGACCAGGCATTGCAATGCGAATAGGTGGGTCACGGTGTTCCATCTCACGCACTTGCACTGAAGAAGTGTGCGTGCGCAGTAGGCGATCAACACCTTCTACAAAGAACGTGTCTTGCATGTCACGCGCAGGGTGCTCAGGCGGAAAATTCAATCCGCTGAATACATGCCAATCATCTTCCACTTCTGGACCTTCAGCCACTGTGAACCCGATGCGTGAAAAGATGTCTAAAATTTCGCGACGAACAATTGAAATTGGGTGACGCGCACCAAGCGGCAAATCACCATGTGGGCGGGTCAGATCTTCTCCAGAAGTACTTTGAACCTCTTCTGCTCCTGCCGCTTTCAGTTCTTCCACCTTTTCGGTGACCGTCTTTTTGAGGGCATTGAGAAGCTGACCAACTTCACGTTTCTGATCGTTGGCCACCTCTTTAAAATCATCAGCAAGAGATTTCAACTCCCCTTTTCGCCCCAAGTATTTGATGCGAAAAGCCTCAATGGCATCTGCATTGCTGGGAGAAGCCTTCTTCACCTCCTCCATCAATTGTTCTATGCGGTCTTTCATTTTCTCTTTACAATCTCCATTTGCATTTTAACATCCTCTTTCGGACGGTCACCTCTCATTGTTGGAACGGCAGCGATTGAATCAATAATGTCCAATCCTTCCACTACTTCTCCAAAAACAGTGTACTCCCCATCTAAAGGAGCATAACCACCCAATGCGGTATAGTCTTCTATTTGGGCATCAGTGTATTTGAAAAACGCTGTACTGTCTTTACCATAATTGCGTTGACTTTCTAGCTTCAGCAGGTCGGCTGCATTGAAAGGCCTGCCTTGCACGATGTAGAATTGACTTCCAGAAGAAGCTTTTGTTGGATTCATCTGATCACCTTGACGTGCTGCAGCAAGTGCGCCTTTTTTATGTGTAAAAGCGTCATTGAATTCAGCTGGTATTTTGTAATCTGGGCCGCCCCTTCCGAGTTGGACATTGGTGGCAGCTCCTTTGGAATCTGGATCACCACCTTGTACCATAAATGCCTTCATCACACGATGAAACAAAAGATCATTGTAGTATCCTTCTTCAACCAACTTCACGAAGTTGTCTCTGTGCTGGGGAGTTTCATCGTATAGTTTTACAACCATGTCTCCGAACTGGGTAGAAATTTTTACGTGCATATTTTTTGTTCTCTTATCTATTTCAACTGTTACATCCTCTGCCTCTTCGGTAGATTCAACTGGTGTTATTCTCGCTTCAACGGCCTCTTCAATTGTAGTGCTTGCACTTGAGCTTGCCTCTGTACATCCTGAATTGCTTCCAAGGATAACAAAGGAAAATGCGCCAAGAAAGAGTAAAATCGGTGTTTTCATCGTTTTTTTTTGTTTTTTTGTAGTCGGCTCAATAACCCGAGCGAGCGAAATTAACAATTCTGACCCATGATGGAAAGACAAATTAAGCGTTTAGGAGTCTTCTTTATTGCTTTTATAGCAATCACACTCTTTTCTTGTGACAAAGTTGAAGAGACCATTGCAACTGTTCGTGTTGTGAATTCATTCGGCTCACCCGTTAGCGGAGCAACAGTTAGACTCTATGCTGTTGGATCTGTAGACGCTGACCAAATTGGTGAAATTCGTTTTGACACAACTCAAGTTACGAATGGATCTGGAAAGGTATCATTTAACTTTTCTGATTTTTACCAGCAAGGTCAAGCTGGCTTTGTTGTGTTAGACATTGAGGCTGAAAAGGGCGCATTGTATGGGCAGGGAATCATTAAGATTGAAGAAGAAGAGACCAACGAGGAGTCAGTAACGATTGAATAATCAATTTGCCGTTGATGGAAGCTCAAGCTCATCCATCGCCTGAAAGTAACTCACGATAGCTTTTTTTATAAGTATTTCTTGTTCTCGAGACTTTAGATTTGGCAATTTTTGATTTCGCTTAAAATGCGGCCAACTGTCCTCGTCCTTTCCTAGGAATTCATAGTATCCATAAGGCTCTAACAGAGTGCAAATAGCAATGTGCATGATGTTTACCTTTTCGTCTTTTTTGAACTTCTGAAAGCCTTGACCAAGTTCTTGGACTCCTATTATGTAGAGGATCCCTTGTAAGTCAATGTCTTCACCAAATTGCTTTGTGATTCGTTTCACAACAGCACTCCACTCCATCTCGAATTGTACATCCATGAGCCAAATTTACAACATAGTTCTCTTGGTTGCACTGTTGATAACTTCAGTGCTGGTGTTTAAAACATCCAGCAAAATCGAAATATCTTAGACCGTTGAGAATCCAACTTTTACTTGGAATGAATAGAATACCTACAAAAAACGATCTAGCTATTGTCTTTGCCCTTCTGATGAGTTTATCAGCATGGAGTCAAAACAGCAGAATTTACATGAACAGCTCTTATGAAGTGACCACCTCAGAGGTGGATGCTTCGTATTACAGAACTGTTGACTTCTTGTCTGACGGCGGAGCCAGAGTTGTTGTTTACTACCTCGAAGGAAAGGTGAAGATGGAAGGGCGCTATTTCGATAACTCCTTAAAAATAGAACATGGGACGTTTCTTTATTTCTATAGGAACGGACAATCAGAATCTGAAGGAGAGTTCAATCTTGGTAAAAAATGTGGAATTTGGAAACGCTTCAATTATGACGGGAGTGAACGTGCAGACCGTGTATACCCTGACTCTTCTACTCATGCTCAAAAAGGACGTATCGAAAAGCCTGCCCAGTACCCTGGAGGTTACAACAAGCTTTTAGACTTCGTGAGTAGCAATGCAATCTATCCAAAAGAAGCCGTACAACAGTCCATAGAGGGTCTTGTGAAAATCTCCTTTAAGGTAGATGAAGGTGGACTTGTACGCGACGTTGAAGTGGTTGAAAGCGGTCAATATTTCCTAGACCGCGCAGCACTTGAATGCATGTGGAAGATGCCCTTGTGGAAGCCTGCTGAGCGCTCAAATCAAACCATCCCTAGTAATTTCATTCTCCCAATTACCTTTGAATTCATCAATGGAGAACCGAAAGTAAGAGTAGGCAGTTAACGCCTCTGCAAGCTCAAACTTAAACGTGTTCTGATAGAATAATTGCACAGCGTCTCATCACGATGCGGAATGATTTCAAAATCTGGCACCTCACCAGCTCTGTAGGCAATATCAATAAGACCGAGTCCTGCGCCTCCCCTGTCACTTAAAGTAGCCTTATCTAAAGAGCTTCTAAAATACTTTTTAATCTCTTCAGGACCAAGCAAACTTAGCTCACCAAGAATATCCTGTGCTTTGAGTGCATCATCTAGTGTTGCTGTATTTCGACAAACCAAAATCAAATCATCACAATGCGTGTAAACCATGACTGAGATCATGTCATCAGATTCTTTGGACGCGTGTCTTGCAGCATTTTGCAATACCTCAACACACAATCTTGCCAGCCGATTCATTTTGGCTTTGGCAATACCAAAGTCTTTTGCAATTCCCTTGCAAAGGTCAACAAGTGAGGGAATATGCTCTTCTTTTACGGACCCTACGAATCTTAATTCTGGTTCATTACTGCGGAGAGAGTCAGCAGCATTTGGACTAAATGCGAATTCATTCATCATCTAAGTAGTTTATAGTTTAACTCCCGCGATCAGGATGTCATCATTCTGAAAAGAATTTGAATTGAACTTGTCAATAGCAAGTTTAACAAGCTCAGAATAGGCCTTTCCAGAGGGCCTAAGCGTATCCCTTAATAATTCTGCCACTCCATTTCGTCCTAGGCGCTGGCTGTTAGAATTCACCATGTTCTTCAAACCGTCAGAAGAAAGAATGACCCAACTATCTGGCTTAAGTTGGAACGTTTTCAATACCGGATGCTCTTGAAAGTGGCTAGAACCAACACCAAAACGTTCTGATTTCACCATGCTCACATCTCCGTCATTTAGAATAAGCTCAGTATTGGACCCAGCAAATTGCACCTCGCGTGAATGCTTATTAATCTTTAGCAATCCGGCTTCACACGTATACTCTAACCCTTTTTGGCTTTGAGAATCCATATGTGATTTCATTTTTTGATCCAATTGAATAAGAATCTTGTCTGGGCTGAGTTCATCTTCGGTAATCTCATCTAAGAATTGGCTGTACAAATTGGCCAAAAGCGATCCTGCAACGCCGTGTCCAACGCAATCACCCAAACAAATCAATGCCGTATTTTCATCGAGCTTTCGAAACCAGATGTAATCACCTGAAAGTACTTGCAGCGGGCGATTAACAACAAATGACTCCCCAAAGAAATCACGAATTAAGTCCCTTCGTTCTGACAAATTCTTTTGAATGACTTTCGCCGCCTCTAGGTTTTGTTGAAGCCTTCTTAATAGATCATCGTTTACTTTTTGGGCCACAACTAATTCTGTAACATCGTTCTGGAGTACAAAATACCCTAAGAACCCACCCATATCATTCGAATAGGGCTCTATGGTCATGTGAAAAAAAGTGCGTTCACTGTTATCAGAAAGCAGCTCTACCAATCCTTTGTATTCCTTCCTCTGTTCAAGTGCCTCTCTCAACTCAATTGAAATCTGCGCATTTACCAGACGCTGCTCAAATTGCTCCAAAAACGGCAGAGATACTTTTAATTCTTCAGCAACGAAAGACTTCTGAAAAACATCATTCACCCATTCTACTTCCCCATGTTCATCCAAAGTGCACATGGCCGTTCCAGAGTTTGCACTGGCGAAAGAATGCTTCTTCAATTCTTCAGCCTGATTGCCAATCATTTTTCGCGCAGCAGTATTTTCAAAAATCCCTTTCTGCAAGTCAACGAAGTTTGGGAAGAAGATTTTGAAATGGGAGAAAACGAACAATGTCACCATAAAGAGTGTCACAAATGCTACAATGACGATGGCCCTTTCAGACGCGTTTTTCTGTACTTCGATTAGCGATTCAACCTCTTGCCTATAAGCTTCAATCGCTAACGATGAAGGTGCATCCTTTGCATCACCATTTTGAAGCGCTTCCGAAATCTGACCGCTTAAAGCCGCCAAGTCATTACTGGCAGCATTGGCGAAATTGAAATGAAAGAGCAAAACGACCATTGAAAAGACGAGCACAAAGCCGATAATTACGAACGTCTTGACATAGTGCAATCTAATTTTTCTTAAAGCAATTTTCTGAAGCGGTACAAACTCAGATTCACGCAGTTCTCTTTCAAAAATCGATAACCTTTTTAGGTAGCGCAACTGAACAAGGGAGTACTTCCCAATGATAAAAAACAGCAGCCCTAAGAGCAACGGGGTCAGATCAATGATGTAGAAAAGATTGCTTTTATGGTGCAACGCTATAACTCCTTCAATTGAAAATGACTCCCCAGCCTCCCCCAATCCCATTGCACAGGCAATGAATGGAAAACACATTCCGAAGAGGACTCCAAAAAGCACAAAGTGCCACAGTTTTGTTCCAAAAGATTTCATAGCGTTGGAAATTTATCTATTAAGATGCAATACGTGTGATGGTGCTGGACGACTTGTAGCTAAAGCGCACTCCTGTTACCATTTCTAAGTCTTCGCCCCACTCCATTGATTCTGGGTCTTCTTCGTCAAAACCCCAAGTCACTAGCTCAGGATCTGAAGAGCCAATGTTATTGGCTTTGATGGTTGAAATTAACTCAACCAAACACTTTGTTGAAGCCGTATTGAAGCATTTAAGATCTACAACAAGCCTGACTTTCTCTGTTCTCCTCGCATTTAACAATTCGAAAGCTGGGGCATAAATTTCCTTTGGATTCTCTGAAAAAGACCACCCAAAAATCTGCAGCTCCCCCCGATCTGTATCAAATCGAATCTCAGGATGGATTCGGTTGCCTTGTCTTAAAATATGCGTAGTCATTGTCTGAGTTGTTTGTAGGGTAATACTTCAACCTAATACGCTGAGGAGAACTGAATGTTACAGAAGTGCTTTGTGAGGCTCATAAGCGCAGCGGTCTCAGACTTACATTAGAACCACCTCAAATCACAGAAAGCTGCAGTCGGTAATTTTCCACTAAATTCGCTGCAGATTTGTCACTCCCTACCTAGGAAAAAACATGATCTTCAACTCCATCGAATTTCTGCTTTTCGCCCTCGCATTTTTCTTGCTTTGGCCGCTTTGCAGGAAGCAGAACTTACCACGGTGGATCTTTATCACTTCAGCAAGCTTTTTCTTCTATGCTTGGTGGGATTGGCGTTTCCTGTTTCTCATCATTGGAAGCGGACTGGTTGATTACTTCGCTGCATTTGGCATGACGAAGAGCAAAAAATGGAAAAAATCCTTGCTTGTATTTTCGCTTCTAGCCAACCTAGGATCGCTTTCTGTATTCAAGTATTCGAAGTTTTTTGCCACACTCGTAGACGATGTTGCTTTGCGGTTTGGCGCCGAAACACACCTCATAGATCACATTCCCGAATTTGCATTGATCGTACCCGTTGGAATTAGCTTTTACACGTTTCAAAGCTTGAGCTACACCATCGATGTCTATCGTGGAAGATTGAAACCAACACGCAACATCCTCCATTTCTTTAGCTACTTATCCATGTTCCCGCAATTGGTCGCAGGTCCAATTGTCAGGGCGAAAGACATGCTCAAGCAGCTAGAACGCTACAAGACCCCCAATGTGCTAGAGAAGTGGAATGCCGTGAAACTGATTGTATTCGGCCTCTTTCAAAAAACCGTCATTGCAGATAATTTGTCCTTTTTTATTGACTCTGCTTTTCAGGGAAAAACACCCTTCGACGGCACTGCCTTTTGGTGGGTCGTCACCATCGCTTTTGCCTTCCAGATATACACTGACTTCAGCGGTTATAGTCTTATAGCGCGCGGAATTGCTAAGTTAATGGGCTACCATTTTAAAATGAACTTCAACCACCCTTACCTCTCCAAAAGCTTGCGAGAATTCTGGGGGAAATGGCACATCTCGCTTTCGACCTGGTTCAGAGATTACGTTTACATTCCGCTAGGCGGCTCACAAAAAGGAATGTGGATGGGGTTTTTAGCGCTCTTCATCACCATGTTTCTTTCAGGACTCTGGCACGGCGCGAATTACACCTATTTGATGTGGGCCTTGATTCACATCGTCTTTTTACAACTTGAACGCAGCACGAAATGGACCACAAAACTTGCTGGGAGCGCATACATTTTGATTCCTTTGATCTTCATTCAAGTGTGCATTGCATGGGTTTATTTTAGAGCTGTCAACATTAAGCAAGGAAACGAAATTGTCTACAAGCTCTTTTGTTTCACAGACATGAACGTGGGTTTTTTCAAATCGTATTTCGACAACCTCATCTACCTCATCTTAGCCATTGCAATTGAGATTGTGGTCTACATAAAACTTCGCAAACCAAAACTAAAGCATTGGTATCTCGCTAAAGGGATAGATGTATACACGATTGCACTTGCCATCGTCTGCATTATTTTTCTGCGGGGCGAAGGTCAACAATTTATCTACTTTCAATTCTGATGCAAACCAAACACAAACTACCTATCGCCCTGGGATTAGCCATCATCCTCATTATCTGCGTCAAAGTCGTTCTTCCTAAGCCGTTCAAAAATCGCGAATTGCAAAAAGAATTTTGGGTGAGCAAAACACATGTAGATAAACGGTTCGCTACAGTTATCGGAGGAGATTCACGCGTCTACCGGGGATTTTCTACGGAAGTTTTTAAAGAGCAAACGGGAGTCTCTGCGTACAACTTTGCCTACAGCAGCGCTGGGTGGAGCAAAGAATACCTCAATTTCCTTTGGAGTAAGCTAGACACCTCCAGTTCAAAAGCCACGCTCATCTTAGGGCTGTCTCCCCATAGCTTTACAGGTCGAGGCGCGAAAAACGAGCAATTCAACACCTTCGCTTCATTGTCTGATTTTGAAGTATTCAGAGGCACCAAATTATCAAAATACCTCAAATTCTTTTCGCCCTACAAACCAGAGGAACTGGTGAAAGGCGCATTGGGAATTCCTGATGAAACTATGTATTTCGAAGATTTCAGATCAGGGGGATGGGTGCATTCTCATAAACTACCCGAAGATTCTACCAGCGCGATTCCGACCTACCAAAAAACCTTCAAAGGGAACCATGTCAGTCCTCAAATCGAAGCTCAATTTGTAAGCACTGTTGGAGCGTTTATTCAAGACAAAAGCATTCGGGTTATTGCTTATCGCTCGCCCACAACGAATCAAATGGCAGACCTCGAAGATTCCATGAGCGGATTTGACGAAACACAATTGAAAGGGCAGTTAGAAGCTGTTGGAGTAGAGTGCATTGATTTTGACAACAATCGTTTTCGCTCTTATGACGGGAGCCATTTACACTATGAAGCCGCACTCCAATTAACTGAGGAGCTAGCTGAATTTTACCTCAAAAAAGAGCATTAAAAAAGGGAAATCGTATCAACGTCCCTTTTGAATGTTTTACAATCCGACGATTCCGATTCCTGCCGAAAGGACGCCTCAACTCAACCAAAATCTCGAGGGGCTGTAGAGGCCTTTCCCTTAGGAAGAACGCGAGCAGTCTTCCCTCTCGGGATCTTTGATTCTCTGCTTTTTCTTCGAATTTCGATTCACCGTTTCAATTCACTAGTACGATTCACCATTTCGATTCATCGTTTCAATTCACTAGTACGATCTCGACTCACAATCTCCTCTTCCTCGCACGCGGTTATTATATAGGAATAAGATTAGCCCTTTCCCCACGGCGAAGCTATCAATCAAAGCAATCCGCTCAACAACAACTTTGTAAACGTAACGAAGAACTTTGCGGATGGCTTTGGAATATGAGTACAGAGCAATAGGGCCAGTGGGTAGATCACCATATGCAGAGCAATGAGCACAAAACCATCAATTCGATTCTCCATGTTAATTCCTGCCGAAAGGACGCCTCAACTCAACCAAAATCTCGAGGGGCTGTAGAGTCCTTTCCCTTAGGAAGAACGCGAGCAGCCTTCCCTCTCGGGATCTTTGATTCTCAGCTTTTTCTTCGAATTTCGATTCATCGTTTCGATTCACCGTTACGATTCACCATTTCGATTCATCGTTTCAATTCACTAGTTCGATCTCGACTCATGATCTCCTCTCCCTCGCACGCGGTTATTATATAGGAATAAGATTAGCCCTTTCCCCACGGCGAAGCTATCAATCAAAGCAATCCGCTCAACAACAACTTTGTAGACGTAACGAAGAACTTTGTAAGTGTATTCCAAGTTTAACGTCGTTCTCTTTATGATCCTAATGGTCCACGAACTAAAAGGTCGGCAAGTGTGCCGACCCTGCTGGGATTTGTCAATATGAAGGGGCCAATATCGAAGACTGGAACTCTCATAGTGTATTAGGAATAAGATTGGCCCTTTTCACCCCAGGAGATTCTTTAGCACAAAAAAAAACCTCTCCTGATTTATTCAGATGAGGTTTTCACACTTTAATGCTTTTTTGTTTATTCCGAGAGCTCCAAAACAGTGCACGTGTTAGCAGTAAAGTTCAAAACACCTGCCCAAATCTCGAAATTATCTTGATCCTTCACACTGTAATTCCCCGCAAGATTTGTAGCGTTCCCAAGACCCCTAGAAACAGTGATTGAACCATTTTGTCCGCAGTTTGGCGCAGCAGTCCAGAAAACATTTGACGCTGTTGAGCCAACAATAACTCCATCTACCATGAATGTTAATGTTGTTGATCCAATAGCAACAAGGCCATTGGCGACACTTTCTCCATACCAAAAAACCACCTCACCTTCAAAAGAACAAGACCCATCATCGTCATCAGCCTCTGAACTATAATTGGTTGCATCTTGATTGGTGCAGCCTTCTTTTTTGCAGCCGGTTGCAAAGAATAAAATTGATACGGCTAAAACACTTAATACTTTTTTCATCTCGTTGATTTTTTTTCTTCCGCAAAGTCCGTCAAAGACACCAGAAAAACAACACCCCCTTAGGGTGATATTGCCCTCACCCAAAAGGGTGGTTCGGATCACATCTTAACTCCAAAACTCCCACAAAAAAAGCCCAGTTCTCACTGAGCTTTTTTTGTATTTTCTTTCTGCATCGCCTTGTCCACGGCAGAAACCCTTCACCTAAAACATGAACTGAAACTGAGTCACTTCCCGGTCGGAATTCAATTCACACTCCTAATCCGGGAAAATGGCTCCACGCTTTTTTTTCGGCAATTCAATGCGCTGACTCAGAATTGGCAGGTGGCTGTGGTTCGCTACATCTTCAGTCAAACTCTGACGGAAAAAATGCGCTAGACCAGTGCGTCCATGGGTTTCCATTGAAATCATGTCTGCACCAATGCGGTCAGCAAATTCATGGATCCCGTCCTCCGCCATGGTATCATTCCAAATGTTCGTAGTGTAATTCTTCACGCCTGTCTTGGCTATAAAATCAGCCATCAACTTTTCAGTGTAGTCAGTTGTTTCGAACTCCGCAGGGGTGATCACTTTTAACAAATGCACCTTCGCCCCAAACAAATCAAGCAAGTTCATCAAAGGAGCAAACACTGCAGATGCTACGCCATAAAAGTTAGACGCAAAAACCACATCCTTCGGTTCGAACTTCTCCATCTTCTCCTTCACTGTGAGCACCGGACAATGTGCCGTGCGAATGATCTTTTCTGTATTCGACCCAATGAAGAACTCCTTCGCACCAGAAGCACCCTGAGACCCCATCACAATCAAATCAATTTCGTGCTCCTGCGCCTTGTCTGAAATGATATCATACACGTTCTCCCACTGCAGAATCTCAATCACGTTCACCTCGTTGAAAAAAGGCTGTTGGATCAACTTCTCAAACTCCATCTTTGCCCGCTTAAGCATGAAAAGACCTTCTGCGGTATTTGCCCCTTCCCCAAAACTGTCATTCGCTGAATAGGTAGGAATTTCAATGGCGTGAAGTAAATATACACGTGCACCCGTCTTCTTTGCTATAGATGCAGCTACCTCAGCAGCGTAATATGCGTACTTTGAAAAATCTGTTGGAACTAGTATGCTTCTCATAAGCTGAGTTTTGTGGTTATTCAATGGAGTGCAGGCGTTAAATCCTTGCCTGATGATTGCATTCAGGTCTTCAAATGTTTCCCCCCGAGTGAAGTGACTTAAACTGGAACTCATTCTCATCTCACGAGCGCAGCTAATGGCTATTTCTACTTTTTTTTAAAAGAGCGCAATTCAACCATCAGTGATCTACTAAAGATATAAATACCGTCCTTAAAATGAAAGTTTTAGACGTCTTGAATCATTCTAATTTAGCCAAATTAACCTTCTTTACCTTCTCCTTCTATGGCCTCCACTTAACACCCTAAATTACGTGCAGAATCTCCCCTCTGAATCCTTCGTCCTTCAGGCTTTTTACGTTAATTTAGCACACCTAAAATCTCACCATTTATGAAGATCTCGTACAACTGGCTCCGCGATCTATATTCAGCAGCACCGGCTCCTGAAAAAACAAGCGAGGCATTAACCAACACCGGATTGGAAGTTGAAGGACTGGAATCCTTTATCAGCATTGAAGGCGGGCTAGAAGGACTTATAATTGGAGAAGTGCTTGATCTGTGGAGGCACCCAGATGCTGACCGTCTGAACATAACGAAAGTGGATGTGGGCGAAGAGGAGCCCCTTCAAATTGTATGCGGAGCTCCCAATATAGCTGCAGGCCAAAAAGTTGTTGTTGCCATGATTGGCGCCAAACTCTATCCTAATGAGGGCGACCCCTTTGTTATTAAGAAAGGAAAAATCAGAGGACAAGCGTCTCTGGGGATGATCTGTGGCGAAGATGAAATCGGTCTCGGAAAAGGAAATGACGGAATCATGGTGCTTGACCCTTCGGCGAAAGCAGGAACACCAGCCAGTGAGCAATTCGAAATCTATACAGACCACTCTATTGAAATAGGACTCACGCCTAACCGCACTGATGCCATGTCGCACTACGGCGTGGCACGTGACCTTCGCGCAGCTGTGAAAAACGCTCCTGAGCTTGCAGACACCAAATCAGGTGAAGTATCTTTGCCGTCAGTAGATGGATTTGCAACGCGCAATCAATCAATGAACATTGCTGTTGAAGTTCAGAACGAAGAAGCTTGCATTAGGTATGCTGGAGTCTGCATTAACAATGTGAAAGTAGCGCCATCACCAGACTGGTTGCAGAACAAATTAAAAGTAATCGGACTTACTCCTATCAACAACATTGTAGACATCACCAATTTCGTACTGCATGAAGTAGGACAGCCTTTGCATGCATTTGATGCGGCAAAAATTAAAGGCGAGAAGGTAGTCGTTCGCTTGGCAAAAGCGGGGGAGAAATTTGTCACCTTAGATGATGCTGAACGCAAATTGGATGCCAGTGACTTGATGATCTGTGACGAAAAAGAAGGCATGTGCATTGCAGGTGTTTTTGGAGGTGCTTACAGCGGAATTACCAAAGAAACAACCCAAATATTTCTTGAAAGTGCAGTTTTCGAAACCGTATCTGTGCGCAAATCAGCCCGAAGACATCAACTCAACACAGATGCTTCTTACCGCTTTGAGCGGGGCGTTGATCCTGAATTGACCTTGTATGCTTTGAAAAGAGCAGCCTTATTGATTGAAGAAATTGCAGGAGGAGAAATTGCTTCAGAAGTCACTGACGTTTACCCAAACCCCATGCAAAAGGCTGAAATCAACTTGAATTGGAAACGACTGAACAGCCTCATTGGCAAAGTCATTCCTGCAGATCAAGTGAAGAACATCCTTACTGATTTGGATTTCGAATTGGGCGAAGACAATGGCACTGACATGCTTTTGAAAGCGCCGTTGTACAGAAGAGATGTAACAAGAGCAGCTGATGTGTGCGAAGAAATATTGCGCATCTACGGCTACAACAACATCGAAATGCCTGAGCGTTTGACTTCTACCCTATCCTACCTGCGCAAGCCAGATGCTGAGGGAATGAATCAAAACTTAGCAGACTTGCTGGTTTCACGTGGGTTTTTAGAGATCATGAACAACTCGCTCACGAAAGTGAGCCACACAGAACTGATAGACCTACCTGAGCTCAACGCAAGCAGCGCTGTTCGCATGAAGAATCCGTTGAGTAGTGACCTTGGCCAAATGCGTCAAACATTACTTTACCAAGGGCTCGAGACCATTTCAAGAAACATCAATTTCAAGCAGTCTGACCTTCGAACTTTTGAGTTTGGCAGGACATACCATGACAGAGGAGAAAGCATTAAAGAGACCCCATACCTCTCCCTTTGGGTAACGGGAAAAGGGACGTCTGAAAGCTGGAAGAGCGATGCTAAACCAACCCAATTTGCTGACCTCAAAGGTTCAGCAGCCATGGTGTTTGACAGATTGGGCTTGCGCGAAGGATGCAAAGAAGAGGGCTTCACCCACCCGTTCTACAGTGATGCCATCCTCTGGAAAAAAGGAGAGACGGTGCTTGCACGAATGGGCGTTGTTGCTCCTAGTCTGCTGAAGAAGCTAGACATCAAACAAGCGGTTTTCTATGCTGAAATTGATTGGAGTGCCGTTGTTAAAGTTGCTGGAAAAGTCAGCGTCTCCTACAAAGAACTTGAAAAATACCCCGCGGTAAGAAGAGATCTTTCGTTGTTATTGAAAGAAGAAATAACATTCAGCACTATTCAAGCATTGGCCTTCCAGACAGAACGTAAGTTGCTCAAAGAAGTAGGCTTGTTCGATGTGTACGAAGGAAAGAACATAGCTCCTGGAACCAAGAGTTATGCCGTTTCATTTGTGCTTCAAGACAGTTCAGCCACGCTCACTGACAAGAAAATTGACAAATCAATGCAACGAATTCAAGAAGCAATCACAAAAGAACTGGGTGCTCAGTTACGCTAAGTAAAGCATGAAAAAAAGCGCTTTTTCTCCGCTATACGCATTCATCTATTCCCCTGTATTGGTCGCCGCAAGATTATTTTACAGGAGGTGGACGATTCTAGGTAAGCAAGATTTCCCAAAAGGAAAAGCACCTGTCATCATTGTGTCCAATCATCAAAACGCGCTGATGGACCCTTTGCTTTGCTGTCTTACGGCGCCAAAACAACTCCACTTCCTTACCCGCGCAGACGTCTTCAAAAACAAGTACATCCGCAAGTTTGTGCTCGCCATGAACATGATGCCCGTTTACCGTCAGCATGACAAGGTTGATGACATGGGCGGCAAGAACCAAGAGACTTTCGAAACCACGGTGTCTCGCTTGGAAATCGGTGCTAACATCGGGATTTACCCGGAAGGAAATCACGGAAACCAAAAACACCTTCGTCCACTTAAAAAGGGACTAGTACGCTTGATCGAAATTGCTGCAAACAGTTCTGATCAGCTTCAAACAGTTCACCTCGTTCCTGTGGGAATAGACTATAGCGAATACGACGATGCTCGAGCTGGCCTCACCATGAATTTTGGCAAACCCTTCAATGTAAACGTAGAACTTTTTAGTAACGAAGAGGCTCCTGTTCGTTACAAAAAGGCCATGGAAAAAGTGCGCAAGCACCTGAGTGAGGTCATGGTTGACCACAGCACAGAGAATTATGAGCTCCTTCGCGCAGCTGAACACTTGCTGATTGACAAGGAAGGATACTCAGACTGGAACAAAATAATTCAAAAACTTGCTCAGCTTCGCGATGAGTTTAAAAAGCACGACGTAAGCACGATGGCCCAACTGGCTAGCACCTCCAAAGAGGAGCTAGACCAAAATAAGGTTCGTTTCTTAGACGTTTTGAGCGCTCATAACCATGCGAAAGTCCCTGTTCTTGCCTTCGTGTTAATGCTTCCATTCGCATTGCCCGCTTTGATTGCTCACTACCACGTTTGGAAACTTGTTTTAAAGCTGACGAAGAAAATAGTGAAGGATCCTGTTTTCATTAGTACATTCAAATTGATTTTAAGTCTCGTGTTTTTCCCACTGAACTGGATCATTATTGCCATCATTGCCAGTTTTTTCTTTCAAACCAGCACGGTATTAATCGGCTTGGCAGGATTGATTGTCAGTGGATTATTTGCCTTGAAAGTGATTGACTTCTGGAATGACATTCAAGCTAAAAAGAAAGGACAACACTTTATAACCTCTGCCCCAGAAGCTTATGGCCGCTGGACCGAAGTAGCAACATTCTTGCATCAAAACCTTTCCGCCTCATGACAGCATATCGCATCAATGGATTTCAACACATCGGTGTAGCCGTTCAAGACATGGACGCTTCACTTCGTTTCTACCGTAAATACTTTGGCCTCAATGTCCCTTTCTTTGATGCCGTTGCTGCTGCTCCTCTGATGTTGCCTTACACTCGAAATGAAGTCATCACCAAGCGTGCATCTATGGTCCTCAATCTGATGGGTGGGTGCGCTATGGAAGTGGTTAGTGCAACCAGCTTTAAACCTGTTGCCGCCAGTTTCAACCTTGAACTTGGAGACCTCGGTATTTTCATCACACAAATGAAATGTCCAGATGTGAACAAGGCTTTTGACTATTGCAAAAAGGAAGGCGATGCAACGATTTCTGAACTCACTACTCGTCCAGACGGAACCTCAACTTTTTTCATCGAAGATCTAGACGGCAATCACTTTCAATATGTTGAAGGTGGTGATTGGTATACGAAGCCGAATCACATCTCAGGAGGTGTTTCAGCGTGCACAATTGGCGTGAGTGACATGGCCAAAGCACTAGAGCTTTATTCAGACATCCTGGGATATGACAATGTGCTCCTTGATGAAACGAAGGTTTGGGATGATTTCGCTTCACTTCCAGGTGGGAAAAGAACGTACCGCAGAATAGTGATCGCACAGACCAATCCTCCAGGAGGCGGCTTTGCCAAGATTTCTGCAAAAACGCAAATTGAGCTGGTGCAAGACATAGACAGAGTGCCGAAGCGCATCTTTGATGACCGCATTTGGGCAGACCTCGGATTTGTGCACCTCGGTTTGGATGTGCGCGGAATGCACGCGCTGGGTGAGAAACTGGCGCAAAAAGGATTCGGATTTACCTGTGATAGCAATGATGCGCTTGACATGGGGACCACCAAAGTTCACTGTACCTACATTGCTGATCCTGATAAGACCTGGATTGAAATGATTGAAGTACACAAAGTGCCTATTATTGAAAAATGGGGGATCTTCCTCGATGTAGCGAAAAGAGATCCTGAAAAGCCTTTGCCTGACTTCATGTTAAAGGCATTGAGATTTAGCAGAATAAAAGACTAACCGTATTTGTTGGTGCATATCATTCTTTTCGTGTGTTAAGGAGAATAGGTAAGAAACCCTTAACTTTCACTTAACCTCACGGGAATAGCTTTGTAGCAACCAAAAATTGCTTTCACCATGGACAAACAAAGAGTCCTTCTTGTAGATGACGATCAAGACATCCTAGACCTAGTCAAGTACAACCTCGAAAAAGAAGGTTTCGAAGTTGAGACTGCTGACAATGGTAAAGAAGGTGTCAAGAGAGCAAAGGAATTTCTCCCAGAACTCATCCTGCTTGATGTGATGATGCCTGAAATGGACGGCATGGAAACGTGCATTGAAATTCGGGACATTCCAGACCTGAAGAACACCTTAATCGCTTTCTTAACTGCTCGCGGAGAAGACTACTCTCAAATTGCAGGCTTTGAAGCTGGCGCTGATGACTACATCACCAAACCCATCAAACCACGTGTACTTGTTTCACGCGTCAAAGCACTCTTAAGAAGAAAGAATGCCCTGGATGACGGCGGAAAAAAGAAGAAGAAAAAGGGAGTTTCAATCGACAAAGATCGCTACATCGTTATTAAAGATGGCGAGGAACTTTCATTGCCAAAAAAGGAATTCGAATTGCTTTCGCTCCTTCTCTCTCAGCCAGGAAGAGTCTTTACCAGGGAGTCAATTCTATCTAATGTTTGGGGAAATGACGTTGTAGTTGGTGACCGTACCATTGACGTTCATATTCGTAAGCTTCGCGAAAAACTAGGCGACTCCTATTTCAAAACGGTAAAAGGAGTGGGCTATAAATTCAATGACTAATGGCCGTTAATACTCCGCGCGATGTCGCGGTTAGAATAGCACTTTACTTCACTATTTCTGCAACTGTTCTTGTAACGTTGTATGACGTGGCGCAGGGAAATACTCCGAACTTTCTTTTGCTCATTGCTGTTGCGGCAATCTCAATGACCATCTCTTACTTCATTGCAGCGTGGGCAGTAGAGAAATTCATTTACCGAAAGGTCAAAATCATTTACAAGACCATTCACCAATTCAAAAAATCTAAAGACGCTAGAAGACAAGTCAACATCAATGAAGATGTAATGACTAAGGTCAACAATGAAGTATTGAATTGGGCTGAAGATAAAATTCAAGAAATTACAGATCTGAAAGAAGCAGATTCATTTCGCAGAGATTTCATTGGAAATCTGGGGCATGAGCTCAAAACACCTGTTTTCAATATCCAGGGTTACATTCTAACTTTATTGGAAGGAGCACTTGAAGATCCAGAGAACAATCGGAAGTTTTTGATCAAGGCCGCTAAGAATGTAGAGCGAATAACAACCCTCTTAGAGGACCTAGATGGCATCACCCGAATTGAAGGTGAGCGCTATAAATTAAACACCTCTCGCTTCAACATTGTTGAATTGGCCCAAGACATCGTAGATACCTTTGAGCCTAAAGCCAGCAAAGCCAACATCACGCTTCGTCTGAAAAACCAGAATGAAAAGCCCATTTTCGTTGAAGCTGACCGTCCGAAAGTCGAGCAAGTTCTCATTAACCTAGTCATCAACAGCATCAACTACGGCAAAGAAGGTGGGGAAACGAAAGTGCGCTTCTATGACATGGAAGACAACATTTTAGTTGAAGTAGCAGATGACGGAATGGGCATAGACGAAAAAGATCTACCTCGTATTTTCGAACGCTTCTACCGTGTAGACAAATCTAGAGCTCGTCATGCAGGAGGCTCAGGCCTTGGCTTATCAATTGTAAAACACATCATTGAAGCACATGATCAAACCATCAATGTGCGCAGCAGTGAAAACCTAGGGTCTACCTTTTCATTCACCTTGGAGAAATCCTGACCACCCTTCACGAACGAACGGATTGGTCTTTTTTTCCTTCCCGATAGTCGTCTCGCCTCCATGTCCTGAATAAACAACCATCTCGTCAGGCAATGCATACATCTTCTGCTGAATGCTATCGCTTAAAGCTTTTGCGTCACTTCCGGGTAAATCTACCCTTCCAACTGAACCGTCAAACAACACATCTCCTGCTATGGTTTTGTTTCCAGCGCGGTCTACCAAAGCCAAATGGTCAGGCGCATGCCCCGGAACGAAGAGCAACTCCATTTCGCTCTTGCCAAACATCAGCAGCTCACCTTCGTTAATTGCTTGATCTGGCAAAGGAGATGGCGTGTAAGGAACACCGTACATTTCAGCCGCGCGTTCTGACATTTGAAGTACTGTTTCACAAAGCGGATGGGCCAGGAAAGTAAGCTCCCATTGCTTCTTCACGAAGTAACACCCCAGAACATGATCTATGTGGGCATGGGTTAAAAACAGCTTCACTGGAGTGAGACCATTGGAATCTATAAAATCAACCAACTCCTGCTCTTCCCTTCCATCAACCATGCCTGGATCAATGATTACAGCCTCTTTGGTTTCGTCCCAAATAATATACGTGTTCTCAGAAAACGGATTGAAGGTAAATTTCTTTAGGGAGATCATTTCTTTAAGTGTATTGTTATTGATTTGTATGCAAATATACATTCCTAATTTATGAAGGCTTGTAACCACAATACTGCCCTGAGTTTTTAGTTATATTTAGGCCGTCAATTGAAGACCATTCAAACATATCTCTTTTACGTACTCACTTGCCTTGTGTTCCTTGGCATAGCGGAAGATTCACATGCCCAATTTTACAATGGGTCGAACCAAGAATTCGGGAAGAACAGAGTGCAATACCGTGATTTTTTCTGGCAGTACTATCCTGCTGATAGATTTGACGTCTATTATTACGAAGGCGGAAAGGAACTTGCGGCCTATACCCTCCAGTCTGTTTCACAAACACTGACTGAGCTGGAATCCTTCTTCGATTTCGCACTTGAAGAGCGCGTTCAAATCATTCTTTACCATAAACAGAATGAATTTCGCCAAAGCAATGTGGGCATCACAGATGACGATGCCTATAACATTGGTGGATCAACCCGAATTGTAGGAAGTAAGATCTTCATGTACTACACGGGAGATTACACCTCGTTTGAAGAAGATTTGCGCACCAATATTGCCCGCGTCCTCTTCTCTCAAATGATGTTCTCTGGTGATTGGAAAGACGTAATCAAAAACTCAACTCTGCTCACCATCCCCACTTGGTACCAAGAGGGGTTGCTCTCATACACCGCAGAGCCTTGGAGTGCTGAAAAGGCAGCCCACATCAAAGATGGGATTCTTAGCGGGAAATACACTAAATTCAACCACCTTGAGGGAGGTGAAGCGACGCTTGTAGGGCATGCAATGTGGAAGTACATTGGTGATGTTTATGGCGAAAATGTTATTCCCAACATTCTCTACATGACCCGAATCAATCGAAACATAGAAAGCGGGTACCTCTTTGTTTTGGGCACTAGCCTGAGCACCCTTACCGGAGAATTCATCAATTACTACTCCCAGCAATTTGACCAGGATTTAAAGCAAAAAGTGACTCCTGTTATTGAGCCGATCTTCAGCAAAAAGAATAAAAAAATTCAAAAGAAACTTGCTAGCCTTTCTCCGTCTGAAAGAGACGTGTTTTTTAAAACGAAATGGAAACGTCAGCTTGGTGAGCTTCCTCTAAAGGGGCGAAAAAAATATGACTACGGAGAATACTTAGCTAGTCCGAACAGCGAGTGGGTGGCTTACACGACCAATGAATTAGGTCAATATAAAGTTTGGCTTTACAACAAAAAGACCGGAAAGCGGAAACGCATCTTAAAAGGAGATCACAAACTAGACCGCATCATTGACCATACCTACCCTATTCTTGCTTGGCATCCTACTAGCAGAATCTTGAGTTACACCTTTGAAGACAAGGGAGATGTGTTCATTGGCTTCTACAATTTAGATGAGAAATCACATAACGTTCGCCAGCTCTTTCGAATTGATAAGGTCATTGACATGTCCTATTCGCCAGATGGTAGAAAGATGATCTTCTCTGGTGTCTACCGTGGACAAACAGATTTGTACCTCTACCAAGTCATTGGAAACAACCAAGAGGCGCTGACGAAAGACATTTATGACGACATGAATCCACAGTTCATTCGAAATGGAGACGCGGTTATTTTCGCATCAAATCGCCCTGATGACACCTTACGTGTTGACCCCATCAATGAACCTTTCGAACGTCAGCAAGATATTTACATTCTTTCACTTAGGAATAGGAAGCTAGAGCAGGTAACCTCAACCCCTGAAATTAATGAGCGCACACCGTTTGGTTATGACGCAACGCATTATACTTTCTTGGGCGAAAAAAACGGTTTTCAGAATCGCTATCTCGCTTCCATTGACAGTGTAATCTCACGTATTGACACCACCATTCATTACCGCTACTTTACAGTTTCCCAAGCTCTATCCAACTATGCATATCCGCCTATAGACTATACCTTCAACGAAAAAAATGGAGACTACTCATTGACTTTCATCCGCAATGGAAAAGAAGTTTATTATGAAGGAAATAAAGCTGACGATTTTATTCAAAGAGGCGCTAATAAGAAAAACACCACTACAATTCCTAACGAAAATGGCCAAGCAATTGACCTTCTGGTTTTCGATGATGAGCCCTTTGAAGGAGGAGAAATAGACATCAACGAATACCGTTTCGAAGATGACCCTACAGATTTCGAATACGAGAAAGAGTCCCTGACGCTTGATGAGAACTCTAAGGGACCGGGAACAGATCAGACTGCTTCGCCAGACACGAATAAGGTGGCCTTTAAATTGCCTAAACCTAGAAACTACAGATTGAACTTCGCTACAGATTTTGTTCTGACGCAAGTAGACAATACTTTTTCGAGTCCGTTTTACCAGCCCTTCAGCGGACCAACAACCATGTTCCCGGGCATTTCTGGACTTATCAAGCTTGGAATCAGTGATTTATTTGAAGACTACAAGGTCGTAGGAGGATTTAGACTTTCAGGAAGTTTAGACAACAATGACTACGGCTTGTCATTCGAAAACCTGAAGGGCAGGGTTGATAAACGCTTTCGTTTTATGCGTCAGGCAAATCGTCAACTGATTGATCAGTTCTCTATCATTCAAATTCACTCGCATACAGGAGAGTACCAAATTAAATATCCATTTAGTGAGCTCACAAGTGTGCGCATTTCTGGGATAATCAGACAAGACAGACAGGTATACTTGAGCACAGACCCAACGAATTTATCACGGGAAAATCGTTTCAATAATAATGTAGGAGCGCGAGTTGAATACGTGTTTGATAATGTCATCTCTAAAGGTTTGAACCTGTTTAATGGAACCCGGTATAAATTCTGGGGTGAATATTATGTTGATCCTCAAGACCGCAACTCAGCCATGTCAATTGTTGGTTTCGATGTTCGTCATTACGAGCGCATTCACCGCGATTTGATTTTGGCTGTTCGTTTTGCAGGAAGCACAAGCCTAGGGTCAAAGCGCTTGGTCTACTATCTTGGAGGTGTTGACAATTGGTTGAATCAGAAAATTGACAATTCAACGCCCATTGCGAACGATCAAAATTACGCCTTCCAAACCTTGGCTTCGCCCATGCGGGGGTTCTTTGTAAATGCCAGAAACGGAAACACATTCGCGGTAATAAATGCAGAAACAAGGTGGCCCATCGTGAAGTACTTCTCTAACAAACCTATTAAGTCAGACTTCTTAGAGAACTTCCAAATGGTTGGCTTCTCAGATGTTGGTTCTGCATGGACGGGATTGAGTCCGTACTCAGATGAAAATCGCTTCAACCAAGTGGTGTATGAACAAAATCCGCTTACGGTTACCGTAGACAGCAACAGAGAGCCTATTATTTGGGGCTACGGTTTCGGTTTGCGTTCTAGACTATTGGGTTATTTTGTGCGGGCTGATTGGGCTTGGGGTGTTGATGATGGCATGATCATGGACCGTGTATTCAGTATTTCATTGTCTACAGATTTCTAGCAAGCTGAAAATAGAAATCCTACCTTTGAACAAAGCCAAAGCAAATGGATATTCAGCAACTTCTCGTTTTATTAGCCATCGGAATTTGTGCCGGAATGCTCAGTGGATTCATTGGAATTGGCGGGGGCGTAGTAATTGTTCCAGCTTTAATCTATTTCATGGGCATGACACAGTTTCAAGCCCAGGGCACATCCCTTGCTTTGATGCTTCCTCCCATTGGCATTCTTGCTTTCATGAATTATTACAAAGGCGGACACATTAATCTTCAATTTGCGGGGGTTATTGCTATTGCCTTCATTGTTGGTGGATTTTTAGGGTCTAAAATTGCCTTGAAGTTGAATCCGAATGTGATTAAATTCATCTTTGGAGTCATCATGCTTTACGTTGCAATTAGGCTTGTTTGGACTTCCTCATTCAAACTGTTCGGAGATGGGAATTGAGGCTGAAAGGGTTCTAAAAACGGCCAGTTCACTGTTCACAGAAATCAAAACTGTGCGCAGGCATCTGCACGCAAACCCTGAACTTTCGTTCGAAGAACACCAGACTTCAGCGTACATCACTTCTATCCTCAAACAAAAAGAGATCTTCTTTGAAACGGGGTTCGCAGGAACTGGAATTATAGCTATAATTGAAGGCCAAAACCCTACCAAAAAAACCATTGCATTGCGGGCTGACATGGATGCCCTTCCCATCTTAGAAACCAACACCACTGATTACGTTTCTAAAAACAAAGGAGTGATGCACGCATGCGGCCATGATGTTCATACTGCATGCGGATTGGGAGCGCTGCTCTTGTTGAATGAGCTTAAATCTGAATGGGAAGGAACTGTTCGCATGCTTTTCCAACCAGGAGAAGAATTGTTGCCCGGCGGGGCTTCTCTCATGATAAAAGAGGGGGCTTTGCCTGAAGGTATTTCGGGTATTTTTGGCCAACATGTTTTCCCAGAGCTCACCGCTGGAAAAGTGGGCTTTCGTCCTGGAATGTATATGGCTTCAACAGATGAGTTGTATTTCACGGTGAAGGGGAAGGGGGGACATGGCGCTCTTCGTCATAAAATAAAAGACCCCATTCTGGCAGCAGCAAATATGATTTCCGCTTTGCATGTCCAAGTAAATGCTTTGGCTCCTTCTCACATTCCAACGGTGTTTTCAATTGGAAAAGTCATTGCCAACGGAGCCACCAACGTCATTCCAGATAACGTGCACATTGAAGGTACTTTCCGCACAATGGATGAAGATTGGCGTGCAACAGCACATACGCACATTCAGGAAATTGCCGAAGCCTCTTGCACCAAAGATGATGTACAAGTGGAGATTGAAATTAGAAGGGGCTATCCGTTCCTCGTCAATGATGAAGCGCTAACGTTGCGCGCAAAAGAAGCAGCCATTGCATTGTTAGGACCAGACAATGTGATTGATTTAGAA
The DNA here is from genome assembly GCA_047636995.1 of Flavobacteriales bacterium. Classification (GTDB taxonomy): domain Bacteria; phylum Bacteroidota; class Bacteroidia; order Flavobacteriales_D; family Sanyastnellaceae; genus JAQWQB01. The sequence continues at coordinate 1,415 of JBLIGQ010000005.1, read as the reverse complement.
AAGCGCATGACCGCTGAAGATTTTGCTTATTACAGCCAGCACATGCCTGCTTGTTTTTACCGTTTAGGAACACAAGGTCAGAGAGGCGAACATGCATCTCCAGTGCACACGTCTACCTTCGACATTGACGAATCTGCGCTTCAAACAGGAATGGCACTCATGGCATGGTTAGCTTTGAGTGAGTTGAAAGCTTAGTTCGCTACTTCGCTCATGAACTTGATGCGCATAAGTTGAAGTTCTTCTTCGGTGTAATCACCATCGAATTCTTCCATCGCTAAATCAATTGAATCTGACTCTGCATCCATAAAGTACTCAAAGAGTTCTTCCTGCGAATCTTCATCTAGGATCTCTTTCAAATAGTAGTCTATGTTCACTTTGGTTCCGGCAGAAACAATGGTTTCAATCTCTTCAATCAAATCAGGCAACTTCTTTCCTATTGCTGATGCGATGTCTTCCAAAGGTAATTTTCGATCAATGTTTTGAATGATGTGGACTTTCGCCCCAGACTTCTTCACCACTGACTTCACCAACATGTCTTGCGGACGTTCAATTCCGTTTTCATGCATGTAATGTTTAACCAAATCTATGAAAGGCTGCCCAAATTTCACGGCCTTTCCTCTTCCTACTCCATTGATGAGCGTCATCTCATCCATGCTAACAGGATAATGTGTAGCAATTTCTTCGAGTGAAGGTTCTTGGAAAATCACGTAGGGCGGTAAGCCTCGCTTCTTTGCTTCTTTCTTTCGAAGGTCGTTAAGCATGCTAAGTAACTCTAGATCCATGGCACCGCCACCACTTTGCCTGTGACTTGTTACGGTTGTGTCTTTTCCATCAACATCAGAGAATTCGCGTTCCTTGATCAATTGCACATCGTATGGATTGGCCAAAAATTCTTGCGCTTTTTTGGAGAGCCTCAAGGTCCCGTAAGTTTCTACATCTTTCACCAAAAAGCCGTTCACAACGCATTGGCGTATCACTGCTCTCCAAAACTTATCTTCTTTGTCTTTTCCTTTTTCCCAAAATGGAGATTTGTCTCCACTGTAAGACTCCACTTCAGCTGTCATGTTTCCAGCAAGGACGTTCACAATGTATTTAGACTTGTGCATTTCCTTTACACCAAGAACAGTTTTGAGCATCAGCTCAACAAATTCTTTTCCTTCGTAACGTTCTTTAGGGTTGCGACTGTTGTCATCAAGGTGGGCTCCAGGTCCATTTTCTTCGTCAAATTCTTCTCCGAAGTAATGGAGGATGAATTTCCGACGGTTCATGGACGTTTCTGCAAAAGAGACCACCTCTTCTATCAGTTGCAACCCTACTTCTTGCTCTGCAATTGGTTTTCCTTGAAGGAATTTGGAGAGTTTCTCAATGTCTTTATAGCTGTAGAACGCAATGCAAACTCCTTCGCCCCCATCTCT